>JAFRSW010000017.1 GCA_017427385.1 Bacteroidales bacterium
CTGCCCCGGCCACGCTGACTACGTGAAGAACATGGTTACCGGTGCCGCCCAGATGGATGGTGCAATCCTCGTAGTGGCAGCAACTGACGGTCCCATGCCCCAGACCAACGAGCACGTCCTCCTGGCCCGCCAGGTCAACGTGCCTAAGATGGTGGTGTTCCTCAACAAGGTTGACCTCGTGGACGATCCCGAGATGCTCGACCTCGTAGAGATGGAGGTCCGCGACCTTCTCAGCAAGTACAACTTCGACGGCGACAACGCTCCCGTTATCCGCGGCTCCGCCCTTGGCGCCCTCAACGGAGAACCCGAGTGGGAAGACAAGGTCATGGAACTCATGAACGCCGTTGACGAGTACATTCCTATCCCCGTCCGTGAGAACGAGAAGCCTTTCCTCATGCCTATTGAGGATATCTTCTCCATCACCGGCCGTGGCACCGTGGTTACCGGACGTATCGAGCGTGGTACCGTTCACGTGAACGATCCTGCCGAAATCGTCGGTTTCAACGACAAACCCAGGAACACCGTCGTCACTGGCGTCGAGATGTTCCGCAAGCTCCTCGATCAGGGCGAAGCAGGCGACAACGTCGGTCTTCTCCTCCGTGGTATCGACAAGAAAGAGGTCAAGCGTGGTGAAGTTATCGCAAAGCCCGGTTCCATCACCCCTCACACCCATTTCCTTGGTCAGATCTACGTTCTGAAGAAAGAAGAAGGTGGCCGTCACACTCCTTTCCACAACAAGTATCGTCCTCAGTTCTTCATCCGTACCCTCGACGTTACCGGTGAGATCATGCTCCCCGAAGGCGTAGAGATGGTGATGCCTGGCGATAACGTGGAAATCAACGTGCAGCTCATCACTCCTGTTGCTCTTAACGAGGGTCTCCGCTTCGCTATCCGCGAAGGTGGCCGTACCGTTGGCGCAGGTCAGGTTATCAAGATTCTTGACTAATCCTGATTCTTACACTCAAGTGGGTTCCCCCTCACAGGGGCGCCCACTTTTTAGGGGAATAGAATAATGGTAATTCAGCGGTCTCCAAAACCGTCAATGTGGGTTCGATTCCTGCTTCCCCTGCAAATATCAAAGGTTACGATTTGGTAAATGTTTAAAAGACGCCGATCTCCGCTTCCAACTTCCGGCGTCAATTAAATGTAAAGATGAGAAAGTTTATCAATTACTTAAAAGAGTGCTATGTAGAGCTCGTCAAGAAGACTACGTGGCCCACTTGGGACAAGCTGCAGGGTTCTGCACTGCTCGTCATGGTGGCTACCGTCATCCTCGCGCTGATGCTCTTCATAATCGACTATGCTTTCCAGCATCTGATGACCCTGATCTACACACTGTAAATTTTTACCGCGATGGCTGAAATGAAATGGTATGTCTTGAGGGCAGCAGGCGGAAAGGAACGCAAGGCAAAGGAATATCTCGAGAAAGAGATTGAGCGGAGTGGAATTGCCGACCAGGTTGGCCAGGTACTGGTCCCTGTCAAGAAGGAAATAGTTACAAAGAACGGCAAGAGAAAGGCAGTCGACAAACTGCTCTTCCCTGGCTATGTACTTATCCAGGCAACCCTCAGCCCGATGCTCGAGAACATCATCCGCAACCTTGTTCCCGGTATGTCCGGCTTCCTGACAGAAAAGAAAACGATCAGCAGCACTCAGGTGGAAAGGATCCCCGTACCTATCCGTGAGGACGAAGTGCAGAGGATTCTCGGTGTCCAGGACGAAAACATCGACAACGCAGCCGAAACCGTGGTGAATTACGAAATCGGAGAATCCGTAAAGATCACCGACGGACCTTTCAACGGCTTCAGCGGCACTGTGGACGAGATTCTGGAAGACAGGAGCAAAGTCAAGGTTATAGTGGTCATTTTTGGCCGTAAGACTCAGCTCGAACTCAGCTTTACACAAGTAACTAAAGAATAACAAGTAAAAATGGCAAAAGAAGTTACCGGATTTATCAAGCTCCAGATCAAAGGCGGAGCAGCTAATCCTGCGCCCCCGGTCGGACCGGCCCTCGGTTCCAAAGGCTTGAACATTATGGACTTCTGCAAGGCTTTCAATGCAGCCACGCAGGCCCAGGCAGGCAAGACCCTCCCTGTGGTTATCACAGTCTATTCCGACAAATCCTTCACATTCGAAGTCAAGCAGCCCCCTGTGGCAGTCTCCCTCAAGGAAGCCGCCAAGATAAGCAAGGCCTCCGGTGAGCCTAACCGCAAGAAGGTTGCTTCCGTTACCTGGGACCAGGTAAAGGCTATCGCAGAAGGAAAGATGCCGGACCTCAACTGCTTCACTATTGCATCCGCAATGAAGATGGTTGCAGGCACAGCTAGAAGTATGGGTATCACCGTCACCGGTGAATTCCCCAAGGACCTTTAATTGAACACACGCTATGAGTAAGGCTACGAAAAATCAGAAAGCGGTGATGGCCAAGTTCGACCACACCCAGGTTTATCCTCTCGCACAGGCGTGCGCTCTTTTGAAGGATATTACTTATACCAAGTTCGACGCGACCGTCGAGCTCTCCGTGAATCTCGGCGTTGACCCCCGTAAGGCCAACCAGATGATCCGCGGCGTTGTCACCCTCCCTAACGGAACCGGTAAGGTCGTGCGCGTTCTCGCGCTCTGCACCCCCGACAAGGTGGACGAGGCAAAGGCAGCAGGAGCCGACTATGCAGGTCTCGACGAATACATCGAGAAGATCAAGGGCGGTTGGACCGACATCGACGTCATCGTCTGCACCCCTTCCGTTATGGCGAAGGTCGGTGCCCTCGGTAAGATCCTCGGCCCCCGCGGCCTCATGCCTAACCCCAAGACCGGCACCGTTACCATGGAAATCGGTAACGCCGTCAAGGAAGTCAAGGGCGGTAAGATCGACTTCAAGGTCGACAAGACCGGCATTGTGCACACTGGCATAGGCAAGGTCTCCTTCACTCCCGAGCAGATCTATCAGAACGCTGCAGAGGTGCTGAATGCGATCTCCAAACTCAAACCTCAGGCCCTCAAGGGTACTTACATGAAGAGCTGCGCTCTCGCTACCACGATGAGCCCCGGCGTTAAAGTTGACCTCAAGGCATTCCTCAACGGTGCCGAGTAACAATTGGGAATTATGAAGAAAGAACTTAAGAATCAGATTATCGAGACTATCTCGGAAGAGCTGAAGGCATATCCCAATTTCTACATCACGGATATCGCCGGACTCAATGCCGGACAGACAAGCAAGCTGCGTCGCGAGTGCTTTGAGAAGGGCATCAAGCTCAGCGTCGTGAAGAACACTCTCTTCACCCACGTTCTCAAGGCATCCGGCAATTCGGAACTCGAGGCCCTCGTGGACACCCTCGTAGGTAATACCGCAATCATGTACACCGCATCCGCAAACGCTCCTGCCAAACTCATCAAGGAGTGGCAGAAGAAGGGCGACAAGCCCGCTCTCAAGGGTGCATATGTTCAGGAATGCGCATTTGTAGGTGCTGACAAGCTCGAAGAGCTCGTTTCCATCAAGAGCAAGGAAGAACTCATCGGCGACATCATCGCAATGCTCCAGAGCCCGATCAAGAATGTTCTCGGTGCCCTGCAGAGCGGCGGACAGACCATCGCCGGCGTTGTCAAGACCCTCGAAGAAAAAAATCAGTAATAACAATAATAACAATTTAAAAATCAAACAATTATGGCAGATGTAAAAGCACTTGCAGAAGAGTTGGTAAACTTGACTGTCAAAGACGTTCAGGAACTTGCTAAGGTCCTCAAGGAAGAATATGGTATCGAGCCCGCAGCAGCCGCTGTTGCAGTAGCAGGCCCCGCCGCAGCCGCAGACGCTGCTCCCGCAGAGCAGACTGAGTTCGACGTGATCCTCACCAGCGCAGGTCAGGCCAAGCTCCAGGTGATCAAGGTCGTCAAGGAAGCCCTTGGTCTCGGACTTAAGGAAGCAAAGGATCTTGTGGACGGTGCTCCCAAGGCTGTTAAGGAGAAGGTCTCCAAGGCCGAGGCTGAGCAGCTTAAGGCTACCCTCGAGGAAGCCGGCGCAGAGGTCGAGGTTAAGTAACTTCGCCCCCTCCCTAGCAAGGGACAAAACAGGTTTAGAGCCGGGGAAAATAGGCTCTAAACCTTTTTTCCGTCTAAACATTATTTATTTCCTTAAGGCAGATTTATGTCAAAAAAGACCCAACCGAAGCGAATTAATTTCGCAAGCTCCAAAATACTGGAATATCCGGATCTGCTCGAGGTTCAGCTGAAGTCCTTCAAGGATTTCCTTCAGCTCGAAACCACTCCTGAAAGCAGGAAGAACGAAGGTCTGTATCAGGTTTTCCAGGAAATATTCCCCATCGAGGACATGCGGAACAGCTACAAGCTGGAGTTCATCGACTATTTCGTCGATCCGCCGCAGTATTCGATCGAGGAATGTCTTGAGAGGGGCCTGTCCTACAGTGTTCCCCTGAAGGCAAAACTCCGCCTTTCGTGCACCGACTCGGAGCATGAGGATTTCGACACCAAGGTGCAGGATGTGTACCTGGGCGACATCCCCTACATGACTCCGGGCGGCACATTCGTCATCAACGGTTCGGAGCGCATCATCGTATCGCAGCTCCACCGTTCCCCGGGCGTGTTCTTCGACCAGACCATGCACGCCAACGGCACGAAGCTCTATTCCGCGAGGATCATCCCCATCAAGGGTTCCTGGATAGAGTTCGCAAGCGACATCAACAACGTGATGTTCGCTTACATCGACCGTAAGAAAAAGCTCCCTGTGACCACTCTGCTGAGGGCCATCGGATTCAACTCCGACAAGGACATCATCAACATCTTCGACCTCGCGGACGAAGTTGCAGTGAACAAAAAGACTTTGAAGGCCAATGAAGGCCGCCGTCTCGCCGCCAAGGTCCTCAAGACCTGGACGGAAGACTTCGAAGACGAGGATACCGGCGAGGTCATCCCGATCGAGCGCACCCTGCCCATCGTGGAGCGGGATGCCGTGCTTGACGATGAGACCATCGCAGCCATCCTCGACACCGACGTGAAGAGCATCCTCCTGCAGAAGGACGAGGCCAGCACAAGCGAATACGCAATCATATTCAACACCCTCCAGAAAGATCCCACCAACACCGAGATCGAGGCTGTGAACTACATCTACAAGCAGCTCCGCAACAGCGAACCGCCGGATGAGAACACCGCCCGCGACGTCATCGACAAGCTCTTCTTCAGCGAGAAGCGCTACGACCTCGGCAATGTGGGCCGCTTCCGTCTCAACCGCAAGCTCGGCCTGAGTACGGACGAGAACCTGAGGGTGCTCACCAAGGATGACTTCATCGAAATCGTCAAGTACCTCATCCGTCTCATCAACGGAAAGGCCACCGTGGACGATATCGACCATCTGAGCAACCGTCGCGTTCGCACCGTGGGCGAGCAGCTCGCAAACCAGTTCAGCGTAGGCCTCAACAGGATGGCTCGCACCATCCGCGAGAGGATGAACGTACGCGACAGCGAGCAGTTCACTCCCTCCGACCTCATCAACTCCAGGGGTCTTTCTTCCGTCATCAATTCCTTCTTCGGCACCAGCCAGCTGAGCCAGTTCATGGATCAGACCAACCCGCTGGCCGAAATCACGCACAAGAGGCGTCTCAGCGCACTCGGTCCGGGAGGTCTTTCCCGCGAGCGTGCAGGCTTCGAGGTCCGCGACGTGCACTACACGCACTACGGCCGCCTCTGCCCTATCGAAAGTCCTGAAGGACCGAACATCGGTCTGATCAGCTCCCTCTGCGTATATGCACGTATCGACTCCCTCGGCTTCATCGAGACTCCTTACCGCGATGTGAAGAACGGAAAGGTAGACCTCAGCGCCGCAGGCTGCCATTACATGACCGCGGAGGACGAGGAGAACAAGTACGTTTCCCTCGCGAACGTGAAGATGGACGATGCAGGCAATATCCTCGAAGACCGCATCCAGTGCCGTCTGGAGGCAGACTTCCCCGTGGTTACCAAGGAAGAAGTGGATTACATGGACGTAGCTCCGAACCAGATGGCTTCGGTGGCAGCTTCCCTCATCCCCTTCCTCGAGCACGACGATGCTCACCGTGCACTCATGGGCGCGAACATGATGCGTCAGGCAGTTCCTCTCCTCAAGCCCGAATCCCCCATCGTGGGCACCGGACTGGAAGAGCGCGTCTGCCTGGATTCCCGCACCCAGTTCGTGGCCGAGCGCAAGGGCGAGGTTACCTATGTGGATGCCAACGAGATCCACGTGAAGTATGCCCGCACCGAGGATGAAGCTTTCGTGAGCTTCACTCCGGACGAGACGATCTACAAGCTCCCGAACTACCGCAGGACCAACCAGAGCACTACCGTTACCCTCGTTCCTATCGTCCGCAAGGGCGACAAGGTGGAGAAGGGACAGGTTCTCACCGAAGGTTATGCGACACAGAACGGCGAGCTCGCGCTCGGACGCAACCTGAAAGTGGCGTTCATGCCATGGAAGGGATATAACTACGAAGATGCTATCGTGCTGAGCGAGGAGATGGTGAAGTGGGATATCCTCACCTCCGTGCATGTGGACGAGTACCTCACCGAGGTGCGCGACACCAAGCGCGGAATGGAGGAACTCACCTCCGACATCCCCAACGTCAGCGAAGATGCAACCAAGGATCTCGACCAGAACGGTATCGTGCGCATCGGCGCCCATATCGAACCGGGCGATATCATGGTTGGTAAGATCACCCCGAAGGGCGAGAGCGATCCTTCTCCGGAAGAAAAGCTCCTCAAGGCCATCTTCGGCGACAAGGCCGGCGACGTGAAGGATGCGTCCCTCAAGGCGAATCCTTCCCTCAGCGGCACCGTGGTCAAAACTGCTCTTTATTCCAAGCGCCAGAAAGAAAGCGGCAAGAAGAGCTCTGCAAAGAACGATCCCAAGGCCCGTATCGAGATCCGCGAGGCGGAATTCAAGGCCAAGGCCGAGAAACTCCGCGCGGAATTCCTGAAGAAACTCGAAATCCTCACCAAAGACAAGAAGAGCGCCGGCGTGTTCGACATCTTCGGAGTCGAAGTGGTGGCAAAGGACAAGAAGTTCACCAAGGAAACCCTCGCGAACATCGAATACGATAACGTGGGCACCGGCAAGTGGACCGCCGACAAGGACACCAACGCCCTGATCCGCGACCTCATCAACAACTACTGCATCACTCTCAAGAATGAGGCGGCAGTCTGCAAGAGGGAGACGGACCAGATCAAGGTCGGGGACAACCTCCCCAACGGCGTGATGCAGATCGCTAAGGTCTACGTTGCCAAGAAACGTAAGATCACCGTCGGTGACAAGATGGCAGGACGCCACGGTAACAAGGGTATCGTGGCAAAGATCGTCCGCCGCGAGGATATGCCGTTCCTTGAGGACGGAACTCCGGTCGACATCGTGCTCAACCCTCTGGGCGTGCCTTCCCGTATGAACCTCGGTCAGATCTACGAAACCGTGCTCGGATGGGCCGGCTGGAGGCTGGGCGTCAAGTTCAGCACCCCTATCTTCGACGGCGCAAGCAACGAGGAGATAGCCGACTACACCGACAAGGCAGGCGTTCCCCGCTATGGCAAGACGAGGCTCCGCGACGGCGGCACCGGCGACTGGTTCGACCAGCCCGCGACCGTCGGCGTCATCTATATGATCAAGCTCGGCCACATGGTCGACGACAAGATGCACGCCCGTTCCATAGGTCCCTACTCCCTCATCACCCAGCAGCCTCTCGGAGGTAAGGCCCAGTTCGGCGGCCAGCGCTTCGGTGAAATGGAAGTCTGGGCCCTCGAGGCCTTCGGCGCAGCCAATGTGCTCCAGGAAATCCTTACAGTCAAGTCCGATGACGTGACCGGACGCAGCAAGACATATGAGGCCATCGTGAAGGGTGACCCGATGCCGCCTGCAGGAATACCCGAATCGCTGAACGTGCTGCTGCACGAGCTCCGCGGTCTCGGTCTCAAGGTTACGTTGGAATAGTATAACGGATAATATAAAAGGAATATGCCTAATTTCAATAACAGAGACAATAAGGTAAAGAGCAATTTCCAGACGATCAGCATCTCGCTCGCATCTCCCGAAGATATCATCGAAAGGAGCTGTGGAGAGGTCCTGAAGCCGGAAACCGTCAACTACCGGACATACAAGCCCGAGCGTGACGGTCTCTTCTGCGAGAAGATTTTCGGCCCCACCAAGGACTACGAGTGCTATTGCGGAAAATACAAGAGGATACGCTACCGCGGCATAGTCTGCGACAGGTGCGGAGTCGAGGTTACCGAAAAGAAGGTCCGCCGCGAAAGGATGGGCCACATCTCCCTCACCGTTCCCGTAGCGCACATCTGGTATTTCAAGAGCGCTCCCAACAAGATATCCGCTGTACTCGGACTTCCTTCCAAGAAGCTCGAATCGGTAATCTACTACGAGAAGTACATCGTCACCCGCCAGGGTGCGAGCGACGTTCCCAAGTATGAGCTCCTCGCCGAGGACGAATACCTGGACGTGCTGGCAAAGCTGCCGGGCAACGAGAACCTCCCGGATTCCGATCCGGACAAGTTCATTGCGAAGATGGGTGCGGAGGGTATCTACGACCTGCTGAAGGAAATAGATCCCGAGCAGCTCTGCTATGAGCTCCGCCAGAAGATGCTGGTAGAGACATCGCAGCAGCGCAAGACCGAAATCCTGAAGCGCCTCCAGGTCGTGAAGTGGTTCCAGGAGAGCAAGCGCGTAAACCGTCCCGAATGGATGATCATGAAGGTGATCCCGGTCATTCCGCCGGATCTCCGTCCTCTGGTCCCCCTCGACGGCGGCCGCTTCGCCACCTCGGACATCAACGACCTCTACCGCCGCGTGATCATCCGCAACAACCGCCTCAAGAAACTCATAGAGATCAAGGCTCCTGAAGTGATTCTCCGCAACGAGAAGCGCATGCTCCAGGAAGCCGTCGACAGCCTCTTCGACAACTCCAAGAAGAGTTCCGCCGTGAAGAGCGAGAGCAACCGTGCTCTCAAGAGCCTGTCCGATTCCCTCAAGGGAAAGCAGGGCCGCTTCCGCCAGAACCTCCTCGGTAAGCGCGTGGACTACTCCGCACGTTCCGTTATCGTCGTAGGCCCCGAGCTCAACATGCATGAGTGCGGTCTGCCGAAGTTCATGGCAGCGGAGCTCTACAAGCCGTTCATCATCCGCAAGCTCATCGAGCGCGGAATCGTGAAGACGGTGAAGAGCGCAAAGAAGATAGTCGACCGCAAGGACCCCGTCATATGGGACATCCTCGAGAATGTGATGAAGGGACACCCGGTGCTCCTCAACCGTGCACCTACCCTCCACCGCCTCGGTATCCAGGCCTTCCAGCCCAGGATGATCGAAGGCAAGGCAATCCAGCTGCACCCTCTCGCATGTACCGCTTTCAACGCGGACTTCGACGGTGACCAGATGGCAGTTCACCTCCCCCTCGGCAACGCCGCGATCATGGAGGCCCAGCTGCTCATGCTCGGTAGCCACAACATCCTCAACCCTGCAAACGGAGCCCCTATCACCGTTCCTTCACAGGACATGGTGCTCGGTCTGTACTACATCACCAAGATCCGTCCCGGTGCAAAGGGAGAGGGCCTGACGTTCTACGGCCCCGAGGAAGTCATCATCGCTTATGACGAAAAGGTCATCGACATGCATGCGGAAATCAACGTCCGCGTGCCTGTGGACAAGCAGGATGCATCCAAGGGAACCCAGATCATCAAGACCTCCGCAGGCCGCATAATCGTGAACCAGTACGTTCCGGACGAAGTTCCCTACGTCAACGAGGTTCTCGGCAAGAAGGCCCTGCGCAACATCATCACACTCGTTATCAAGAACACCGGTGTGACCCGCACCGCGAAGTTCCTCGACGATATCAAGAACCTCGGTTACGACCAGGCATTCCGTGCCGGTATCTCTTTCAACCTCGGCGATGTCATCATCCCCAAGGAGAAGGACGAACTCATCGATTCCGGATACAAGCAGGTCGGCGATATCAAGAACAACTACGCGATGGGCTTCATTACCAACAACGAGCGCTACAACAAGGTCATCGACCTCTGGACTGGCATCGACAACAAGCTGACCGGCATAGTCACAAAGCAGATTTCTGCCGACCAGCAGGGCTTCAACCCCGTGTTCATGATGCTCGATTCCGGTGCCCGTGGTTCAACCCAGCAGATCAAGCAGCTCTGCGGCATGCGAGGCCTCATGGCCAAGCCCCAGAAGAGCGGCGCTGCCGGCGCGGAGATCATCGAGAACCCTATCATCTCCAACCTGAAGGAAGGAATGACGGTGCTCGAATACTTCATCTCCACCCACGGTGCACGTAAAGGTCTGGCCGATACCGCCCTCAAGACCGCTGATGCAGGTTACCTGACCAGGCGTCTTGTGGACGTATCGCACGACGTGATCATCACCGAAGAGGATTGCGGCACGCTCCGCGGCCTTATCGCCACCGCCATCAAGAATAAGGATGAGGTGGTCGAGAGCCTCGGCGAGCGCATCCTCGGACGCACCACCGTACACGACATCTTCAACCCTCTCACCGGAGAACTCATCCTGCATGCAGGCGAGGAAATCCGCGAGGCGCAGGCCGAGCTCATCGACTCCCTGCCCATCGAGCAGGTGGAGATCCGCAGCGTTCTGACCTGCGAGAGCCGTCACGGCGTGTGCGCGAAGTGCTACGGCCGCAACCTGGCCACCAGCCGCATGGTTGAGAAGGGTGAGGTTGTGGGTGTTATCGCAGCACAGTCCATCGGTGAGCCCGGTACCCAGCTGACTCTGCGTACCTTCCACGTCGGTGGTACTGCCGGTGGTTCCGTGGTAGATTCCAGCATCGATTCCAAGTACAACGGCAAGCTCCAGTTCGAGGAACTCCGTACCATCGAAAGGATCGGTGAGGAAGGCGCGGAAACCGTCGTGGTCAGCCGCATGACCGAACTCCGCATCGTTGACGAGAATACCGGATACGCTTATTCACAGTACGATATCCCTTACGGAGCCATCCTCTTCAAGAAAGAAGGCGACAAGGTGAAGAAGGGCGACCGCATCTGCGAATGGGATCCTTATAACGCTGTCACCCTGGTCGAAACTGCGGGTAAGGTTGCTTTCGAGAACATGATCGAGGGCGTGACCTACCGCAAGGACAATGCCGACGAATTCAGTATGAGCACCGACAAGGTGATCATCGAATCGAAGGACAAGACCAAGAACCCGACCCTCGTCATCCTCGGTGAGGACGGAAGCACCCTGAGGCAGTACAACCTGCCTGTGGGCGCACACGTCACCGTCGAGAACGGCACACAGGTGAAGGTGGGCGACATCATCATCAAGATCCCCCGTGCAATCGGCAAGGCATCCGATATCACCGGCGGTCTGCCTCGAGTCACCGAGCTCTTCGAGGCCCGCAATCCTTCCAACCCTGCCATCCTTTCCGAGATCAACGGCGAGGTCATCATGGGCAAGGTGAAGAGGGGTAACCGCGAGATTACAATCAAGAATCGCAGCGGCATCGAAAAGCACTACCTGGTGCCTATGACCAAGCAGATCCTCGTGCAGGAGAACGACTACGTGAAGGCCGGCACTCCGCTGTCTGACGGTGGCGTGTCCCCGAGCGACATTCTCAACATCCTCGGCCCCGTAAAAGCCCAGGAATACATTGTGAATGAAGTTCAGGCCGTGTATCGCCTGCAGGGTGTGAAGATCAACGACAAGCACTTCGAGATCATCGTACGCCAGATGATGCGCAAGGTGGAAATCACCAACCCCGGCGACACTGAATTCCTCCAGGACGAACTCGTGGACAAGAGCCTGTTCATGGACGTCAACGACGCCATCTACGGCAAGTTCCTCGTGCTCGAGCCCGGCGACAGTGAGCGCTATGTGATGGGCGACCTCGTGAGCGCACGCGACATGCGCAGCGAGAACGCCTCCCTCGAACGTCAGGGCCGTAAGGGCCTCACCGCCCGTCCGGCAGAACCGGCAACGGCACGCCTGATGCTTCAGGGTATCACCCGCGCAGCTCTGCGTACCAACAGCTTCATTTCCGCAGCTTCCTTCCAGGAAACCACGAAGGTGCTCAGCGAAGCCGCCATCCGCGGCCGCGTCGACCACCTCGAGGGTCTGAAGGAGAACGTCATCTGCGGCCATCTGATTCCCGCCGGTACCGGCCTTGCCGATTACCAGGATATCGTGGTCGGCCGCAAGGACGAAGCCGTTCAGGATCAGCTAATGGATCTGTAGGCTTGATTTTCAGCGGTTTACACAAAATCGTCTGGTGCAAACGCACCAGACGATTTCTTTTAAGTGCCTGATAATCAGAGGAGCTACCGAAGAATCAGTTCCACCGGGCAGTGGTCGGAACCGAATATTTCGTTATGAATGTCGGTTGAGGCGATGCGGGGAGCGAGGTTTTCCGAAACCAGGAAATAATCTATACGCCAGCCCACGTTCCTTTCGCGCGCAGCCATGCGATAACTCCACCAGGAGTATTTGGCTTCTTCCGGATGCTGGCTGCGCCAGGTATCGATGAATCCCGCGCCGAGAAGCTCGGTCATCTTTCCGCGCTCTTCATCCGAGAAACCGGCGTTCATGTGATTGGTGTCCGGATTCTTGAGGTCGATCTCTTCGTGAGCGACGTTCATGTCTCCGCAGATAATAACGCCCTTTTTGGCGGCTAGCTTCGACACGTATGCGCGGAAAGAATCCTCCCAGCGCATGCGGTAATCCAGGCGGCGAAGGCCGTCCTGGGAATTGGGAACGTAGGTATTGACCAGGTAGAAATCAGGATATTCCAGTGTCACGGCGCGGCCCTCGTGGTCGTGCTCATCCTCGCCTAGGCCATAGGATACGGAAAGCGGAACGTGCTTGGTCCAGATTGCCGTGCCGGAGTAGCCTTTCTTATCGGCATAATCCCAATAGGAGGTATAACCCAGGAATTCCATATCGATCTGCCCGGCCTGGAGTTTGGTTTCCTGCACGCAGAAGAAGTCGGCGTCCAACTCCACGAAAATGTCCGCAAAGCCCTTGCCGGCCACGGCCCGCAGGCCGTTCACGTTCCAACTGATAAATCTCATAGGCTACTCAATAGTCCATTCTACGCCGTCCTTCGTATCCTTCACGGTGATACCGAGGGCCTTCAGCGCATCGCGGATGGCATCCGAAGTAGCCCAGTCCTTGTTGGCCTTGGCCTTAGCACGCTCGGCGAGCACCATATCCATCAGGCCGCTCACCACCTTGCCGGAACCGGCCTCGGCGGCTTCCTCATCGCGAAGGCCGAGAACTCCGAACACAATGTCATCGAATATCTGCACCAGCGTATCCACATCGCCGGCGGCGAGCTTTATCTGCCCGGCCTTGGCGGAATTGATTATGCGCACGGCCTCGAAGATGTGGGAGATAGCCACGGGGGTGTTCATATCGTCGCAGAGGGCATCGTAAACTCCCTCGAAAACGGCCTTCACTTCCGGCAGAACCGCGGGACAGGTGTCAGGCGCAACGGCATCCGAGAGTTCTCCGTAAGGGAGATCCGGAGCGTGTTTGCCGGCCATCGCATAAAGGTCCTTTGCGGCCGCCATTACCTTCTTGTATGCCTTCACGGAGGCCTGCAAGGCATCGTTGCTGAAATCCAGCGTGCCGCGGTAGTGGGCCTGGAGGATGAAGAAACGTATGGTCATCGGGCTGTAGGCGCGGTCCAGCTTGGGATGGTCGCCGGCGAAGAGCTGCGGCAGGGTGATGAAGTTGCCGAGGCTCTTGCCCATCTTCTGCCCGTTGATGGTAATCATGTTGTTGTGCACCCAATAATGAACGCCCTGGGTGCCGCGGGAGGCCACGTTCTGGGCGATTTCGCACTCGTGGTGCGGGAACATCAGGTCCATGCCGCCGCCGTGGATGTCGAACTCCTCGCCGAGGTACTTCTCTCCCATCACCGAGCACTCGAGGTGCCAGCCGGGGAAGCCTTCGCTCCAGGGGGACGGCCAGTGCATTATGTGCTCGGGCTCAGCCTTTTTCCAGAGGGCGAAATCGAACGGCGCTCGCTTGTCGCTCTGGCCGTCGAGGCTGCGGGTGCCTTCAAGGGTATCGTCCAGATTGCGGCCGGAGAGGATGCCATAGTGATGGTCCTGATTGTACTTCTGCACGTCGAAGTAGATGCTGCCGTTGGATTCGTAGGCATATCCAGCCTCAAGGATCTTCTTGATGGCCTCTATCTGCTCCACTATGTGCCCGGATGCGCGCGGCTCGATGGAAGGAGGGGCCACGTTCAGCTTGCGCATGGCCTCGTGGTAGCGCAGAGTATAGGCCTGCACCACCTCCATAGGTTCCAGCTGCTCCAGTCGGGCCTTCTTGGCAATCTTGTCCTCACCCTCATCGGAATCATGCTCCAGATGGCCCACGTCGGTGATGTTGCGCACATAGCGCACCTTGTAGCCGAGATGGCGGAGGAGTTTGAAAAGCACATCGTATGTGACCCCGGGACGGGCGTGGCCCAGATGGGCGTCTCCATAGACGGTAGGTCCGCAGACATACATGCCCACATGCCCCGGATTCACAGGCTTGAAGACTTCCTTGCTGCGTGTAAGAGTATTGGTGAGGAAAAGTGTTCGCATAATGGATACAAATATAAGCATTATTCTGGTTTTTTATTTGCACAAACTTTGCGCAAATTTTATTATATTTGTCAGCATGAAGGAAATCAAACTGCAGGATATTGCCGCGAGTTGCGGATGCTCGATCACGACCGTGTCCCGGGTAATCAACGGACAGGCAAAAAAATACCGCATCGGCGCCCGAACGGCCGAGCGGGTGATGGCGGAGGTGACGGCATCCGGATACATCCCGCCGTTCACGGCGCAGAGCCTGCGGCGGGGAGGGTCCGGAATGGTGGGGCTGCTGCTCCCGTCCATCGCCAACCCCTACTTCGCCGACATGGCCGGCAGCATAGTGCCTGAACTCTACAAGAACGGATACACCGCCATCCTTATGGACACGATGGAAGACGAGACTCGACTGGACGAGGCGGCGCGGGACCTTCTGCTGCGTCGCGTGGAGGGCATTATCGCCGTTCCCTGCGGCGACAAACCCCAAACCCTGGAGCAGATAAGCAGGGAGATTCCGGTGGTGCTGGTGGACCGCTACTACGAGCATTCTCCCCTATCCTACGTATCTACAAACAACTTCAAGGGCGGAAACGACGCAGCGCGCCTGCTGATAGAGGCCGGGCACAAACGCATCGCATGCATCCAGGGCGAGCGGGACTCCATGCCAAACAAGGAGCGCGTGAACGGATACATGCAGGCGATGAAAGACGCCAGCCTGAACGACAATATCCGCGTGGTTGGCAACGAATTCTCGGTTCAAAACGGATATCTCGAGACCAAGGTGTTGCTGAACGGCAGCAACCGGCCGACGGCCATCTTCGCCCTGAGCAACACCATATTGCTGGGCGCGCTGCGCGCCCTGAGGGAGTCTCCGTTCTCCGTTCCGGAAGACGTATCTCTGGTGTCGTTCGACGATAATATGTATATGGATTACCTGACTCCGCCCATCACGAGAGTGAGCCAGCCGGTGGAGAATATGGCCAAGCTTGCTGTAAAGATCCTATGCGACATGCTTGCCCAGCCGGACGACCGGACGGCCAATTCCCAGATACGCCTGATGCCTACTGTGATACTCGGAGATTCCGTAGTAAGACCCAAATAGCGCAAATTTTGCGCAAAAAAAACAGCAATCTCATACCATTTTTTAAATCAGCCCGGTAAACTCTTCCCGGGCAAATTCATAAATTCGTTGGCGTTAGTAAGCATATAATCAAACAATTACCAATATGAACAAGAAAATCCTCGTTATCGGCAGCAGCAATACCGATATGACAATCAAGGGAGACCGCCTCCCCGTTCCCGGTGAGACCGTGACCGGCGGCGTCTTCTACATGGGCCCAGGCGGAAAGGGTGCAAACCAGGCGGTAGCGGCCAAGCGCCTCGGCGGCGATGTGGAGTTCATCTGCAAGGTCGGACGCGACATCTTCGGCGACAACGCCCTTGCAGGCTATGAGAAAGAAGGTATAGACATCTCGCACGTGATGCGTTCCGAAAAGGCATCCGGCACGGCCCTCATCCTCGTGGACGAGAGCGGCGAGAACTGCATCTCGGTGGCCTCCGGCGCCAACGGCGACATCACCCCTGCCGACATCGACAGCGTGGCCGACGTCATCCGCAGCGCGGGCTTCCTCATCCTCCAGCTCGAGATTCCCGTGGAATCCGTGCTCCGCGCGGCGAAGATAGCCCACGAGGCCGGCGTCTACGTGATCCTGAACCCGGCACCGGCATGCAAACTACCCAAGGAACTCTTCAAATACATCTCCCTGATGACACCCAACCGCACCGAGACTGCCTCGATGAGCGGGCAGGAGATAATCGACGAGGACAGCCTCGCCCAGGCGGTGGAGGTGCTCCGCGGCTACGGCGTGCAGGACTTCGTGGTCACCCTTGGAAGCAAGGGTTCGCTGGTGTTCAAGGGCGGCAAGGCCGAGATGATCCCTTCGCTCAAGGTAAAGGCGGTGGATGCCACAGCGGCAGGTGACACCTTCTGCGGCGCCCTTTGCGTGGGCCTCTCCGAAGGCCTCAGCCTCACCGAGGCGGCCAAGTTCGCCACCAAGGCCTCGGCCATCACCGTAACCAGGCCCGGAGCCCAGAATTCCATCCCTACCAGAGACGAGATAAAGTAAACCTGACGATATGAAAAGACTGATCAACATCTTTGCTGCGCTGTGCCTGCTGCTTGCAGGGGCTACGGCCGCAGCGCAGACGAAGGACGTCAGCGGCCGCATCACCGGCAACGACGGCGAGATTCTCGCCGGAGCGACGGTGCTGAACAACGCCAGCGGCGCCTGGGCGGTTGCCGACGGCAACGGCCGCTACACCATCGCGGCAGCCAGCGGCAACACCCTCACCTTCGCATTCTTCGGCTACGACGACCTCACCCTCACGGTGGGCACGGCCAGCGTGCTGGATGCAGTGCTGCCCGCAGCGGCGTCCATGATGCTGGAAGAGACCGTGGTCATCGGCTACGGCAAGACCACCAAGAAGGAAATCACCGGTTCCGTGGCCAGCCTGAAGGCGGAAGACCTCGACGTGGGCGCATTCACCAACGCCGGCGGCATGCTGCAGGGCAAGGTGGCAGGTCTTTCCGTCGTCAACCCGGACGGCGGCGACCCTGAGGCATCCTTCCAGTTCCTGCTCCGAGGCACCAACACCCTCGCGGCAGGGCAGGGCCCGCTCATCATCATCGACGGCGTTATCGACGCGGATATCCGCAGCATCAACTTCCAGGAAGTGGAATCCGTCGACGTGCTGAAGGACGGTTCGGCGGCAGCTATCTACGGTACCCGCGGAACCAACGGCGTGGTCATCATCACCACCAAGCGCGCCCGCAGCGGCAACACCTCCGTCCAGTATGACGGCCAGGTGTCCGTGCAGACCGTGGCCGCCCGCGCAAGGCCGATGACCGCCAAGGAGTTCGAATATACCATCAAGAACTACGCTCCTGCGAAGACCATCAACCTTTACGGGGCCGATACAGACTGGTTCGATGCCATCACCCGCACTCCGTTCAGCCACAAGCACAACCTGGCGGTGTCCGGAGGCACGGAACAGTTCTCGCACCGCACGGTGCTGAACGTTGAGCAGAACCAGGGCCTGCAGATAGGCAACGAGGCCAGCAAGTGGCTGTTCAAGACCAACATCCGCCAGAGCGCCCTCCAGGGCTGGCTGGATCTGGATTACAACCTCAGCTACACCCGCCGCAAGTCCAGCCCGGCAAACTACAGCGCCTTCTACCAGGCCTTCATCCACAACCCCACCGAGCCCATCTACGACGAGACTGCCAAGGAATACGGCGGATACTTCACGGTGCCAGAGGTGGACTACACCAACCCCGTGGCCCTCATCAAGGAGCACTATGCCAACAAGGAGACAGGCTACCTGAGCGCCAACGCACGCGCCACCCTCAACATCCTTCCCATCGAGGGACTCAAGTGGGACAACTTCTTCAACTGGTCTGACGAGAAATACTTCAGCCAGGACTACAAGACATCCTTCTACCCCGGTAACACCGGAAAGCAGGGTATAGCCAAGTCCAGCGCCGACCAGTACACCAACTTCCAGTGGGAGAGCACCCTGCAGTACTCCAAGACTTATGAGGGGCACTCCATCCAGGGCATACTCGGATACACCTGGCAGCAGCAGATGAACTGGGAGACGGAGATGCAGAACTACGGCTTCGACACCGACTTCTATAAGTGGAATAACATGAGCGCCGGCAAGGCCCTGCAGGAAGGCATGGCTGAGATGTACACCAGCCGCTCTTCCAGCCGCTACATCGCCTTCTTCGGCCGCGTTATCTACAACTGGAACGAGAAGTACCTCGCATCCGTTTCGCTCCGCCGCGACGGCTCCAGCCGCTTCGGTGCCGACCACAAGTGGGGATGGTTCCCCGCCATCAGCACAGGCTGGCGCATCAGCAAGGAACCCTGGATGCAGGGCATCAAATGGCTGAGCGAGCTCAAACTCCGCGCCGGATACGGCGTCACCGGCAACCAGGACTTCGGCAACTACAAGTCCCTGATGCTCATGAGCTCCGGCACCAACTTCTTCTACGACGGCAAGTGGGTCAAGTCCTATGCTCCGGCATCGAACTCCAACCCCGACCTCGCATGGGAACGCAAGAGCGAGTTCAACGTTGGTGTGGACTTCTCCATTAAGGACGGCCGCATCGGCGGCACGCTCGACTACTACTACCGCCTCACCACCGACCTGCTGTACGACTACAACGTGCCCGTGCCTCCGTACGACTACGGCACGCTGTTTACCAACGTGGGTTCCATCAGCAACACAGGTATAGAGCTCTCCATTTATGCCATCCCCGTGAAGACCAAGGACATAATGTGGAACACCAGCCTGGTGGCGGCGCACAACGAGAACAAACTCATCTCCTTCACCAACGACGAGTTTAAGAATGAAGATTACCATATCGGCTGGGTAGCCACCCCTGTGGGAGCTTATCTGCAGCGCCTAATCGAAGGCGAGAGCTTGGGGTCTTTCTACGCGGCGCGCTGGACAGGAGTAGGAGATGACGGTAACGATCACTTTGAAGACGAATTCATGGGTAAGACCAACGAGACAAAATGGCAGAGGATAGGCTCCGCCTACCCGGATGTCACCCTCGGATGGAGCAACACCGTGAAATATAAGAACTGGACCTTCAGCGCCACCCTGCGCGGCTCCATCGGCGGCCTCGTATTCAACGGCTACAGGGCTCAGTACGAGAACCTGGGCAGCATAGGACTGAAGAACATTATGAGCTCCTGGCTTGACGACACCGACTTCCGCGGTCCTATCCGCTACTCGTCCAAGTATATCGAGGATGCCAGCTACCTCAAGCTGGACAACGTCTCGGTTACCTACGACGTACCTCTCAAGAACAAGTTTGTGCACGCGGCGAAGGTATTCGTCTCCGGACAGAACCTTCTCTGCATCACCGGCTACAAGGGCGTGGATCCCGAGGTAAGCCTCAGCGGCCTCACCCCCGGCAAGGAAAGCATGAGTTACTATCCCCGCACCAGCACCTTCACCCTCGGAGCTTCTTTAACCTTCTAATCTGAACGCGGTATGAAAAAGATATTATACATGGTAATGTGCCTGGCCGCAGCAGTGGCCTGCACCAATCTGGACGAGGAAATCTACTCCAAGATTGCCAAGGAGAGCTTCTTCACATCCGAAGAGCAGTTCGCCAAATATTCGGCCCGCGCCTACACCTCCCTCCAGCACTGGGGAACGGAGAAGAGCTACTGGACCTTCGACATGCAGATAACCGACGAGGCCTGCACTCCCATCAACCCCAACGGCGGATGGGACGACGAAGGCCGATACCGTGAGGTGCAACAGCACAGCATCCCCTCCAGCAATCGTCTGCTCGAATGCGCATGGGAGTACTGCTTTAACGGCATAACGGCCTGCAACGACGTTCTGGACACCTTCAATAGTGTGAATAAGGAATTCGATGGCAAAGACAAGGTTATCTCCGAAGTTAAGGTACTTCGTGCATACTACTATTTCATGGCCATCTGCTATTGGGAATATGTTCCTTATGCAGTCAGCAAGAAGATGGAAGGCTATCCCGAGAAGAAGGACCGCGCGTTTATCTTCAATTTCGTGGAAACGGAAATCAAGGAAAACATCGACAACCTTACCGTGGAACCCACTACCGAATACTACGGACGCGTGACCAGGGGCGTCGCCAACTTCGTGCTCGCTAAACTTTACCTTAACGCCCAGTTCCTGATCGGCACGCCCAAGTGGGCGGAGGCCGCAGCGGCGTGCAAGGACATTATGACCAACAACAACGGTGGCAGCTGGTACAAGATCGTGGACGACTACAAGAGCATTTTCAAGGTGAAGAACGAGTTCAACGAGGAAGGCATACTGGCCATCCCCTACAGCACCGTCTACACCGTATCCGACCACTACGCCTTCCTCATCCACATGTCCACCCTTCCGGTGGCTCTCTGTGCACCCCTCGGCATCCCCGCTAACGCATGGGACGGAATAGTGGCGCAGCCGGACTTCATGGCAAGCTATGAGTCCGGAGACAAGCGCAAGGCATGGACCTGGATGTTCGGACAAATGAAAGACCTCGCCGGCAACGACCTTACAATCGACATCCCGGATCCTTCCGATCCCGAAAAGACCATTACGGTTCCCTATGTAATAGATCCCGACATGCCCGAAGAGGCATACACCACTCACCGCACAGCCCTCCAGGGCGCCCGTATAGGCAAGTGGGAGTATCAGTCCGACGGCACCCTGACAGGAGGCCAGGTGGGCATGGAGAACGAATTCTACCTGATGCGCTACGCCGATGTGGTTCTGATGTACGCCGAGGCGATGGTCCGCCAGAACAAGGGCGGCGAAGTCGTGGCCAATGCAGACCTGCAGAAAATCCGCACCCGCGCCGGCCTTGCTCCCTTCACCGCAGCTACCCTCACCCTCGATAACCTCTACCAGGAGCGTTCCCACGAGCTGGCCGTCGAAGGCTGGCACCGTCAGGACATGATACGCTTCGGCAAGTATCTGGCCAAATGGTGGAACAAAGATGTCAAAGAAGAAAAAGACTACAATCTTCCTATTCCTAAGAGCGCAGTTGCAGACAATCCCAACCTTAAGTAACGATGAAAAGAATCCTTTGCATACTCGCGATTATCCTGCTCGCGGCATCCTGCTGCCAGCAGAAGGAAATCACCCGCACCGAGCTTAAGGACAAGATTGCCGGAGCGTGGATAGGGCAGATGGTGGGCAACATCTACGGCCTCGAATACGAGAACAAGTTCGTGGACGAGCCCGGCGAAGGCCCCTTCGTGTTCAACAAGGCCATCCGCAAGATGACCGCCGTGGACGGAGCTTTCTCCGACGACGACACCGACGTGGAGTACCTCTACCTTCTCATGATGGAGAAGTACGGCGTCGACATCACGTATGCGCAGGTTAAGGAAGGCTGGATGTACCACATTCGGGACCGCGTCTGGCTCGCAAACCGCGCCGCCCTGGGCCTTATGCACTACGGTTTCACCCCGCCTCTCACCGGCGACAAGCGCTATAACCCCCACTGGTTCCAGATCGACCCCCAGCTCATCAACGAGATATGGGCATACACCGCTCCCGGCATGCCGGCATACGCCGCAGGCATCTCCGACTGGGCTGCACGCATCACCTCCGACGACTGGGCTGCATCTCCCACCGTGGTCTACGGTGCGATGTACTCCGAGGCCTTCTTCGAGAAGGACATCCCCACCCTGGTGAAGCACGCGAAGGGGTATCTGCCGAAAGGCGACCGCTTCCGCCACGTGATAGACGAGTGCCTCGCCCTGTGGAAGCAGTATCCCGACGACTGGAAGGCCTCCCGCAAGGTGATTGCCGACGAACTCTATGTGAACGAACCGGACATCACCCGCAGCATCTGGAACGCCGACCTGAACGGCGCCCTGGGCATCCTGGCCCTCCTCTACGGTGGCGGCGACATCGAGCAGACCCTGCTCATCGGCTGCGCCCTTGGATTCGACTGCGACAACCAGACGGCCACCATCTGCGGCCTGCTGGGCGTCATCAACGGTGTGGGCAGCGTGCCGCTGGACCGCGCCATGCCGGCTGAATTCCCCCACTGGACCAAGCCCTTCAACGACCGCTACATCAACGTGACCCGCTACGACATGCCGGATGCCTCCATCGAGGACATCATCGAGCGCACCGTGGTGCTGGCAGAGAAGAACATCCTCGCCCGCGGCGGCAAGGTGCGTGAGGAGAACGGCGAGAAGATATACACCATCAACGCCAGGGCACGCTTCAAGGCACCCGTGGAGGCGAGCGCCACGTTCACCCTTCCCGAGAAGGTCGGACGCAACCTAGCACCCGAGGCGGCCGAGATACTAGCCCTCACCCGCGAGACCGACAGGGCCACGCTGGATTCCTGCTGGCTCACCATACCCGTTAGCTACCGTGCCTACACCGTGGACGTGATCAACGACGGCGTGGTCGGCGGCCCCGGCGCAGCCTTCTACTCCCTTGGCAGCAAGTCGAACGCTCCCAAACAGGATTACTTCGGCTACCGCTGGAATGAGCCCGTCACCACCGACATGATCTCCTTCCACTACGGCCCTCTCGAGGAATTCGGCGGATGGTACAGCAACCTCCATCCCGAGTATCTCGACGAAAACGGCAACTGGGTGGCACTGGATGCCAAGGTCACTCCCGATTGGCCTTCCACCGACGAAGTCTTCTTCCAGCCTCACAACGGTGAGTTCATCTTCACCTTCCCCAAAGTCACCACCACCGCGGTGCGCGTGATAGGGGACGATGCCATCCTGATTCACTGGCACAAGTACACCAAGGCTGTTTCGGCCTTCATTTCCATAACCGAGCTCGAGGTATATGAAGCTAAATAGGATCATACTCGCAGCCGCACTCGCACTTGCCGCCTGTTCCGCTCCCAAGTCCACCGAGACCACCCTCACGAAGGATGCGCTGATGGACAAGATAATGGGCGGATGGGCCGGACAGACCATTGGCGTGGTCTACGGCGCACCCACGGAATTCAAGCACCAGGGCACTCTCATCCCCGACAATCAGCCGATTTCGTGGGGAGGGGGCTATGTGAAGCACTGGTGGATACGTAAGCCCGGACTCTTCGACGATGTCTACAACGACCTGACCTTCGCCGAGGCGTTCGAGCAGCTCGGCCTGGACTGTAGCGCCGAGGATCTCGCGAAGCGTTTCGCCTATGCACCCTACCATCTGGCACATGCCAACCAGGCTGGCCGCTACAACGTGCGGCAGGGCATCATGCCCCCCGAATCCGGCAACTGGCTGAACAACCCTCACGCCGACGACCTGGACTTCCAGATCGAGGCCGATTTCGTTGGCCTGATGGCCCCGGGAATGGTGCAGCAGGCGCTTGAGATAGCCGACAAGGTAGGCCACATCATGAACAGCGGCGACGGATTCTACGGCGGCGCGTTCGTAGGCGGCCTCTATTCCGCCGCGTTCATCGAGAACGATCCCGCGAAGATACTGGACATGGCGCTGGAAGGCATCCCCGCCGAAAGCACATTCTACCAGTGCATCGACGACGTGCGCAAGCTCCATAAGAAGTATCCGCGCGACTGGAAGCAGTGCTGGTTCGAGATCCTCAAGAAGTGGGGCTCGGACACCGGCTGCCCCAAGGGCGTGTTCCTGAGCTTCGACATCGATGCCAAGATCAACTCCGCCTACGTGGCTATGGGCCTGCTTTACGGCGAGGGAGACTTCGGTAAGTCGATGGAAATAGCCACGCGCTGCGGGCAGGATTCCGACTGCAACCCCGCCACCGTGGGCGGCGTGCTCGGTGTGATGCTCGGCAAGAGCGGTATCCCCGCCTTCTGGCGCGAGCCTCTGGACGAGATATGGGACCTCGATTTCGAGGGCACCGACGTCTCTCTGGCCAAGGGTTCCCTTTACTCATATAACCAGGCCCTGCAGCTGATAGAGAAGAACGGCGGCAAGATCGGCGACACCGAGGTCACCATCCCCACCACGCCCGTAAAGGTTCTGCCTCTCGAGCAGAACTTCACCAATACCTATCCCATCTTCCGCGACCAGAAAGATGCCTGGATGGAAGATAAGTATGAATTCGATTTCAGCGGAAACGGCTTCTGCATCTGGGGCAACCTGGTGTGCCTGCGCGGCATCAGCAAGGGCTACGCCGACCGTGTGTCCAAGAAGCACGTGGGTTCCGAGGTCTTCGCCCTGGCGGAGGAGGCCGACCCTTATGTGGCGGAGATAGAGGTCTGGATAGACGGCGAACTCGACCAGGTATCCATCCTTCCAATGAAGGGGACTTCCCGAAAGCTTGAGCCGGCGTGGAAGTACCTGCTTCCCGAAGGCCGCCACCACGTGAAGATGGTCTGGCGCAATCCCGACCCCGCCCAGTACCTGCTGAGAATCAACGCAATACAGTATTATTCCGAAAAACCTGCGCCGGACTCTTACTATCATAATTAACCTGTCATTCCGAGTGAAACGAAGGAATCTTATGAAGAAAACAATTATACCACTTTTCCTCCTGCTTCTGGCCTCCTGCGCCGGCCCTTCCCTCAAGTACGGCCAGACCGTCCGCATGGGCGAAGACGAGATGATGGACCGCATCCGCGGAGGATGGTTCGCGCAGACCATAGGCTGCACCTATGGCGGACCCACCGAATTCAAGTTCAAGGGCGGGCTCATCCAGGATGAAGAACCCATCTTCTGGAGCGACAGCTACATCAGCGAGACCTTCGTGGAGGATCCCGGCCTGTACGACGACGTGTATATGGACCTGACCTTCCTGGAGGTGATGGCAGAACTGGGTATCGAGGCTCCGGCCTCCGAGTTCGCCGACCGTTTTGCGAACGCTCCCTACAAGCTCTGGCATGCCAACCAGGCCGCCCGCTACAACATCCTGAACGGCCGCGGCGCGCCTGAATCCGGCTACTGGAAATACAACCCGCACGCCGACGACATCGACTTCCAGATCGAGGCCGACTTCATCGGCATGCTCACTCCCGGACGCCCGAACGACGCAGCCGCGATTGCGGACCGCATCGGCCACATAATGAACTACGGCGACGGCTGGTACGGAGGCGTGTACGTGAGCGCCCTGTACTCTCTGGCCTATGTCTGCGACGATATCCCCACCCTGGTGCGCGAGGCCCTCAAGACTATTCCCGAGGGCACCAAGTTCCGCAATGCCATTGAGGATGTGATAAAATTCCACGCCAAATATCCGAACGACTGGAAGGCCTGCTGGTTCGAAGTGGACAAGCGCCACAGCTTTGATGTGGGCTGCCCCGAGGGCGTCTGGAACGGCTTCAACATCGACGCGGTCATCAACTCCGCCTACGTGGTGATAGGCCTGCTCTACGGCGAGGGGGATTTCGAGAAGACGATGGAGATCTCCACCCGCTGCGGACAGGACTCCGACTGCAACCCCGCATCCGCCGCAGGCATTCTGGGCGTCATGCAGGGCTACAAGGCCATCCCGGAGAAATACCGCAGGGGGGCGGATGCCATCGCGGACCTGCCCTTCCCCTACACCACCCTCAGCCTCAACACGGCCTGCGAGGAGAACCTGCGGCTGATGAAAGAGACCGCCGGGTGCAACGTAGAGGATAAAGATTTCATCTTTACAACTGAAAAACCGGTGGCAGTGCGCTATGAGCAGTCGTTCGAAGGCATCGAACCGGTCGGAAAAGTCGTGCTCAAGAAACGCTTCTCCGACACGCTGACGCTTGAATTCGAAGGCAACTCGATCGTGGTGGAAGGCAGCGTGGTGAAGACGGGGCACGATGACAGCGACTACCGTGCCCGCCTCCAGGCCTTCCTGGACGGAGAGCTGGTGGAAGAGTTTGTGATGCCGTACGACTACATCACGCGCAAGTACGAGGTCTTCTCGAAGTATTGCTTCGGAAGCGGCCGCCACACGTTGACGCTGAAGCTATTGAACCCTCACAAGAATTATGAGATTAACGCTCAAGAAATGGTGATATATGATGAAAAGTAGATTAGGCCTGTTTTTTCTCGCCGTACTGCTCAGCACTTGCGCATGCGGCAACAAGGAGCACGATCTTCCTCCCGTAGACCCTGTGCCATTCACCCGCTATAATTCAGGCCTCAGTATTTCCAGCACTCTTCTCAACAGGGAGGTCAAATATGATATTCTCCTTCCTGAAGGGTATGATACGGACACGGATAAACGTTACCCGGTGATGTACTGTTTTCACGGATATGGTGATAACAACACATCATGGAACGGCAAATACATGGCTTGCGAGCCAAAGATTAAGAATCTGGAAAAACAAGGGCTGGAACCAATAATCTATGTTTTCCCTAATGGATGGAACACCTACTGGGTAGATAGGTTCAATGGTAAATACCCCTATATGTCCATGCTGGTTCAGGAATTTATTCCATTCATCGATAAGACATACCGCACGATTGCCGACAGGGAGCACAGAGGCACCATTGGTTATTCGATGGGTGGCTTCGGTGCCATGGTGATAGCTATGAAGCATCCCGAACTGTTTTCCATGAGCGCGCCATTGAGTATGTCTTTCCGCACGGACGAGCAGTATATGGCCGAGTCGCAGAGCGGATGGGATAATCAGTGGGGTGGTGTTTTCGGTGGTGTCGGTCAAAGCGGAGAAGGAAGACTAACCGATTATTACAAAGAGCATTGTCCCTTGCACCAGTTTACCGCAGAAAACAAAGACAAATACTCATCAGTTCACTGGTTTCTTACCTGCGGTGACAATGAAGAGCAGCTTCTCATAGCCAATGATGATCTCCACGTGATGATGAGAGACAATGGCTACGAACACGAATACAGGGTAGGCGACGGTGGACATTCCACTTCCTATTGGAAAGCCGCTCTGGATGAGATCCTTCCTTATTTTTCGGCTCTTATGGCCGGCGAAACCTCCTGGCAGAAGACATACAAAACCCCTGACCTATCGAACAGTATTACTCTGAATGAAGATGGAGTATTCACTTCAACTGGATATATCAGTGTTGGAAAGGCGGAAGGAACAGCCCTTTATGTCGTTCATCATGGCTTGGACGCCGGAACCATAAAGGACATCTTTTCCATACTTCAACGCGGAATCTCCACGAAAAAATTCGTCCTTCTTCCCTGTGACCTTGAAAAGAAAAACCTGAACGAGTGGATATCCTTTTATAAGGACATCTACCCTTCCACCGCGATGCAGGCTCTTGCCATCGGCAAGGCAGGTACAGCAGTTTTCAAGGCAAAATCCCTCTTTTCCGCCCTATATTTCGAAAATGCGGAAATCAATGAAAATATTACCGTAGATACCGAAAGGTTCTGGTACATCGGCCAAACTGATGAAGGAAGCAATTATACGTCGGCAAATGCACTCTATAAAGCCTGCAAACTCGGAAAAGCCACATTCGAATACCGCTGCCGTAACCGTATTGATGACTCCCGCACAGACCTGCTCATTGGTATTGAATACATGAAATCTGTTTTACACAATTTATAATTTATTAACCTTTTTAATCAACAAATCATTATGAAAAAAGTTTTTTATGCTTTCGCACTCCTCGCAGTTGTAGCAACTGCATTCACTGGATGCAAGAAGGACGATGACAACAAAGAAGACAAAGTTGTCAAGCGCATGACTCACTTCATTGTCTATTGGGATGGTGTCGCCGATGATACCAAATGCGACGATTTCACCATCACTTACAATGCTGATGGCAAGATCGCAGCCGTTACCCGTCCGGACCGTAGCTGGACCTTCACCTATGAAGGCAAGAAGATTACCGCAGCTTATGTAAAGGAAGGTGAAGCAAAGGATCCCTATGTGTTCACACTTGGCGACAACGGTTACGTTTCCACCTATACCGACACTTGGGGAGATGTTCGCAACTGCAAATATGACAAGGATGGTCACCTTACTCAGGTCGACAAGGCTGGAGAAGTTAAGTCCAATCTTGTTTGGGAGAACGGTAACCTCGTGAAGTTCTCACGTTTTGAGAATGGTGCCGAAGAGTATAAGATTCAGTCCTTCAAGGAAGATAAGAACCTTGGTAACGTTTTCCCCGATTGCGACGACAAGGCAGGTATTGACCGCTGGATGTTTGAGGTCGGACTCTTTGGCAAGGCTTCTGTTAATCTTTTGGACGAAGCCCAGTGGGAGAACTCCGACAAGTCTGCAACCCAGGCTTATGAGAAGGACGCTGAAGGCTTTGTAACCAAGGTTGACAAGGTCTACAACGAAAAGCACGAATTTGTTGGATACAAGTGGGAAGATGTGAAGTAATTCTTCTTCCTATATAAAAAAGAAGGCTGCCCGTCCGGCAGCCTTCTTTTTGTTTAGCGCTTCGAGGTAACTTCTCGCTCGTATTTCTCGATGGCCGGGATGAATTCCTCGCCGACGGGAACTCCGTTCTTGAAGTTGAAGTAATCGAACACTGCGCCGAAAGGCAGGGTCTTGGCCTCCTCGAGGAGGGCGAGCTTCTGGAATCCCTTGCCCTCGGCCTCGTATTCGCGAAGTTTTGCGAGGGGCTCGAGCAGGGCGCTGAGGATGCACTTCTGCGTGGCACGGGTGCCGATGATGTAGGCGCCGATGCGGTTGATGGAAGCATCGAAGTAGTCGAGGCCGACGTGTGCGCGGTGCAGACCGTCTGCACGGACGAGCTCCTTGAAGAAGTCCAGGGTCATGTCGTTCATGATAGTCACGTGGTCGGAATCCCAGCGGACAGGACGGCTGACGTGGAGCATCAGTTCAGGAACATAGAGCAGCAGGGAGCTGACCTTGTCCGCCACGTTCTCGGTAGGCTCGTAATGGCCGGTATCGAGGGTATAGATGACCTTGCGGGATGCGCAGTAGCCTTCGAAGAAGTCCATCGAACCGACGGTGTAGCTCTCCAGGCCGATGCCGAAGAGTTTCGCCTCAACGCAGCTCTTCATGCCGGGCATATCCTCCTTCAGGATGGTATCGAGGGAATCAGCAAGTATCTCGCGGTACTTCTTGCGGTTCACGGTGTAATCCTTCTGCCCGTCATGCACCCAGATGTTCATGATGCAGGGGTCGTTCTGGGCCTTGCCCATAGCGTCCGCGATCTTGCGGCAGCGTATGGTATGGTCGATCCAGAAATCGCGGATTGCCTTGTCGGGGTTGGCAAGCGAAAGGTCTCCGCTCTTGGGATGGCCGAAGGAAGTGGAGTTGAAGTCCAGCTTGAAGTTGTTGGCCTTTGCCCAGTCGATCCAGCTTTGGAAGTGCTCTACGCCGACTTCGTTACGGTCCACGAATTTGCCGCCGAAGTCTCCGTAAATCTCGTGGAGGTTCACGCGGTGGTTGCCGGCGAGCAGGGTCTTCACGAACTCGAGGTCTGCACGCACCTCATCGATGTTGCGGGCGCGGCCGGGATAGTTACCGGTGGTCTGGATGCCTCCGGAGAGGCCGGCATTGCTTTCGAAACCCATGACATCATCGGTCTGCCAGCAATGCAGGGAGATCTGCTGTTTCTCTAGTTCGGCGACAGCCTTGTCGGTATCTACACCGAGGGCGGCATAGCGCTCTTTCGCATAAGCGTAGGCGCTCAGGATGTTTGCTTCTTTCATATATTAAAATGTTTTGACTTTGAATTCTCTGGATATTATCTCACGCATGGCCCAGCGGTCCCGGACTATGCCTGCGGCCTTGGCCTGCATCATCAGGTTACCGATCGCGGTTGCCTCTGTGGGGCCTGCCACGACCTTTACGCCGGTGGCTTGAGCGGTGAGTCGGCTCATAGTGTCGTTGGCCGATCCACCTCCGATTACGTGCAATGTATCGATGGTGAAGGATGCCTGCGCACGCAAGATTTCCAGCACCTCGTGGTACTTGGCGGCGAGGCTGCAGTAGATGCAGCGTATCATTTCGGCATCGTTCTCCGGCACGGGCTCTCCGGCCTTCTGCAGCAGGGCGTTGATGGCCTTGGGCATGTCGGAGGGGTTCGCGAGGGAAGGATCGTCCGGATCGATTATGCCCTTGAAGCCAGCCGCAGCGTTCGCCATGGCCTCGATTTCGGGATAGGTGTAGGTGCGGCCTTCCTTTGCCCAGGCCTTGCGGCTCTGCTCGAGCAGCCACATGCCGGTGATGTTCTTTAGGAATCGCGTAGTGCCCTCGATTCCACCTTCGTTGGTAAAGTTCAGGCGGCAGGTTTCATCCGAGATGAGGGGACGGGGCGATTCTATTCCCATCAGGCTCCAAGTGCCGCTGCTAAGGTATGCAAAGTGGGGATTTGAGGCAGGCACGGCCGCGATTGCAGAGGCGGTGTCGTGACCTGCTACGGCAATCACGGGCACCTGTCCGATGCCGGTCTCGTCCGCTATCTCCTTCTTCAAAACTCCAACTTTTGTTCCCGGCTGCACTATCTCTGGCAGGATATTCGGGTTGATGCCCAATCTTTGAAGGAAGGGCTTCTCGAACTGACGGGTGTTCTGGTTCATCATGCCGGAGGTTGAGGCGTCGGTATACTCACATACCATCTTGCCCGTGAGCAGGTAGGACAGCAGGTCCGGCATAAACAGGATCTTGTCCGCCTTGAGCAGGGGTTCGTAACCGGCCTTCTTCTGCGCATAGAGCTGGAAGATGGTATTGAAATTCATGATTTGTATGCCGGTGACGCCGTAGAGCTCGTCGCGCGGGATGATTCCGAACACCTCTTCTGGGATGCCCTCGGTATAAGGATCCCTATAGGCCCTGGGCCACTCCAGAAGCTTTCCGTCGGCTCCTATGGCTCCAAAATCAACCCCCCAGGTATCTATACCTATGGATTCTATCTTGTAGCCAAGTTCTGCAGCACGCTTGAGGCCGGCCTTCAGATGGCCGAAGAGTTCGTCTGTGTTCCAATGGAAACGCCCGCACTTTTCCTGGGCCCCGTTGGGGAAGCGATGGATCTCTTCCATCGAGAATTTACCGTCCTCGAAACCGCCCACGATGGCGCGTCCGCTGGTGGCGCCAAGGTCGAAAGCGAGAAATTTGTGATCTGTGTTCATAGTTGGTTAATTATGCAGTTTTCAAAGTTATCTATTCCAAATTGTTTTATAACTTTGCAGTGCGACCACAAAACTTTGAGAAATGACCTCTATTCATTTGAAATATCTCGCCGTTAATCCTTTCGATCTGGAATGGGGTCTTGCAGTTAATTCCGTCGGAAGGCAGGAAATCGCCGAACACAGTTCATATCCCCCTGCCAACCATCCTACACGCTATCTCTTCTCCCCGGAGAGGGGCCGCGTGCTGAACGAATACCAGCTGCTTTACATCACATCCGGACGCGGAAGCTTCTCCTGTGACACTCTGGGGCGGGAGCGCAAGATTAGCGTCTCTGCCGGAACGGTCATCATGCTGTTCCCCGGCGAATGGCACAATTACAGGCCGGATCCTGAGACAGGATGGACGGAATACTGGATAGGTTTCAAGGGCACCCAGGCAGACACTATGGTGGAGAAGGGTTTTTTCAGCAAGAACAGGCCGGTGATGAAGGTATCTTTCCACGACGACATCGCCGACTGCTATACCAAGGCCATCAATATCGCTGAAAGCCAGAAATCAGGCTTCCAGCAGGCCCTGTCGGGGATTGTATGTTCGCTGCTGGGTATGGTTTATTACTACAACAAGAACGAGACCTTCATGGAGTCGAACACCGACCGCATGATAGCCCGCGCCAAAATGATCGTCGCCGAGCAGTTGTTCTCCATTGATCCCAAATCGCTGGCCGACCAGCTCTTCGTGAGTTACTCATCTTTCCGCCGGACCTTCAAGGAATACACCGGATTCTCCCCGGCAAAGTACATTCTGAACGTGAAGATCAACCAAGCGAAGGAACTCCTCACCAATTCTCCTTCCGAAATAAAGGAAATCGCCTTCAACCTCGGATTCGAGAACACCGACTACTTTTTCACTGTCTTCCGCCGCCTCACCGGCCAGACCCCTCTGGCGTATCGCGCCGAAACACAGGGAAGGAAGTTGTAGTCCCTGTGAGATTCGAACTCACGACTTACGGTTTAGAAGACCGTTACTCTATCCAACTGAGTTAAGGGACCAGACTGGGCCGGAAATCCGGCCGCAAAAAAGTGCGCAAATATACTAATTTTTTCTGGAAGCGTTGCCGACCTTCGGGGCATTGCCATTCTTGAGAATGACGATGCGGAAGATGTAGGACCAGACGCCGAGCACGATAACCAGCACTGCGTGGAGCTCGTGGCAGAGGGTTGCGAACAGCAGGCCGATTTCGTCGGTTGTACCATAGAGCCCCATCAGCGATACTTTAAGCAGGTAGTGGTATGCCCCGATGCCGCCCGGCACCGGCACCAGCGAGGCGATGTTTCCGAGCGATGCCACGAAGAGGCCGTCGGCCATCAGCGCCTGGGACAGTTGGGGGATAGCCTTGAGCACAAAGTAGCTCATCAGCATATACATCACCCAGATCATCACGGAATACAAAAGGAACAACACCTTGTTCTTCACCTGCGAGAAGGTCTTGAATCCTACCAGGAAGCCCTCCAGAATGCCGTTCATTCTTTCGAAAAACTTGCTGCGGCCACGAAGCTTGCGCACAAGTATCAGGAACACCGCGATGGCTACTACGATGAACACGAGTCCCCAGATGATGATGGTGTGAGACTTAAGGGGATGCCAGATGTTGTCTACGAAAAAGCCTCCGAAGCGTCCCCATGCAAACACCAGTGAGAATACGAACATCAGCAGGATTGCCAGGATGTCCCACGCGCGCTCCATCATCACCGTGCCGAACACGGTCTGATAGGGCAGTTTGGAAGTGGTGAGAAGTGCGGTGCGGAGCAGGTCTCCTGAGCCAGGGAGAGCGATGCTCGCCATGCCACCGATGTTGTTGGCATCCCAGACCTTACCATAGTGGATATCGTTGTCGAGGGGATGTATGAGCTGGGTCCAGCGGAGAGCCCTGAACATCAGGGCAAGATATCCAACAACTAAATAAAGGGCTATCCAACCCCATCGGGTGGCCTTAAGGCCTACCCAGAACTCATGCCAGTTGATGCCACGGAAAGCCAGCCAAACCAGTAATCCCGCCAGCCCGAAGGACAGCACATATTTCAGGATATTGAGCAGCTTTTTACTCACGGCACGCAAAGTTAGTGAATATCCCGATATTTTATATTATTTTTGTTATCCAATAGAAAGAATTATGAAGTCGATCTTAGGAATAGGCAACGCCCTTACCGACATCCTGGCTATTTTGCCGGATGATACCCTCCTTAAAGAGTTCCATCTGCCCCTCGGCAGCATGCAGCACGTAGACATGGAAACCGGCGACCGCATCTGGTCCGCCCTCAAAGAGGTAGGCGTGAAGTACGTTCCCGGAGGATCGGCCGCCAACACCATCACCTGCACATCCATCTTCGGCATGCCATCCGGCTACATCGGAAAGATTGGTGACGACGAACTCGGCCAGCTTTTCAAGAGCACGATGGAGCAGTTCGGGGTGAAGACCACCATGCTCCACAGCGAAAAATCTTCCGGCCGCTGCATGGTGTTCATCACCGGAGCCAACGCGGAGCGCACCTTCGCCGACTACATGGGCGCCGCGCTGGAGATGGGTCCCGACGACCTCAAGCCCGAGTTCTTCGAGGGCTACGACTACTTCCATATCGAAGGCTATCTGGTTCAGAACCAGGAACTTATAGCCAGGGCGGTGCAGATGGCGAAAGATGCCGGATGCATCATCTCCATCGACATGGCTTCCTACAACGTAGTGGAGAGCAACAACGCCTTCCTCCATAATCTGGTAGACAAATACGTGGACATCGTCTTCGCCAACGAGACGGAAAGTAGGGCGTTCACCAAGCTGGACGATGCTGTTGAAGGCCTCCGCGAACTTGCGAAACACTGCGAGATAGCCGTGGTGAAGGTGGGTAAGGATGGCAGTTGGGTAAAGGATGGCGCCGAAGAGCACTTTATTCCCGCATGGCCGGCGAAGGCAATCGATGGCACCGGAGCGGGAGACACCTACGCAGCAGGCTTCCTCTATGCACACGCACTAGGCATGCCTCTCAAAGCCTGCGGCGAGATAGGATCCATAATCGCCGCCAAGGTGGTGGAAGTAGTGGGCACCAAGATTGACGTGCCCCGCTGGAGGGATGCAAAACTCGAAATCAAGGAACTGATTGCAAAAGTCAATGGCTAGTTTCCCCGCAAGTATCCTGATCCGTGCTTTCCGGAGCAAGAATCCCACGTCGCTGATGCGCCTCGCGGACATCTCCCAGGTGACCGTGCTCCTCGATGCCGATGCGGATGACGCGGCAGCTGCGGAGGAAAAAGTCAAGAAATATTTCGCCAGGAAGGGTATCCAGCTGGTCGTATTCCCCGTGCGTCAGAAAAAACTCATCCGAGCCTACCGCAACACCCAGGTGCTGCTTTCACTCGTTTCCGGCGACAACTGGCATCTCGAATATGTAATCCGCCGCAGCCGCGCCGTCTTCAAAATAGGCCGTACCCAGCTCCCCGGCGAACCCCTCGACCTCGTGGTCTCAGACCCGGAAGGCACGCACTTCCCCCAGACCGAAGTATTCGACCGCATGATGGATCTGGTGGAATCATTCAAATAATCATTCAGTACGATGCTTAAAAAATACATCATAGTCTTCCTGATTTCCATGGTGCCGCTTATCGAACTACGCGGAGCCATACTCTATGCGGTGGGGTTCGAACTTCCGATATGGCCTTCCTGTCTGGTTGCGGTGCTCGGCAACATGCTGCCTGTGCCCTTCATCTTCCTGTTTGCCAGGAGGATACTCGAATGGGGCAAGGATAAGAAAGTGATTGGCGGATTCTTCCGCTGGTGCCTGGAAAAAGGGGACAAGGCCAGGGTCAAGCTGGAATCGAAGGCCGGGCGCGGCCTCTACATCGCACTGCTGCTTTTCGTGGGCATCCCGCTCCCCGGTACGGGCGCCTGGACAGGCACCCTGGCGGCCAGTTTCCTGAACATGGATTTCAAGAAGAGCGTGCTTTACGTTCTTCTGGGAGTGCTGCTAGCTGGCGTGATTATGTTGATTGCTTCCCTCGGTGTTTTCGGGGCGATCTCCCTTGCTAAATAGAATCGGCGAAGCCCGGATCAACGTAGTTGTAGAGGCTGCCGCAGACGTTGGCAGAGAATTTCATTGCCGTGGGCACCAGAAGGGCCCAGTCATCTGCCGTGAGGCACCCCAGCCGCGCCTTGCCGAACCCGTTCTTCACCAGCGCGTAGATTATTCCGGCGTTGAAATTGTCCCCGGCACCGATGGTGGAGACTATCTTTTCCACCGGAGCGGTGGGGAAAACCCCGTGCACGCCTGGCGAGAAGACCTCGGCATCCTCCCCTCCCCGGGTGCAGATGAAGTTCCGGCAGAGTGGGGCGATGTGTTCCCTGTACACCTTCGCCGCATCGCTGCTGCCGTACAGATATTCTATGTCCTCCGATGAGCCGCGAACGATGTCTGCCAGGGCAATATTAGCCTCGAATTTCGCGGGCTCTGCCGGATGATTCCTACGGAAATTGATATCGTAGTAGACAATTGCGCCCGCTTCTTTTGCGCGGGAGATGAATTCCCCGGCCTGGCGCCCGGTGACCGGGCTGACTGCGAAGAAAGACCCGAACAGAGCAATGTCGTCGGGATGTATGCGGGTGTCGGGCGTGCGGAAGGGAGGCAGATCCTTGTCCCTGTAGAACTCGTAGTGGGCGTTGTTGTTCTCGTCCAGCATGGCGAGCGACACCACGCTCTGCCCTTTCGCCAGCTTTATGCCCTCCGTGCTAACTCCGTTGGCGGCCATGAAATCCGCAACCATATCTGCAACATAGTCGTCTCCCACCTGCGATTCCATCAACAGCTGCACTTCCGGGAACTTCCTCCCAACCGTACGCCCCAGTGAAATCATGGAATTGAAAACAGAGCCCCCAGGCACTGCCGCCTGCGGCTGCCCGCCCCGGAAGACTATGTCCAGGACCGTCTCGCCTATGCCTATAATTGTGCGTCTCATACGTACAAATATAGTGAATATGGACTGAAAAAAGATTATATTTGTAGAATTCAACTACATATAACGATGAAACGCACTCTGTTAACCATTATCCTGACCGTCGCTTCAGTGGTTGCCGCGAACGCCCAGACGATCGACTTTTCCCTCAACAGGGACCGCTACGAAGTCGGCATCAACCTGAGCCAGGTTGCCACAAACACCAAGTATTCAAGGCTCACTCTGGGCGGGAGCGTGATGGCATGGGGCGTCTATCTGGACGTCACCACGGCTTTGCCGCAGCACAGATACGACAACACCGTCAGCGACACCAAATGGAACGACGACAAAGCGGTCCTTATCAATGCGGGATATCAGGTGCCGATTCTCAAATGGTTCAGAGTAATGCCGCTGGTCGGATATATGCAGACGAACGAAGGCATCACGGATGCTTCCAAACTGAATTCCGAAGCAGACGAATCATCAATCACACTTTATCACCCTTATAAAGTGACTCCCGGCTCCAGGACCCACTATTTCAACTTTGGCGGAGGCATTTCCGTGCAGCCGCTCAAGTGGTTCAGTATCAATCTGATATATACCCGCTATTCCATTCAGGGAGGGATAGGGATCTGCTTCACCTCTTTCGCACATGAATAATTGCATCAAAATACTGCTGCTTGCCCTCCTGCTGTCCGGCTGCTGCCAGAGCAGGCAGGACAGGGCCTTCGAAAAGGCGTTCGTCAACATCACCGACGTAGTGCCGGACGTCATCCTGGAGATACGCTACTTCGGAACCTACAACTTCGTGGGAACCCGCATCGACGGGTATCTTCAGCCCACCGCCCTGCTCACCAGGGAGGCAGCCACGGCCCTGAAGGAAGTCAGCGACGAGATGATCGCCAAGGGTTACCGCCTCAAGATTTATGATGCATACCGCCCCCAGTGTGCGGTGGATCACTTCGTGCGCTGGGCAGCCGACGTGCCCGACACGATGATGAAGCGCTACTTCTATCCGGATCTGGACAAAAGCGTGCTCTTCGAGCAGGATTACATAATGGCCAAGAGCGGCCACACCCGCGGTTCCACCGTAGACCTGACCCTCTTCGACATGAACACCGAAAAAGAAGTGGACATGGGCGGCACCTTCGACTGGTTCGGAGAGGAGAGCCATCCGGACTATAACGCCATTACCGAGCAGCAGTTCGCAAACCGCATGCTGCTTCGCGATGTGATGCTCCGCCACGGCTTCAAGCCCCTGGAAAGTGAATGGTGGCATTTCACCCTGGCCGATGAGCCTTATAAAGACACATATTTCAATCACCCTGTAACTCAACTCTGATGGATACTCATTCACAGGAACTGCTGGAGCAGTATCGCAGCCTGCTGCCGATATATTCAAAGATGGCGGAGATCATCCCCGAAAAGCTGAAGGGCTTTTTCGATGAGGCGGGGCTCATCGTAGCTGCCGTGGAACATCGCGTCAAGACGGAAGGATCCCTTACCGGCAAGCTGCAGCTCAAAGGGGGCAAGTACTCCAGCATCTACGACATCACCGACATAATCGGGATTCGCGTCATCACCTTCTATATAGATGACGTGGACAAGGTTGCATCCGTGCTGGAGCGCCTTTTCGAAATCGACTGGGAGAATTCCGTAGACAAGCGCAAGGCGCACGAGACAGACAGTTTCGGTTACCTGTCCCTTCACTACATCTGCCGCATCCCGGAAAGTGCATATACCGACCCTGAACACCCTGAGATCAATAAAATACGCTTCGAGGTGCAGATGCGCACAGTTCTCCAGCACGCATGGGCCAACATGAACCACGACACGGGCTACAAGAGCGGCGTGGAGATCCCTAAGGTGTACCTGCGCAACCTCAGCCGTCTGGCCGGCATGTTGGAGCTGGTGGACGACGAGTTCAGCCGCATCCGCCGGGAACTCGCCGACTACCGTCGCAAGGTGCAGCAGCTGGTAGCTTCCGGTAACCTTTCCGAGGTAGAACTGAATGGTGATTCTTTCCGCAGTTATCTCACCATCAAGCCTTTCGACCGGCTCAACCGCCGCATCGCCTCCATCAATCAGGCGGAGGTCCAGGATGTGGACCTGTCCAACTTCCTGCCCCTGTTCCAGGCCATGCGCTTCACCTCTCTCGGGGACATCCAGAATATGATAAAAGACTTCTCCGAGGCCGCTTATCAGATCGCCTGCTTCCAGATAGGCCTGACGGACCTGGACATCCTTTCTTCCAGCGTAGCTCCGCAGAACCTCTGCACGGCCTACATCCTCAAGAACGGCGGCGGCAAGATGGGCCTGAAACTGATGCTGGACGAGCTGAACGGCCCCTCCGAGAGCAACGAGTATATGGCGGAGTTCCTGGTGGAGCAGAGCAAGGACCTGCCTTTCATGAATCAGTAGCTTATGGCGAACAAACCCCTGAATACAGATCTGCTGGACCGCGCGATAGTGTTCGCGGTCCGCGCCCATGCAGGCACCGAACGCCGCGGCAAGGGCTTCCCCTATATAGTCCATCCTATGGAGGCCGTTGCCATTGTGTCTACGATGACATCAGACCAGGAACTCCTGGCCGCTGCCGCCCTTCACGATACGGTGGAAGATACGGACGTGACGGTGGAGGATCTCCGCAAGGAGTTCGGGAACCGCATCGCAGCGCTGGTGGCGGATGAGAGCGACGAGTTCGAGGCCGGGGTGAGTGAGGAGGATAGCTGGCACGCACGCAAGCAGGCCGCCATCGACCGTCTCGCGCGGGCCTCACACGATGCAAAGATGGTCGCCCTCGGTGACAAACTCTCCAACATGAGGGCCATCGCCCGCGACTATGCGGTGCAGGGAGAGGCCTTCTGGAACCTGTTCCACGTTACGGACCGCAGCGAGCACGAATGGCACTACCGCGGCCTTGCCGATTCCCTCCGGGAGCTTTCGGACACATTCGCCTTTCAGGAATTTGAACAACTTATAAATCAGGTATTCGATGGACGCAATTAAGATTTCCCTGAACGATTACATCCTATCCGGCGGCGGCGCCAACGGCGAGAGCTTCGACCACAAAACCGACCCTTCGGTGATGCTGAAGCTCTATTTCCCCGGCAAGATACAGCAGCCTCTGGACGAGATGAACCTCGCCCGCAAAGTGTACGAACTGGGCATCCCTACCCCGGAACCGGGAGAATACGTAGTTACGGAGGACGGCCGCTACGGCATACGCTTCAAGCGCATCGTGGGCAAGAAATCCTACTCCCGCGCCACGGCCGACGAGCCGGGGAAAGTCGGTCAATTCGCAGGAGAATTTGCACAGATGTGCCTGCAACTGCACTCAACGCATGTGGATACCAAAGCCTTTGAGAACGTAAAGGACCGTTATTATCGCCTGCTGGCAGAGAACCCCTTCTTCACAACCGCCGAGAAGGACAAGCTAGGCAAGTTCATCGCTGACACTCCTGACGAAGATACGGCCATCCACGGCGACCTCCAGTTCAGCAACGCCATATTCGTGGGCGACAAGCGTTACTTCATCGACCTTGGAGACTTCTGCTGGGGCAACCACCTGTTCGATGTCGGGATGGTCTATGTGTGCTGCTGCCTGAGCGACGAGCCCTTCATCCAGGAGACCTTCCACATGCCCAAGGCCCTTTCCATCCGCTTCTGGCAGGAGTTCGCTCCCGCTTATTTCGGCACGGACCGCAGCCTCAAGGACATAGAAGAAGAGATCGGGCCCTATGCAGGGCTCAAGACCATAATCATCGAGCGGGACACCAAGCGCCCCATGCCTGAATTCCGCGAACAACTCCGCAGCGTATTATGAAAGTCACAGAAGTAGTACGCCAGTGGTCCCGAGCCGGACTGATGATCATAATCGTGGTTGTAGCCACGCTGGAAGCGACTTCCATGCTCCAGTATTCATTTTCGCGCAAGGCAATGCAGGAAGAGGCGAACAATCGTGCCGAGAGCCAGCTGGAGGCCGCCCAGAACAAGATAATGGACATAATCAACCAGGCCGAGGCCGCTGTGCGGAACAGCGTGTGGATAGCCGAGTGGTGCATGAACGTGCCCGACAGCCTGCAGCGTGTGGCGCAGCGAATCGTGCAGGACAATCCCGTGGTGGTTGGGTCCACCGTGGCCATGGTACCAGGATATCTGCCCGGCAGGCCCCTGTTCTCTCCCTATGTATTCCAGGCTCCGGGCGGGGAACTGAAGTTTGCTTCACTTGCTACCGAGGAATATGATTATCCTTCTCAGGAATGGTTCTACAAGGCACTCGAGAACGAGACCGGTTACTGGTCTGAGCCCTATATAGATACAGGCGGAGGCGATATCCTCATGACCACGTTCTCCATGCCGGTCAAGGACTATGAAGGCCGGACCGCCGCCGTTCTTACAGCAGACATATCGCTGGACTGGCTCACCAACCTGGTGGGAAACATGACCGTCTATCCCAACGCCTTCAACATGGTTGTCAGCCGTGCCGGACAGATAATGGTCTGCCCTGTGGAGTCCCTGGTGATGAACAATAGCATCAATGACTTGATTCCCCGCATGGATGATACTTCCGCCACGCGCGAGATCAACCAGGCCATGCTGTCCGGAGAATCCGGCCATACGAATATCAAATACAACGGGAAGAATAATTTTATCTACTTCACTCCTGTAGAACGCACCGGATGGTCCATGTCCATCGTGATTCCGGAAGACGAGATATTCCGCAATCTGAAAAATGTCGGCCTGATGGTTACCATTTTCCAGATTCTTGGCATCCTGCTGCTCATCCTGATGTTCCGCTCTATGTACAAGCACTATGAGCAGAACAAAAAACTCAACGAAAAGCGTGAGCGCATGGAGGGAGAACTCAACATTGCCAGCGGCATACAGATGTCGATGGTTCCAAAGGTGTTCCCTCCCTTCCCCGAGCGCCACGACCTGGACATGGCTGCCGACATAGTGCCCGCCAAGGAGGTCGGAGGCGACCTGTACGACTATTTCATCCGGGACGAGAAACTGTTCTTCTGCATAGGGGACGTGAGCGGAAAGGGCGTGCCGGCTTCGCTGGTGATGGCCGTCACCCGCACATCCTTCCGCAATCTGGCTGCCCGCGAATGCAGCCCAAGCGCCATTGTCCGTATCATGAACGACAGCCTGTCGGCTATGAATGAGAGCAACATGTTCGTCACCTTCTTCTGCGGCATTCTGGACCTGCAGAAAGGCCATCTGCGCTACTGCAATGCCGGCCATAACCCGCCCATGCTGCTGACGGACTCGATGAAGATGCTGGCGGTCGAGGCGAACCTCCCGCTGGGCATCATGCCGGGGATGGAGTTCAAGGAGCAGGAGATGGATTTCCGATACGACGATGCCATCTTCCTCTACACCGACGGCCTGAACGAAGCGGAGAATTCTGCTCATGAGCAATTCGGCGAGGACAGGATGATGAAGGCGCTTCACGGCCGAAAGGGCGCCTACGAGCATCTTAAGACCGTAGAAGCCCGGGTACGCGAGTTTGTGGGCGAGGCTCCCCAGAGCGACGACCTCACCATGCTGTTCATCCATTATCTGGGCAAGGATAAGGATATCTACGGCAACCACCTGGTGCTGCACAATGATATCAAGCAGGTTTCACGCCTGCAGGACTGGCTGGAGGCTCTGTCTCCCAATCTTGGCTTTGATGAAACCCTTATTCCCGGCCTCAACCTGGCCTTGGAAGAAGCTGTTACCAATGTGATCAATTATGCCTATCCCGAAGGAGAATATGGTTCCCTGGAGCTAGCTGCCTCCCGCGACGGGGATGATCTGATATTCGTTCTTTCCGATAGCGGAAAGGCCTTCGATCCTACCGCCAAACCTGAGGTAGATATCTCCGCAAGCGTCGAAGACCGCCCCATAGGCGGGCTCGGCATCCACATGGTCCGTCAGATTATGGACTCTGTGAATTACGAACGCAAGGAGGATATGAACATTCTTACGATGATTAAAAAATTGCAATAAGATGGAAGTTAAGATTACAAGAGACGCGACATGCGTAACGGCCGCCCTGATCGGCCGTCTCGACACCCCTGCATCCCAGGAGGTAGCACCCCAGTTCGAAGAACTCAAGGCCGATGCCGCCGGCACTATCGTGCTGGACTGCAGCGAGTTGAGCTACATTTCCAGTTCCGGCCTGCGCCTGTTCCTGACCATACGCAAAGCCGCCGCCGAAAAGGGCGGCAAGGTCATCGTCCGCTCCATCAGCAACGAGATCCGCGCCGTCTTCATGATGACCGGCTTCCTGAACCTGTTCGAGATTCAGTAGCGCCTACAGTTCTCCAAAATTCCGGCGATCGAGAAAGCGGTAGCCGGAGGCTTCGCTGATGTGCGCAGGAAGGATGTCGGCGCTACCGGCAAGGTCTGCTATGGTACGGGAGATGCGAACTATACGGGAGTAGGCTCTGGCGGACAGGCCGAGACGGTCTATTATGCTCTCCAGCAGGGACTTGCACCCCTCCGAAAGCGGGCAGAAACGCTCCATCAGGGCGTTGGTCATCTCTGCATTCGTACTGATTCCAGTACCCTTGAAACGCTTCAGTTGCACTTCGCGTGCTTTCATCACACGTGCCGCCACGTCTGCACTGCTCTCTCCCTTCGGCCTGTCGATCAGGCGGCGTGTATCAACGGGACTCATCCAAACGTGCAGGTCGATTCTATCAAGTAAAGGACCCGACAGGCGGTTGAGGTATCCCACACGCTGTCCCACGGTGCAGGTGCAGCGGTCGCCGTCGCCATAGTATCCGCAGGGGCATGGATTCGTGGCGGCAACCAGCATGAAAGATGCCGGATACTCCACCTTCCCCCGGAGGCGCGACACCACTACTTTCCTGTCTTCCATCGGCCCCCGGAGAGCCTCTACTACCGATTTCGGCATTTGTGCGAACTCATCGCAGAATAGCACGCCGTTGTGCGCAAGGGATATCTCCCCTGGCACGATGTTGCCTCCGTTGCCACCACCGACTATGGCCGCCAGCGAGGCGCTGTAGTGCGGGGCGCGGAAGGGCCTGCGGCGGATGAGTCCGGCATCGCGGGTAGGAAGTCCGGACACCGAATATATCTTGCTCGTCACCAGAGACTGCTCCATCGTCATAGGCGGCAGGATGCCCGTAATCGCCTTTGCCAGAGAGCTTTTCCCTCCGCCCGGAGGGCCGATGAGAATCAGGTTATGTCCCCCACTTACAGCTACTTCCGCCGCCCGTTTGGCCGCCTCCTGCCCGATTATCTCCGAGAAATCCATATATCCTCCGGCGGCGTCCGGTCCTGCCGAGGCCCGCGTGTATTCCGGCCTGTTCCAAACCAGAAGGTCATCCCTATCCTCTTTCTCCTCCAGAATCGAAAGCACCTGCTCCAGGTTATCCACTCCATAGATGCTGGCCTGTCTGTATTCTGCGGCCTCCAGAGCAGACTGCGCAGGCAGGATGCATCCCTGCAGGCCGAGCCCCACCGCCACCTCAGCATAAGGCAGCGCGCCCGGCACCGGACGGATCGATCCGTCCAAGCCCAACTCCCCCATAATCAAATACTTGTCCAGCCCTCGCAAATCCCTTTGCCCGGATGCAGCAATGATGCCCAGCGCGATAGGAAGGTCATAGCCGCTGCCGTTCTTGTGCACATCGGCCGGTGCCAGGTTGATCACTATCTTCTTGCCAGGGATATGGAAATTCATCGACTGCAGCGCAGTCACAGTGCGAAGCAGGCTTTCCTTTACCGCCACGTCTGCCAGCCCGACCAAATGTATTCCGACTCCGCGGTCGATTTTAACCTCGACAAGAACCGGCACGGCATCTATACCTATGCATTTCGCTCCAATAATGTTTATCAACATAATCCTTTAATTTGTATCTTTGCCACCAATGCAGCATCGAATCGTTATTCATAATCTTTCGGAAATCGACCAGGCCGCGGAGCAGTTCCTCCGCGAGGTCGGGCCCGGGCGCATCATCGCTTTCTATGCACCGATGGGAGCCGGAAAGACCACCTTCACAACAGCCATATGCAGAGTGCTCGGAGTTGATGGGGATGCGGTGTCATCGCCCACCTTCGCCATCGTAAACGAATACCGCACAGCCTCGGGAGAATCCATATATCACTTTGATTTCTACCGCATTACCAAGCCTTCCGAGGCCCTTGACATTGGCTTCTACGACTATATCGACAGTGGCTGCACATGCATTCTGGAATGGCCGGAGAACATAGAGGAGATAATCCCTGAAGAGGCCCTGCGCGTGCGGATAGAGGTGATGCCGGACGAGAGCCGCGTCATAAGCTGGGAGGACTGACCAATACTTCCACCGCAGTCAGATATCCGTTTATACTGTATTCCATCTCTTTTCCCCGATGCCATACTCCGGGCGGTCTTTCGCGTTCGCGCGGATTGACCAGGGCGTAGACCTCATCGCCCTCGCAGAAGATGCTGTTACCCCCGAAGAAATAGGTAGAATCCCTTATGTAGAGTATTTCACCCGTATCATCCCTTATATTCAAGGTGCCACCATCGCAGGCGGCCGAATAGAAACGGGAACTCCCTTCGAAAAGGTAATTGTCGTTCCCGCTAAAGCGTACACCGTAATTATCGTTCTCGGCTGTGGCGACTTCGCTGCAGATGGTCATGGCAGGCGAATCCGCCATGAACCATATTGTGCCGTTGCGGGGGAACAGGCTGACCGACTGCCAACTGGTCCCAGATGGAAGTGTGCGCGTGCGGGAAGAAGAGAATATCATCACCGTTGTTGAATAATCGGCGACATAATATGTGGACTGCCCATACAAACGCATATCCTTTATGCGGTATGCACTCACGCTGGTGCGCACGTTATACATCGTGCCATCGCTGACTATGTAGCAAGCGGACGGGGTCTTGAAGCAAAAGCACACCTTACCTTCGTTTTCATAAAGAGCGCCGTTCCGTCCATATGCCGGATTCGAAAAGCTTCCAAATACCTCTCCCACCTCCTGACGCAGCAGCACTTCCCCGTTTCGGCGATAATAGAAACCGTCCCCATCCACGGATTGTCCAAGCGAATAAATATCCTCCCCGTGCACCAGCAGCCCCTTCAGCATCTCTCTCTGCGGGTAGCGGAACAGCTCTTTCCCATCCAGGCAGATGACAGTCCCGTCCACAGAGGCATATTCGGTGTACAGGTGTCCCCCCAGGAGATGGTGCGTGTCTGGAGAAGACGAGGCGATTTCTCCTGTTGGCATCGAGAACATGAGCGTGCCATCTTTCATCAATTGAAGCTCGCATGGCACAGCTCCATAAAGGGTATCCCGCCGCCAGTCGTAGTCTTTCGGAACAGAAACTGCCGTTACGAATACCGACGTATCCCATTTTGGAGTCTCGGTGCTGTCCGGGGCATTTCCCCTGCCACCACCTTCATTATACATTACCTGTGCCCTGTAAACACGGGTCAGAGTGTATTTCTCGCAAGACTGCAAGAGCAGCAGCCCGCACAAAGAGATAAGCAAACCCTTCATAATCCATTTCTTTTCCCGCAAATCTATACGAAAAAAACATACCCCCGGGGGTAAAACCGGGGGTAAAAACCAAATTATATGTTTGCCTATGGGTAAAAGGCTGATTATCAGCGTTAAAGCTCAAACCGGACTCCCAGCCGCAAAACCATCTGGAAAGGCTTGTCTGTGCGGATGCTCTTGGGCTGCCCGCAGTCGAAATAGTACTTGACCGAAGGTTCGGCGAAGATTCCGAAATGGTCGCTTACGTTGAACTCAAGGCCAAGGCCTCCGCCAACGCTCCACTGCAGTCCATTCACTTTCTCGCCAACCACGGTATCGGTGCCGAGCAGACGGTACTTATTGTATATGGCATATTCCGCCTCGGCGCCGACTGTCGAATAGATTGTGATGTCGTTTTTTGTCAAAAGCTTAAGCGACAGGTCTACAGGGATTCCAATGTACTGCAGCGTATGATTGAAGTCACCGTCCTTTACGGTACTTCCTTCAATGTATCTGCCCTCGAACGTGCGGGTAAGGATCGAATAATCCAGCCCGGTGCCGATCGAGAGTTTGTCCCCGATCGGATACCTGACGCCAAAACCCACGATTACCGGAATACCGAAGGAAGACTGGCTCTTCTCGGAAATGCCATCCTGAAAATAAGGCCCGGGAGCGCCTTGCAGCACGTTTCCTGCAGTTGAATTGTTGCTGGTGGAGCCTCCGGAGATTGTCAGTGAAACAGGGGCGCGGCGCGGCGCTTTGCGTGAATCCTCGAACGCCATCTGCACGAACGGATCTACGGCCGGCTTTGTCGCAGAAGGGGCGGACGGCTGGCTGGGGGTCTGCACGGTTTCGGCTACAGAACTCTCACTGTTTGTTCCCGAAACAGGCTGTTTTTCGGAACGGACCGTCTGATCGACGGGGGCCGTGGTCATATCGGCCTCGATTTGACCACGAGAGGCGGATTTTTCGGGGGTCGTGGTCACCAGAGGGCTATTTTGACCACGAGGGGCAACTTCGGCCGCGGGAGCGACTTCCTGAGCCACAAGGCCTTCGCCGCTGGTAATATTTATAAGGTTGGAATTGTTATCGGATGTTCCGGAGAAGAAGATGCCGAGGGCGATGGCAGCGGCCATGGCAAGGGCAGCGCCGGCCCAGTACCACACACGGCGGACGGGGCGGGCGGCAGCAGGCGCCTCGGAGGCGGCGGGCTGCAAGCCGGCTGCGGCTAACGCATCAAGCCTGGACGAAATGGCCTCCCAGGCTCCTGCGGGAGCAGGTTCCTGCGCTTGGTCCATCATCGACCTGACCTGAAGGTCAAAATCCTCGTTAAAGCTCTTAAGCATCTTAAAATCTCTCTTTGATCTTGTTCTGCAGCAAAGTTCGCGCGCGTTGTAGCTGCGAGCGCGAAGTGGTTTCCGAAATCTCCAGGGCCTCCGCTATCTCTTTGTGGGAGAAACCCTCGACAACATACATATTGAAAACAGTCCTGAAGCCCGGAGGCAGGGCGGCAATCATCTTGCAAAGCTCCTGATATCCGATATTCTGGATTGGCGTGGGATCCGAACTGCTGATATTCCAGGCAACGTCCACATCCTCGCTCTGTTTGAGTACGTCTTTCTTACGCAAACTCATCAATGCCGTATTGACAAAGATCTTGCGGGCCCAGCCCTCGAAAGAACCCTCTCCCGAATAGCTGTCCAGCTTGGTAAACAATGTCACGAATCCATCCTGAAGGATGTCTGCCGCCGAATCCCTGTCCCCTCCCATATAACGCACGCAAACTGCGAACATCTTGGATGACAGAGCATCGTAAACGGCCTTCTGTGCAAGCCTGTCGCCATTTTTGCATTGCTCGATGACGTCTGGCCCGATGGCATTGCCGGCCTTGCCGGTTTCCCGTTCTCGGTTTTTAAGATGCGCTTTACCTCCGAAAAGTTGCATCTTCGAACAATTGTATATGCAAAAATAACGAATAAACTCCAAAAAAGCACTATTTTTGTACAGATAGACGGAGGTATGAAGAAACTGGTCTACATAATAGCCGCGCTGCTGCTCCTGTTCCCGGGAGGGCTGACGGCCCAGCCTTCCGGCCAGAAAGCAGCAAAGACCAACCAGCAGCAGAGTGTGCTTGAAACCATGCTGATCGGCGCTGTAGCAAAGATGCAGACAGGGGACTACACCACTGCCATCGGCCACCTCGAATACCTCAACAAGAACTTTCCCGGCAACGATGCCGTCAACTATTATCTCGGCCAGTGCTACGCCATGACCGGCCGCCTGGGAGATGCCGAGAAGTGCCTCCAGGCCGCTATCCAGGCTGACTCCACAAATGTATGGTATCAGGATTTCCTGGCCAGTATCTATCTCAACGAGGGCAAGGGGGACAAATCCACCGAGATCTACCTCGACCTGATGGAAAAGCACCCGGCCAAGTACACCAACGCCTACACCCTGACCCTCCTCGGCAACAAGGCGCTCGGCGAATACAAGGATTCCCTGGCGATGGCCAATTTCGAGAAGGCCCTGATGCTTTCGCCGGATTACACCCCGGCCATCCTCGGCCAGAGCGAGGTCTACCGCATGCGCGGGAACATCCCAGGATACTTCACCTCCATCAACCAGATGGTGCAGAATCCGGACTTGAACCCGTCGGCCAAGTGCAACTATATCAACGAACTGCTTCAGCACATCGACTACAACTTCTACCGCATGTGGAACGCGCAGCTGGACAGCCTGGTTGCAGGATGCGCCAATGTTCACCCTACCGACAGCAGCGCCCTGCGCCTGGCAGGCAGCTGGTTCTACGGAACCGACCGGAAAGAAAAGGGCCGCGAGTACTTCAACCGCTTCGTGGACGCCTATCCGGATGACGTCGATGCCCAGTTCCTCAAGATGCAGGTGATAATGGACGAGGGTGCCACGGCGAAGGAAATCATAGACCAGTGCGAGACAATAATAAAAGTGGGAGGCGAGAAGAATCCCAAGGTGATGCCTGCACTGGCCACCATAGGGGACACATACTACAAGCTCGGCCAGACAAAGAACGCCTTCAAGGCCTATGACCGAGCGCTCAAGGCAGATCCGGAGTACCTGCCGGTGCTGAACAACTACGCCTACTACCTCAGCCTGCAGAAGAAAAAGCTGAAGAAGGCAGCCCAGATGAGCAAGATAACGGTGGAGAAAGATCCCGACAATGCCACCTATCTGGACACCTACGGGTGGATACTCTACCTGCAGGGCAAGCCTCAGCAGGCGAAGCCCTATTTCAAGCATGCCATGCTCTACGGCGGCCGGGACAGCAAGGTCATCCTGGAGCACTACGCCACCGTGCTGGAGGCCCTCGGGGAGAACGACCTGGCCAAATCCTTCCGCATGCTGGCAGAGAAAAAGAATGACGAATGAAGAAGGCGGTCTTCATAATGCTCTTGTTGGCGCTGGCGTCTGCCTGGTGCCCGGCTCAGAATGCATCCCAGAAAAAGAAAGCGAAGCTGGAGCGGGAGATAGCCATCCTGGACCAGCAGCTGAAAGAGAATGCAGGTAAGGTGAAAAGTGCCAACACCGCCCTCAAGCTCACCCGCAAGAAGATAAGCGCCCGCAAGGGACTGGTGGCCGAAAGCGACGCCCAGATCAGAACCATAGACGGCCGTATCCGCGAGAAAAACCGTAAGTTGGACAGCCTGGAGAAGCGCTACACGCTCATTTCCGACAACTACGACAAACTGGTCCGCAGCGCCTACAAGAACCGGGACACCCGCATATGGTACATGTACCTCCTCTCCAGCGAAGGCCTCTCGCAGGGCCTGCGCCGCTACGGTTACCTGAAAGAGATGGCCCGAGGGCTAAACGCGCAGGCGCTTGAAATCAAGGACACGCGCGCGAAGATAGAAGAGGAGAAGGCTGGGCTGCAGAAGCTCCGCGAGGAGGCATCGGTGCTGCGCAACACCCGGGTGGTGGAACTCAAGCACCTGGAAGCAGATGAGAGTAGTTCGAAACAGCTTATCGCCAACCTCAACCAGGACAAGGCGCGCTACCAGAAGGAACTGGCCGCAAAGAAACGTCAGGTGGAGGCTCTTAGCCGGGAAGTGAAGGGGATGGTGCAGAAGTCTTCCAAGAAACCCAAGACCGCGATAGACGAGAAACTGGACAAGGAATTTGCAGACAATTACGGCAAGCTTCCCTGGCCTGCCGACGGGCCCGTGGTGGATTCCTTCGGCAAGCACTACCATCCCGTGTACAAGAACGTCGAACTCCCCTTCAATAACGGCATGAACATAGCCCTCGCGAAGGATACCGCCATCAAGGCGGTCTTCGACGGGGTGGTGGCCAACGTGGCGATGATTCCCGGCTACAACCAGTGCGTCCTGGTGCAGCACGGCGGCTATTTCACTTTCTATTGCAAGCTCGCCAGCGTGAACGTGAAGGCGGGTGACAAGGTCAAGACGGGCCAGGTCCTCGGCCGCGTGGATACCATCGCGGGCGAGACGCAGCTGCATTTCGAACTATGGGAGGGGAAGACGCCCCGGAACCCCGAACTCTGGCTTAAATAATCAATTCACAGACCAGTTTCCCAAGCCAGGCGAACACCCAGGCTATTGCCATGGTGTAGGCACAGATGCCCCACGCCCAGGCCCAACGCCCGGTCTCGTTCTTGATGGCCACAAAGGTGGCGATGCAGGGGAAGTACAGTAGGATAAAAATCATGAATGCAACGGCCACGGGGAGCGGCACGGTACTCTTGAGCGCACTCTGCAGGGCAGTATCGTTTTCATCCACCTCATCACCTTCTTCTCCCGCATACATCACTCCCAGTGAACTGACCACCAGCTCCTTGGCTGCTACTCCGGTAATCAGTCCCACATCCATCCTCCAGTCGAATCCAAGAGGATCGAGGGCAGGAGCCACGGCCTTGCCGATGTGCCCGAGCAAGCTCTGCTCCTGCTGCTCCGAACGCGGAAGGGCATCGTTCTTGGGATAGTAGCCCAGAGCCCAGATCACCACGGACGCGATCAGAATGGTGGTCGCCATCTTCTGCAAGTACTGCCTTCCCTTCTCCCAAGTATGCCTTCCTATGGCCTTGGCGGTGGGGATGCGGTAGGGAGGAAGCTCCATCACGAAGGGGAGGTCGTCATCCTTGATGATACGCTTCATCACAAGTGCCGAAAGGATTGCCAGCACCACCCCGAGGGCATAGATGCACAAAAGTGCCAGAGCGGCGTGCTTAGGGAAGAATGCTCCCGCAAGCAGCACGAATATCGGCAACCGGCCGGCACAGGACATGAATGGAATCAGCGCAATTGTTATCAGCCGGCTTTTCCGGCTTTCGATGGTGCGGGTGGCCATAATGGCCGGCACGTTGCAGCCGAATCCCATCACCATGGGGATGAAACTCTTGCCATGCAGGCCAAGGTGGTGCATCAACTTGTCCACGATGAAGGCCGTTCGGGCCATGTAGCCGGAATCCTCCATTATAGAGATGAAGAAATAGAGGATGAGGATGTTGGGGAGGAACACAAGTACACTCCCCACACCCGCAATTATGCCGTCTACCAGAAGGTCCTTCAGCCAGCCATCCGGCATCAGAGCTGCAACCAGGTCCCCGAACTTGCCCACCAGCCAGTCTATCCAGTTCATGGGATATTCGCCGAGGGTGAAGGTTGCGGTGAAAATGAGATACAATATGGCTATGAAGATGGGGAAGGCCAGCCACTTGTTGGTGACGACGGCATCTATCCTGTCTGTCAAAGTATGTTTTGGAGCGCCCTCGGCGTGAGTCCATGTCTCGGTGAGGGCGCCCTGGATGAAAGCATATTTTGCATCCACTATTGCAGACTCGGCGTTGCTGCCAAGGATGCGCTGGATGCGGGCGTTCTCTTCGTCGCGCGCCGTCTTCACCTCGCCGGCGAAAGGCAGGGTGTCGATAACTTTCTCTATGTCCGAATCCTCCTCCAGGGCCTTGATGGCCAGATAACGGGTGGAGAAACGCGCGCGAATATCCTTGTCTCTCTGGAATATAAGCTTGATGCGGTCGATGCTCTGCTCCAGGTCCTTTCCATGATTGATATGGATGTGACGCGCGAGGCGCGGGGACGGGTTCTCGTACATCTCCACGACCGTGTCGAAAAGCTCGCTCACTCCCTGCCCGTCCCTGCACACGGTGGGGCAGACAGGCATGCCGAGAAGGTATCCCAGCTGCTTGATGTCGATGCTGTCGCCCTTGGCCTTCAGCTCGTCGTACATGTTTAGGGCCATCACGACCGGGAGGTTCATGTCGATGAGCTGGGCGGTGAGGTAGAGATTGCGTTCGATGTTGGATGCGTCCACTACGTTCAGAACTACGTCCGGAGTGTGCTCCAGCAGGTTCTTGCGCACATATAGCTCTTCAGGGCTGTAGGCTGACAGCGAGTAGGTGCCGGGCAGGTCCACCAGGGTTATCTTGTAGCCCTTGTGCTCGAACCGGCCTTCCTTGGCATCCACCGTCACGCCGCTGTAGTTGCCCACGTGCTCGTGGGCGCCGGATGCGATGTTGAAAAGCGATGTTTTGCCGCAGTTGGGATTGCCCACCAGGGCCACCCGGATATTGCGACCGCGCTCCTCCGCGAGTTCGGAAATCTCGCGGTCGAGGATAGCCGGGAGGGACTCGCCGGCATGTTCGGTGGCGATGTGCGCTTTTGCTTCTTCTTCGCTGATGACTTCTATCTTGGCTGCCTCCTCGCGGCGGAGGGACACTTTATAGCCAAGTATTTCATATTCGATAGGGTCCTTGAGAGGGGCGTTCAAGATTACGCGTACAGACTTGCCGCGGATGAAACCCATTTCTATCAGGCGCTTGCGGAAACTTCCATGGCCCGAGACCTTTGCTATGACGGCTTTCTCGCCGGTATGTAGTTCTGATAGTTGCATTTTACGCTGCAAAGTTACTTCCGGGATGCAGGCCGGTCAATCCCAAATAATTGGTATTTTTTTTGTAGCGATATTATATTGTATGGCAGAAGAAATCAAAACATCCAAGCGCATCCAGACATCTTTCCTGAATGCTGCGGAGCATAAGGCCCTCGTGTGGCTCGCGGCACGTCAGCCGCGCTGGGTCACGTCCAATACCCTCACATGGATAGGCATCATCGGTTCGGTCATTATCGCGGCCGGATACATATTGTCCAACTACAACATCAACTGGCTCTGGCTGGCCTCGTTCGGCTTCCTGGTGAACTGGTACGGGGATTCCCTTGATGGCAACCTGGCCCGCTACCGCGGCACCCAGAGGCCGATCTACGGGTATTATCTCGACCACACCGTGGACGCCATCAACGAGGTGGTGATGTTCATGAGCATAGGCATCTCCGCCCTCCTCAACATCTGGCTGGCCGTGGCCGGACTCATCCTCTACCTTCTCCTGACTCTGAACGTGAGTATGAACGCGCACCTGAAGAAGGAATTCAAGCTCACCTACGCCAAGCTGGGGCCCACCGAGCTGAGGCTGATCCTCATCATCGTGAACACACTGTACATCTTCGTGAGGCCGCTGCGCGAATTCTCGCAGGATATCGTGCTGTTCGGGCAGCCCTTCACAATCGGCATCTTCGACTATGTGGGTGCCGTGATCGTGGCAATGCTGATGCTGGTGTACGTGGTAACCCTCATGAAGGATCTGGGCGAGTACGCCAGGATGGATCCTCCCAAGCCCTGGAACGGCTGATGGAGCTTATTTCCATCCACGAGCTCGAGAAGGCTTCCCCGTTGTTCCGGGGACGGGCCGGCAAGGCCTTTGCCCTCGGGTTGCTGCGGATGCTGGGAGTCAGCGAGATAGAAAGGCGGATAGATGGCTTCGAACGCTTCAGGGGCCCGGATTTCGCGCAGGCTATCAACGCCGAAGCCGGGATGAACTATACCGTCAACGGTCTTCCACGGGAAGAAGCTCTGGAACATTTCCGGGGCCTGCTGCCTAAAGGCCCGTTCATCACGATATGCAATCACACCCAGGGGGCCCTGGACGGCATTTCCCTGATAGATTTCTTCGGACATCTCCGCCAGGACTACAAATACATGGTGAATGAACTGCTCTGGCGTTTCGAACCGCTGCGGGAGAATCTCATCACAGTCACTCCAAACGGCAACAGCATAGGCACTCCTACGGCCCGGAGCCTGTCCGGAGTCAGGGCCGCAAAAGAGCTTCTTTCATCGGGGGGCTGCCTGGGGCTGTTCCCCTCCGGAGCCGTTTCGGACCTGAAACTGTTTCAATCCCGTCCGGAGATTCCGGGGCATCCCGGCATGAAAGAACCGCGCATAAGGGACCGCGAGTGGCAGATGTCCATAATCAAATTCATAAGGAATGCAGGCGTACCGGTGCTTCCGCTGCGCCTTCTGGACGGAAACTCCCGCTTCTACTATTCCCTGGGGCTGATAGACTGGCGCCTGCGGCTGCTTCGCCTTCCAAGCGAAATGCTGAACAAGTCCGGCAAGACGCTCCGCATCCTGGCGGGGAATCTCATTTCCCCCGCAGAGCTCGCCTCCTTCAATTCTATGGACGATCTCCGCGCGTTCCTACGCGCCAGCGTGTATTCACTGAAGTAATTATTCCGCCAGGCAGGAGTCCATCACCTGCTTGATGAGGTCCTTGTCGAGGTTCTGGCCGATGAAGACTATCTTCTGCATGCGGTCGCCGTAGGCAGGGTCCCAGTCGCGCTGGAGCGCGGCGTCCTGCAGGAGCATCTCGGCAAGGCGGTCCTTGGGCATCGCGGCGTACCAGAGGCCGGCTTCGCGCAGGGTTTTCTGCACTCCGGCCTGCTCGAAGAGATAGCATTTGTCGATGTCCGTGGTGAAATAGCAGAGGCCTTTCGCGCGGATGATGTTGTTCGGCCAGAGGCGCGCCACTGCATAGTCGAACTTGTTCAGGTCCATGGCCGGACGCACATTGTATACATAGGTGCCTATGTTGTATTCCTCCACCTCTCCGCCTGCGTGGTCATGGTGGTGATGGTGGTGCTCATGTTCGTCATCATCATCGTCATCGTCGTGATGGCCTTCGATTTCAGATATCCAGGCTGCGGAAGTGGCCACCTTCTCAAAATCGAAGCGGCCGGTATTCACCAGCTTGTCCAGGTCCACGTCGCCGTAGTCGCACTCCAGTATTTCCACGCCGGGGTTCAGCGTGCGCACTATCTGCTTCACGCGGGCGAGTTCCTCCGGCTTCACCTCGGAAGCCTTGTTCAAAAGCACCACGTTGCAGAATTCTATCTGCTCGATGACCAGACGCTCAAGGTCTTCGTCGTCGATGTCCGGGCGCTGGAGCGCATCGCCGCAGGCAAACTCGCTCTGCATGCGCAGGGCGTCCACCACCGTCACGACACAGTCCAGTTTGGGATAGATGCGCTGCTTCGGGCCAATCTGGGGCACCGAAACTATGGTCTGGGCGATGGGGCCGGGTTCGCAGATGCCGCTGGCCTCGATCACGATGTAGTCGAACTTGTCGATGCGGCTGAGGTCGCAGAGCTGCGACACGAGGTCCATCTTCAGAGTGCAGCAGATGCAGCCGTTCTGCAGGGCCACAAGGCTGTCGTCGGCACCACCGACTATGCCGCCCTTCTGGATGAGGTCCGCGTCTATGTTGACTTCGCCGATATCGTTCACGATTACGGCGAACTTTATTCCTTTCTTGTTGGTCAGGATGCGGTTCAGGAGGGTAGTCTTGCCGCTTCCAAGGTATCCGGTTACCAGGAGCACCGGAACCAGTTTCTCTTCGTAGTTAATTGTCATAATGTCAGGCGCGGGTTATTCCGCGAACGCGTAAGAGTATCCGCAAACTTTGTTCCAGGCGCCGCGGGTGAAGTCCGGTACCTCGACGGGAGCTCCGCCGTGGGCGATGGAGATGGACCCCAGCTCGCTCAGGCAGCACCACTCCGCCAGGTCGTAGACGTCCATATCGAGCGGCAGGCCGTTGGTGAGGCAGTAAACCAGACGGTAATCCATGATGAAATCCATACCTCCGTGGCCGCCGACCGTCTTTGCAAGTTCCTCCATTTCAGGGGTGAGGATGGGACTGCGGTACTTTTCCATCAGCGCAGCCATCACTTCCGGAGTTACCGGACGGTGGGAATTCAGGTTATCGTAGTCGGTAGCGCCCTCCTGCCTGTCCGGACGGAGGCTGTAGATCTGGCGGGGATACTTGGCGGCATAGCCTTCAGTGCCAACAATCTGGTACATGCGGTCGTAAGGGCGGGGAGTCATCACATCGTGCTCTATCAGGATGGTGTTGCCATTCTCCGTGGATATCATGGTCATGGTCTCGTCCCCGTTCCGGAACTCTTCCGGGTCATGCCCGCGTTCTTTCCAGAGCCGCTTGCCTACTACCGAACGGGTTTCCATGGCGGTAAGGGTCTTGAAACGGTCCCCGCGATGGATGTTCATCACCTGGCAGACCGGGCCGAGGCCGTGGGTGGGATAAAGATCCCCGTTATGGCCGGCATTGAAGTCCAGGCGCCAGGAGTTCCAGTACTCATCCCAGAAGTCGTCGAGACAGTGGTGGTATGCGCCTTCGCCGTGGATCACCTCCCCGAAGAGGCCCTTCTGGGCCATGTTGAGGGTGGTGAGTTCGAAGAAATCGTAGGTGCAGTTCTCCAGCATCATGCAGTGCAGGCGCTTGCTTTCCGCCATGTCGATGAGGGCCCATATCTCTTTGAGGCTGGTGGCGCCGGGCACCTCGATGGCCACATTCTTGCCATGCTCCATGGCATAGAGGGCCATAGGCGCATGATTCTTCCAGTCCGTGCAGATATACACCAGATTGACATCTTCCCTTTCGCAAAGCTCCTTCCAGATCTCTTCGGAGCCGGAGTAGGCCGCAGCATCCGGGCGGGAGGCCTTACGCAGGTACCCCTGGCATCTCTCCACATTTTCGGGGAGCACATCGCAGATGGCGGCTATCCGGGCATTCGGGAAGAAGCAGAAGCGGCGTACGGCATCCCTGCCGCGCATCCCGACCCCGATAAACCCGACACGCACGGTATCCATAGGAGGCAGCCTGAGGCCGACCACATCCTCCTGACCGGCAGGACGGGCGGGCACCTTCGTGCGGATGATATGATCTTTGGTGCTGCATGCCACCATGGCAAGCAGGACGGCAGTGATTAGTGCAAGTCTTTTCATTCTCATGTGGTTTTAGAAGAGGAGGGCATCGCTGCTATAGGCAGCAGTCGTGAACGCCTTCGGGCGGGTCATGGTTTCGGTGGATACGTTTCCGAAACGGTCCGTGACTTTGATTTCAAGTGTAGTTGTGGGCGACGAGGCTTGCACGCGGAACATGTGATAGGTTTCGCATGTCTCGAAGGTGGTGCCGTTGTTGCCGTTCAGCCTGGGCACCATGTAGGAAATGATATGGAGAGGATCCCTCATCCAGCTCATCCTGGAGCACTGCAAAGTCTTTCCGGTCTCCTTTTCCCTGACTTCGATCTTCCAGTTCGGGTCGTAGTTCCAGATGTTCAGGTAGACGTAATTGTCCGTACTCGTCGCTTTCCACTGGGTATTGTATTGGTTCAGGATGTCCACATGCGCCTCATTGGCCTTGGGCGTCCAGTTTTCTGCCGTGAGGGCAATCTCGTTGCGGTCGTAGCTGCGGAACTTGTAGTCCAGGGGGAAGCCTATGGCCTTGTATTCCCATTTAATGTCCGTCCCGTTGACTTTCAGCACTGTATAGCCTCCGGGGGTGCCATCCTGGCAGAGGTGCACGCCCTTCGTCAGATGCCCGGTCCACCACCACGTGGCGCAAACGGCGCCGGCATTGTGCTCGTAGACGTGGTCTGTGGAGAGATTGTCCACGTTGTACATCTTGTGGGTATGGGCGGAGAAGAAATGGATTTCCGGATAACCGCTGACGGTCTGTTCCAGGATGGATCCGGCACTCTGCTTGATATTGTAGCCCGAGCCGCCGCGGGAAGCTCCCGGATTTTTGTAGACGGGGGAATGCATGGTGATGACCAGAGGCCTGTCTTTCGGCACGAAGGCCAGATCCTTCTTCAGCCATTCAAGCTGCTCGTTCACGATGTTGCTGGCATAGTCGCGACCGGCGGTGGTGCCGTCTCCGTTATTCTGGCATTCGATATCGTCGATGACCACATAATGGACCTTGCCGACATTGAACGAGTAGTATGTGGGAGCAATGTTAACCTTATATTCCACCACTGTGTCGAAATCTCCCGAATAATAGATGCTGTGGTCGTGGTTGCCGATGGTGTTGAACAACGGAAGCCCGCGCATGGCGGAGGCATCGGAAACATACTCTTTGAAACCGTAGTTCTTATCCGGAGACTCGGGCTTGATCCAGAACTGGTCCCAGGTCATGTCCCCGAGGGTCATGGCATAGAACATCTCCCCGGAATGGGAGGCGATGAAGTTGGTGACATCGGTGGTGAAGCACCCGAACTGGGCACGGTCGTCAGTCCTGTTGGCGAGGTGTATGTCGCCGAAAACCAGCATCGTATGATTATCCTGTCCGGAAACTTTTGAGAGCTCGAAATCCTTCCTTTCAGCCACGCCTGCACGGAGTTCCAACTGCTTGTGGATAACCGGGAGCACCCCGTCCAGCGTTGCAGAATACCCCGAAGGAACAGAGATGAAAACATATTTATGACGCTTCTCGGAAACCATGCGGTAGACACCTTCGGAGTCCGTCTGCACTACTTCATAGCCGTCGGATACCACCACTCCGGGAACTCCCTGCCCGGCGCAGCTCACCTTGCCGTAAACAGTGGTTCCCTCTCCGGGTTCCACCCCATCGCCCACGACCTTCACCTTGATGGTGGTACTGCCCTGTTTCAACAGACTGGCCCCTCTTTGCACCGAAATGGTGTAGGCCCCGGCTTTCCAGCCATCGGGGAGTTCGAACTTCACATATTCTCCTGTTGTTTCGAGGATGTTGCATATGTGCTGGGAGGCGCTTCCGGCAAGGACGATGACATCCGTAGCCATAGGCTTTTTGCCATCCAGCACGCCCAGGCTCAGCGACTTGGCGCCCTCATCCAGCTCTATTTCGGAGGGAATGTCGAGACGGACATCGAAGGCAGAGCCTTCCGGTTCTTTCTGCCCGCAGGATGCCAGGAACAACATGCCAAAAATGGCCGAGAAGTATAAGAATACGTGTGTCCTCATTTCCGTTAAATAGTCATTATCGGGAATAAAGATAAATATTTTTTATGTTTTTGAGCATTTTTTACAGAATACTTACTATTTTAGCAAAGCTAAAAACAATCAGATGAGACTGCTGACCACCCTTTGCGTCGCACTGACGCTCCTTTCCGCCGCAGGCCCCGCCCGCGCCGAAAAAAAGCCTTACCCCAAGTCCCTCCCCCACGAAAACTCCACCGTGGACGGCTACAGGGGCATCTGGTACACCATAAAGCAGGGGCATGAATACGGAGACAAGTATTCCGGCGGTCTCGGCACCTACACCATGAAGCACATCCCCATGGCCGTATACGCCCCGGAAGTGAACAAGACATTCTTCGTTTACGGCGGCACACCCAGGGACGGGGAGTTCTACCTCCAATGCATGGTGGGCTGCTACGACCACGCCACCGGCAAGCTCCAGAAGCCGAGGATAGCTTACGACAAGGGGCAGGACGGAGTGCTCGACCCGCACGACGACCCCACCATCCAGATAGACAAGGACGGATATATATGGATTTTCGTGGCCGGAAGGAGCACCAAGCGTGAGGGGCTGCGCCTGAAGAGCACAAAACCCTACGATATAACCTCCTTCAAGTACGTGAACGCCAGCTTCATGGCCTATCCTCAGGTATTCTACGACAAGGACAAAGGCTTCTTCCTCTTTTTCACCCGCTACGACGGAGTGCGGCAGCTCTTCTTCCAGACCAGCAAGGACGGAAAGAAGTGGACCCAGTACAGGCAGTTGGCCTCCATCAAGGAAGGCAGTGAACGCAAGTCCGGCCACTACCAGATATCGAACATGTACGGCACCAAGATCTGCACCGCCTTCAACCGTCACATAAACGGCAACGTGGACACCCGCACGAACATCTACTTCGTGCAGTCCGAAGACTGGGGCCAGACCTGGACCACCGTCGACGGCAAGCCCGTGGATATTCCCGTCACCCAGCGCTACAACGATGCACTCGTGAGGGACTATCAGAGCATGGGGCGCAACTGCTACATCAAGGACGTCAACTTCGACTCCAACGGCAACCCTGTCATCCTCTACCTCACCGCCGACAACCACATCGCAGGCCCGGAGGGAGGCATACGCAAGTGGCATACCCTCCACTGGACCGGAAAGGAATGGGTTGAGAGCCAGTTCACCACTTCCACCCACGACTACGACAGCGGCAGTCTCTGGACAGATGGCAAGGAGTGGACCGTCATCATCCCCTCCGACCCGGGGCCGCAGCATTGGGGCACCGGCGGAGAGATAGTCCGCTGGAAGAGCAAGGACAAGGGCAAGACCTGGAAACGGGACTACAACCTCACTTCCGGCAGCACCTACAACCACGGCTACGTGCGCCGGCCGCAGAATGCCCATCCCGGTTTCTACGCCTTCTGGGCAGATGGAAACCCCGATGCTCCCTCGCCCTCCAGGCTCTACTTCTGCACGAAGGACGGCAAGGTTTTCCGGATGCCTTCAGAGATGAGCGCCGAATGGGCGGAACCGGAAAGAATCCGATAATCACATCTAATTCTATAGAACCATGAAAAAGTTTTTGCTGGCGATTCCGCTGCTTGCAGCGATCGCGATTTCCTGCCAGGAAAAGCCTCAGGAAGAGAAAGAATCCGTGAAGATTGAAGGCGTAGGCGAGACCGTCGACATCCCGGCGACTCCCGAAGCCGACTTCACCTTCACTATCGAGACAAACGTGGACTGGTCGGTAGCCAAGACCAAGCTCGACTGGCTGACCATCTCCCCCATGAGGGGAACCGCCAAGGACGGTGTGCAGACTATTGCACTCGTCGCAGAGAACAACCAGCAGGAAGAGTCCCGCAGCGGCAGTTTCACACTTACTGCCGGTTCCACGACCAAGAAGGTGACCGTGACACAGGCAGCCCTTGTGGTTGTGCCTAACTTCGTGGTCAACGGCATCGAAGCCAACACCCTCACATTCGGAGGAGAAGAGAACGCCGCCAAGACCTTCCAGGTGCATTCCAACAAAGACTGGACCGCCACCAAGGCCAATCTCGACTGGGCGACCGTATCTCCCGTATCCGGCGACAAGAACCGCCAGGCAACCATCACCGTAACTCCCACTGAGGTGAACAACACCGGCGCAGAGCGCACCGGCACCATCTCATTTGCATATGGCGCATCCCAGCCCTTCGTAGTATCCGTAAAACAGGCGGCCTTCGTTCCTTCACTCTCGGTCAATCCCGAATCCCTCGAATTCGCGAAGGGCGGTGAGAGCAAGAACGTGACCATCACCTCCAACACCGACTGGACCGCAGCCGCTTCCGAAACCTGGGTAACCCTGGGCGCAACTTCCGGTAAAGGCAATGCAACCCTTGCCGTAACCGCAGCCGCCAATGAAAAGGCAGCCCGCACCGCCACCGTCACCATCACAGCAGGATCTCTCACAAAGACCATTGCCATCAGCCAGGAGAGCGGAATAGTGGCAGGAACCGGTATCAATCTTGAGACCAACCCTGTAGTATGGTGCGCAGACGACCAGGCTTGGAACATGGAGCATAATCCTGAGTTCCCCGGCCCTGCAGAGGGCGCCACCGGCTATGTGGCCACCGCATCCAAACACGGAACCGGCATACTTAAGCCCACGAACGACCCCGACAAGGGCGCATATGCGGAATTCGTGGACGGCAAGGAAGTTCCCGACGACTATTCCGCCATTTCCAAGGGTAAGTTCATCTTCGTGGCGGCAGGATCCTCCGGTTCGTTCGGCGACAAGGGCGGCGACATCGGATACCGCAAGTTATGGATCAACGATGCCGTGGTCTTCCACGTGCCCGCCGAAAAGATCAGCGCCGGTAAGACCATCTGCTTCGACTTCTCCTTCCTCGGAACCAGTGCCTGCCCGAAGTTCTGGGCTGCAGAAGTGAAGATAGGCGGAGAATGGAAACTCTTCCACACCTATCAGGCCAACAACAGTATCAACGGCGTGAGCGAGAAATCCAACGGAACTCTTGCACCCGATGCAGAATCCAACGTCATCCTGCTTACTCCTCAGCGCACCAATTCGCACTACGACTGCACCTACGCCGTCACCGCGGATATCCCTGCCGGCGAACTGCTGGTACGGCTCCGCGTAGTGGATCCTTCCATCCAGATTACCGGTTCCGCAAGGACATCTCCCACCGACGACTCCACTACCCGCTTTGTCGGCTGGAGCGTGGAAGGCAGGAGCATCAAGGACGGCCACGGACCTACCATCTACGTTAAGTAAATGCCTCTGGGCAAGGCACATACGCTAATTCTCCTGACGGTTCTCCTGTTCGCCTGCTCCCCCAAGGAGCAAGGCGGGCAGGAGGCTGCCGGGAAGATTGACGCCGATGCGGAAGTATTCGGCGGGCGGGAGCGCTTCGTTTTCAAATGGAGCGGTCTTCCGGCCGGAGTCGAAAGCGTCAGCCTTGTATCCTCCACAGGAAAAACCTACTCCACCGCCCTTCCTTTCGAGAGCGGTGAATGCAGTTTTGCCGGTGTGCCGGAAGGCGACCTGCGCCTGAAGACCACCTGGCAGACATCATCCGGCACGGCTGAAGGGCCGGAACTCAGCACCTTCGTCTACGGAGAGCGCTACGAGGCCGGGCTGACACCCTGGAAACTGGAAAGCGGAAGCCTGCGCGCAGGAGTCTTCAAAGGAGTCCTCTCGCAGGTGGTCACAGGCAGCACCGTGGCCGAAGAGTTCTCCTACACCGACACGGGCGGCGCATCGCAGGAGTTCACCCTGACCACCGATGCCGACGACAGGTCCGTCCGTCTCGACAATATCTCCGGCGACGTCCGCCACCGCACGGTCCACGTGCCCGAGCCCCGCAGCGGGGACAAGTTCTACACCCCATGGGCCGTCATAAGCCCCAGCGCACCCAACGTGCCCACCCAGGATCAGATATGCGAAACGGTGGACGGCTACCGCGGAATCTGGTTCGAGCTCGGGCAGGTAAACACCGAATACGGCGACAAATACTCCGGCGGCCTCGGCACCTACACCATGAAGCATATCCCCATGGCCGTCTATGCCCCGGAGGTGAACAAGACCTTTTTCGTCTACGGGGGCACCCCCTCCGCCGACAAGAAGTACCTGCAGTGCATGATCGGCTGCTACGACCACGCCACCGGCCTGCTCCAGAAACCCCGCGTGGTGATGGACAAGGGCAAGGACGGAGTGAAGGACCCCCACGACGACCCTACCGTGCAGATAGACCGAGACGGCTACGTCTGGGTGTTCGTCGCCGGGCGCAGCACCAAGCGCGAGGGGCGCCGCTACCGCAGCATCAACCCCTACGACATCACCGCCTTCGAGTTCATCAACGAAAGTTTCATGGCCTACCCCCAGGTGTTCTACGACAAGCAGAAGGGATTCTTCCTGTTCTTCACCCGCTACGACGGGGTGCGCCAGCTGTTTTTCCAGACCAGCGCCGACGGCGTGGAATGGACCCAGTACCGCCAGTTGGCCTCCATCAAGGACGGCTCGGAGACCAAATCCGGCCACTACCAGATATCCAACATGTACGGCACCAAGCTCTGCACCGCCTTCAACCGCCATATCAACGGCAACGTGGACACCCGTACGAACATCTACTTCCTGCAGAGCACGGACTGGGGAGAGACCTGGACCACCGTCAACGGCAAGCCCGTGGACATCCCGGTCACCACACTCAAGAATGATGCGCTCGTGCGCGACTACCAGAGCATGGGGAAGAACTGCTACATCAAGGATGTCAACTTCGACGAGGCAGGCAACCCCATCATCCTCTATCTGATTTCCGACAACCACCTCACCGGTCCGGAGGGCGGCGCCCGCGAATGGTTCACCCTCAGCTGGAGCGGTACAGAGTGGATACAGGCCAAAATCACCGAATCCACCCACTGCTACGACAGCGGCAGCATCTGGACCGACGGCGACAAATGGACCGTGCTGGCCCCCACCAAGGCCGGTCCGCAGTACTGGGGCGCCGGTGGAGAAGTGCAGCGATGGACATCCTCCGACCACGGCCGGAGCTGGGCCCTCGACGCCACCCTCACCCACGATAGCACCCTCAACCACACCTATATGCGTCGGCCGCAACGTGCGGCAGACGGCTTCTACGCGTTCTGGGCGGATGGCAACCCCGACCAGTTCACCCCCTCCCACCTCTACTTCTGCAACAAGGAAGGAAAGGTTTTCCGCATGCCCTACGACATGAGTTCCGAATGGGCGGCGCCCGAAACTGAATATTAATGAAACGACATATGTACAAGAAACCACTGCCAGCCATTCTCCTGCTTACCGCAGCCCTGATTTCCTGCGAACGGGGCGGGGGAATAGACCCAGGTGTCTGGAATGCCTACCGCAATCCCGTGGAGCAGTCCGACGTGCAGGATCCTTGCGTCATCGAAGAAGACGGAGTGTTCTACCTCTTCTCTTCCGAGCTGTCCAGCGGATCCGGCGCAGACCTGGTGGAGGAATTCATCCCCACGATGACCTCTCCCAACCTTACCTACTGGACCACGGGCACGAGCGTATTCGACGACATCACCAAGCCCAAGTTCATCGCAGGGAGCAAGATCACCTGCCCCGACATCGCCAAGGTCGGGGGCAAGTATCTGCTCTACTACAGCCTGTCCACCAACACCGCGTCGGGGATAGGAGTCGCCGTGGCCGACTTCGCTTCCGGCCCCTTCACCGACAAAGGTGCGATAATCACGTCCGCGGGGCTGGGCATTCAGGGCGTCGCCTCGCCGTTCTTCTTCACGGACGGCACCGACAACTGGCTGGTATTCGGCAATTTCAAGGGCATATACCTGCAGAAGCTCTCCGCCGACGGGCTTTCCGCCACGGGGGCTACCATACAGATAGCGTCGGATGAATTCACCGCCCCCGCCATCCTGGTCAAGGACGGTAAATACCATCTCTTCCTCTCCTCGGGCAACACGGCAGGAGGCGCTTCCAGCACTTCCCGCATACGCTACGGCCGCGCCGACAGGGCAGCCGGCCCCTATCTCGACCGTTCTCTCAAGGACCTCCTGGACAATGGCGGCGAGGTGCTGATGGAAACCAGCGTCAAGTTCGCCGGCCCCGGGAACGCCTCCCTCATCAGCCTCGCCGACGGCTCCAACTGGCTGATTTACAACGCATACGACCTTTCTGCAATCAGCAAGGGCCGCACTCTCATGATGGACCGCATCGAATGGAAAGACGGATGGGCCTCGGTACGCGGCGGCATCCCTTCCTTCAGCGCAGAAGCACCCACGATAAGCAATTAAGCCCATGAAAGCAATCAAGTTTCTTTCGGTAATCCTTGTCCTGGCGCTGCTTCTCGCACCCGGAACCCCCGCCCTTGCGCAGAAAGGTTCCATAAAGGTCAGCGGCAACGTGCTGGACGAGGCCAACCTTCCCGTACCCGGAGCGACCATCCTGGTGAAGGACAACCCGACGGCGGGCGCAGTCACCAATGCCGACGGGTCCTTCTCCATCACGGTTCCCGCCGGGTCCGTGCTCATAGTATCCTGCATAGGCTACGCGGAGCAGGAGAAGACGTTCACCAAGAGCGGCGAATGGTTCGTCACCCTCGCCGAAGACACCCTCATGCTGGAAGACGTGGTCGTGGTCGGCTACGGCACCCAGAAGAAGGAATCCGTCGTCGGATCCATCTCCCAGGTGGGTTCCGACGCCCTCATCAACTCCGGTACCACCAACATCACCAACGCCATCGCTGGCAAGCTCGCCGGCGTGCTCACCTTCCAGAGCAGCGGCCAGCCGGGCAACAACGACGCCGAGATCCTCGTGCGAGGCGTGTCCAGCTGGAACGGTTCGGCCCCTCTGGTGATGGTGGACGGCATCGAACGCTCCTTCAGCGAGCTCGATCCCAACGAAGTAAAGACCATTTCGGTCCTGAAGGATGCCTCTGCCACCGCGGTGTTCGGAGCCAAGGGCGCCAACGGCGTCATTCTGGTAACCACCAAATCCGGCTTCAAGGGCCGCCCGAAGATGGGCATGACCGTGCAGTACGGCCTCAACACCCCGCAGGAGCTTCCTCACTTCGTCTCTTCCGGCGAGATAGTGGACATCATGAACCAGGCCTACCGCAACGACAACGCCTTCGGTTCTGTGCTCCCGGATGACGTGGTAGCCGCCTATAAGAGCCACAGCAACATCTACCGCTACCCGGACAACAACTGGTACGGGATGCTCCTGAAGAAGTTCTCCCAGACCTTCAACGCCAATTACAACATCAGCGGCGGTTCCGACCGCGTGCGATACTACATCTCCGTAGGCTACGAGAACGAAGGGTCGCTTGTGAAGCAGATAAACAACTGGGACAACACCCAGTTCAAGTATCACAAGATAAACTACCGCTCCAACATCGACGTGGACCTCACCCCCACCACCACGCTCTCGGCTAAGGTGGGCGGCAGCACCGAGATAACCCAGCGCCCTGGCGATCCGGACTCCAACACCACGGTGTCCACCCTGTTCACCCAGATGTACATGGCCTCCCCGGCCATGTTCCCGGCCTACTATCCCGCTTCCGTCATGGAGACCATCCCCGACCTGGACTACCCGGGAGTGGTGGAAGACAGGCTCGCGCAGGTGGGCACCGCCTACACCGACAACCCCTACACCACCCTGGCGAGGGGCAATTTCCTGCAGACGACGACCAACCGCCTGAACACGGACCTTATCCTCAACCAGAAGCTGGACTTCATCACCAAGGGCCTGTCAGTCAAGACGCTTATATCCCTGACATCCGTCTTCTCCCGCTATTCGCAGAAGGGGACGCAGTCCCTGCCGGTCTACCGCATCGACTGGGATGTGTACGATGCCGGCGTGCTGAACCCCTGGACCTCGACCGAAAGCGGCAACGACGTCTACGTGCTTCCTCCCTATCAGGTGGTGCACGACGGCACGGTGCGCAGCAGCTCGGTAATCTTCTACTGGGAGGCCGCCGTCAACTACAACCGCACATTCAACAAGAAGCACAATGTGACGGCCCTCGCGCTCATGAACCAGAGGGAGGCCGTTTCTGGAGTGTCCTTCCCTCACCGCAACCAGGCCTTCGTATCCCGCGTGACCTACGATTACAAGGGGAAATATCTCTTCGAGGCGAACATGGGTTACACCGGTTCCGAGCAGTTCTCCACCACTAACAGGTACGGATTCTTCCCTTCAGCCGCAGTGGGCTACGTGCTCTCCAAGGAGAAGTTCTGGAAGAAGGCCCTGCCCTGGTGGAGCAAGATGAAGTTCCGCTTCTCCGACGGCTACGTGGGAAGCGACAAGGCATCCTCCAACTGGCTGTACTACTCCTCCTTCTCGAAGGACAGCCACGGCCTGATAGTGGAAGACAAGGCCGCCAACCTCACCGCCCGCTGGGAGACCGCCCACAAGAGGGATTTCGGTGCGGAATTCGGCTTCCTCAAGGATAAGTTCACCCTTAACATAGACCTTTTCGACGAGCTTCGCTACGACATGCTGGTCTCTCCCACCGAGTCGCCGCTCATCGGCATCTCCTCCAAGGACGTGAACTCCGGAAGCATCAAGAAACACGGTATCGACATCGAAGGAAAGTACCGCGTCACAACAAAGAAGAAGTACTACTACGAGGCTGGATTCATGCTCGGCTTCAACGAGAACAGGATACTCTCCTACGAGGAGCCAGTGAACACCCCGTCATACCAGAAGTGGGCAGGTTCCGCCTACATGGCCGCTCGCAAGGGCATGGACCTCATCGACGGCGGATACTACACTTCTGTGGATGACCTCCACGGCTATCCCAACCCCCTGGGAGGCATCTCCAGTCAGATCATGCCCGGCTCATACAAGATGCTGGACTACTCTGCCGACGGAGTTATCAACACCCGCGACCTGCACGCCATCACCGGCGTGGCATATCCTCCGGTGGTGGGCAGCGTGAACTTCGCATTCGGCTACAAGGGCTTCTCCTTCAACATGCTCTGGTACGGCACCCACGGCAAGTACATCGAGTTCAACCGCTCGTTCTGGAAGGAGTTCATCAAGTCTGACTGGACCGTGCATGCGGCCCAGCTGGACTACTGGAGCCCGTCCAACCCGAACGCCAGCCATCCTGCCGTCAGTTTCGACGACAAGATGTACTCAATACTCGGCGGCTCCGCCAATACCGAAGGTTTCGACATGAGGATTGACGGGCAGAGCTGGCGCAAGTCCGACTACCTCACCCTGAAGGAGCTCTACTTCGCCTACAAGTTCGACTCGCAGAAGCTCCTCCGGAGGACGGGCATACGCGGGCTCACCATCACTCTCACGGCCAACAATCTGCTCACCTTCACGAGCCTGATCGAAGGCAATCCCCAGAGGACCGAACTCGTCAAGAGCTACTATCCTATCATGAGAACCGTAAAACTCGGCGTCAAATCGGAATTCTAAACAGGAAAGAGATGAAAAAGAAACTATATATAATTATATTGATGCTGGCGGCACTCGTGACGCCCACCTGCTCCTACCTGGACATAGACCCCGAACTGGGTATTACGGAAAATGAAGTTTTCTCCACCTACAAGAACTTCAAGCTGTATTTCGACTACGTGTTCAAGAACGAAGCCGATATCAACGTCTATAACATCCATGAGGGCTTCCCTCTCTACGTGGACTTCAACTCCCTGCGTTTCAGCCTCTATTCCACCACGGACGCGGCCGATGCGGGAAGGCTTCTCCGCGCGCAGCAGGAACTCAAGATATGCAATCTCGGGCAGCAGACCTGCAATTACTTCTCCTTCTCGAACGCGGGCACGGGCGGCAGCGCCTACAGGCCCATCGCACGCGCGATGTTCAAGATCATAAGGATTGCCAACCGCACCATTGAGAACATAGACAGGCTCACGAACGCGCGTCCCGCCGAAAAGGCAGACCTGCTCGGCCAGGCCTACTTCACCAGGGGCTTCGCCCACTTCGTGCTCTGCCGCTTCTACGGAGGCATGCCCTACATCAACGAATCCCAGAAAGATAACTGGGATCTGGAGAGACTCAGCGCAAACGAGACCTACAGGCTCGCCGCGGACGATCTCTACAGGTCGTACGAACTCTTCAAGGAGGCCGGAAAGATGCGCCGCGATGCAGTGCCCGGAGCCGCCGGACACCTGTCCGCCGCAGATATCGACCGTCCGGGAGGATGCGCCGCCCTGGCCATCCGCGCCCGCGCCCTGATGTATGCCGCCTCGCCGCTCAACAACCTGAACGGAGCCAAGGACTGGGAAGATGCCGCAGAGGCCTGCGCACTTGCCCTCAACACGGCCCTCGAGTGGCAGTACGCCCTCCTTCCCAAGAGCAACTACACCGACAACTTCTTCGGCAAGGAAACCACCAACGAACTGCTCTGGAACTACTTCCATAAGGCAAAGGGCAACCAGAACACCCGTTCGGCCCTGCTCTGCTATCCGCAGTCGTGGTACAGCAACGCCTCCGGCACCTGCCCCACCCAGAACTTCGTGGACAAGTACGAGACCATCTACGGTGATCCGCTCAACACTCCCGAAGACAGGGCTGCCGCAGTGGCCGCAGGCCATTACAACGAGCAGAACCCCTACGCCGGGCTGGATCCCCGCTTCGAGACCACCATCCTTCACGACCGTTCCACCACCCCTTACGTGGACGGATATGTGAACATCTACTACGACCCCAAGACCGGCACTTACCCGGCCACGGACATTTCTTCCGTCACCGGACAGTTCGGCATCGCCTGGGGCACCATGGACGGCTCCAAGGGCTACTCCAACACCGGTTACTACCAGCGCAAGTTCTGGAGAGGCTCCCGCGGCGATAAAGACAATTCCTACCCGCTGGTGGATCCCCTGGTGAGGCTTGCCGAAGTGTATCTGAACTATGCCGAGTGCGTGAATGAGGCATACGGCCCGTCCGGCACCGCAGGCAACTGCTCCCTCACCGCTCTGGATGCCGTGAACACGGTGCGCGCCCGAGTGGGCATGCCGCCCGTGCAGGACCGCTTCGCCGGCGACCAAGCCCTGCTTCGCGACCGCATCCGCAACGAACGCGACGTGGAACTCGCCTTCGAAGGCGCACACTACTACTACGATATCCGCCGCTGGAAGACGGCGCCCATAGTGATGTCCAGGCCCCTGATGGGCATGTACATAGAGTCCTGCCCCGTGGATGCCGAGCATCCGGTGGGACGTCGCTACGAGAGGCGCCGCATTCCGGACAACCGCCAGTGCGTATGGAAAGACGTGATGTACTGGTGGCCGTTCCCGGATGAACAGGCAGACAAGCTTACGGTATTCAAGAACAACGAAAGATGGCAATAAAGATGAAACACAGTTATCTCCATTTGACGGCCTGCATTCTCGCGGCCCTTCTGGCGACAGGCGTTTCGTCTTTCGCCCAAAGCGCCGACAGCCTGTCCAGCGCCTCGAACCGCAAGAAGATAGGTGAAGAGGAACTGGAGCGCATGCACGGCTTCGACCTCCGTCAGAGGCTATTCGGGCAGTTCGTCGGCCTGGATATGATAGAGGGCAACGGACAGCCTCTCTACTCCACCACTAACCTCGCCTCGCCATGGTTCGCCAGCGGCTCCACATCTTTCATCAGCAAGGGCTGGAGCAGCATCTCCTGCTTCGTGGATGGCATCCCCACCCCGTTCCAGGAAATCCTGCTGGATCCCAACCAGATCGAAAGCGTGGAATTCGTTACCGACGTTGCCGACAAGGGGGCGCTGACTCCGCTTGCGAACAGCGGTGCCATCTACATTACCACAAAGAAAGGAGCATATAACACCCCGATGCAGATACGCGCCAGCATCGAGAGCGGCTACAGCTTCATCGACGACATGCCCGAGTGGGTAGACGGCGTAACCTACGCCCGCCTGAACAACCTGGCCCGCGGCTCGTCCGGCTACACGCCACTCTACAGCGAGGAAGCCATCGAGGGCTATGCCAAGAAGGATCCCTACAGTCTCACGACCCCGAACGTGGACTACAAGTCCCTGCTGATAAAGAACGGAAAGTCCACCACACGCGTCGGCTTCAACGCCTTCGGCGGCAGCAACAACATGAAGTACAACATCTCGCTTAACGGCATCAACGACAACGAGATATTCAAGGTAGGGCCAAGGTGCGACTACAACAAGATCAACCTGACCACCTCCGTGACCACCAGGATAGGCGAATATATCGAAGCCCGCGCATCCTTCATAGGCATGGTGGGAGACAGGCACGGCAACCGCGCAGGCCTCTACGACTGGCGCAACACCCCCGCCATCGCTTTCCCTGTAGCTCTGGGCAAGAGCCTCGGGCAAACCGACCTCGACAACGACAAGGAAGGCACGATGATCTACGCCGTATCCCGCAACTTCGGTTCCAACCCTTATGCGGTTGCGGCCGAAGCAGGCTACTGCGACATCCTCTACCGTAGCGGAATGTTCAACGCAGAACTTGACGTAGATCTCGGATGGCTGCTGAAAGGCCTCAGTACCAAGGGCTTGGTAAACTTCGGCTCGTTCTACTACCTCAACGGCACCAAGAGCAACGACTACATCGCCTACCTCTGGGACCAGAAAGACGGCATAGTCGACCTCTCTTCACACATGGGCGTAAAGCAGTCCGGAAAGTCTACCGCCGCCAATGCTTCCTACCAGACGCTTAACTGGCAGCAGGATCTCACGTGGAAGAAAAAGTTCGGCCTTAATGCCCTGGACGCCACCCTTCGCTACTACATCTCCGATGCGGCCCGTTCCGGAAGTTCCACTTACGAGAGGCTGCAGATGGGAAGTCTCCTTCTGGACTACACCCACGGCAAGAGATTCGCTGCCAACTTCAACCTGCAATATGCCGGAGCCACTCCGTTCGCTCCCAAGGGACGTTATTCCCTCTTCCCCTCCGGAGGAGTCAGCTGGCTGGCATCCGACCGCACCAGGCTATGGGCGCAGGCCGGCAACATCGGCTACCCGGACATCTTCATCTACAACTACTACTATCAGGCACAGTATTCGAACTCGAGTTCGCTGACCTTCGGCCCCGCCACCGCCTACCAGTGGTTCGGTTCCGACAAGCAGTCCGCAAAGGTTACCACCATCGAGAGGCTCGCCAATCCCGACCTCACCTGGCCTAGGATCACTGAATTCGACCTCGGGGGCGATTTCTCCCTGCCGGGAGGCTTCTACCTGACCGTCAAGGGCTATCTGATTTACAGGACAGGGCTGTTCACCAACACCATGTCGGAGTACATCAATGCCTATGGCATGACGGGCATCGCATACTACGAGAACTACAATGCCAAGCGCACCATCGGCGCCGAGATCGGCCTCAACTGGAAGCGCCGCTTCGGCGACCTCTGCGTGGAGGCTGCCGGATGGGCCACCTCATGGAGGACGGCAAATACCAAGGTTGCCAACGACTTCTACGCATTTGACTGGCAGAAGGCCACCGGACGCGACGAGAACGCCATCACGGGTTATGTCTGGGAAGGTAAGTTCGAGAGCGCAGCCGACATCGCTACCTATCCCAAGCTCGACGAGAACGGCACCCAGGTGGGCGATCTTCGCTACAAGGACCTCGATGGCGACGGATTCATCAACAATAACGACGTCCAAGTGATCGGAAACTCCAATCCCTGGCTGCGTTACTGCCTCAACCTAACCCTTACTTATAAGGACTTCGGCTTCACCATGACGGGCAAAGGCCACGCCTTCTTCGACCGGGTGCTGAACACCGACTACTTCTGGAACGGCTGGGGCGACGGCAACTACTCCAAGTTCGTGGCCGACAACATCGGCGGAGCATATCCCCGTCTGAGCTACGAAAAGTCATCCACCAACTTCGTGACTTCCGCTTTCTGGATGCGTAACGGGGGATGGTTCAAGATTAAGAGCGCTCAGCTCTGGTACGACTGGCATCCTTCCCTCAAGTGGCTGGACACCGTCAGGTTCACCATCACCGGAGGAGGCAATCTCGTGACCATCAGCGGGTTGGAATACGTCGACCCGGAGGCCCCCGCCGCCGGTGTGAGCGTCTATCCCTTCTTCCGCACCGTGCTTGCAGGAGTTAAACTGACCTTCTAAACAATGACTGCGATGAAAAGACTCCATACAATAATGATATGCGCGGCGACCTTCCTGATGGCCTCCTGCGCCGGTTTCCTCGATCCCCTGCCCGACGGCAGCTACAACGAGACGAACTACGAGGACTATCCCTCCCTCATCCGCGGCTACGTCGAGAAGGCATACGACCAGCTGCCCGGGAACTACATCTCCAGCGACCTGCTGGGAGGCGACGGCCTGGCCGACAACATAACCTGGCGTTCCAAGACCTCGTCCATCTACATGATGGCCACGGGCTCGCCCCAGATGAACAGCTACAACTTCTCCGCCCTCTACGACAGGGACTACAAGGCCATCTACTACTGCAATCTCTTCCTCAAGGACAATCTGGGCAAGAACACCCGCTACATGCTGGACGCGAATGCCAACGCCAAGTTGCAGAGAGCCCTGCAGGGAGATGCCTTCGGTCTCAGGGCCTTCTACTACTGGGATCTGCTCAAGTTCTTCGGCGGGCGCTCCGTTTCCGGAGAGATGCTGGGAGTGCCCATCTTCACGGAACCTGTGGACCTGTCGAAATCCGACCTGTCCAAGGTCACCCGCGCGAGCTATGCCGACTGCGTGCAGCAGATTCTCGCCGACTGCGACTCCGCCTATAAATATCTGCCCCTCGCGAACCGCGACTTCCTGAAGGATCCGGAGATGATTCCGGTGCTGGGGGCAGTGCGCTGGAGGAGGCTGGACGGTGCTACCATTCTGGCCCTCAAGGCCATGGTGCTTCTCACCTGGGCGTCTCCCGCCTTCAACACGGGCGGAGACCTCAAGCGCTGGGATGCCGCCGCCAAGGCTGCCAAGGCCGCGATAGACTTCAAGCTGACCGTAGACAACGTTCCCGGAGGCTTCGACCCCACGAAGTCCTTCCTCTGGCATGACCCCAACTCTCCCGAGGCCTATTTCATCTCGCAGATATCCCAGAATTCCACCTACGAGAGTGCCTTCTATCCCCAGGGATTCAACGGGGCCGGAGATTACGGGGTAACACAGGAACTGGTGGATGCCTTCCCCATGGCCAACGGCTATCCGATAGACCATCCGCTGTCGACTTATAACCCCGCCAATCCCTACGCTAACCGCGATCCGCGCTTCTACGCCGACGTGTTCTACAACGGCTGCCAGGTGGTGCGAAACACCAATGCCTCCGACATCATGTACACCTTCGACACCACCGAGGGCGGCTACGATGCTCCGGGGCTGACCAAGACTTCTCCCACCGGATATTATATAAAGAAGTTCGTCTTCACAGGCTGGAACAAGAACGACAACACCGTCCAGACTGCGCAGAACTGCATCTTCTTCTTCCGCTGGACGCATATGTTGCTGGCATTCGCCGAAGCCGCCAACCAGGTGGTGGGGCCTCTGGACGAGACCACCTACGGCATGAGCGCAAAGCAGGCGATCGCCTACATCCGCAAGCGCCCCCTCGAGGACGGCAGCAAGGGTGTGGGTGCCGTTGCGGATCCTTATCTGGATGAATGCGCCGTCGCAGGATTCAAGCAGTTCGACAAGCTCGTGAAGAATGAATGGAGATTGGAGACCTGCTTCGAAGGCCACCGTTTCCATAACGTGCGCCGCTGGGCCAAGAGCGTGGACGAGATAAACGTGCCCATCCACCGCATAAAGATCACGCGCAACGGGCCCGTTCTGAACTACAGTTCCGAACTGCTCGAACAGCGCAGATATCCGTCCCTGTGGATGCCCATCCCCTACATGGAGGTGCGCAAAGGCCCGGGAATCGAGCAGAACGAAGGTTGGGAGAACTGGAAATAAATAATGATGATTATGAAGAAAACGCTATACTTTGCAGCCAGCCTTTTGCTGCTGACATCCTGCTACGACGATTATGTGGGCGACTTCGACAAGACCGCCGTGTTCGCCGCCTACCAGTACGACCTCCGTTCGTTCGTGCTGGGCGAAGATGCCTCCTTCGAGTGGCAGGTGGCCCTTGGCGGCGTGATGCAGAACGACAAGGACAGGAAGGTGACCGTCAGCCTGGACGATGCCCTGCTCTCCGGGGCCGTGGCCGGGATGAAGAACAAGAACCTGGCCTCCGGCGACTACGTGGGCAACGCCATCACCGATGCCGGCATCACCGCGTTCAAGCCGCTCCCTGCAGCATACCGTACGATCGAGGGGATGGACAATCTGGTAATCAAGAAGGGTAAACACACCGCAGCGGTGAAGATTACGGCAACGGATGCCTTTGCTATGGACGCAGACGCATATAAGCCTGTTTATGCCATCGGGTTCAAGATAGATTCCGCCGATGCGGATGAAGTTCTGGAGAATAAGAACTATGCCGTGATTGCGGTGAAGTGCGAGAACCGCTTCTTCGGCTTCTGGAGCCGCAGCGGCACGGCCAAGACCTACGACTGGACCGGCACCAAGACCGGCGAAAACCACGAAAGCCTCAGCCTGGCCGACTCCCGCCAGTACGAATTCACCACCACGGGCGCCAACAGCGTGAGCTGCAACAAGGTCGCCGGCTCCACCGGCCAGATGACTCTTACTTTCAACGGCGCGAGCGTGACCGTGAGCTCCGACGACGGCAAGATCACAGGCAGCGGCGCCTTCAACGGCGAAACCCGCCTCCAGGACCGCCAGATCTTCCTCCGCTATAAAGTCACCCGCACCGACGGCGGCTACGACGACGTGCGCGACACACTCTCCTTCCGCAACCGCATCCGCGACGGCATCAACGAGTGGCAGGACGAACATTCGGATAATTACTGAGCCGTCAGGCGAACGGCGGAGGCCGTCCGCAATGTGATGACAAAGAACGTCAACCTCTGGGTGCAGGCCGGGTATGTGAAAGTCATCACCGGGGCCAGAATGTACTCCGAATACCACTCGTTCCGGAGAGGATTCCTGCGGTGGAAAACGAAAAAACGCTCACCAGAGTGAGCGACAAATTCGAATTACTTATTTCTTCTGAATGATTTTTATCTCTGTATGTGTATCATTAACCATACCCCTCAAATACAAAGTACGATTCTTACCACTGGTATTAGGCTCGGAAGTTACCGTTATCTTGTTGGTGTTCGGAGCGGAAACCGCTGAAAGCCATTGGTATGTGACTTTAATAACCACATCAGCTGAAAGGTTATCACTTTCCGCGCCATTCCCATTAAAATCAGTTATTGAAAGCGAATAAACCGGTGCTTCACCCTTAATGTCAAGTTCTTCTCCCTCAGCACTTAAATAGATTATCTTTTCATAGCCGAAATTATCTTTTTGGCAAGAAATGAGACTGCATGTTAAAACGACAGCAATTTTTGATAGTATCTTTCTCATTGTGTAATATTTTTCTTTATAAATGACGGAATAATCAAAATCTTGCACATAAAAGATGCGCTTTATCGCGCAAATGTGACTGGACGCTCCCACAAAGTTAGCAATTATTTAATAGTGCGACAATGTCTCACTTGAAAGCGGCCCGCACCGATTAGCTTTGCTCCCGGTTATTAGTTTAGTGTTAAGCTACGGTGTCACGTCTTGGTAATGCCATAATTTCTCTCTTCCGCAAAGGAGAGAAGCGCATCAGTTCAGAGCAATTCGAGCAGGCGGTCGGTCTCCATAACGCTCATATCCCTTTGCTACTTGAAGGTGGCATGACCTACGAACGCATCTCAATTCCTCCGGAAGATGCCCAGTTCATCGCCACCCAAAAGTTCCACCTTCACCGGGTGCGCCAATCTGGAAATCTTGACCTTCACCGGAACGGGAGTCTCCAAGAAGATCACCTTCGGAGCACGAAACAAGGCCAAACTGAGCGCTGCTCAGCTGGCCTTGGTAACTGACAAGGGGTGGATTTTGGGATAAGTTAAGACCCGGCTCCCTTGGAAATCAATAGTTTATGATGATAGACTTGTCGAACTCGCTGTCCTTGTCATCTCCCTTGATGTCCACTTGCACGATGCGTCCCTGGGCATCTTTCTTATACTCGAAGGAGAAAGTGATATCTGCGTAGAAATCCTCCTTATATGTTGCTGGAAGATGTGCGCTGTTTTTACCGGTAAGATTCCATCGTGAATAATCTGGAAGTATTGATTCATAGATATATAGGATGGGATCGACCTTGTCTGCGAACGGATTGGACTCCTTTCCGTAAGTTACTGTGACTTTATATGGCCCAATCTCTGAACTTTGATTCAATTCCACGAGGTCTCCGCCACTCCATGTATATTCGTTAGTGAGATCTGTTTTTGGCCCGGTCACCTTATATGAAGCGAGCCTATCTCCGTTATAAGCCAAATACTTTGTATAGTCACCTTCAATTGCTTTCGTCAGGTTCCCGCCACCATCGAATTCAAGAGTATAATTATACGGGCCAGTAACTGACAGGGCTCCGGGAGTCATGAGTTCCCAGCATCTGGTTGCGTAAGCAACTGACGCGCTGTAATCGAAATCCATAAGTTCGACTTGTTTGAGCGTAGCCTTCCCGTCTTTTAGCGTATACATCTCATAAACGGTTTTTATGACACGACCATCCGGGCCGTATGTGGGAGTAACGACATCCTTTGCATAGGCCTTGCCTCCGGAAAGGGTCAAAACCTGATAACTACGAACAACGGAAGCAGAACTGTCCGTTGTAGTATCATCTTTAGTGCATGAAAATACGGTCAGGGACAAAAGCGCAGAAGCGAATAATATAACTTTTTTCATATAACAGCTAAATCAATTATTACTATGCTAACAGTTTGCAAAGATAATCATTATTTAAAAAACGGACTTCGGAGGCCAAAGGCCGACAAGGGGGTGCTCGAGGGGCTCCCCCCTCGAATAATGAGCCAGAAGGCGAACGGCGGAGGCCGGTCCGAAGGACTAAGGCCGGGAGCCGCGGGGTACATTAGGGGCAGCGCCCCTAATAAATGGATAGATAATCGCGCAGCGATTAATCTCCACGAAAAAAGGCCCTTGGCGTAAGCCTTGGGCCTTTTTTTGTGGAGATAAGGAGATTCGAACTCCTGACTTCCTGCTTGCAAAGCAGGCGCTCTACCAGCTGAGCTATACCCCCAAAGACAAAAAAAAGTAGTCCCTCGCGGAGTTGAACCGCGGACCTCCACATTATCAGTGTGGCGCTCTAACCAACTGAGCTAAGAGACTATATAATAAAGGAAGAACAAATACGAGCGCGCCTTGAACGCCTTGTTTACAGACCGCGAGCGTTAGCGTCGTGGAATCGCGCTCCAAAAAGGAGGTGTTCCAGCCAC
>JAFRSW010000018.1 GCA_017427385.1 Bacteroidales bacterium
AAGTAGCGCAGTTGGTAGCGCACTACGTTCGGGACGTAGGGGTCGGGCGTTCGAGTCGCCTCTTCTCGACGAAAAAGTCCGGTTCTGCCGGACTTTTTCTTTGAGAAGAGGCGACAAGCGCCTTTGTTTAGGGGCGCTGCCCCTAAAGTACCCCGCGGCTCCCGGCCTTAGTCCTTCGGACCGGCCTCCGCCGTTCGCGCTAGTGCGCTCATTTCAGTTTCTGGTGAATCCTCTGGGACCTGTAGAGAAAAACCGCATTTTCTATACAGGTACCCCCTTTTTACCCCCTACCCGTACAGAAAACCTGGCAAAACCTCTACAGGTCGACCGTTTTTTGCCCTACCTGTCGAGGAAAACCCACGAAACCTCTACGGGTCATGGGGTTCGCGAGTGGCTGGCCGCCGGAAGGGCTCTCCTCGCCGGCGACCATGCCAGCGGGGGCCACGGGAAGCGAAAGGTGTGGCGGAGGCGGGGTGCGAGAGGGGCGGGGCTTACTTGTTCTGTTCGGCGACGGAGGCGTCGTGGATGAGGTTGAAGATGCGCCTGATGAAGTCGGGGTCGAGGCCGTAGCCTTCGGCGGAGGAGGAGACCTTCTCCAGAACCTCGTCCCAGCGCCCTGGCTGCACGATGGCAACGCAATTGTCCTTCTTCAGGGAACCTATCTTACGGCTGACTTTCATGCGGGAAGCCAGGGCAAAGATCAGATTCTCGTCCAGCACGTCAATCTGGGCGCGAAGTTCACGCAGACGGTCATTGAATTCCTCGTCGGCCGTAGCGGCGTCGCGAACCACCAGGCTCTCAAGCAATTCGATCACCGCAGAGGGTGTAAGCTGCTGGGCGGCATCGCTCAACGCGCAGGAAGGATCGCAGTGCGACTCTATCATCAGGCCGTCCAGGCCCAGGTCCATCGCACGCTGCGATAATTCATAAAGATACTCCCTCTTCCCACCCATGTGGCTGGGATCCGCGAACAACGGCAGGTCGGGATAGCGATACCTGAGGTCCACCGCCATCTCCCACTGGGGAGCGTTGCGATACTTGATCTTGGAGGCGGAGGACACGCCGCGGTGGATGGCACCCAACTTCTTGATTCCCTGGGCGTTAAGACGCTCGAAAGCGCCAATCCACAGGTCCAGGTCAGGATTCACCGGATTCTTCACCAGCACGGGGATGTCGGTGTCGCGCAGGGCCTCGGCTATCTCCTGAACCAGGAAAGGATTCGCAGTGGTGCGGGCACCCAGCCAGACCATGTCCACGCCGTGCTTCAGGCACTCGAAAACATGCTTCTCGCTGGCCACCTCGGTGCAGATTTTCATGCCCAGTTCCTTCTGAACGCGGCTCATCCACTTGAGCCCGGGCACGCCAACTCCCTCGAAGCATCCCGGATGGGTGCGAGGCTTCCATATTCCGGCACGGAACACATTGATTCCTATAGCCTTGAGCCCTCGGGCGGTTTCCATTACCTGCTCTTCACTCTCCGCACTGCACGGGCCCGCAACCACACAGGGGCGGGGCGGCAGATGGAAGAATCCCCAGTCGTTCAGGGGCACCAGTTCCAGTTTCGCAGCCATTATCTTATTATCCTTTTAATCTTGTTACCTTCCTCTATCAGTTCCCGGATGCGTGCCTCGTCGAAACCGTCGATCGCCCCGCGGAACTCCTTCATCTTATCTATATAAGTATCTATCACGCGCAGCACGTTCTCGCGGTTCTGGGCCAGGATCGGCACCCACATGTCCGCGCTGCTCTTCGCGAGGCGCACGGTAGAGGAAAAACCACCCGATGCCAGGTCGAAGATGTGCTTCTCGTCCTTCTCCTTGTCCAGCACCGTAAGTGCCAGCGCGAAGGACGTAATATGCGAAATATGAGACACATACGCCACGTGCATGTCGTGGGCGTCGCTGCGCATGCATATGGTGCGCATATTCAGCGTATCGTAGAGGCTCTCAATCAGTTTCACCGCCTTCGGCGAGGATTCCTCCACGTCGCAGAAGATGCAGGCGCGGCCGTCGAAAAGCCCGGGCATCGCGGCCCAGGGGCCGGAATACTCGGTGCCGGCCATGGGATGGGTAGCCACGTACTGCCTGCGGGCGCGATGCCCGGAAGCGACCTTGCACATGGCCTCCTTCACGGAGCACACGTCGATAACCACCTTCTCCGTGCCGGCCATCATATCCAGCACACGGGGCAGGAGCCGCGTTGCGGCATCCACCGGAACAGCCAGCACAACCACGTCCGAACCGGCCACGCAGTCTTCCAGCGGAACGATCTCGTCCGCCAGGCCTATCTTGAGGGCGGCCTCCGCGTTCAGCCTGTCGCTCTCCACGCCGAGCACCTTCTCCGCAAAACCGCGCTTGCGGAGGTCCACGGCCATCGAGCCGCCTATCAGGCCCAGTCCTATAACACCTATAATCATATCACAGCTTTTATCTTTTCCAGCGCCCGCCCGAACACCTCGACGGTGGCACAGAGCGATATGCGCAGGTAGTTTTCTCCATTATGTCCGAAGATGAATCCGGGGGTGATGAACACGCCCGCCTCATGCAGGAGCTTATCCGAAAGCCCTATAGGATCGACGCCGGAAGGCACCCTACCCCAAAGAAAAAGTCCCTGGGAATCAGGATTATAGCGCACTCCAAGGGCGTCGAACAGTTTCCCTGCCGCAACCCTCCGGCGTTCGTACTCGGCATTCAGCGCAGCGAACCACTCCGGCCCCTGCCTCAACGCCTCCACGGCCGCCAGCTGCAGCGGCCGGAATATGCCGGAATCCAGCTGGCTCTTCACCTTCAGTATCTCGTAAATCACATCGGCCGACGAAGCCACCATACCCATGCGCCAGCCGGCCATGTTGTGGGCCTTGCTGAGGGAATTCAACTCCAGGCAGCAGTCCTTCGCCCCTGGCACCGCCAGAATCGAATAATGCTCGGAAGACAGGATGAAACTGTAGGGGTTGTCGTTGCAGATGAGTATCCCATGCCTGCGCCCGAAGTCCACAAGTCTCTCATACAGAGCAGGATCCGCCGGTGCACCGGTAGGCATGTTGGGGTAGTTTGTCCACATCATCTTCACACCGCTCAGGTCCATCGCCTCAAGCGCCTCCAGATCCGGCTGCCAGCCCAGGGACTCCACCAGGTCGTAGGTCACGATCTCCGCCTCGCAAAGGCGCGCGGAAGAGCTGTAGGTAGGATATCCGGGATCCGGCACCAGCACCTTGTCGCCCTTGTTCAAGAAGGCCAGCGAGGTTATCAGGATACCCTCCTTCGAGCCCGTCAGGGGCTGGATTTCGGAAGATGGATCCAGCGTCACCCCATACCAGCGGGCGTACCAGTCGGCATAGGCCTTGCGCAGTTCCGGAATGCCCACATAGGGCTGATAGGCGTGAACGCCGTTCTTCACGGCCACCTCGCAGAGGCGGTCGATGGCAGGCTGCGGAGGGCGTCCGTCCGGAGAGCCGATACCCAGATTTATGACGGGCTCGGTGCGTCCGTCCGCGTTCATCGCGGCGATCTCACGGTTCTTCTTCGAGAAGTAGTATTCCTTCACACTCGCAGTGCGGTCGGCAGGCTGGATTATCATAGGGCGGCAGTGTATTCTCCAAGTATCTGGAATTCTTCGATCAGGGGCCGCACGGCCGAGATGGCCTGCTGGTACCTGGCATAGGAGCCGAACTTGATGTCGACGTAGAAGAAGTACTGCCATTCCTTGCCCGGGATGGGCAGGGACTGGATTCGGGTGAGGTTCATCTCGTAGAACGAGAGTATGGTGAGTATGTGTGCAAGCGATCCGGGGGTATGCGGAAGGGTGAAGCAGAGGGAGGCCTTGTCTATCCTTTCTTCCGGTACCGACAGGGAGTCGTCCATGATGAGGAAGCGGGTGAAGTTCTGCTTGTAGGTCTCTATGCCGGGGGCGATGATCTCGAGCCCGTAGAGTTCGGCGGCAAGCCGGGATGCCACCGCGCCCACGCCCATCAGGCCTTCCCTGGCCACGTCCGCGGCCGATTTGGCCGTATCCTCCGACTCCACCAGCCTTATCTGCGGCCAGCCCTTGAAGAACTCGCGGGTCTGGTTGATGGCCATGTAGTGGGTGCGCACCTCGCGGATGTCCTCCATCTTCTGCCCGGGCAGGGCCATGAGGTTCTGCTCGATGCGGAGGAACACCTCTCCCTTAATCTTCTGAGGGTTCTTTCGGAGGAGGTCGAAGTTGGGGATGAGGCCGCCGGAAACCGTGTTCTCGATGGCCATCACCGCCGCATCCGCCTCTCCCCGGCCGATGGCCTCGTACAGGCCGTCGAAGGTATCGCACTCCACGATGCGCAGCGCCCCCTCCCCTACGGAGGAGTAGAACCTCCGCGCAGCCTCCTCGTGGAAACAGCCGGAGTATCCCTGGATAGCAACTTTTCTCATCAGTATAAACTGCTGCCGTAGATGAAGAGGTCCTCCGCCGGAACGTCCTTCAGGCGCGGGTGGCGCTTGTCTTTCTCGCTGAGCAGCACCTCCGCCGCCGGAATCCCCCAGTCTATCCCGAGGTCGGGATCATCCCATGCGACCGCCCCTTCCGCAGACGGATTGTAGAAGCTGTCGCACTTGTACTGGAAGACCGCCTCGTCGCTGAGCACGCTGAACCCGTGGGCAAAACCGCGGGGGATGAATAGCTGGGAGGCATTTTCGCCGGAGAGTTCCGCGGCCGCCCATTTGCCGAAGGTGGGGCTTCCCACCCGGATGTCGACCGCGATGTCGAGGACTCTTCCTCTGATTACACGTACTAACTTTGCCTGAGCGGCATCCCCCTTCTGGTAGTGCAGGCCACGCACGACTCCGCGCACGGACTTGCTTTCGTTATCCTGCACGAAATGCACGGGGTACACCAGTTCCGCGAAGGCCTTCTCGTTGAAAGATTCGAAGAAATAGCCCCGCGCATCCCGGAAAATATCGGGATGAACTACGATTACCTCGGGTATGGATGTATGCTCAATTTTCATTCTTCAGTAATTCTATGCACTCCTTCAGGGACTCGGTCCAGTAAGGGATCGTGACCCCGAAAGTAGCTTTTACAAGGCTCTTGTCCAGCACGGAATAGTGCGGGCGCTTTGCCTTGGTGGGATAGTCGGATGTCTTGCAGGGGTTAACCTTGCAATTGTGCCCGGCCAGCGAGCAAATCTCGCTTGCGAAATCGTACCAGCTGCACACGCCCTCGTCCGTAAAGTTGTAGGTTCCCGTTTTGTTCAGCATGCCGCCGTCGATTATGCCCACGATGAAACGGGCCAGGTCTGGGCCGTAGGTAGGCGTGCCGGTCTGGTCGTTCACCACCTTCACCTGGGGATGGTTCGCGGTGAGGTTGAACATGGTCCTTGCGAAGTTGCGGCCGTATTGCGAATACAGCCAGGCGGTACGGATGATTATGTGCTTGCAGGCGGATGCCTTCACCGACCTCTCCCCCGCCAGTTTCGTGGCCCCGTAGACGCCCAGGGGCGAAGGGTCCGCATCTTCCGGAATAGGAGTGGCGGTGTTGCCGCCGAAGATGTAGTCGGTGGAAATATGTATCAGCACGGCCCCGCGGCGCTTGGCCGTTGATGCCAGATTGGCTGCCGCAACGTGGTTCAGCTGGTCGGCGAAATCGGTTTCGTCTTCGGCCTTGTCTACGTTCGTGTAGCCCGCGCAGTTTATTATCACATCTATGTCTTCTGAATCCGCCACTATGTCGACGGCAGCCGGATTGCAGATGTCCAGGCGCACCGTTTCCAGGTCCGGAAGGTCGCTGACGTCGGAAAAGACATAGCGGTTGCGGCTGCCTCTGCTCGCATCCCGCAGGCATCGGCCAAGCTGTCCGTTGCCCCCTGTTACGAGAATATTGAGCTTTTTATCTTTCATTATCTTACAAAAATAATTATTTTTGTTGAAAATGGAACGAAAACAGACCATATACCTCTACACGGACGGAGCCGCCAGCGGCAATCCGGGCCCAGGCGGATGGGGTGCGGTGCTGGTATGCGGGGATCTTCGCAAAGAGATGTCCGGGGGGTTCGCCCTCACCACCAACAACCGCATGGAACTCCTGGCCGTCATAATGGGCCTCGAGGCCATCAAGTGGGAAAACGCCACTGTAGAGGTTTGGAGCGACTCTTCCTATGTGGTGAAGGCCGTGGAGGAAAAGTGGCTGGACAAGTGGGTCGCAACGGGGTTCAAGAAGAAAAAGAACATGGACCTCTGGCTGCGGTTTTTGCCTCTGTATAAGAAGCATTCCGTGACGTTCCACTGGCTCAAGGGCCATGCCGGGCATCCAGAGAACGAGCGCTGCGACCGCCTCGCGGTGGCAGCCTACGGGCAGCCCGGGCTCCCTCAGGACGAGGGTTATGTTAACGACGAAGACAATACTCTAGGATTATGAAAGATAATAAACTCATAGTTGGAATCACGCAGGGCGACAGCAACGGCATCGGATACGAAGTGATAATCAAGGCGCTGAGCGATCCCCGCATCCTCGATATGCTCACCCCGGTCGTATACGGATCGAGCAAGATATTCAGCTTCTACCGTAAGTCCATCCCCGAAATCGAGCAGATGGACACCAACGCCATATCATCGGCCGCCGAGGCCCACACCAAGCGTGTGAACATAGTCAACTGCCTGCCGGACAACGTGTTCGCCGAGCCCGGCGGAGCCACTGCGGATTCCGCCAAGGCCGCAATTACCGCGTTGGACTGGGCCGTGAAGGATTTGAAAGCCGGCAAGATAGACGTACTGGTGACGGGGCCGATCAACAAGAAGGCCATCGTTGCCGAAGGCTTCGGCTTCCCCGGCCACACCGAGTTCCTGCAGGAAGCCTTCGGCGTGAAGGATGTGACCATGCTGATGATAAGCGAGCGCCTGAAGGTGGGCGTGGTCACCGGCCATATTCCGCTTAAGGACGTTCCCGGAGCCATCACCGAAGAGAAGATCCTGAGCAAGCTCCGCCTGATGAAGGCCAGCCTGGAGCAGGACTTCGGCATCGCGAACCCGCGGATTGGTGTTCTTAGTTTGAATCCTCACAGCGGCGACAGCGGCCTGCTTGGAACCGAAGAGCAGAACATAATCATCCCCGCCATTCGCAAGGCCGTGGAAGAAGGCATCATGGCCTTCGGACCTTTCTCGCCGGACGGCTACTTCGGCATGGGCCACTATGAGCAGTTCGATGCCACCCTCGCGATGTATCACGATCAGGGCCTGGCACCGTTCAAGGCAATTGCGTTCGAGGATGGAGTGAACTATTCCGCCGGCCTGCCTGTCGTGCGCACATCCCCCGACCACGGCACCGCATTCGAGCTCGCCGGGCGGGACGAAGCCGATCCCCGCTCGATGCGTGCCGCCATCTTCGCAGCTATAGATATCTGGAAACACCGTCAGGCCTGGAAGGCCCTGCAGGAGGGCAAGATGCCCGAAATCGCAGTCCCCGAAGACGAACATCCCAACAAGCCCGGCCGGCCGCAGATAGCGTAATTATTCCGGTTTAGAGACCCTGACATCATACCCGAACCAGTCGTTCAGGGTATCGTTTACCTTTTGCTCCACGGCCGGAGTCATGCAGCCGGACACCTTCTTCCAGACCCAGCTGATAACCGCCGCATCGTCCACCAGACCCAGCAGGCCGAGGGTTTTCTTGGGCAGGAGGTCGTGAGGAACCACGATGTAGATAATCCCCGCATACACCAACGCCTTGTCTTTAGGCGAAAGGTCGCCGTCGGTCAGCGCATAATAAAAGCGCAGCACGATGCGCGTTGCCTCCCTCCCCGCACGCTTGGAATAGTCTGCGATTTTGTTCCACGCATTCCTGGCCGGCCGTTTCCAGTCCGCGTCCTTGATCTTTGCGACCAGCGACGCCACCGGTTTCTTGAGCATTGAGTAAATGAGTATGAGAAGACAGATGGTAAGCATGGTATTTATTTGAATGTATACTGTTTGGTGGCGCCCATGGAGCCGTCGTCGTTGTAACGATTGAAATCTATTATAATCTTCCCGTCCTTAAGTCTACCATTCTTAAATAAGTACTTCTCATCTTTTCCACTGGCCGATTTATCGGCGGGAATCTCAAAAGGAAAACCAAACTTGTATTTCAAATTGGAGAATGAATATCTATGTTTTATCGCACAGTAGCCTTTTGAGGTATCGGCTATGAACTCACACTGAGAATCGTTTATGAAAAGAAGCCTCCATTTAATACCATTCTCATTATCAGAGCAACTATAGATCTTTGAAGTCGCACCTACGATGGGTTCCTCTTCCTCCACCGCTCCCTGTTTTTCGCAAGCCACCGCACCCAGAAGCACGACCAACAGGCTGAAAGCTATTATGAGATATTTTTTCATGTCCAAAAAGAATCCTTTCCGAACGCAAAGATAATAATTCTTTTTTGCTTAAATTTGTCCAACATCTAACCGAACACATCATGGTAGCACTCATCACAGGGGCCTCCCGGGGAATTGGGGAGACCATCGCGTTGGAACTTGGCGGTCTGGGATTCGACCTGGCGCTCGTGGGGCGGGACAGGGAGAGTCTGGAGGCGATCGCGGGGATGGCTGAAGGCGCAGGCTCTGCGGCCGGCGAAGGCATTAAGACCCACTGCATCGTGGCGGATCTTTCCAAGGTGGAAGCCGCCAAGGGCATTGTGGAAGAAACAGCAAAGGCTATGGGAGGCATTGACATTCTGGTGAACTGTGCCGGAGTGCCGCAGAATGGGCCTTTTACGGATGTGACGCCGGAGGAGTGGGACCGGGTGTTCGCGGTGAACGCCAGGGCGCCGTTCTTCATCTGCCAGGCCGCCCTCCCCTACCTGAAGGCCTCGCAGAAGCCTACGGTCATCAACATATCTTCCGTGGTGGGATTCAAGGGATACGCCAACCAAAGCGTGTATTCATCGTCCAAGCATGCGCTGGCAGGATTCACTCAGGTATTTGCCAAGGAGGTTCAGCCCTTCGGCATCCGAGTTCACCTCATCAGCCCCGGCGCCGTGGCCACGGAGATGGTGCGGAAGATGCGTCCGGACATCAATCCTTCCGAGTTGATCCAGCCGGAGGAAATCGCGGAAATCGTCCGCTTCCTCGTCACCCGCAAAGGCACCGGCACCATCGACGAGTTCTACATCCGCCGCTACTCCGGCCTGGCCTTTGACTAGTAAATCACCGTCAACTTATCGGCGGCCAAACGACCCGAGGCGACGAGCAGGCGCAGTTCGGAGGCGCGGACGGGGGTTTTGAAGAGGCGTTCAAAGGAGTTGCCGGTGCGCACGTTGGCACGGTCGACCGTAGTGTAGAGGCCGCCGCCGAAGGTGGTCTGAATGTCGATCACAGCATCGGAATCGGGGCCCCATTCGAGCAAGATACCCTTAATTTCACGTTCCTGGTCTACGGGAACCGTCACGAAATCGCCACGCCCGAGCGAGACCGGGAACGGGCCAGATCCAGAAGCAACGGCACAACCGGCAGGCACGCTTCCATCGGGGTTCAGCATCAGTAGGCGCTGCTGCAGACCCAGATCCTCGGAAGAAGCACGCACCATCACATTGTACTCCCCGGGCTCATACACAAACTTGAACCCCGCATCCAGAATACGGAACGCCTCGGGCCCAAGCGTAAACTTAACGGTCTTTGTCTCCCCCGGCTCGAGCGACACGCGCTCGAAACCGCGGAGCAGCTTCTCGTAAACCGTAATCGAAGAAACGCGGTCATGCAGATATAGTTGCACGATCTCATCTCCCGCGCGGTCACCGGTATTGGTGACATCCACCGAAACCTCTACGCTCTCCCCCGGCTTGATGGCCGTCGAGGAAAGCTTCAGCCCAGAATATTTAAAGGTAGTATAGCTCAAGCCATAACCGAAGTTATATAGCGCCCCGTTCACGCGGGCCTGCGTGCCGTCCACACCCGGTTTGTTATCTGCATCTATCTGGGAATTAGGCTTATAGGGGAAGTTGAACGGAATCTGCCCGACTGTCTTGGGGAAGGTCACGGTGAGCTTTCCGCCCGGATTGTAATCCCCCAGCAGAGCCATGGCCACGGCGGTGCCGCCATACTGGCCGGGATACCAGGCTTCCAGGATTGCATTGGCATTACGGTCAGCCCAGTTGATGGATAGCGGACGGCCGTTCACCAGCACCACCACCAGCGGCTTGCCGGTCTTCTTCAGCTCCATAAGGAGCCTGTTCTGATGCCCCGGGAGTTCCAGCGAGCTGCGGCTGCGGTTCTCGCCGCAGGTGCGGCGGTTTCCGCCAACCACGGCAACGATCAGGTCTGAACCGCGGGCAGCGGCGATAGCCTCATCTATCTGCGCCTGCTCCTCAGCATCCGGCTCCACCGGAATCAGCTCCGAATCCGGCCAGCTCTTGTCCACAACCTCGCAGCCCTTCACATAGCGCACCTCAGCCTTGCCTTCAAGGGCAGTCGCCAATCCGCCATAGACCGAAACGTTCTCGGTATGGCGGGGGCCATAATGCAGGTTGGCATAGGCGGTGTCATCCGCATTCGGACCCACCACCAGCACGCGGCCATACTTGGAGGCATCCAGCGGCAGCACACCATCGTTCTTCAGCAGCACGAGGCTCTCCAGTGATGCACGGAGGGCTACCTTGGCATTCTCGGGGCCGGCCACAACGGCATCGGCCGTCTTGAAATCTTCCTGGTACGGATGATCGAAAATGCCTACCGTGAACTTCACCCTCAAAATATCCCTCACGCGCTCGTCGATCACCGACATGGCCACAGAGCCTTCTTCCACCAGTTCCCGCAGAGGCAGCACGTAGCTATCCGGACTGCGGAAGGTGCAGCGCACGTTCAGGCCCGCCTCAACGCTCTGGCGCACAGCCTCCTTCATGTCGGCGGCGGTGCGATGCTTCATGTAGAGATACTCCACCGCATCGCTGTCCGAAACCACGTATCCGCGGAAGCCAAAATCCCCGCGCAGACGTTCATAGAGCCAGTAACGACTCCCCTGCACGGGCGAGCCGTCATAGTCGTTGTAGCAGCTCATGGCGCCCATCAGGCCGGCACGCCCAATGACCTCCCTCCAGGGATAGACGTGGATGTTTTCCATCTCGTGACGGGACATCTGCGGATCTGTGCGGGCCATCCCTTCGCGGGCACCCTTGTTATTGGAATAACCGAGATAATGCTTTCCGGTTGCGGCCACGCCGCCATCTTCCTGAAGGCCCTTTACCATCTGCACGCCAAGTTCGGCCACCAGATAAGGATCCTCCCCGTAAACCTCTTCGTAGCGGCCCCAGCGCTGGTCGCGGCCAACGTCCAAAATAGGCGCATAGACGTTGGTGTAGCCGAGCAGCCGGGCTTCCTGGCCGGTGATGCGGCCCACCTCGCGAATCAGCTCACGGTCCCAGGTGTGCCCAAGGCCAAGCTGGGTGGGGAAATTGGTGGCATTGTATGCCTCAACCCCGCGTATGCCCTCGTCGGTAAAATCCACCGGGATGCCCAGGCGGGTCTCCTCGATAAAGAACTTCTGCACCATGTTCAGGGCCTTAGCGTGGTTCGAAGCCGGCCACACGCCGGGATTCTCCTCCGGGGTGAGGACTTTCTTCGAATTGACGTATGAGTTCAGGTGCTCGTCGATGGCACCCATGCCGTCCTTCCATATCTTGTTCTTCCATTCCGGGGTTGGAAGGTCGTCGGCAAGAACGCGCCTGTAGCCATAGAGGGTTACCATCTGGCATGTCTTCTCTTCCAGGGTCATCTGCCCCAGAAGGTCCTCTATGCGGGCATCGATGGGCGCGGAAGGGTCTTCATAGACGTCCATGCGGCCGTTCTTGTTCAGGTCGATCCAGCCTTTGTGGTAGATCTTGGAAGGCTTGACCGGCTTGGCGGGGTCCTTCGCTTCGCTCAGGATGACAGGAAAAGCCAGGAGGATGCAGGCGAGGAGGAGGCGGTATTTCATTTCGGAGATGTTATCTGTCTTACAAGAGGGTCTATTTCTTCGTATTCGTAGCCCCGGGTGAGGGCGAATTTGAACAGTTTGAGACGCCCCTGCGGGTCGTCCTGTAGGGTATGCCATTTGTTCTCCAGCAGCTTCTGCAGGCGGGCGGAGGCCTTGTCGGCATCTATCTCTTCCAGCGCCCCGGAAATCACCGTATCGGAGATGCCTTTGGCGCGGAGCTGGAAGCGTATCTTGATGGGGCCCCAACCCTGCAGGGAGGCCTTTTCGCGAGCGAAGGCGGATGCATAGCGGGCATCGTCCACGAACTTGTCGGCAATCAGCGACGCCACCAGTTCATCGGCCTTCTCCCTGTCCCCCTCGAGCCTGTCCAGCGCCTTCCGGCGGATGTCGGAGACGCAGTATTCCCGCTTGGCGCACAAGCCCTCGAGAAAACTCTTTATGGCTTTGTAATCATCCATAGCTAAAAATCGAATCCAATGCCAACGTAAGCACTCCAGCCGCGGAAATCAGACCATTGCAGGCGGGCACGGACGGGGCCGATCAATGAGTCGTATGCCAGCTCTCCGCAGAGGCCGAGGTAGGTGGGACCAAGCTCACGGAAAGATGTAGGAAGCCCGTTGTTATCCATAAAGTAACCGGCCATCAGGCTGCTGTAGAAGTTCTTGGCAAGCCTGGCGCGGAAATCCAGGTTGAGCACGGCCACGAAACTCTTGGCCGGAGTCACCTGATTGAAGCCGACGAAAGGCACCTGGGTGTCGAGATAGCGCCCGCGGAAGGTGCCGCCCACATAGTTGGCATAGAAGAGGTTCTCTTCCTCAGGGCTGATTATGGTGCGGGTATAGAACTCCGGGAGGATGGAGAACCAGTCGTTCACATTGAAAACCGAGCGCACATCCATGCTCAGCATCTTTGTCCTCGTGTTGAAGGGAACCTTGATATCCACCCCTACGTTGATTCCCTTGCTGGGGAAGTAGAGATCGTCCAGGGTGTAGTGGCGGAAGGAGCCGTAAAGGGAAGTGAAGTGCTTGCTGAGGAGCTGCATCTGGTCTTTCGGCACAGCGTTGCCCGAATCGGTTAGCCAGGACTCCACGCCATAGTGTTCATACTTGATGCCGGTGCGGAAATCGAAAGTGTCGTATTTGATTCCCGAAAGATAGGCATCCAGGGTGGCAGTGCGGAAACCTGTCTGATAGTTGTAGTAGCTCTGGCGTATCTTGGCGTTGGTGAATCCCAACCGGCCCTCCACGTTGATGGCAGGCAGGCGCGGATCCACATAGGTGTATCTCAGCTGGCCATACCAGCGGGAACCGAGGCGCCCTTCGAAGTCCAGGCGAGGGCCACGCAATTTATTGACATTCAGGCCTATGTTAAGCATGGCGGCCACCAGTTCCTCCGTGTCTGCACGGCCCGCAGCTCCTATGCGGTGCACCGGGCCCTTGGTGCAGTTGAAATTGAGGATATAGCCGTCTTCCCTCTTGGAAAGGGTGTAGTTCACCGATTCCAGGGCATCCAGGGCGAAGAGGGCAGACACAGCCTCGTTTATCTGGGGAGCCATCACCTCATCTCCAGCCTTGATACTGACATAACGCTTGAGGTAGACGGCATCCTCATCGTCCACTCCGTTGAAACGTATGTCGGAGATGCGCACCGCCTGGCGGGTGATATCCACTGCCTTGGGGGCCTGAAGTTTGATGCCGGCGGAATGCGTCCTGGCCTTTATCTCTGCTAACTTCTCCGCATTTTCCAGCGCCGACTGATAGCCTCTGGCGAGGATGGTGTCCACGGCCTCCGTGTTGAAACTCATCATGCTGTAGCCGGTCATGTCCGGATGGAGGGTGACGTCGGTGTGGCGGTAGTTGCCTACGTAGGCCTCACGGCCGAGCATTTCCGTCACCTGCATCACCAGGTCCATGATGTTGTTGATCTGGGCGTAGGAAAGGTCGGCATCGGCCAGCACCACTCCTATTATTATGTCCGCTCCCATGGAACGGGCCAGGTCGGTGGGATAGTTGTTGCGGGTGCCTCCGTCGATCAGGATCATGTCTTTGTAGCGCACGGGCTCGAACAGCACCGGGATCGACATGGTGGAGCGCATGGCGGTGTTGAACGGGCCGGAGGTCCAGTTCTTCGCCTTGCACGAAACCACGTCCGAAGCCACGCAGAAGAAGGGTATGGGCAGGGTGGTGAAGTCGGTGGAATCCTGGTAACCCACTGTCTTGGAGGCAATTATGTTATTCACATTGAAGCCATAGGCATAGCCTGCGGGCAGGCTGTTAAGGGTAGTGGTGGCAGCAGCGCCGTTCACCAGGTCCTCTTCCTGAGCCGCGCTCAGATGCACGCCTTTCTTGCGGGCGGCAGCCAGCACCCCCTCCTCCACCTTAGCCGCGAAATCCTCCTTGGAATAGTGGAATGGGAGGGAAATCAGATAGCGCTGCTGGCGCATCTTCTTATTGTAGGATACGAAGTCCTGGCTGATCTTGTCCGACAGGGCGAGGCTCCAGTCCATCCCCCGCACCAGGGTATCCAGTTCGTCGCCTGTGTATCCGAGGGCGAAGAGGCCTCCGATCAGGCCCCCCATGCTGGTGCCGAGCACCATGTCCACAGGGATCTGCTGCTCTTCAATGTATTTGATGACGCTGACGTGCGCCGCGCCCTTTGCACCGCCTCCGCTGAGCACGAGGGCCACGGTAGGGCGCTTCTGCTCCTTGCGTATCTTGTCCATCTTCGCCCGCATCTTAAGGAACACCAGGGAATCCTCTTCAGGATTGGTGCTGGTGGCGGCAAGGCGGACCTCCACAGGCGGCCGTTTCTGTCTGGGCCGGCGGGAGGAGCGCTGGGCACCGGCGCCCACACAGCAGAAGATAAGGATGAGGGCGAGTACGTACCGAAGCTTAATCATAGTAGTGGCTGTTTTCTATATTGTGGAGGTAGTTGACCTCGGTCTTCCGAACCTGGCCCGCCAGCAGTCCGCAGGCGGCGTAGATGTCTTCCCCGCGCGAGGCGCGTATGGTGCAGGTGATGCCATTGGCGTTCAAGCGATCCCGGAAGGCTTCCATCACGTTCTGGGGGGATGTGGTGTAGGGGAAGTCCGGAATCTGGTGGAAGCGGATGAGATTCACCCGGCATTCCAGGCCCTTCAGCAGGCGGATGAGGGCGTCGGCGTGACGCTTGGTGTCGTTCCATCCTGCGAACATAGTGTATTCGAAGCTCACCCGGCGCTGGCCGCTCCAATCGTACTGGCGGATGAGAGAGACCACATCCTTTATGGGCCAGGCCTTCTCTACCGGCATCATCTTCACTCGCTCCTCGCCGAAAGGGTTGTGGAGGCTGACGGCCAGGTGGGTCTTGTGCTCGTCGAGATAGCGTTTGAGCTGGGGCAGCACGCCGATGGTGGATACCGTGATGCGCTTGGGGCTCCAACCGAATCCCCAGTCGGCAGTGAGGGCCTCGATGGCCTTGGAAACGGCGTCGTAGTTGTTCAGCGGCTCGCCCATCCCCATGAAGACGGCGTTGGTGAGGGAGTCGGCTTCGTCGATGGAAACGAACTGGTTTAGGATGTCCGCGGGCTGGATCTGCCCGTGGAAGCCCCCGCGGCCGGTCATGCAGAACGCGCAGTTCATGGCGCAGCCGGCCTGGGAAGACACGCACAAGGTGCGGCGGTCTCCGTCCGGGATGACCACGGATTCTATGGCGGAAGTCTCCACCAGGCTGGCGCCGAGCGGGGTCTCCACCTTGAACAGGTACTTGACGGTGCCGTCGGTGCTGACCGCCTTCCCTATGGGCGCCTCGGTGCCAAGCTGGAAACGGTGTTTCAGGGTATCGCGGTTTCCCTTGGAGATATTGGTCATCTCTTCGAAGGAACGGACCTTCGAAACATACACCCAGCGGGCTATCTGTTTGGCGACGAACGGCTTGAAGTCGCATCTTGCAGCAACCGATTCGAGTTCTTCCGGATTAAGGCCAAGTATCTTTTCCATACGTTAGCAAAGTTAATCATTTTTTGACTATATTTGCCTTCGGGCATATGCCTCTTAATTATTAAATTATTTCATTATGGCTAAAGAAGCAGAAGTAAAGGCCACAGATCTCAATGCCGCCAAGCTGAAGGCATTGCAGGCCACGATCGACAAGATTGAGAAAGATTACGGGAAAGGCACGATCATGAAGTTGGGAGACCAGCCAGAATGGAGTGACGCCCAGGTTATCCCCAGCGGCAGCGTAGCACTCGACCATGCCCTCGGCATCGGAGGCTATCCGCGCGGAAGGATAATCGAAATCTACGGGCCGGAGTCCAGCGGAAAGACAACCCTGGCCATCCATGCCATCGCGCAGGCCCAGAAGGCGGGCGGAATCGCCGCTATGATCGATGCGGAACACGCATTCGACCGCACCTACGCAAAGGCTCTCGGAGTGAACCTCGAGACTTTGCTGATCTCGCAGCCGGACAACGGCGAACAGGCACTTGAAATCGCAGACAACCTCATCCGTTCGGGTGCTATCGACATCGTAGTCATCGACTCGGTGGCGGCCCTCACCCCCAAGGCGGAGATCGAAGGTGAGATGGGCGACAACAAAGTGGGCCTCCAGGCACGCCTGATGAGCCAGGCGCTGCGCAAGCTCACTGCAAACATTTCCAAGACGAACACCTGCTGCATCTTCATCAATCAGCTGCGCGAGAAGATAGGCATCATGTTCGGCAACCCTGAAACCACCACCGGCGGCAACGCCCTGAAGTTCTACGCTTCCGTGCGTATCGACGTGCGCCGCACCACCCAGCTCAAGGACGGCGAGGAAGCCACCGGCAACCGCACCCGCGTGAAGGTGGTGAAGAACAAGATGGCTCCGCCTTTCAAGAAGGCAGAGTTCGACATCGTTTTCGGCGAGGGCATCTCCCACAGCGGTGAGCTGGTGGACCTCGGCGTGGAGTTCGATGTCATCCAGAAATCCGGTTCCTGGTTCAGCTACAATGGCGACAGGCTCGCCCAGGGACGCGAAGCAGTCAAGCAGCTTCTTAAAGACAACCCCGAACTCGCCGACGAGATCGAAGCTAAGATCCGTGAGGCTCTTAAAGCGGTTAAGGACTGATGGCAAAAGGAAAAATCATTTTGACTGGAGACCGCCCCACGGGGCGGCTCCATATCGGACATTACGTAGGGTCTCTCCGCAGGCGCGTCGAGCTTCAGAACAGCGGAGAATACGATAAGATATTCATCATGATCGCCGATGCCCAGGCGCTCACCGACAATGCCGACAATCCCGAAAAGGTGCGTCAGAACATTATCGAAGTTGCACTGGACTATCTTTCGGCAGGTCTCGATCCTGAGAAGAGCAATCTGTTCATTCAGAGCCAGATAAGCGAGCTCACCGAGCTTACTTTCTTCTATAATAATCTGGTTACGGTGCAGCGCCTGCAGCGCAATCCCACGGTTAAGCAGGAGATTCAGCTGCGTGGCTTCAACGACGATGAAGCGGCAGACAACAAGGCCGGCATTCCAGTCGGATTCTTCTGCTATCCCATCAGCCAGGCTGCGGATATAACGGCCTTCAAGGCGACGACCGTTCCCGTCGGGGACGACCAGCTTCCCATGATAGAGCAGACACGCGAAATCGTGCGCAGGTTCAATGCCACCTATGCTCCCGTGCTCGTGGAGCCCTCCGCCCTGCTGCCCGAGGGAGACGCCTGCATGCGCCTTCCCGGTACCGACGGCAAGGCCAAGATGAGCAAGAGCCTTGGGAACTGCATCTATCTGTCGGATACCTCCGAGGCCGTGCGCGAGAAGATACGCGGCATGTACACGGATCCCGGGCATTTGCAGGTCAGCGATCCCGGAAAGGTGGAAGGCAACACGGTATTCACCTACCTGGATGCCTTCTGCAAGCCTGAGCACTTCGAAAAGTTCGCTTCCTGCTTTGTGGGCAAAAAGGTTTCGTTCTCGTTTGCTTCGCTGGACGAGATGAAGGCGCAGTACCGCGCCGGCGGGCTTGGGGACGTGATGTGCAAGAACTTCCTCTATGAGGTTCTGGAAGACACCCTGGCACCTATCCGCGAGAGGCGCCACAAGTTCGAGCAGGACATTCCTTATGTGTACGAAGTGCTGCGCAAAGGCTCCGAAGCCGCCCGCGAAGTTGCCGCTCAGACCCTTGCAGAGGTCAAGCGCGCCATGAAGATCAACTACTTCGATCCCGGCGTGCTCGACGAACTCATTGCAGAGCAGAGCGAGAAGTACCGCTAGTCTTCAGCCAACGCTTTATTGAAACATTCGCGGCAAAGGGGCTCGTAGATGTCCTTCTCGCCGAGCACGACCAGTTTGCGGCTCTTGCTGAGGCGGTGAGAGTGGTTGGCGAGTCCGCCGCATTTCACGCAGATCGCGTGCACTTTCTGCACGTCTTCGGCTATGGCCATGAGGGCCGGGATGGGGCCGAATGGTTTACCGAGATAGTCCGTGTCGAGGCCGGCCGCGATTACGCGGACACCGCGGTTGGCCAGTGCCTGGCAGACCGCGGCCAGGTTTTCTCCGAAAAACTGGGCCTCGTCTATGCCGACGACCTGCACTTCAGGGCCTACCTTGAGCATCTCCGCCGCATCCTTGATGGGCTTGCTGGTGATGCTGTGGGAATCGTGCGAAACCACCTCTACATCGGAGTAGCGGTTATCTACCGAAGGTTTGAATATAGCTATCACCTGATTGGCAAACTGGGCCCTGCGAAGCCTGCGGATAAGTTCTTCTGTTTTTCCCGAGAACATGGAGCCGCATACGACTTCGATGCAGCCGCTCTTTTTAGTATTGTTTTCTGCGTACATTTTGGTTAAATTTGTCGTCGACTTGTTGTGCAAAGATAACAATAAGTCCTGTTATATGAAAGGAAAACTTTACATTGTGCCTACCCCGGTGGGAAACCTTGAAGACATGACCTTCAGGGCGGTGGAGATATTGAAGGAAGCGGACCTGATCCTGGCGGAGGATACGCGCACCAGTTCAGTTCTCCTTGGCCATTATGGCATCCACCGTCCCCTTCAATCCCATCATAAGTTCAACGAGCACCAGACCGCCCAGCGCATAAAGGAAATCATCCTCACCGGGCGCAACGTCGCCCTCATCAGCGATGCCGGCACTCCCGGCATCTCCGATCCCGGTTTCCTGCTTGCCCGCACCTGTGCAGCGGAAGGCATAGAAGTGCAGACGCTTCCAGGCGCCACCGCGTGCATCCCGGCTTTGGTATCGTCCGGTCTGCCCTGCGACCGTTTCTGCTTCGAGGGATTCCTCCCGCAGAAAAAGGGCCGCCAGACCCTGCTCCAGGCCCTGGCTTCCGAGCCCAGGACCATGGTTTTCTATGAATCCCCCCGCCGCCTTGTGAAGACCCTCGAGCAGTTCGCCGAGGTCTTCGGACCGGACCGCCCCTGCAGTGTTGCACGGGAGATTTCCAAGCTCCACGAGGAGCATGTCCGCGGCACCCTCGCCGAGGTGCTGGAGCATTTCAGCGCCGAGGAGCCCAAGGGCGAAATCGTTATCGTCGTGGGCGGCGCGGTGGTCGAAAAGGGGGAACACCGCAATAAATACAAGGAATAGGAGGGATCCGGCATGAAATCTTATTTCAAGACGGGGGCGATAGCTCTCGCTTTTCTCGTTCTCGGCTTCGAGCTGGCGATGTTCGTGCATCGGGCTGCTGTCGAACGCGTTGTCGCCAACCGCGACAGGCCGGATACGGTGTACGTAGTGCGGGGGGCTCGGGAGGATGTACCCTCACCGACCGTCTCGCCTTCCTCCCCTCAAAACTCTCGCTCGCTCGACCCCACCGCTGACGCGGTCCCCCCTCTAAGCCGAGGGTGGCGTAGGTCCTATGAGGGTACATCCTCCCGCTCCACCACAAACAAGACCTCCAGCCTGTCGCAGTTGGCCGGGGAGGGAGAATCGGTGGTCGTGGAAAGAAGAGGCAGCCATGGGACGGCGGCGAGGGCGATGTATGAGAAGGCGCCGGGGCGGAGGGTGGAGACCTTCCGCTTCAATCCGAACACCGTGACGCTGGAGGAGCTGTGCCGCCTCGGATTCACCGAAAAGCAGGCGCAGTCCATCCTGAACTACCGCGAAAAGGGCGGCAAGTTCCGGAGGAAGGCAGATTTTGCAAAGAGCTATGTGGTGGCGGATTCGGTCTTCAAGCGCCTCGAGCCGTTCATCGACATCCCTCTGCTGGATATCAACAAGGCGGATTCGGCTGCGTTCGATGCCCTGCCGGGGATTGGCGGATGGTTCGCGCACAAGATGGTGGAGTACCGGGAGCAGCTCCACGGCTACAGCTGCCCGGAGCAGCTGATGGAGATATGGAATTTCGACCAGAAAAAGTACGACGGCCTGAAAGATCTCATAAAATGCTCGCCTGCAGAGCCTTATCCCTTCTGGACCGGCAGCGTGGAGGACATCCGCAACCACCCCCATATTCGCAATTGGCAGACCGCCCGGGACATCGTTTTCTATCGCGATCACAATCCGCCGGAAAACCTCACCCCAAACGGCTTGCTCAAAGCCGGCATCATCACCGAACAGCAGGCCGCCCGCCTGAATCGCTGCCGGCTGAAATAACCGTTCCTATCGGTCCGCAGCGGGTAAGGTCCGAAGACCTTCACCAAAAAGAAGGAAGCAATGTTAGTGACCTGTAGAGTTTTTCGGCCATTTTCTCTACAGGTCAAGCCGAAACATCTGAGTAAAGGTCAATGAGCCGCCAGGCGAACCGCCAGTCCCAGTGGGAGTGCGGCATTCAGGCGCGAAGCGACGAAGTCGGCAGCAGCCGACCGGCCGGGCCGGGTATTTGCGGCAGCAAATACGGAAAGGCGTAAAGGCCGTAGGGGTTCTGGGGACAGGGCCCCTGATAGACATCCGAGCATCATCCCCGCGTCCCGGGGTACATTAGGGGCAGGGCCCCTGATAGACATCCGAGCATCATCCGCGAGGATGGTGCTCCAACACCGCCTTCTGCCAGGTGGCGGTATCGATGTGCGTGTAGATTTCGGTGGTGAGGATACTCTCGTGGCCCAGCATTTCCTGAACGACACGAAGGTCAGCGCCGTTCTCTATCAGGTGTGTGGCGAAACTGTGGCGGAAAGTGTGAGGAGATATTTCTTTGGTAATCCCGGCATGCATGGCTGCATCCTTCACCATGTTGAAGACAGAAATGCGGCTTAAAGGCTTGCCGAAACGGTTGATGAAGACATGATCGTCGTACGCTGGAGATGCGCTGTCCGGCCTCTGGGCCTTCCATTCCAAATACGCCTCCACGGCGGCACCACCCATAGGCACCAGACGCTCTTTATCTCCCTTGCCGACCACCCGCAGGAAACCTTCTGTCTCGTAGACGTTAGAAATCTTCAACGCGCAGACTTCAGAAACACGCAGGCCGCAGCCATAAAGGATCTCCAGGATTGCACGGTTCCGCACGCCTTGCCAGCTGCTCGTATCCACACCTTCGATAATATTCGTAACTTCCTCTACAGAAAGCACTTCCGGAAGATATCTGCCAAGTTTCGGGTGATCTACCGCATCGCAGGGATTGTCGCTGCGCTCCCCTTCCAGCACCAGCCAGTCGAAAAAAGACCGGAGCGAACTCAACTGCCTGGACTGGCTGCGTTTGGATACCTCATCCGCACGGGACGCCAGATATTCCGCGACATCGGAGCTGCCCACCTTCAACGGATCACAGCCGGACTTTTCCAGGAATGCCGCCACATCCGAACAATAAGACGACGTGGTATTGGGCGACATCTTTCGTTCCATCCGCAGGTAATAGCGGTACGTTTTTAGCATTTTGTCTGACTGTGCTGCCATATCTCCACAAATATAAATAAAAAAGAGTATCTTTGTAGGCTATGCGTAATAATAAAGCAGTCATATTGCTTTGCATCTTCCTGGCAGCTATGCTTTGTGGATGCACCAAGGAATCCGACCGGAGTTCATACCCCCGGAAGGATTTCGTCATGGTTTATTATTGCGCCGGCTTCAACGACCTGTCTTCCAGCATCAAGGGCAATCTGGAAGTGATGAAAGGAGGCAATCTGCCGGTAAAGGATTCCAAGCACAAACTGCTGGTTTATACCCATTTCTCCCGGACAGACAGCGATTTCAAGACACTCACACCGTCTCATCTGGTGGAACTGTCAAAAAACTACGGCACACTCCGGGCGGACACCCTTCTCACTATCGATGAGACCCGCTACGCAACCGATCCTGCCGTGATGCGCGAAGTGCTGGAGAAAGTGCAGGCACTCTATCCCGACTCCCACTACGGCCTTGTGGTTTCGTCCCACGCCACGGGATGGCTTCCTGCAGGCAAATACAGCAGCGGCAACGTCGTACAGTTCACTTCCAGAAAGCATACCAATGCACTTCCCCTATACCGCTACAACGATAATCCCGATGAACCAAGGGTCAAGACTTTCGGAGCAGAGGTAAAGATCATCGACGAGAAGAAGTATTCCCAGGAGATGAGCATACAGAGCATGGCCGCAGCGATCCCCATGCATCTCGACTATCTTCTATTCGACGCCTGCCTGATGGGCGGAATAGAGGTGGCATACGAGTTCAAGGACATAGCGGACAAAGTGGCATTCTCCCCCACCGAGGTGCTTGCAGACGGGTTTGACTACTCGGACATAAGCACTCTTCTTGGCGACACCCCCAACATAGAAGGGTTCTGCAAATTGTATTTCGACCACTACGACAAACTTGGCAGCCATGCTACCATAAGTGTGACCGAATCCGCCGCATTGCCCGCTCTTGCGCAGACATGCAAGACACTGTTCGACAAGTATCGCAGCGGCATCGCAGCGCTCAACACATACAGCGGAGTCCAGCCTTATTTCCGCTCCGGGCATCATTGGTTCTACGACCTGCAGGATGTTATCGCCAAGGCTGGAGCATCCTCCGAAGATATGACCCTGCTGCAAAACGCCCTCGATGCCTGCATCAGTTATAAAGCCGCCACTCCCCAGTTCCTGGGCATCCAGATCAATACCTACAGCGGCCTCAGCATGTATCTCCCCGGAGCCGGAGACTCCGGTCTCGACACTTTCTATAAGACACTGGCGTGGAATAAAGCCACAAATTTGGTAGAATAATCAAAAATTCATATATTTGCGGCCGCATTTCGTAAAACCCCTTAAGGGGCTTTGGTGCAATGGGATCCGGACCCGGTTTTCCGGATTGAGTAACACATTTTAACAATAAAAGAAATGAAGCATTTCGCACTTAACGGCCAGACCCGTGAGGTTGGCAACAAAGCCGTCATCAAGGCATTCCGCAAGCAGGGCCTCGTCCCTTGCAATCTCTATGGCAACGGAATCGAGAATGTTCTCTTCACAGTTGAGGAAAAGGATCTCAAGGGACTCCTCGGCACTCCTTATTCCTTCATCATCGACCTCACCCTCGATGGCAAGAAGAACTACTCTGTGATTCTCCATCAGCTCCAGTTCCATCCGGTAAAGGACAATTGCCTTCACATCGACTTCCTCGCAGTAGACGAGAAGAAGCCCATCGCCATCAACGTTCCTATCAAGTTCGAAGGTCACGCAGTCGGCGTTCAGAAAGGTGGTAAGTTCGTATCCGGTGCCAGGAAGCTGCGCATCAGCGCACAGATGGAGAACCTGCCGGACGATATCACCATCGACATCACCAAACTCGACCTCGACAAGAAGATCAAGGCCGGTGACGTGAAGATCGAGAAGGTTTCCGTCCTTACCGACAAGGATGCCATCCTCTGCTACGTTAAGACCACCCGCAACGTGGACACCAGCGCAGCAGCCACCGAGGCTGAGGCATAAATCCCCCGGCTATGGCAGGCGAGAGCTATCTGGTGGCAGGACTGGGCAATATAGGCCCGGAATACGCCGGAACCCGCCACAATATGGGTTTTATGGTATTGGATGCGTGGGCTCACGCGTCCAATATCTCTTTTGAGACCCACCGCTACGGCGATGTGGCAGTTCTCAGCCTGAAGGGACGCAACATCTACCTGCTCAAACCGTCTACTTATATGAACCTCAGCGGCAACGCCATCCGCTACTATCTGAGCAAATTGCCCGTGACTACCGAACAACTGCTGGTGATCTGCGACGATATCAATCTCCCATTCGGCACCATAAGGATGCGCAAGAGCGGGAGCGACGGTGGCCACAATGGCCTGAAGAACATAGAGGAGACTATCGAGACCAGGGACTATACCCGTATCCGGCTCGGGGTCGGACACGAGTTCGAAGAAGGAGCACAGATAGACTATGTGCTCGGCACGCTTTCAGAAGAAGAACGGGCGCAAATGCCCGATATTTGTGAGAGGGTCATTCAGGGTGTAAAAGACTGGATTTTCGTGGGTGCAGACCGCGCAATGAACGTTTTAAACACCAAAAAAGGATAAAAAAAGGTTAAAAAGTAAATTTTTTTGAGAAATTTTTTGCAATTCTTTAACTTATTGATTATCTTGCCACTCGCTAATTGAAAGCAACATAACACAGTACTATTTTATAAACCATTAAATCAAAACAAAATGAAAAAGCTTGTTGAAAAAATCAATGCTGAAATCGCTGATTTCCAGGTGAACGCAGAAGCTCAGCTCGTTAAGGGAAACAAGGCTGCCGGTGCACGTGCACGTAAGGCCGCTCTCGCACTCATGAAGGACCTCAAGGAGTTCCGTGCTGTTTCCGTTGCTGAGGCAAAGAAATAATTTGCAAAATTTGAAAAAATTCTTGCAACGTTCCTAAAACCAACTGCATCTATATTGCAGGTTTAGGTTTTAGTACACGTCTAAGGGTCGAGGGCCGTGAGGCTGGCGGCCCTTTGCTTTTTTATCCTTCTTTTATTATATTTATGGCGATGAAACGTGTACTTGCTATTCTGATCGCCTTCCTGCTTCCGCTTTCCGGAGAGCCGGTTGCATATGCGCAGAAAGAGCATAAGGCACTTATCATCCCTGTCACATTCAACGACCTGCAGATATCCACTCCCTCCGAGACCCTCGACAGCCTGGCTGCAGAACTTTCCAAATACTACAACGCCCAGTTCCGGGACAGCGTAAGCTTCGTATTCGACGTGGCAAAGGAAGTCCTTGTCAGCGGATCCTATGCCACATATGGCACCAATCAGTCCTTCCGGAGGGATGCCCTGGCCCATAAGATGGCCCTCACGGTTTACAAATCCCTGTACGACCAGATAGACTTCTCCATCTACGACAACGATAAAGATGGATTCGTCAACGACATCCTCTTCCTTACCCCGGGCATCCCTGAATCCGCCGGCGGCGGAGAAACCCAGTTCTGGCCACAGTACATCGACCTTGAAAGCAAGGATATCCCATATTCCCTCCGATACCGGCTCAAAGGCTTTGCCATCGTGCCGGAGATGAACGCTGAAGGGAAAACCACCGGCATCAGCATCATTGCTCATGAATTCGGGCACATACTCGGCCTGAAAGACATGTACGACACGGACGATGAATCCAGCGGAGGTCTCTGCCCGGGGCTCGGCATTACCAGCCTGATGGATCACGGCCTCGAAAATGACTCGGGAAATACTCCCCCGAACCTCAATGCCATTGAACGCGAGATACTGGGCGCCGGGCTCTGCGAAGTGCTGGATGCGGGCGGATCGTACACCCTCGAACCCATAAACCTGAGTGGGCACTATTTCAAACTGCCCACCCAGGAAGACAACAGGTACTACCTGATAGAAAACCGCGTTGCCCAGGGCTACGATGCCTATATCGGCGGCAGCGGCATGTTGATCTACAAGGTGGACCGATCCGAATCCGATGCAGGCTATTCCAGCTACTATCAGCGCACGCTGACTGCATTGGAGAGATGGAAATACAACCAGGTGAACAACAATCCAGAATTCCCTTGTGCATCGATTGTGCCTGCGAAGGTCGACTCCCTGGACTCTTCGGCTGCTTTCTGGCCAAAAGAGGGCCGGACGGTCTTCAGCCCGGGCCGCATGGCCCTCACGGACATACGCAAAGAAGCAAACGGCAACATCTCCTTCAAGGCGCTCGAGCCGGTCAGCCTGATAAAGAAGATGGTGTACCAGACCAGCGCTACCATAGTATGGGCCATTTCCGACGAACTGGGGCCTATAGACAGCTGCAAATTTGAATGGTCCGCCCTTAACTCCCCCGCAAAAAGGGAAGACGGAATTCTTTCGCCGGATGGAACCTATTCTTTCACCATCAGGAACCTGATTCCGCGTACCATATATAACTATAGGGCCTACGTCTACTACTCCGACGGCTCCTCGTATTCCTCTGGTGGCAATTTCACCACCAGGATCCATCGCAGCGATATCTTCCGCTTCATTTATCTGGGCGATGCGGAAAGGAACAGGGACGGGAGTTTCCATCCCGGCACAGCCATACCGCTGGTGGTTTACAACAACATCGACGAAGAAGTGCGCTGGACTTTCAACGGCACGGTCATAAGCCCTGGGCCCGATAGTATGTGGAAGATTCCCGGAGATGGCACCCTCAGGGCGGAGATTACCAACACCGACGGGAGTATTGATGTGATAATGAAAGAGATACGCGTTAAATGAAACGATTGTTCGCCATACTCGCCCTGCTCGTTGCAGCCCTCACCCAGGGATGCCGCGAGGCGGACCTGTCGGAAGATTTCCAGTTGAACGACCAACTGCGCATGGAGATCAAGGGCTACGTTACCTTCAGCTACGATCCTCTTAACTGCCAGATAGGTTTCAACCGCAGCAACTGCGAGTTCCGTGTCCACTCCGACAACATGTCGGACTTCTTCTCCATCAAACTGGATGAGATGCCGGCTCACATCGACCAGAGAATCAACGGCGCCGCCTCCTGGACTACAGGCGACGACCTCCACAATAAAAAAACTACCTTCGAGGTCGTCAGGATCGAAAACGGTAAAATCTGGCTCTGGTCCCCCGACACCCGCATAGCCGCGGTAGTGCAAGAGTTGTATTGAGATGATGACTAAAAGATATCATGTTGCAGGTTTTGTGTTCGGCATAAGCGTGCCGGAAGGCATATCTTTTGGAATGACCAACCTGAAGCCGTTCGAAGTGACAGGGAACGCAGATGGTGAGATTTTCCATCTGACCGTGGTGGATGATCTGGAAGGCCTTCCCGCGAAGCCCATCTACCGCACGGATGACGGGCCGGGCTTCCCGGAAATCGCCCTGTTCGAATCCGAAGGCGGATGGATTGCAAGGGTGAAGCCACTTCCGAATCTGCCGGAGGCATCCATCATGTGGATGAGCAGGGACTTCTCCGTAATCCGCCTCCAGTTCCTGGACTCACGTGAGCGGGAGTTCGCCCTCAACAACGCACTGATGCTTGCATTTGCCTTTTCCACCGCCCGCAGGGGCGCTCTGGAGATGCATTCTTCGGTGGTGATGAACGGCGGAAAGGGATATTTGTTCCTTGGCAAGAGCGGCACGGGAAAAAGCACCCACAGCAACCTGTGGATCAAGCATATACCCGGCACGGAACTCCTAAACGACGACAATCCCATCCTCCGCCTGATGCCGGATGGCAGCGTGCGGGTGTTCGGATCGCCCTGGAGCGGAAAAACCCCATGCTACAAAGCCAAGGACGTGCCTGCCGGAGCGATAGTAAGCCTCAAACAGGCGCCATACAATAAGATAGAACGCCTTTCCGGCATACATGCATATGCAACCCTGATGTCTTCGGCCTCCGCCTTCCGTCCGTTCAGCGAACTGGCAGACGGATGGCACCGGACCATTGAGGGGATCGTGGGCAGGATTCCCTGCTATCAGCTTGAATGCCTGCCGGATAAAGATGCCGCAGAACTTTGTTACAGAACGGTAAATGGATAAACGCGTAGTTGCAAACGAACTTCTGCTGGAAGAAGCCGCCAGCCTGATGGAAGAAGGACGCGAAGTGAATTTCACGCCTCTCGGGGGCAGCATGCTACCCTTCATCAAGGGCGGCAAAGACAGCGTGCGCCTGCAGAAGAAGGCATCCGTGGAGGTGGGAGACATAGTGCTGGTGCGCCTTCCCGGTCCGCGTTACGTACTTCACCGGGTAATCGCGAGGGATGGTGACGCTCTCACCCTGATGGGAGACGGCAACATCGCCGGCACGGAGTCCTGCACCAAGGGTGACGTGCTGGGCACTGTGGTTGCAATAGAAAAGGGGAAACGCACCGTCGTCCCGGGCAAGGCCCGCCTGTGGCGCGCCCTTAAACCGATAAGACGTTATATATTAGGAATATACAGAAGAATAGCTATATGAAAATCAAAGACGGATTCACTCTTCGCACGATGCTCGGCGAGAATATCGTGGTAGGAGAAGGCCTGGCACAGGTCAACTTCAATAAACTCATCACCCTCAACGAAACCGCCGCCTTCCTCTGGAAGGAGGTTTCGGGAAAGGAATTCACCAAGGAAGACCTCGTGCAACTGCTGCTCGATAATTATGAAGTGGAAGAGGAGCGTGCCTCGGCAGACGTAGACAAACTCCTCGACACCTGGCGTCAGGAAGGAATAGTAGAAGGATGAAAAGCTTCCGCACTTGCATGAAGGCCATTTACGGGATGTCCGCGCCGGTAAGGTGGCGGATGCTCGTAAGCGTGCTCATCGGCATAGCCCGCATTGCCGCATCACTGGCATTCGTGTGGGCGAGCAAGCATCTGGTAGACATCGCAACCAAGGTCAGCGCCGACCCCCTCAAAGACGGCATCATCATATTCGTATGCGTACTGTTCTTCCAGCTGGGAGTGGTCGTGCTTGCCAACTGGTGGGACGGATACTGCGAGGTGAAGGCACGCAACCTCCTGCGTCTCGACACTTTCGCTCACGTGATGCGCAGCCGCTGGGACGGGCGCGAGCGTTTCCTTTCCGGCGATACTGTGAACCGTCTCGAAGAGGATATTCGCGTGGTTTCCGAACTGCTCGTCGGCCGCATCCCGGGTATGATTATCACTTTCCTGCAACTCATCGCAGCCTCCATTTATCTGCTGTTCATTGCTCCCAATCTGCTCTGGGTGCTGCTCATACTCATGTTCTCGGCCGTTTTCGGGTCCAAGATGTTCTTCCGCCAGCTGCGCAAGCTGATGGCCCGCATCCGTGCCCGCGAGAGCGAACTCCAGCAGCACATGCAGGAGAGCCTGCAACACCGTGTGCTCGTGCTCACTCTGACCAACCTCGAACGCGTGCTCAGCAAATTCGGATGGATGCAGGACGACATCGAAGACAACACCCGGAAGCGCCTGAACTACAATGCAGTAGCGCGCGGGTTGATGTTCCTCGGCTTCCAGGCCGGTCATGCCGCCGCCTTCATCTGGGGAGTGGTGGGCATCATCCATGGAACCGTTACCTACGGTATGATGACCGCCTTCCTGCAGCTGGTTGGGCAGGTACAACGCCCCATCGCCGAGTTCGGCAGGCAGGTGCCGGCGTTCATCCTTGCGCTGACCTCGGTCGAACGCATCATGGAACTTCAGGAACTGGAACCGGAACCGACCGCAGAGGCAATAATGCTTCCGGGAGCACCGGATGTGGATATTTCTCACGTCAGCTATTCCTACCCCGATTCGAGCGAGAAGGTGCTGGAAGATTTCTCCTGCGGCTTCCCGGCAGGATCCTTCACCGTGGTGGCCGGGCCGACCGGTGCCGGAAAGAGTACCCTCATCCGCCTGATACTCGGCCTTCTGACGCCCTCGGAGGGCGATATACGGGTAGGAGGGAACAAGGCGGGAGCGGCCCTGCGTGGCAACTTCATGTATATCCCCCAGGGAAATTCGCTGCTCAGCGGCACCATTCGCTCCAACCTCCAGCTCGCTGCTCCTTCGGCTACGGAAGAGCAGATGCAGGATGCGCTGGAAACAGCCACGGCGGGATTCGTGTTCGAGCTGCCTAAAGGGCTCGACACTCCATGCGGCGAGGTGGGCAGCGGGCTCAGCGAAGGCCAGTGCCAGCGCATAGCCATCGCCCGCGGGCTCCTGCGCCCCGGCGGCATCCTGATCCTGGACGAATCCACCTCCGCCCTCGACGATGCCACAGAAGAAAAGCTGCTGCAGAATCTCTGCAACAGCTATCACGGTCGTAAGACCATCATCTTTATTTCCCACCGCCAGGCCGCGATGAAATATGCGGATGGAGTGGTGAAGCTTGGTTAATTAGAAGGAAACTGCAATTCCAATAAAGTCTTCGGCTTTAAGCGCCGCACCACCGATAAGACCACCGTCGATATCGGGCTGGGCGAAGAGTTCCTTTGCGTTTGAAGGCTTGCAGCTGCCGCCATAGAGGATGGTGGTGTCGTCTGCAACCTTGGCGCCGAACTTGCCGGCAAGGACCTTGCGGATGCAGGCATGGATTTCCTGGGCCTGCTCTGCGGTCGCAGTCTTGCCAGTGCCAATTGCCCAGACGGGTTCGTAGGCTATCACGATGTTCTTCATATCTTCTGCGGTGAAGTGGAAGAGCACGTTCTCGGTCTGGGTCTTCACAACATCGAAGTGCTTGCCTGCCTCACGCTCGTCGAGATTCTCACCGACGCAGAGGATGACCTTCAGGCCAGCTGCAAGTGCAAGCTGCACCTTGTCTACGAGCTTGGCATCGGTCTCGCCGTAGTACTGACGGCGCTCGGAGTGGCCGAGGATGGTCCAGCCGGCACCGGTGGACTTGATCATGCCGACGGAGATCTCGCCGGTGTAGGCGCCTTTCTCCTTGTCTGCGCAATTCTGAGCGGAGAGCTCCACGCGGGTGCCCTTTACGACTTCTGCGACGGGGCAGAGGTGGGTGAAGGGGGTGGCTACGATGAGGCCGACCTCGGCGGGAACCTCTTTACTCTTTTCAACAACTTCTTTTGCGAGCTGGATGCCCTCAGGAACCGTGGTGTTCATTTTCCAGTTTCCTGCAACAATATTCTTTCTCATATCTTAAATGTTAATTGTTTGCTTTGTCCGTTGCAAATTTAGCAATAAATAGCCAAATTTGTAGGTTATTAGATAATGATTCGATGAAGAATTTTGTAGAAGAACTGAAATGGCGCGGGATGATTCACGACATCACCCCCGGAACCGAAGAAGAACTGGCCAAAGGGCCCATGTCTGCATATGTAGGAATCGACCCCACCGGTGATTCACTCCACATCGGGCACCTTGTCAGCATAATGATACTCAAGCACTTCCAGGCCTGCGGCAACAAGCCCTTCGCACTGGTAGGCGGAGCCACCGGCATGATTGGCGATCCTTCCATGAAGAGCGCTGAGCGCAACCTCCTGGACGAGGCCACCCTGGCCCACAACGTGGCCTGCATCAAGGCCCAGCTCGGCAAGTTCCTCGACTTCGAGTCCGACGCGCCCAACAAGGCGGAACTGGTGAACAACTACGACTGGATGAAGGACTACACTTTCATCAACTTCACCCGCGATATCGGCAAGCTCATCACCGTCAACTACATGATGAGCAAGGATTCCGTAAAGAAGCGCCTGGAGCGCAACTCCAGCGAAGGCATGTCCTTCACCGAATTCACCTACCAGCTCCTCCAGGGCTACGATTTCCTCTATCTCTACCAGCATAGGAACGTGCGCATGCAGCTCGGTGGTGCCGACCAGTGGGGCAACATCACCACCGGCACGGAGCTCATCCGCCGCGTGCTCGGCAAAGAATCCTACGCCCTCACCTGCCCCCTCATCACCAAGGCGGATGGCGGCAAGTTCGGCAAGACCGAGAAAGGCAACATCTGGCTCGATGCAGAGCGCACCACCCCCTACCAGTTCTACCAGTTCTGGCTGAACGTGAGCGATGCCGATGCCGAGCGCTACATTAAGATCTTCACCATGCTCGAGCGCCCCGTGATCGAGGCTGCAATCGAGGAGCACCGCGCCGACCCCGGCCGCAGGACTCTGCAAAAGCTTCTGGCAAAGGAAGTTACCATCATGGTGCACGGCGAGAAGGAATACGAGAACGCTGTGGCGGCTTCGCAGATGCTCTTCGGCAAGAGCACCTCGGAAGACCTGCGCAAGCTCGACGAGCGCACCTTCCTCGCAGTGTTCGACGGAGTGCCCACCTTCGAAATCTCCAAAGACAAACTCCCCTGCCCCGTGCAGGATTTCCTGGCTGTGGAGACCGCCGTATTCCCGTCCAAGGGCGAAGCCCGCAAGATGATCCAGGGGAACGGCGTCAGCATCAACAAGGATAAGTTCACCGACCCTGCCGGGCAGATCACCGAGGCCGACATCATCGACGGCAAGTATATCCTCGCGCAGAAAGGCAAGAAAGACTACTACATCATCATAGTTAAATAATATGGAAAAGGCTCCCTCCACAAGGCAGCTCAAGGTTGCCCGTGAAATACAGAAAGACCTCGCGGAAATCATCCGCGGGAAGGGAATGGCCGCCTTCGGCGGAGCCATGGTCACCGTGAGCGAGGTGCGTATCAGCCCCGACCTCTCGGTCGCAAAGGTATACGTGAGCATCTTCCCCTCCGAGAAGCAGGCGGAAGTCATGTTCTCTCTCCAGGACCAGAACCGCGCCCTGCGCGGAGAGCTTGGCCGCAAGATAGGCAAGCAGATCCGCATAGTGCCCGAACTGGCCTTCTATCTCGACACTTCCATCGACTACGCCGAGCACATCGACGAGCTCCTGAAGAAGTGAGACTGCCCCTCTACATAGCTGGCCGCTATCTTTTCGCGAAGAAATCCCACGGAGTGATAAACATCATCTCCGGCATCAGCGCAGCCGGCATGGCCCTGGGCACCGCGGCACTCATCCTGGTACTGTCGGTGTTCAACGGGTTCAACGGTATCATCGAGAAGAATCTTTCCGCCGTGGAGGCGGACCTTCGCATCGTTCCGGCGGAGGGCAAGGTTTTCACACCCGAAGGGCCGGTGTTCGACTGGCTCTACGACGCCCCGGAGGCCGCGAGCCTCTCGAGCGTGATCGCCGACAAGGTTTTCATCTCCTACGACGGCAAGCAGAGCGTTGTGAACGCCAAGGGCGTGGATGAAATCTACACAGAGGAGACCGGCGCCGAACTGACCCGTGGAGACCTGCAGCTGGCCGTCGTCAGCAGCGACCTGGCCTGGAGGCTGGGCATCAACCCCAAGTTCCTCTCCCCCCTGGAGATCTGGTATCCGGACCGCACCGGGCACATATCCCCCTCGAACCCCGCAGCATCCCTGCATACCGCCGAACTCTATCCTTCGAAGGTGATGGATATCCCCCACACTTCGGACGCCGGAGCGGAGGGCACCATGATCATCCCCATCGGGGTGATGCGCTCGCTTACAGGCTATTCCAGCGAGGTTTCGGCAGTGGAGATCCGTTACGCAGACGGCCTCACGGCCAGGCAGCAGCGGCGCTTCGTGAAGGCCCTGCGCTCGCAGCTCGGGGCGGATTTCACTGTGCAGGACCGCTACATGCAGGACGAAGCGCTATATAAGATGATGCGTTACGAGAAGGCGGCCATCTTCCTGATCCTGCTGTTCATAGTGATAATCGTGGCGCTTAACATCTTCGGCTCCCTTTCGATGCTTATAATCGAGAAGCAGGAGGATATGGAGACGCTGCGCGCGATGGGCGCATCAGACCAGCTGATACGCAAGGTTTTCGTGCTGGAAGGCTGGCTGATCTCCCTTCTGGGCATGGCCGTTGGAGTCGTGCTCGGAGTAGGACTGGCTCTTCTGCAGCAGCATTTCGGGCTCGTAAAGATGCCCGGCAACTTCGTAGTGGACGCCTATCCCGTGGTGCTGCGCTTCACCGACGTGCTGCTTTCCGCAGCCGGCGTGGCGCTCATCGGCCTGGTGGTGGCCCTGGCACCGCTTCGTTCCCGTTAGTTTTTTTTGTATATTTGGTGATATGGACACTTTGACTATCATACTCAGCATATTGCTTGCCCTGGCGGTCGTAGCCATCATAGTGCTGGTGGCGAAGAAAGCCGGGCTGGAAGCGAAACTGGCGGCTCAGGAGGAAGCGCAGAAGCAGATGCTTGCGCAGAGGGAGGCGGCGGCAAAGGAGCAGCGGGAGATGCAGGAGGCCATTCTGAAAGCCGACCGGGAGCAGGCGGCAAAGTCGCTGGAAGAGATGCGCAATGCGTTCAAGGCCCTGAGTGCCGAGAACAGCGAGCATTTCCGCAAGACCAGCGCGGAGAGCGTGGGAGAACTCCTGAAACCCATCCAGGAAAAGTTCAAGGAATTCAGCGAGAGCGTAAAGAATTCCGACGAGAAGAACGCCGAACGCAGCGGCTCGATGGAGAAGATGATACATCTGCTTTCCGAGCAGAGCAAGAACGTCGGCAATCAGGCCCAGGCCCTTGCAGATGCCATCACCGGCCAGAGCAAGACTCAGGGAGACTTCGGAGAGATGCTTCTCGTAGACCTGCTCCGCGAGAGCGGCTTGCAGGAAGGCGTGAACTTCGACGTGCAGGGAGTCATACGCGATGAATTCGGCCACGAGATCAAGAGCGACGACGGCCGCACCATGATTCCGGACGTGATAGTTCACTACCCCGACGGCGGCGAGGTGATAGTGGATTCCAAGGTCAGCCTCAAAGCCTTCGTGGAGTGGAATCAGGCGATTACGCCCGAAGACCGCAGCCGCCTGGCCAAAGCCCACATCGCCAGCATACGCAGCCACGTGGACGAACTCCGCGGGAAAGATTATGCATCCTACATCCCCGAAGGGCGCAAGAAGATAGATTACAACCTGATGTTCATCCCCATAGAGAACGCCTTCCGGCTGATGCAGGAGGAGGAACCCCTGCTCTGGCAGCAGGCCAAGAACCAGGGGGTGCTGATTGTGAGCCAGATGTCGCTGGCGATAGTGCTCAACATGATCCTGGTTGCCTGGAGGCAGTTCGACCAGCAGCGCAACATCCAGGAGGTCTACAAGACCGCATCCGAACTCATGAGCGTGCTGGAGAACTGGATGGCGGAGTATGTTAAGGTTGGAGAGAAACTGAAGGATCTTGGCAGGAGCTACGGAGAATCCACCCGTCTGCTCACCGAATCGAACCAGAGCGTGGTCAAGAAGATTGCCAAGCTCGAGAAGCTGGGTGCCACCCGCAAACGTTCCAACGCCGGCCTGAAGTCCGGTGGAAGGATGATCGGGGGCCGCAGTTCGGTCATTCCCTCCGAACTTGCTGCGAATTTAGATGAAGAAGATAATAACTAACTGAATATGAAGAAGATACTAGTAATTGCAATGGCACTCCTCAGCGTGAGCGCCTACGCACAGAAGGGCGGCCTCGACGAAGGAACCCTGGGTGAAATCCGAAAAGGCTACGAAGGAAGCGCCACCGACAAGGCTCTCCGCAACGCCATGAACACCACTCCCCTCGCCACACTCGCGAAGAACGCGGACAGGGCCGTGATGATCGACACCCACTTCTCCGACATGGTGAAGACCAAGGGCCGTACCAACCAGAAGTCCTCCGGACGCTGCTGGCTCTTCACCGGCCTCAACGTGCTGCGCGCATCCGCCATCGAGCGCTTCGACCTTGGCGAGTTCCAGTTCAGCCAGAACTACTGCTTCTTCTACGACCAGCTGGAGAAGGCGAACCTCTTCCTCCAGGCAGTCATCGACACCCGCAACAAGCCTCTTGACGATCGCACCGTCGACTGGCTCTTCGCACATCCCCTCAGTGACGGCGGCACCTTCACGGGCGTTGCTGACCTCGTGAGCAAGTACGGCGTGGTGCCCGCGGAAATCTTCCCCGAAAGCCTCACCGCCAACAGCACTTCCGCCGTCCGCGGACAACTTTCCACCCTGCTCCGCCAGGATGGCCTTGCGCTACGTGATGCCGGCAAGAAGGCGGATCTTCAGAAGATGAAGGTGGATATGCTGAAGGAGGTCTACCGCATCCTCGCCCTCACCCTGGGCGTACCTCCCACCGAGTTCGAGTGGACTCGCCGCGACAGCAAGGGCAATGTGGTGAGCACCAAGACCTACACCCCCATCGAGTTCTATAACGAGTTCGTGGGCTACGACCTGCAGAACAACTATATAATGTTCATGAACGATCCTGCGCGCGAGTACGGAAAGGTCTACGAGATCGAATACGACCGCCACACCTACGACGGACACAACTGGCTTTATGTGAATCTCCCCCTGGACGATATCAAGAAGATGGCCATCGCTTCCATCAAGGGCGGCGACGCCATGTACTTCTCCTGCGACGTGGGCAAGTTCCTGGACAGGGATCGTGGCATCTGCGACATTGCCAACTTCGATTATGAAAGCCTGCTTGGAGTGAAGTACACCATGGACAAGAAGCAGCGCGTGCTCACCCATGCCAGCGGCTCCAGCCACGCCATGACGCTTATCGGCGTGGACCTGAAGGACGGTGTGGCCCAGAAGTGGCTTGTGGAGAACAGCTGGGGCGACACCGGCTGGAAGGGCAACATCATCATGACCGACGAGTGGTTCAACGAATATATGTTCCGCCTCGTGGTCGAAAAGAAATACGTGCCCGCAGACATCCAGGCCCTGCTCAAGCAAAAGCCCGTCATGCTCCCCGCCTGGGACCCGATGTTCCTTGGGGAAGAATAAAAATCGAATATTTTGCAGAAAAATTTGTAATTGAGATTGGAAAAAACTACCTTTGCACTCCCTAACGCGAAAATTAAAAAAAGTTAAGATATGAAAAGGACATTTCAACCTTCAAACCGCAAGCGCGTCAACAAGCACGGCTTCCGCGAGCGCATGAGCACTCCCAACGGCCGTCGCGTTCTTGCAGCCCGCCGTGCACACGGTCGCAAGAAGCTTACCGTGTCTTCTGAAGACAGGTGGTAGTATTCGAATCTCATTCGATACGACTGAGCCGGCCCGAAAAGGTCGGCTCAGTCATTATAGGTGTTCCCGGTGTCCCGGTTTTACGGACACCGGCAACAAAAACCCCCTATTTTCGTTCCCGGTCCCCCTATTTTCGGGACACCGGGAACACCGCGATTACAGACTACTGAAATTATTCGTATATTGCAACCATGAAAACAAAGTATATATTGATTTTGACAGCATTGATCGCAGGTGCATGTGCACCCAAACTTCCGCAGACGCGGAAAGACGCTACCGTAGACAATTATTTCGGCACCGAGGTCGCCGACCCTTACCGCTGGCTGGAGGATGACGCATCCGACGAAACCGCGGCATGGGTGAAGGCCGAGAACAAGGTGACGAATGCATATCTCCGCAAACTCCCGGCCCGTGCGAAGCTTCTCTCGCGCCTCAAGGAAGTGAGCAACTACGAGAAGGTGGGCATTCCCGGCCACAAAAAGAATGGAAAGTGGTATTTCTACAAGAATGACGGCCTGCAGAATCAGAGCGTGCTTTACGAAATGGATTCCCTCGACGGCGAACCCAGCGTGTTCCTCGATCCCAACACCCTCAGCGAAGACGGCACCGTGGCGCTCAAGGGCACGTATTTCTCGAATGACTGCAAGTACATGGCATACGTGATCTCCCGCAGCGGAAGCGATTGGGAAGAGATCTTCGTGATGGATGTGGAGAGCGGACAACTGTTGGAAGACCATATAGTCTGGGCCAAGTTCACCGGCGCATCCTGGCGAGGCGAGGGCTTCTACTACAGCGCCTACGATGCCCCCGAGGGGGACGGCCACGAGTTCAGCGGCAAGAACGAGGTACACAAGATATACTACCACAAAATCGGCACTCCGCAGAGCGAGGATGAGCTTTTCTTCAGCAATCCTGCTGAGCCCCTGCGCTTCTACCGAGTTGAGGTGAACGACGAAGAGACCATCGCTTTCCTCTATGAGGATGGCGCCGACGTGGGCAACAACCTCTACGTGATGGATCTCCGCAAACCGGATGCCGAGTGGATCCAGATGACCGCGGACATGAAGAATTCCTGCATGCCCCTGGAGACCATCGGTGACAAGATATACATCTTCACCAACCGCGGAGCCCAGCTCAACAAGGTGGTGGTTGCAGACCTCGAATATCCTACCTACAAGCACTGGACTGACGTGATTCCGGAGAGCGACTGCGTGCTGGAAGGAGCCACTTTCGTAGATGGAAAGATAATCGCCAGCTACCTGAAAGATGCCTCCACGCATGCGTGGGTTTACGATATCATCGGCAACTGCCTCCAGGAGATCGAACTTCCCGGAGTCGGCAGCGCCGGTTTCAGCGGCAAGAAGGACGAGCCTTGGTGCTTCTATTCCTATTCATCCTTCACCACCCCCGGCACCATCTACAGTTTCGACGTGCAGACCGGGGAGAGCAAGCTCTTCCGCGAGCCCAAGACCGCGTTCGACCTTTCTGAACTCGTGAGCGAGCAGGTCTTCTTCCAAAGCAAGGACGGCACCCGCATCCCTATGTTCCTCACCCACAAGAAGGACCTCAAACTGGATGGCAATAACCCTGTATATCTCTATGGCTACGGCGGATTCGACATCTCCCTTACTCCTGGCTTCTCTTCCACCAGGGTGCCTTTCCTCGAGGCGGGTGGCATCTATGCACAGGTGACGCTTCGCGGAGGCGGAGAGTACGGCGAGGCCTGGCATCTGGCCGGCACCAAGATGAACAAGCAGAACGTGTTCGACGACTTCATCGGCGCGGCCGAGTGGCTGATTGCCGAGGGATATACCAAGCCGGAGAAACTGGCGATCGTTGGCGGATCGAACGGCGGCCTCCTGGTGGGGGCATGCATGACGCAACGTCCTGAGCTCTATGCAGTTGCAATTCCTCAGGTGGGCGTTATGGATATGCTCCGCTACCACAAGTTCACCATCGGCTGGAACTGGGCGCCCGATTATGGCACCAGCGAAGACAGCGAGGAGATGTTCAAGTACCTCTATGGCTATTCACCTCTTCACAACCTGAAACCGGGCACCAGCTATCCTGCAACCCTTGTCACCACTGCCGATCACGACGACCGCGTGGTGCCCGCACATTCGTTCAAATTTGCTGCGACCCTCCAGGAATGCAACGCAGGCCCGAATCCCTGCCTGATCCGCATCGACTCCAAAGCCGGCCACGGCGGCGGCAAGCCTCTCGCCAAGGTGCTCGAGGAGCAGGCGGATATCTATGCATTCATCTTCAAGAATTTGGGAATGTAGTTATCGACAGGTCAAAACTTTTGACCTGTTAACAATTGCCGGCAGACCTGTAAAGGTTTTGCCGGTTTTTCTTTACAGGTAGGCCAAAAAACAGCCTACCTGTAGAGGTTTTGGATGGTTTTCTATACAGGTAGGGGGTAAAAAGGGGGTACCTGTAGAGGTTTTGGGGCATTTCCTCTACAGGTCAGTGCGAGATATTTCAATCACGTATTTTTCTGCAAAATATTCGTCTTTTAGCCACGAATCTATCCTCCAGGTGCGTATGTTCGCGTCCGGAATGTGGAATTTGCGCTGCAGGGCGGCGATTTCGGAGTTGATGTCACCTCCTTTGAGGTAGAGGATGCTGTTACGGAAGCGCCCCTTTACCCAGGGGTAGAAGTTCTCGAGGCTGGTGACCGCACGGCTCACTATCCAGTCCCACTGCCCCTGCAGGCTTTCCACACGGGCGTTCACGCACTCCACGTTTTTCAGCCCCAGGCCGTCTGCCACCGCCTGTGCTACACGAACTTTCTTTCCTATCGAATCGCACAGCGTGAATTTCGCTTCCGGCATCACCATTGCCAGCGGAATTCCCGGAAATCCTCCGCCGCATCCGACGTCAAGGAAACTGCCCGTCGCGGATGGGTAGTACATTTCCAGGTACTGCGCTATCGCGAGGGAATGAAGGATGTGGTGGGCGAAGATATTGTCTTCGTCCTTGCGGGAAATGACGTTGATGCGCCCGTTCCACTCCCGCCACAGCGCAACCGCCTGCGCAAAATCCTGTTCCGAAGGTATCAGCATAAGCCATGAGCCTCTTCCAGGAGGCATCCAAGTTCTTCAATGTCCCGGCAGATGAGCGACGGGGCGTGAGGCCAGGCCTTGGCCACCTCGAGGGTTGTCTCGCCGCTGAGCACCAGCACCCCGAAAGCTCCGGCATTGTATGCCATCTCCACATCGGTGTAGATGCGGTCCCCCACCATCGCGATCTGCGAAGGCTTCAGGCCGTATCGGCCTTCAATCCCCGCCAGCATGGCGGGATCCGGCTTGCCGATAGTCACATCCGGCTTGCGCCCGGTGGCATACTCGATGCACTTGCATAACGAGCCGCAGTCCACCAGGATGGTCGGCTGGTCGGTCGGGCAGACCTTGTCGGGATTCGTGGCAAGATAAGGCAGCCCCTGCGACACCCACCATGCGGCACGGCACAGGCGCGGATAGACCAGGGTGGTGTCGAATGCCACCACAACCGCATCCGGCACGTCGTCGGCCGACTCGGAAGTGCTCACGAAGCCCGCCTCCTCGAACTGGCTAATCATCGAGGGTGTTCCCAGCAGGAACAGCCTTTTCACATCCGGCAGATGTGTCTTGATATAGTCTATCGTTGCAGGCACGGTGCTGTACATCTGCTCCCTGTCAGCCTCAATGCCCATGCGCGCCAACTTGGCCAGATAATCGTCCAGCGACTTGGTGGGATTGTTGGTGAGGAAGGAATAGGTGATGCCCATGCGCGTCAGCTTCGCGAGGAACTCCAGGGTGAAGGGAAAGATGTTGTTCTCCATATAGATGGTTCCATCCATATCGAGTGCTATGTGGCGCAGGGCCAGCAACTTATCTCGAAGATCACTGTTCATCATCGGCGAGGAGTTTTTCGGTGAACTTGCGGGAACGCTCATAGCCGTCACGGGGGGCAGCCCACATGATCAGGAACACAATCGCACCCACCACGCCGACGCAGATGAATGTGATGAACACCGCACGCCAGCCGAAGTGGTCGGCAATCAGACCGACACCCAGGGCGGAGAGGGCGGAGCCCACATATCCGAGTATGCCGGTGAGGCCGTTGGCGGTGGCGGATGCCTCCTTGGTGGCCTGGTTGGCTGCGCCGATGCCGATCAGGGCCTGAGGGCCGTAGATGCAGAATCCGGCGAGAGCCAGCATGATGGTGGAAAGCAGCACGGGCATATCCACGAGGGCGAAGAGCCCGAGGAAGATGACCGATCCTATCATGGAGAAGAGGCACATGCGGTGCGCACGGCCCTTGAATATCTTATCCGTCGCCCATCCTGCGAAGAGGGTGCCAAACACGGCGGTCAGCTCGAACACGGCCACCGACCAGGCGGCGCTCTGGATGTTCATGCCGCGGTCCTCAGTGAGGAACTTGGGGCCCCAGTCGAGCACGCCCATGCGGAGTACGTAAACGAAGATGTTCGCGAGCGCGTAGAGGACGACCCACTTGTTGAAGAAGACCATGTGCTTGAGGAACTTGCCATGAGCGCCCTTCTTGCCCTCAGTGGCTTCCTTGCCGGTGTGAGTCTCGGCGATTTCCGGAAGGCCGACGCTCTGGGGCGTATCCCGGAGGCCTGTGAAGCAGAGGAAGGCTCCGCCCAGGGCCACAATGGCGGGCACGATGAAGCACCAGCGCCAAGCTCCGTAATGGGATGCATAGGACATGATGCGTGTAGCCTGGTCGGCAGCGGGCAGGTTATCCCAGCCCTTGATGCTGGCGGCCAGGTTCTCGGTTATGCGTGCCACTATGCTGCTGTCGCCGGACATATCGGCGCCCAGGTTGGTCATCAGCAGGCCGCAGACAACCACGGCGCAGAAGGCTCCTACTGAGTGCGAGGTGTTCCAGATACTCATCTTGGTGGCAAGTTCGCCCGGGGCGATCCACTGCGGCAGCATCCTGGCGCAGGGAGGGAATCCCATCCCCTGGAAATACTGGTTCAGCACTATGGTGATACCCATCACCAGCACCAGCATGTTCACGAACTGCGGCCCCTCGTGCACACCGGTGATCCAATAGCTGAGGTCCACTCCGAAGCCAAAGCAGAGGTTGGCCGCGGCGCAGAGGATGAGGCCTATGCCCATGAAGGTCTTGGGGCTCACCCTTTCCACCACGAACCCGTTCAGGAAGCGGCTCAGGCCGTAGATCAGGGATCCGATGGCGATGACGATACCGAAGCTGGTGTTGGAGATGCCGTACTCGGCGGTGAGGCCGGGCATGGCAATCGAAAAGTTCTTTCTTACAAAATAATAGATGGCGTAGACGACCATCGACACTATGATGGTGCGCCACTGCCAGTACTTGAAAGATTTGTTGGTTGTCATATGCTTTCTTCTGTTTTCATCTTGTCTATCTGGGCCTTCGCGCGACGGATGCGGGTGCGCACCGTGTTCAGCGGCAGGCCGGTTTCTTCTGCTATCTCACTGTATTGCAGCCCGTCCACCAGGCGCATGCGCGCAATCCGGCGGTAGAGTTCGGGCAGGCCCTCGATGTATTTCTCGGTCTGCACCTGGTCCTCGTCCCGGATGATGGATTCCAGGGGTGTATCTTCCCCGCTGCCCAGGCTGCTGACCGCAGTACCGGCGGAGCGGTCCTGGTCAATGGATACGTAGCGTTTGTGCGAGCGGTTCTCCTGTTGCACAGTGTCCACCGCAGTATTGTGGGCAATGTTTGTGAGCCATGTGGAGAACTGGCTCTTGGAGGGGTCGTACGTGCGTATCTGGCGGAACGCCTTCTCGAAACTGCGGGAGCAGATGTCGTCTACGTAGAAATCGTCGAGGTTCTTCATCCGGCTCTTGATGTAGGAGCGGATGGAGTCGATGTGCGTGTCCCAGAGTTCGGTGAAAGCGGCGCCGTCGCCTATGATGGCCAGACGTATCAGTTCGTCAATGGGCCTCGAGCCAGGTCTTGCCATAATTGCATTCAACAGTCAGCGGAACGGAAAGTTCCATTACACCCTGCATCTCTTCCACCAGCAGTGCCTTCACCGCATCTATCTCGTTTTCAGGCACTTCCAGCAGAAGTTCATCGTGGATCTGCAGGACCATCCGGGCCTTGAGCCCTTCTTTCTGCAGGCGGTCGGAGACGCGTATCATCGCCAGTTTGATAATGTCGGCAGCCGTACCCTGGATGGGAGCGTTCACGGCGTTGCGTTCTGCGATGGCGCGTATGTTCGCGTTGTGCGAGTTGATGTCCGGGATGTAGCGCCGGCGCCCGAACATCGTTTCTGTATAAAGGGTTTCGCGGGCCTTCGCCAGGGTGCCGTCGATGAACGAACGGATGCTGGGGAAGGATTCGAAGTAGTCGTCTATCAGCTTCTTGGCCACCGTACGGGGGCATTTCAGCCTCTGGGCGAGGCCGAAGGAGGAGATGCCGTACATTATGCCGAAATTGGCGGTCTTGGCCATCCTGCGGTCGTCCGCGGTCACATCCGCGACCGGCTTTCGAAAGATCTTAGCGGCCGTGGCGGCATGCACGTCCTGCCCTTCGCGGAAGGCCTGGCGCATGTGCTCGTCTCCGCAGAGATGGGCCATCACGCGCAGCTCGATCTGCGAGTAGTCCGCCGACATCATCACCCATCCGGACTCCCCGGGCACGAAGGCCTTGCGTATCTCCCTCCCCTGCTCCGTGCGGATGGGTATGTTCTGGAGGTTGGGGTTGCTGCTGGAGAGCCTGCCGGTGGAGGTAAGTGCCTGATTGAAAGTGGTATGCACGCGACCGTCCTTTTCGGAGATGTACTGCGGGAAGGGCTCGATGTAGGTAGACAGGAGCTTGCGCAGGCCGCGGTAGTCGAGCAGGGCGTCAATAATGGGATGCCTGTCGGCTAGCTCTGAAAGGGTTTCTTCGTCAGTAGGCCAGTTGCCCTTCGCGGGCTTCTTGGCCTTGGGATCCAGCTTCAGCTTTTCGAAGATGACCTCGCCCATCTGCTTGGGGGAACTGACGTTGAGAGCCTGGTTCTCCGCATAACCGCGGATTTCCGCCTCGCGTGCGAGCATCTGCTTGCGGAGAGATTCGGCGAAGTCTTTCAGGGAGCTGAGGTCTATCTTCACGCCCGTGAGTTCCATCTGCGAGAGGACGCCGATTAGGGGTTCCTCGATTTCGTCGTAGAGTTTCTGCATGCCGGCGGCGGCGAGTTCTGCCTGGAGCACGCCCGAGAGGCTGCGGATGGCTTCCGCTTCTTTCGTATGATCGGCCTCGCCCGGGGCGCCTCCGTCGTCGGCGAAGAGTGAACCGAGGTCGGTGGCAGGGGCCTCGTCGAGGCTGATGCCGAGGTATGTCTGGGCAAGGGATATGAGGCGGTGGTCGCTTTCGGGGTTCAGCAGATAGTGCATCAGCTCGATGTCCAACAGCTTGCCTTTCAGCGAGATGCCGCATTTTGCCAGTTCGTTCATCTGGGCCTTTACGCCGAATGCCGCCTTGCTCTTGCCGGCATCTTCCAGTTCCTTTTTGAACTCTTCCGGCTTCCCGCTCCGCGTTCCGCTTACATCGCTTAGCCAGATGGTATCGTTATCTAAAATGAACGACAAATCTGCCTCTTGGAGGGTATTGCCTCCGATCCGGTTCGCGGCTGCGCCGCTCATCCCCCCCATCTGCGATGGGTCCCCCCCTCTAACAGTGCCGAGGGTGGCATGCCTCTCGGAGGCAATACCCTCCAACCCGGCAGCCGTGCTCCCTGTCATTCCGAGCGAAGCGAAGGACCCGAGCTTTGTGAGAGATGCGACCGAAGGAAGCAAATCTATTCCGGTCAGGTATTTCTTTAGCGAATTGAAACCATAAAGGTTGAAGAGGTCGAGGGCAGCGGGTGACGGGGTGACGAGGCGCATGTCGTCGGCAGTGGTGTCGATGGGAATATCCGTCTTGATGGTCACCAGTGTCTTGCTGAGGGCAATGTGATCTTCTGCAGCGCGGAAAAGCTCCTGCTGGCGCGGAGTAAGCTCGTCGAGATGCTCGTAGATACCCTCGAGGGTATCGTATTTCTGAAGAAGCTTGCTGGCACCGACTTCACCCACGCCCTTGACACCGGGCACGTTGTCGGATGCATCACCGCAGATGGCCAGGAGGTCGATTATCTGGTCCGGACGGGCGATGCCGTACTTCTCGCGCAGGCGGGGGATGTCGAATAGTTCGTCGTCTCCCCCCTTCTTGCCGGGCTTGACCTGGTAGATCGTGGGCTCGAGCAGCTGGCCGTAATCCTTGTCGGGCGTGACCATGTAGACCTCGAAGCCCTCGCGGGCGCTGCGCTTGGCCATGGAGCCGAGAACATCATCAGCCTCGAAGCCGGGGATCATCAGCACCGGGATGTTCAGGGCCTTGACTATCTGCGTGAGCGGTTCCAGGGCATCGATCACAAGCTGGGGAGTTTCGCCGCGGTTGGCCTTGTATTCGGGATAGAGCTGGTTGCGGAAGGTGCCTCCGGGCGGGTCGAAGCCCACCGCGATATGGGTAGGCTGCTCGCGCCGGATCAGCTCCAGCAGATACTTCGTGAAGCCGAAGAGGATGGACGTATCCACCCCCTTGGCATTTATCATCGGCCTGCCCAGGAAGGCATAGTACATCTTGAAGATGAGGGCATGGCCGTCAATCAGAAAAAGTTTCATAAGCAACTACAAATTTGAAACTTTTTTCGGAAGTTTCAAAGAAGAATGTGCACTATTGTTTGCAGATCAAATAAAAAGAATTACCTTTGCATCGAGATAATAAACCGTGATACGGATGGACTCAGGGTAGTGCAAAGTCCCCGCCAGCTTAATCCTCGCTTTTGAAGCAATTCCGCCACGTAGTCTTGGGGCAAAGTTAACAGGAGGTCATTTGGCCTCCTGTTTCGTTTTAAAAGCATCGATAGCTGTAATACAATATTGGACTTTCGTTTTGTCACTTTGCTTGACGCCTACCATCATTCTAACCAGCCCGATACCAGGGCAATTATATGACATTCGAAGCATACTGGTGAATCCTTTCTGGTTCTTTTTCTTTGGATTCGCCGGTTTTGTTTCTACCAATATGGCGTTTGTTAGAATTGCATCTAACTGTAGTACAGCCAGTGTAGACAGATACGTCATTGATGCCTGTCCTGCAGTCTCTTCAAGAGAAACGTATCGAATGTTGATATAATCTCTAAGATTAAGGTTGTATTTCCTGGCATCAGGATTTTTGTTTTTCCAATCGTGGTAGAATTCAAGAATGATTTTATGTCGCCTACGTCGATCTTCTGTCGTATTTCCTTTAGGAATAACGTCTTCAGTAATATCATATTGAATTGTCGCATTTTTTGCGACAGTTGGCGCATCACTATTCTTTTTCATAACAACAAAGCCCGTAACCGTTAGGGTTACGAGCTCGCCGTAAAGTTACAGTATTTTATTCGAATAAAAAGGTTTTAAACGTTTAAGTTACATTTTTTTCCACTCCTGGGGAGTCATGCCGGTGAGGGCTTTGAAGTTTCGGAAGAAGGTGGTGCGGGAGGAGAAGCCGGATTCTTCGGCAACTTCGTCGAGAATCATGTCGGGGTGCTCGCGGAGGAGTTTCTGGGCATACTGCACGCGGTAGCGGGTAATCATCGAAGTGAAGCTTTCGCCGGACATGTTGTTCAGAAGGACGCTCACGTAGGTCTTGTTTGTGGCCAGTTCGGAAGCGACGTCGGTGATTCGCAGGTTCTTGCGGCGGTAGAGTTCTTTCTCTTCGATAAGGGCGGACATCTCTTCCATGAGATTGCGGGTGAGGCGCCCTTCTTCGGCCGACGCATCGGTCTTTCCGGTACGCCTGCTGCGAAGAACCACGATTAACGCGATGCAGGTTAGGCCCAAGATAATCGCCAAAATGGCCCACAAGGGCATTCCGGACCGGGACGGCAACTCCGTATGCAGGATATATGCTGAAGAATAAGCCTTGAAATTATCTACCAGCACAGGAAACGTTCCCTCTTTCCAACCCCTGCCGCCGGCAAGGATAAATCTGCCCCCCGACATTAATCGCGCACATGCTGAAGGCGATCCGCCTGGAATATCTGCATAATAATAAGAAACCGATGCCCTGCCTCCATCGAAGGTGGCATCGTAGGCGATGCGAGCAAGGCAAAGACATCCTTTCGCCGAATCAAGCCCCTGCACCCAGGCAATACGGGAAGGGCGGTCGACCTGAAGCAGCGACCAGGTCACAGGGCCTCCTTCCGGACCTTTTCCCGCAAGAGAAGCTTCCATTTCGAGGATGGAAAACTTTCCGGAAGCGACTTTGACCACAACCTGTTCATCCGTAGAACGATTCTGTGCAGGAATGAGATATGTGTAATCCGCTATCTGCATATCCTCCGGAAAGGTGTCGTAATTGGCACACACGGCATAATCCTCGAACATGGGGACCTGTTCCGAGGAGCCGCCCAAATGATCCACAAGGCAACCGGTGTCGTCTCCGCGCGGATTCCATGGTCCGAATACAATGATATCATCTTCGGATGCGGGAAGGATGTAAGGTTCTGCCCAACCGGGCGAAAGCGCCTCTCCGGGCACAAAACCGGCTTCTGCAGTCCATGTTTCATAACTGTCTTCCGCGCGCCAGTTGCCGGCAATGACCACGCGGCCATCCAGCAGGCAAAGTGCGGAGGGCATGGCCCGTTTGACCGACATTATGCCGACCGGGGAAAAGCAGTGGGAAACCGGATCATATATCTCCGCGCCCCAGCTCTGGCCTATACCGAAATCCGCTTCGCTGCCACCGCCGAGGAGAATCCTCCCGTCTGGAAGCGGTGTTGTAAAGCCGTTGATGTGAGCGTAGAGCATGGGGATCGTGTGCCAAGCGCCACCGGAGTAGTATTCAGCTGTTCCCAGAGGCTTGAACCCGTCGGTCTGGCCGCCCAGGAGCACTATTTCGTTGCCGGCAATAATGGTCCTGTGGCTACCGCGCGGAGTCGGAAGGTCCGGCAGACGCTCAACCGTCATCTGCTGCCACTCCGTACCGTCCGGAGCGGTAATGACATGCCCTCCGGGCTGAGCCGGAGAGCATGCTGCAAGAAAGAAGACTGCAGAAAGTATGAATAGTGATGATTTCACTCCGTAAATATACTCATTTATTCCGTGACGGGGCGAACGGACAAACCGGCAGTTATGCCATTGCCAGAACCACCACCCCACGTGAATGATGCATTCTGGATATAGATACAGTTCGCCTTGAAGTCTTCATACTCATGGAGGCGGCTTGCCCAGTAATCGCCATAACCAGCATGCCCTTCCCAATGATCGTAACAACGGCAGGCATAAGGGAAAAAGATGGTTGGGTCGACCCAATAAGTTCCTCCAGAAACAGTGACAGACCAGCCTTCGTAGCTGGCTTCTTTCGCTTTTTTCAGTGATAAAAGAGCCGACCATTCGGATTCTGTCGGCGTATGCCAATTCCTGCCGAGGTTTACCCTGGCCGCATCATCTTCTGGTTGTAAATCTCTATATCCGCCGTAATCCCAGTTGTACTTTGTATATTTGTATGGAGAAGCTCCTTCGTCATAATACTTGTAAGATGCCGGATAATATCCTGCACTCTTACCGGTTTTCCAGACAGGAGTTTTTATTGTTCCCGGTTCGTAGTAAGGCTCGGTATCACCCCAAGCATAGTAATCCCCGTTTACAGCTATCACATCATCATCTCCGGTGCCGGCAGGAAAATCAACTGTGGCGCCCAGATTACGGGAGCTCCAGTAAATGCGCTTACCACCAACATCGGTGCCTAAGTCTATGGGTTTGTAGTCGGTAACGGTAGTCCAATTGCTCAGTGCCGGCATCTTCAAAGCACGGCCTTCGGTAGCGCTGCGATACCAGGTCCTATCCTCAAAAGTCTTTTGATAGTATGTGCCTTGCCATCCTCCGACGACCAAAGTAAAGTGATATGTCGTTGAGGTATTCTGGGCACCTGCCGCAAGATAGCCACTGAAAAGGTAACCCTTTGATTCGCCTATTTCTTTGTTCGATTTATCATAGACATAACCCTTAAGTGGTGCACCATTCGCCTGGCTGGTCATGGTAATGCTTCCATCCGCGGAGATGGATGAAATCGCCCAAGGTCTCAGATGAGGTTCACGCAATTCAATATCGACGGAAGGATCTGCACTGACGTCATCTAAAAAGAACTGAATGTAGTTGGCCCAAGGCTGCATGTCAAATGCACCGGATACTTTTCCTTCGACGACTGTATAGCCAAGCGTAGCTGTCAGGAAATAAGAAAAACAGGTATTAGAAAAAACGAAACTGGAACCATCTGCAGATACTGTCTCACTATTGCCAAACGGGAGATATACTGCCCGCATCGTCCCTGTCGCGTTTTCTGCAAGCCCCAGAGATTCCTCGACAGCGCCATTCATCTGAGTATAAGTCCAGCTTGAACCGTTGAAACTCATTTTCAGGTATTTCGGTGCTGCGACATTGTTAAAAAACACGTACAGGACATCTCCGGACTCCCAACCCGTCTTAACTGCTTTGGCGTCCGGACCTCCCTGGTAACTTGCGGAAAGGTCAAAAATAATGTCGGTTGCTGTTGTCTCTATCCCACTGATTTCTTTCTTGCAGGATACGAAAGAAACAGCGGCGAAGAACAGGATAACAATAAACTTTTTCATACTAAAATCCTCCATTTTTCATGACCCCTCTTACATATCCTCTTCGTCACCAAATCCGTGATACGCAGGGCTTGCACAAACTATAGCCCGGAACTCCACCTCGACCACCTTTGTCGAGGGCGCTTCATAAAAGAGCCTTTCATTGTTTTTCATTTCTATTGACTGTATTGTATTCATTGTATTTATAATCACAGACATACGACGAATACAAAAATAAACTCCCGCGCGCATACGGGAGTTTCATATCGGATAAACCAGAGTATCAAAAAAGAAAAAGAAATGGAATGCTATCTTTCTATCACTTGTTTCACGTAGTCGCGGATTTCTTCGGCCGAGACATTGTATCTGGGGGACATCTTGAGGAAATCCTCTCCTTTTATGAATAATTGAGGGGAAAGCAGCCTTGAATACATAGTCTTGGAACGAATCGTATGCCGGGAAAGGTAGCTTGCATAACTGAGAGCCTCGTCAAGATTGCATCCCGTCTTCAAGAAGCAGTAAATATCGTAATAATCCCGGAATACAGTCCGCAAACAAATGGTATAAACCTTCATCCCCAGCAGTTCCTGCAATGTAGGTGTCTTGAGGTTGTTGTATTGCCAACCGGTTTTCATTGTTTTAACTGGGTTTTCCGGACGATAAAACGACAGTTTTACCTTCCCTTGGTTGATGAATACCAAGAAGTGGTCTTCTCCCAGGATTTCCTCTTTAGCATCAGTGAATACTTTCTTTAACTCTCCAAGAATCCCACTGAAATCCAATGCTGGCCGTTCCTTACGTAACCCGAGCAATTCGAAATCCAAATCCTCGCTGAGCCTATGGTTCATTTGAAGGGACTGCCCAGTACCCTCGCAAAGGAACAGACTCTTAATGCACTCCAAATTGGAGACCTGATCGAATACTTCCCGTGTTGCCAGAGTCAATCCTTGTATTGCATTAATTTCTTTTTCAGTAGGCATAGCGTGACAAATAATTATCGGGTTTATTGACATCGAATACTTTAACGGCAAGAATGTAATTCAGGATATTCATCCTCCGGCCTTGACTGACAAGGCGTTCTTTCCATACTTTTTTTATGTGGGCCCTGCTCCAGATTTGGAACAAAAGGGGCATTTCTTCCAACTCAAGATGGACAAGGGCGGCTTCTATGATAGAATCATCATCCAGATGCTCGGGTATACCCTGATAAGACCACAGCCCTCCTGCAGCCTTGATCTTCTTGAGTATGTTCTTTTTTTTCTTTAGCATATCTGTCAGACGCATACTCTGCATCTCGTTTTCCACCATATCCCGGGTCTGCGCCTGAGCGATAGTTCCCGGAGGCAAGCCTAGAACCGCATCCAGCCTGATGCTCAGTGGGATAGGGATATCCCTTCTCCCGTGCAGGATGGCAGACAATGTTTGCAAATGCTCACCACACCGGATGGCTAGTTCCGACTGGTTGATGCCCAATTCAGAGATACGCTTCTGAATCAGTTCAATAGAAGTACGGGATTTATGAGTGTTCTTTTCCATCTGTCTGCAAATATAGAAAAAGCAATAATATTTAACAAATTTGTTTAATAATTTTTAACAAGAAAGCTCGCGACAAATGCCGCGAGCTTTCTAATAATCATTGTCAGGCCTACTGCATCGCCATCCGTTTTTCGCTGGGGATGAGCATGGCGCAGAGCTCTGTTCACTCTGCGGTATGCACTAAACGGACTGCGGTCATGGTCGTTTGATAACTGATATCATCCAATGACACGCTATTTGACAGGATATAGGGAGTATAATACTCATCGCCGTTTACGGTAACAATGGGCGTGGAAGTGCCATAGCATACTGCGCTGCCGACATTCACCCATCCATCGACTACACTTTTGTATCCGGCTGCAGGCAAAAAGACGCATCCTGCCGCTTCCATCTTTGCCCACCCTGATATGCTGACGGTAGAGGTGTAATCCGACGGGGCGTTATATGTTCCCCCCGTGAAATCCGTTCCATCGGGATGAGAATAGTTGTCTGGGAATATAATTAGTCCTTTCGTGTCGCCAATCCTGGCCATTGTATATCGTGCATTGGCACTTAAAGAATTTGTAACGCTGCGGGTAGTCAAGAGATACTTCCACTGTTGCCACGATAGGTTCCACCATGATACAGGGGCCGTATAACCATTATACGCAAACATATCGCGCCCCCCGGTCTGGCTTTCTCCAAGATAGTCTTTCTGAGCATCGGCAAACTTCCAAGTGGACGTGGCATCAACATAATTCAAATTACCTTTTGAGAAATAGACCCTTACAGACGCTTCTACAGAGAACATCCCTGCGATGGCGCCGTCGGGGAGCAATCGCATCTTAACCGGAATCTCATTATAGCTGCCATTGGCGAAAGTTACGCCCGATTTCTCGTAGATGTACTTGTCACTTCCTACTGTTGCGACCAACTTGACAGGGCGGCTTGAAATGCCGGGAAGAGCCACAAACAGCACGCAGTTTCCATTGGCAGTGAAGGTCGCAGCAGGTATGCTTTCAAGGCTGATGATTCCTGTGCTATAAATGGTCAGGGATGTGGGATTGGAAGGGAGGGCTGAGCCATCACTCTGCTTCAAAGTAAACTTCACGATGGCCTGTTGGTTGGCGCCAAAACTGATTCCTCCCGGCACGTCTATCTCCTTGTTCACATCATCTACAGTGAAATTGCCGACAGTCACTGTGGCAGGAGCGCAAAAATCATAGGTCGAAGCAATTGTTGCTAACGTTCCATCCTGCCCCGCATAAGCCGGATCGGCATTGCTGTGGAAGTAAAAGGTAAGGTCAGCGCTCGAACTAGGGACAGATGCGAAAGATCCGGAAAGAGTAGTTGAAGTTGACGCGCTGGCTGCAGCCGTCAGTTCACCAATCTTTGCTCCGGACTGATAGACCTCAACTACTTCTCCTGCCACCCATGTGGCGTTCAGTTGATGAGGGCTTGTAGTCTCATCGAGTGCAAGGGCACGGGTGTTTAAATCTCCAACTTCTCCCTTGACAGCGTTTACTGTCATTGTATAAACTCCGGGAACATCTATTTTATTTGTACAGGCGGCAAACACAAACGCCAGCGTAATAAATGCAAAATAATTCTTCTTCATCTTAGTGTCCTCCTTAATTCCATTCGTCTTCAATTGCATTACCATAGTTATCACGCCTTCCGCTAGCACATACCACACCCTCTTGCACCAATTCGATAATTTGAACCATAGGAGATTCATACTTGTATTTTCCCTTTGATAGCATCATATCCATTGCGTTGATTATCATTAACGTACGTCGAATACAAAAATAAAATTTTAAATATACTTATTTATTCTGTGACAGCACGGACAGTATAACCATAGGAGCGGAGATCGTAACGCCAGGCGAAATTGTCATTGTCGAACCAAACGTGGTATGCGCGGCCCGAGTTGCTAGTCTCGAGGGAAGATGACCAATAGTAGCCGTAGGGACCAGCGTTGATGAAGTCGGCATTGCGCCGGAAACCGGCCGCAGGAAGGAAGATGAAGTTGCCGCTGACATTGCTGGTCACCGTCCGGCCCGCTACTCCAGTTCCGTTGTAATCACTCGTCCACGTCCAGGTGAAGTTGGTGGAGTTCAGTAGCGCCTTCCACTCAGCAAGGGTGGGGATGCGCCAGGTGTCGCCCCATGTCTTGTTTGCAGCGTCGTCCTCAAGGCCAAGAACAGTCTTGCCTCCGGAGATATTGTACTTTGTGAAAGTGGAACCGCCGTCTGTCGTGTCGAAGTAATTGCTCCAGTTCTCCTTGTATTCTGTTTTCGTGACGGTTTCGCCCCATGCGTAGTAGTTACCATAATCCCAGGAGTTGTCGGCGCCCACGTTGCAAGCAGCCCAGTAAACCCTTTTTCCATCCACATCCATCCCCATGTCAATGGGTTTGTGGTCATTGACTTCTGTCCAGTTGGCCGCTACCGGAAGTTTGATGGCGCGACCGTCAGAAACACCCCGATAGAAAGTCTTTCCAGTATATGATTTCGAGTAGTAGTTGCCGTAGAAGCCACCGCTCACCAGTGTGAAATTGTAATCGGTGGAGACATTGCGGGCTCCGCTTGCAAGAATACCGCTGAAAAGATAACCCTTAGAATCGCTACCGGTCTTCACCTCTTTGTCATAAACATAACCGGGAAGCGGAGCGCCATGAGCAAGGGTGGATTCGACAACGGCACCGGCGGCAGAAACTGAAGCAATGCAGACAGGAGTCAGATGGGGCTCACGAAGTTCAATAACATCACTTGACGAGGCGCTGGCATTGTCCACGAAGAACTGCACGAAACCAGCCGGAATCTGCATATCGAATGTCCCCTCGACAACTCCCCCTGTAACGGTATATGCTAGGGATGCGGTCAGATAATAACTGTAGGGATTCTTGCTGAACACATAGCTGGTACCTGATGCGGAAACGGTGGCATCGCTGCCGAAGGGAAGGAAGACTGCCGTCATCGTACCGGATTCACTTTCGGCAAGGCTGAGACCGTGCTCAGTATTGACCCAGGACGAGCCGTTCCACTTCATTTCCAAATATGCCGGAGCCGTCTGGTTTGAGAAGAACACGAAGACCACATCGTCGGTTTCCCAACCAGTTTTGACTGCCTTGGTGGCTACATCGGGATGAGTAACATTGAGGTTGAAAGTGATAGCAACCGGCTCAGTCACATCTTGAGGCACAGGAGTATCAATCTCTTTGTTGCAGGCAACCATCGCAACGAGCGTGGCGCAGAGAATAACCAATGACTTTTTCATACCTGTTTCCTCCTATGACAAATCATCTTCGTTCCCGAAGCCGTTGTAGCGGTTGCTGGTACATACCATTCCTTCAAACCTAACCTCAAACACCTTTGTCGAGGGCGCTTCATAAAAGAGCCTTTCATTGTTTTTCATTTCCATTGATCGCGCTATATTGTATTTATAATCATTGACATACGATAAACACAAAAATAAAACTCCCGCGCGCATACGGGAGTTTCATATCGGATAAACCGGAGTATCAAAAAAGAAAAAGAAATGGAATCTACTGCTTCGCCATCCGTTTTTCGCTAGGGATAAGGACTGCGCAGAGGACTACGCCGATGATTGCGCCGATGGCGACGGAAAGCATTGCAGCGTCCCAAGAGGAGCCGTTTGCAATGCCGCCGACAACGATCTTGGAGCAGACTGCGTCGCCGATCAGGTAGCCGAAGAGTCCCACGAATCCGGCAGCCGTGCCAGCGGCGTTCTTCGGCACCAGGTTAAGTGCCTGCACACCGGTGAGAGCCACGGGGCCGTAGATGAAGAATCCGATCAAGCAGAGTGCGACATACACGAGCACCTTCTGTGCGGAAGGACTGACCTCGATGATGCCGGCGCCGACCATCCAGTAGAGCAGCACGCCGATGCCGCAGAGGAACATACAGATGACGTTCATAGGGGCGCAGCGGCCCTTGAAGAACTTGGATGTTGCCCAGCCGCAGGCGATGGTACCCACGGCACCCACTATATTATGTACGGAGAACGCAACCTTGCTTTCAGCGGCCGACATGATGCCCTTGGCCTGCAGATAGGTGGGAGCCCAGTCGCCTATGCCGTAACGGACCATATAGACGGCCACGTTGGAGATGGCGACCACCCACAGGAGTTTGTTCTTGAGCACGTAGTCCACGAAGAGCACCTTGAAGGGGAGCTTCTCGCCGGCAGCGCCTTTGCTCTTCACTCCGCTGTGGTCGTTCCTCCAGTCGCCTACGGACGGAAGGCCGCAGGACTCAGGCGTATCGCGGATCGCCCACCAGCAGAAGAGGGAAATCACCAGGGCGATGATGGCCGGGAAAACGAAGTTACCCTTCCAGGTCTGCACCACGCCGAGGTCAGCCGCGAGGGCCACGCCGGCAATGGCAAGGAAGCCGAGGGAGAAGGAACCGATGGTGTGGGAGACGTTCCAGATACTCATCTTGAAACTTCGTTCGTTCTGGCTGAACCAGTGTGCCATTATTCGCCCGCATGGCGGCCATCCGAATCCGCTCAGCCATCCTACTATGAGCATGAGGATGAAGATGACGACGGTGTTGACAGCGGTGTTGGTGCCGAACGGAATCAGGCCTACGGACATCATCACCATAGCGGAGAGGATGAGGCCGACTACCAGGAACTTACGGGCGTCCGAACGGTCGGAGACGCTGCCCATCACGAACTTGCTGAATGCATATGCGATGGAGACAGCCGACATGGCAAGTCCCACCTTTCCCGCATCCAGGATCCCGTCATTGATCATGTCGGGGGCTGCGAGGGAGAGGTTTTTCCTAACTAAATAATATGCGGCATAACCAAGGAAAGCCCCGAGGAAAACCTTGAGGCGCATCGCCTTGTATTCTTTGTCGACTTTTTCTGCCGGGATTTGTGCCTTCGGCTTGGGCGGATCAAGAAAACGGGCCATTGATGCTTTAGTTTTAGTTCAACTGTACAAATATAAGAACTTTTTCCTCTATATTTGCGCTTGATAAGTATGGAACTTGACGAAAAATTCATGCGCGAGGCGCTGGCCGAGGCCAGGGCCGCAGCGGCCGAGGAAGAGATTCCCATCGGCGCGGTGATCGTGTGCAAAGGGCGCATCATCGGCAAGGGGCACAACATGGTGGAGCGCCTGCACGATGCCACGGCCCATGCCGAGATGATAGCAATAACGGCAGCCACCGAGGCGCTTGGAGGCAAGTACCTGCAGGACTGCACGTTATATGTTACCGTTGAGCCGTGCCCCATGTGCGCGGCCGCGCTGAACTGGAGCCAGATCAGCCGCATCGTCTATGCGGCTCCGGATCCCCGCCGTGGCTACAGCCTCTACTCCCCTTCCCTCCTCCACCCCCGCACGGAAGTCCTTTCCGGCGTGCTGGCAGAAGAGTGCGGAAGCCTGGTCAGCGACTACTTCAAGACCAAAAGATAGCCTTTACTGATTACTGAGGATTTCCGGTTCGACGGGAACGATGATCATTGCCAGGATATAGGCGATGATTCCGCCTCCGGCGCAGAATGCCGCGATTACCCATGCAAGACGGATGATGGTGGGATCGATGTCGAAATACTTTCCTAATCCTCCGCAGACACCGGCAAGCTGCTTGTCAGTCCTGCTCCTGTAAAGCCTTTTATTCATATTATTGGTGTATTAGTATCATAGTACACTGCAAATATAGATATAATTCTTGAACTTGCAAATTATTTTTTAACTTTGCAGCCCGGAATTGAGATATGGTGTAATGGCAGCACTAGAGTTTTTGGCACTCTCAGTTGAGGTTCGAATCCTCATATCTCAACCATTTCCTCTTTTAGTTGAGTTTTGCTGATTTTTCCATTTCGGTGGAAACGATTTGCAGTAATTCATCTTTCGGAATCAGGTATTGGTATTCCGCAACGCCTATCGGCTTTCCAATATCCTGAAGTGCTACTTCAACCTCCAAATGGTCCTTCTCAGCACATAGTATAATGCCTATCGATGCTTCTTCGTCAGGAGATTTCTCCAATCGGTCCAACAATGTCAGATAGAAATTCATCTTTCCTATGTATTCCGGTTTGAAGTCACCCACCTTAAGATCTATGGCAATCATCCTATGCAAGCCACGGTGAAAGAATAGCATATCAACTTTATATTCTTTTGCGTTGAAATGAAGGACATGTTGATTACCTATAAATGTAAAGCCTTTACCAAGTTCCAAAATAAAACGAGTGACTTTTGCTACTAAGCGGCTTTCTAATTTCAATTCCTTCATTGGTCCCTGAGCATCCAAAAAACCGAGATTGTATTTACTGCGAAATACTTCTTTGGCATAGTCGGCCACCGGGGCGGGTAGCGTTTGTGCAAAGTTGTTGGATTGCGGCGTGGACTGCAAGTTGCCATAGTAATTACCTTTTATTGCATGCAGCAACATATTTCTGGACCACCCCTTTGAAATCACTTCTTTCGCATAAAACAAGATTTGTTCATCAGACAATTCCTTGTTCAGTATCAATAGGTTATGGCCCCATGGCAAAACTGCGACAGCCTGTCGCAGTTTTGCTTCTGCGTTGAAATAACGTTCGAAGAAACGTTTCATGTCCCACAGATTTCTGGGAGAAACACCGATATCAGGGTATCGTTGCTTTAGATCTAAAGACAATCGCCTAATCACACCACTCCCATGCTCGCTTTCTATTTTTCGTTCATATAGCAATTTCCCCAGATTCCAATGAATACCGGAAATCGTGGATGCCACTTGACGCGCAAGAGTTTGCCGAGCATACTCGATTTCTGCGACAGCCTGTCGCAGTAATTCGTTGTAGTCGAATTCGCAGATAGGTGTTATCATCTTTTTTGTCATAAGCATATACCAGTACCAATGGACCGGTTTACAAAGATAAAAATATTATATAACATTTTTGAATTTTGTTATATATTTTCTATATTTGCAGAGAATCAATCCCATTAGAGTTATGCGAACCTCTACCAAAGTTCAGACGGCATTCAGGCTGGAGACAGATTTGCTGAACAGGCTGAAGAGAAAGGCGAGGGCCAGGGGCCAGAGCCTCAACAGCTATGTGGAGAATGTGCTTATGAAAGATTCTCCGCTGGAACCGGAGCTTCCTAAGATAGAAATACCCGACGGGCCGTGCCCGCTGGTGGAAGCCCTCAGATTCCCGGAAGGAACATGGTTTACCGAAGAAGAGATCGCGGCGGACTGGAAGTTGCAACGTATATTGAAAATTGACTGTGATTAAGCTGTTCATAGACACGAATGTCGTGATCGATACCATGGATCACGCGAGGACCCCGGAGTGGAAAAGCTCTGAGGACGTCATCAACCTATCCGCATTCAAGGATTACTTCCGGCTCTGTATTTCCATGAAAAGCATTTCAGACATCTCTTATCTGGGCTGCAAACTTGTGGGGAAAGAGCGCATCATACCTGTATTGAAACAACTGATGAACGACTGCAAGATCATTCCCCTCGAGGAAATCATGCTTTACGAAGGCCTGAAATCAGCCTGTCCGGATTTCGAAGATGCCATGCAGATATCCTGCGCCGAATCCGTGGACTGCAATTACATAATTACCCGTAATAAAAAAGATTTCGGCGCATACACCGACATCCCGGTATACACGCCGAAGGAATTCCTGAAGAAGATCACTACTCCATCAGTTTCTTGTACTTGAAGCGCTTGGGCTCGGTGTCGCCAAGGCGGGCCTTGCGGTTCTCTTCGTATTCGGAGTAGCTTCCCTCAAAGAAATACACGCTCGAATCGCCCTCGAAGGCGAGGATGTGCGTAGCTATGCGGTCCAGGAACCAGCGGTCGTGGGAGATTACTACGGCGCAGCCGGCGAAGTTCTCGAGGCCTTCTTCCAGTGCGCGTATGGTGTTCACGTCCACATCGTTAGTAGGCTCGTCGAGCAACAACACATTGCCCTCGTCCTTCAGCGTCAGGGCCAGGTGCAGGCGGTTCCTTTCGCCCCCGGAAAGCACTCCGCAGAGCTTCTCCTGGTCGGCGCCGGAGAAGTTGAAACGCGAGACCCATGAACGGGCGTTGATGTCCCGTCCGCCCAGCCTCACCCACTCGGAGTTGCCGGCGATGGTCTCGAACACGGTCTTGTCGGGATTGATGCTCTTGTGCTGCTGGTCCACGTAGGAAATCTTCACCGTCTCCCCTATCTCTATCGTGCCGGCATCGGCCTTCTCCAGGCCCATGATCAGGCGGAAGAGTGTGGTCTTGCCTGCGCCGTTGGGGCCAATTACGCCCACTATGCCCGCAGGCGGCAGTACGAAGGACAGGTTCTCGAACAGGAGCTTGTCCCCATACGCCTTGGTAACTCCCTTGAAATCAATGACTTTATTGCCGAGGCGGGGGCCGTTCGGGATGTAGATTTCCAGATTCTGCTCACGCTCCTTGGTATCGGCGGAAGCCAGCTTCTCGTAGGCACCCAGACGCGCCTTGCTCTTGGCATGGCGGGCCTTGGGGGCCATCCGCGCCCACTCGAGCTCGTGCTCCAGGGTCTTCCGGCGCTTGCTCTCCTGCTTCTCTTCCATCGCCAGGCGCATGGTCTTCTGCTCCAGCCAGGATGAGTAATTCCCCTTCCAGGGAATTCCCTCTCCGCGGTCCAGCTCCAGGATCCATCCGGCAACGTTATCGAGGAAGTAACGGTCATGCGTGACGGCGATGACGGTGCCCTTGTACTGCTGCAGATGGGCTTCCAGCCACTGTATACTCTCGGTATCGAGATGGTTGGTGGGCTCGTCGAGGAGCAGCACGTCCGGCTCCTGAAGGAGCAGGCGGCACAGGGCTACGCGGCGGCGTTCGCCTCCGGACAGGTTCTTTATCAGGGCATCGGCCGGAGGGCACTGCAGGGCATCCATGGCCCGGTTAAGCTTGGATTCTATCTCCCAGCCGTTGCAGGCGTCGATCTTCTCGGTGAGCTCGGCCTGCTGCTCAAAGAGTGAATACATCACCGTGTCGTCGATAATGTCGCCAAGATGGCGGCACACCTCGTTGTAGCGCGTGAGCAGGCTCATCACATCGGCCACGCCCTCCTCCACGACCTCCTGCACGGTCTTGTTCGGATCCATCTGCGGTTCCTGCTCCAGATAGCCTACGGAGTAGCCCGGAGCCCACACGACCTCGCCGCGGTAGCTCTTCTCCACCCCGGCTATGATCTTCAGGAGCGTAGATTTACCGGAGCCGTTCAGGCCGATGATGCCTATCTTGGCGCCGTAGAAGAAGGACAGGTAGATGTCCTTGAGGATGACCTTGTTGTTGTGAGGCAGGACCTTGCCCACCCCGTTCATCGAGAATATTATCTTTTCGTCTGCCATACAGGGGGCGCTTTACAGTGTCCTCTTGATTTCGACGATCTTGAACGCTTCGATGAAGTCGCCTTCCTTGATGTCGTTGAATCCGGCGATGCTCATACCGCACTCCTTGCCGGCGGCAACCTCCTTCACATCGTCCTTTCCAATCTTCAGCGAACCAAGTTCGCCGGTGTAGACCACGATGCCGTCGCGGATGAGGCGTACGCTCACCTTCGGGACCATCTTGCCTTCGCGCATGATACATCCGGCGATGGTGCCGACCTTGCTGATGTGGAAGGTCTGCTTGATCTCGGCGGTAGCGATGACTTCTTCCTTCTTTTCAGGCTCGAGCATGCCTTCCATACCGTCCTTCACCTCGTTGATGGCGTCGTAGATGACGGAGTAGAGGCGGATTTCGATGCCTTCCTTCTCCGCAGCCTTGCGGGCCTCGACAGTCGGACGCACCTGGAAGCCGATGATGACGGCGTCGGATGCCTCCGCAAGGAGGATATCGCTCTCGGAGATGGCACCCACGGCCTTGTGGATCACGTTCACGCGGATGCTCTCGGTGCTGAGCTTGATGAGGGAGTCGGACAGGGCCTCCACGGAGCCGTCCACATCACCCTTGACGATGATGTTGAGTTCCTTGAAGTTGCCTATGCTGATGCGGCGGCCGATCTCCTCGAGGGTCATGTGCTTCTGGGTCTTGATACCCTGGATGCGGATGAGCTGCTCGCGCTTTGCAGCGATGCTCTTGGCCTCCTTCTCGTCGGTCATCACGTTGAATTTCTCACCTGCGGCGGGAGCGCCGTTCAGGCCGAGGACGGACACAGGCGTGGAAGGACCTGCCTCCATCACGCGCTGACCACGCTCGTTGAACATGCTGCGCACGCGGCCGAAGTAGCTGCCGCTCAGCATGATATCGCCCTGATGCAGGGTTCCGTTCTGCACGAGGATGGTGGCCAGGTAGCCGCGGCCCTTGTCCAGCGAAGACTCGATGACGGCGCCGGAAGCGAGCCTTTTGGGATTTGCCTTGAGGTTAAGGAGGTCCGCCTCGAGCAGCACCTTTTCGAGGAGCTTATCCACGTTGATGCCGTGCTTGGCGGAAATCTCCTGGCACTGATACTTACCTCCCCAGGCCTCGGTGAGGATGTTCATCTGGGAGAGCTGCTGGTAGATCTTGTCGGCGGATGCCCCGGGCTTATCTATCTTATTGATAGCGAACACCATAGGCACGCCTGCGGCCTGCGCATGGTTGATGGCCTCAACCGTCTGCGGCATCACGGCGTCGTCAGCCGCGATGATGATGGCGAGGTCGGTCATCTGGGCACCGCGGGCACGCATGGCCGTGAAGGCTTCGTGACCAGGGGTATCAAGGAAGGTGATATGACGGCCGTCTTCCAACTGCACGTTGTACGCGCCGATGTGCTGGGTGATTCCACCCGCCTCACCGGCGATGACGTTGGTCTTGCGGATGTAGTCCAGCAGGGAGGTCTTACCGTGGTCGACGTGACCCATGACGGTAATGACCGGAGGACGGGAGACGAGGTCTTCCTCCTTGTCTGCCTGCTCAGCGGACTCGATCTCGTTTGTCAGTTCAGCACCCACGAATTCAACTTTGTAGCCGAACTCTTCAGCTACCAGCACGAGGGCTTCGGCGTCGAGACGCTGGTTGATGGACACCATCAGGCCAAGGCTCATGCACGCTCCGATAACGTTGTTCACCGGGGTGTTGTTCATGAGGGTGGCGAGGTCGTTCACCGTTACGAACTCGGTGACCTTCAGCACTTTGCCTTCGGCGGATGCCTGCTCGCGCTCTTCCTGGCTGCGCTGGGCGGCAAGCTCGCGTTTCTCCTTACGGTACTTCGCGCCGAAGTTGTTCTTCTTGCCCTCGTTCATCTTGGCGTAGGTCTCTTTGACCTGCTTCTGGATCTCTTTCTGCATCTCTTCCAGCTCGGCCTCGGTCATGGCGGGCTTGAAGCGGTCGCGCTTGCGACCCTTGCCGCCGGCCTGCTGGGATGCGGGCTTGTTGTCTTTCTTGGCGCTGCGCTCGATGTTCGCACCGGCCTTCGCCACATCCACCTTCTGGGTGCCCTTGGCGATGCGCTCGCGCTTCTTGGCAGGTTTCTTGTCGAACTGGGACAGGTCTATCTTGCCCACCACCTTAAAACCATCATCGGTCTTGGCCGCAGGGGTCGGTTCGGCCTTGACGGGTTCGGGTTCAGGTTCGGGGGCGGGCTCGGGTTCCGGTTCGGGTTCGACAACCGGCTCCGGCTCGGGTGCAGGTGCGGGTTCGACAACCGGTTCCGGTTCCGGCTCAGGTTCGGGTACAGGTTCGGGTTCGGGAATGGCCTCCGGTTCCGGCTCGGGCTCAGGAACCGGCTTCGGTTCCGGCTTAGGCTCCGCCTTCTTGCGGGAAAGGGTGTTGGTGCGAACGATCACACGCTCCTCTTCCTCCTCCTCTACCACATCCTCCTTCTTCTTCCCGGAATTCTCCAGGATATCCGACATCTTGATGGCCCTCTCATTAGCCTCCTCCGCAGCTTTCAGGTCTGCCCCGAACTGCTTCTGGATAGCGGGCATGTACTCGTCGGAGACCTTTGCATTAGGGTTCTCCTCAACGTCCGCGCCCTGGGTCTTGAGAAAGTCAACGATGTCCTGCAGTCCGATGTTGAACTGCCGCATTATTTTGTTCAGTCTGATTTCTGCCATATTTTAACCCCTGTATTCTTGATTAGTCTTCAAATTCTGCGGAAAGGATGCTGCGCACGTCTTCCACGGTCTCCATGTCGAGATCGGCCCTCTTGGCGAGGTCTTCAGGATCGATGGCGAGAACGCTGCGGGCGGTGTCGCATCCGATGCTCTTGAGCTTGTCGATGACCCAGCCGTCGATGGTGCGGCCATATTCGGGATCGGTGAACTCTTCGAGTGCTACATCATCCTCTTCCTCCGCTGCGACCTCTCCCTTGGGAGTCTCGCGCCAGACCTCGATCTCGCGGCCTACCAGCATTCCAGCCAGCTGCACGTTGACGCCGCCGCGGCCGATGCCCTTCTGCACCTCCTCGGGAAGCATGTAAACCTTTACCTTGTCTTCGGGAGACTCGCCCATGTCGATGGAACTCACGCGGGCGGGAGTGAGGGCGCGCTGGATGAGGAGCTTGGGATTGCTGCTCCACTGCAGCACGTCGATGTTCTCGTTGCGGAGCTCACGGACTATGCCGATTACGCGACCGCCCTTGACGCCGATGCAGGCACCGATGGGATCGATGCGCTCGTCGTAAGACTCGACCGCCACCTTTGCACGCTCACCGGGCACACGGACCACCTTCTTGATGGTGATGAGGCCGTCTGCGATCTCGGGAACCTCCATCTCAAAGAGCCTGGCCAGGAAGTCAGGGTCTACACGGGACAGAGTGATGTAGGGAGTGGTATTGTTGCGCATCTCCACCTTCTTGATGATGGCGCGCACGGTGTCGTTCTTCTTGAAACGCTCGCCGGGAATCTGCTCTTCCTTGGGGATGTGGAGCTCGTTGCCGTCCTCGTCGAGAAGCTGCACCTCGCGTGACCATGTCTGGTAGATTTCGCCGGTGAACACCTCGCCGACCTTCTCGGAATACTTCTTATAGACGTTGGCCTTCTCGATGTCCATGATACGGCCCTGCAGGTTCTGACGGATGTTCAGGATGCCGCGGCGTCCGAAAGCGGAAAGCGGGAGCTTCTTCGCATAGGTGTCGCCCACCTCATAGTCGTCGTCCCCGCTGTCCTTGCGCACATCCTCTAGGGTCATCTCGGCGGCAGGATTCTCCACCTCTTCCACGATCTCGAAGTTCTGGTAGATTTCGCAGGTACCCTTGTCGACGTTCACGATTACGTCGAAGTTGTCGGCGGAGCCGTAGGTCTTGGCGATCTGGGTCAGGAACACGTCTTTGAGAACGCCCATCATCACGGGGCGGTCGATGTTCTTCTCTTCCTTGAAGTCCTTGAAGGCATCAATCAAGGTTACTTTTTCTTCTTTGTTCATCTTATATGGTTTATTTTTCGTTTGCAAGCAGTTCGTCGGCCTCTTCCGGGCTGATGCCGGCAGTGCCTACCGTGAGGGCGTAGTCTTCGATGTCGCGGTCGAAGGCGGCCAGCACGGCGCGATGGATGTATTCGCAGTCGGCCAGGTCGGCTCCGCCGTCCTTGTCGATGGTTACGTCGAAGTTGTTGTCATCGTCTGCAACGATTTCCACGATGCGGCAGGCGCGCTCTGCAGCGGCCTTTTCCAATACCGGCTGAAGTTCAGTTTTTTCCATATTCCATAATAAAAAATAGAGGACCTTGCGGCCTCTATCTCGTTCACGGGTACAAAGATAAGTATTTTTGGAGAAAAAACAAAAATACTCTACATTCGTATTGTGGATTTGACCGACTTCATACTTGAGCACGAAAACGACGACCTTGCCGCCCTGGTACTGCACCGCGACCGCTGGCCGGATATCGACGTTGCACTCGCAGCCGAGTGCATAGCCTCGAGGCGGAAGATTCGGCTGAAAGTGCCGGAGTGGTATGCCGATCCGGGGCTGGTTTGCCCTGTTGCCCTGAGTGCCGAGCAGTGCAGCAGCACTGCCACAGCCACTTATAAAGCCAATCTGGCTTCGGAAAGAACGCTTCGTCTCGCCGACTTAACCGGCGGACTGGGGGTGGATTGCTGGCAGTTTTCCAAAGTGGCGGGAGCAGTGCTGTACAACGAGATGAATCCAGTGCTGTTTGAGGCGGCCAAGGCGAATCTGAAGCGCCTCGGATGCGATAATGTGGAGTTCAGCAATACGTGCATCTCTCCCGAGACCTTGCCGGGGCTGCTGGATTCTTTCAAGCCCGATCTGGTATTCGCCGATCCTGCCCGGCGCTCCGAAGGCCGCAAGGTCTTCATGCCGGAAGACTGCTCGCCGGACGTGCTGGCTCTTCAGGATATCGTCCTGGGGCGCGGCTGCTGCTTTATGATCAAACTTTCGCCAATGGCGGATATCTCCTTGATGCTGCGCAAGTTCCACTGTGTGAGGGAGTTGCACGTCGTGGAGACAGATGGTGAATGCAAGGAACTGCTGCTCATGCAGGAACCGGGATTTGCCGGTGAAACGAAGATTGTCGTCGGAGATTTGCAGTTTACCCTCAGCGAAGAAAAAGCTGCCGCCCCTGTGTTCATTTCCGCCATGCCCGAACCGGGCCAACTGCTTTTCGAGCCCGGGCCGGCGCTGTCTAAAAGCGGTGCATTTAAACTTATCAGCGAAAAGTATGGCCTCCGGAAACTTGGTCCGGACACACATCTGTATATTATAGATTCAATTGTTTCCGATTTGGCGCCATACGGAAAATGGTTTGATATTCAAGAAGTTGCGCCATTCGGAAAGGCTTCCCTGCGCGACTTCGCCACCCGCTGGCCCGGTGCCGGCGTCACCGCCCGCGCCCTCCCCCTCTCCAGCGATGAGTTACGTAATAAGATGGGATTGAAGGGTGGAGGTGACGTTCACCTATTTGGCGTGGGCACCTCGCAAGGCCGTCTCCTCATCGCAGCCAGCAGATGGATTCAGGGCCCTCGTTGAACAGCAGATCCATTATCGAAAGGCCCGGCACAAAACCATATTTATCCCGGAATACCTGCCAGTAGGGACGCTCCATGCCCAGGTCCCGCATTACCGTATTCTCCCTCTTCGGATGGATCACCTCACGGTAATCCTCCTCCGCAGGCGAATAATCGGTAGTTTCCCGGAAATCCGGCGAGATACCGATCTTGGAACAAAAGAAATCGATAATACGGCGGTTCAGTTCCCAGAGCGTGGCAGGATGCGAATCCAGAATCGAGAACAGCGCATCCTTATAATAAATAAAGAAAGGCGAAGAGCTGTAGGCAGACTCGATGGCATGCTCGGTCCGCATCACCCACGGCGTAGTGTACTCCACGCGTATCTCCTTGATCGGCAGCGAGAAAGTGCCGTTCTCGTGCACCACCGGCACATTCAGCGACTCTGGCCCGTTGGCCGTCAGTATCCTGCAGCGGTTGCGCCAACTCTGCTTCTGATAGTTCTCGCATGCCTCCATATAAACGACAGAGTACTTCGCCAGGAGGGCAAAGTACTCTATAGGAGGGAAGTATGCCGTGGTTAACAGCACTACTCTATGACACCCTTTTCGCGGGAATCGTTACCACGAACGATACCACGCTTGGAATTCTTGATGAAGTTCAGGATCTCATCCTTTTCAGGGCTGTCCGGGAAGCCCTGCTGAATACGTGCGCAGGCATCCGAAATGTTGTAGCCCTGGAAATAAAGGGTATCGTAGATGTCTTTGATGTTGCGGATGGTGTCGCTCTCGAAACCGCGGCGGCGCAGGCCGACCAGGTTGACACCGGCATAGCAGACAGGCTCACGGCCGCAGAGGGAATAAGGAGGAATGTCCTTGTTGACCTTGCTGCCACCGCCCACCATAGCGTGCTTTCCGATGTGGGAGAACTGGTGCACCACGGTGCTTCCGCCGAGGATCGCCCAGTCGTCTACATCCGTCTCGCCGGCGATGCCGACATAGCTCACGAGGATGCAGTGGTTGCCCACGGTGCAGTCGTGCGCCACATGGACGTAGGACATAATGAGTGTGTGGTCTCCTATCTTGGTAACGCCTTTGCCGCTGGCCTTGGTGCCGCGGTTGATGGTGGCGCACTCACGGATGGTGACGTAGTTTCCTATCTCGACATATGTGACTTCTCCGTCGAACTTCAGGTCCTGGGGAATGGCAGCCACCACTGCACCGGGGAATATCTCGCAGTGCTCGCCTATCTTGGCGTAAGGGAAGATGGTTGCGTGGGGATGGACCTTGGTATAATCGCCAATCTCAACATTGGCATCGATGAATGCGTAGGGGCCAACCTCAACGTGCTCGCCGAGCTTGGCGAGGGGGCTTACGCATGCAAGGGGATGAATGTTTGCCATAATCTCAAATCAATTTCTGCACGGCCTTTGCCGCGCTGGTGTTAATTGTATGGCCAGGTTTGTACGCGCTTATATGGGCCCGGAGATATCCTCCCGCGAGCCTCATGTCTCCGATGAGGTCCAGCAGCTTGTGACGGCCGCATTCGTCCGGGAAATTCAGCACAAGATTGCTGAGGTACCCTTCCGGGGTCACGGAGAGTTTGGGTTGCTTGAAAAGATTAGCCATCTGGGTGAGGACGGCATCCTCCACAGGATGCTCCACAACCACGATGGCATTGTCGACGTCGCCGCCCTTCACCAGCCCCTGGCTGGCAAGGTACTGCACTTCATGGAAGAAGCAGAACGTGCGGCAGACGGCTACCTGCGAAGCGTAATCCACGGTCTCGTCCCAGTGTGCGGTCTGCACGCCGAGTACGCGGGAGCCGAAATCCACGGTCACATCGTAGGAAAGATGGTCGGCAGGCTCGATGCGCACCCATGAACCGGTCGCCTCATGCTTGACTTCGATGGTCTCGGGGATATCGAAATACCTGCGCTCCGCATCCTGCTCCACCAGGCCGTCGGCCGCGAAGGCCTCGACATAGTAGCGGGCGGATCCGTCCAGGATGGGCACCTCCACGTTGTCGATTTCCACGATGGCATTGTCGATGCCCAGGCCGGTGAAGGCCGACATCAGATGCTCGATGGTGGAAATTTTGGCTTCGCCCTTGGATATGACGGTGCAGCGGGCGGTGTTGGAGACATTCTCAGCAAGCGCGGGGATCGTGACGCCCAGGTCGGTACGCACGAATACGATACCCGTTCCGGCAGGTGCCGGAGATACTTTCATCTTTGAACTGGCTCCGGTGTGGAGACCTTTTCCTTCGAATTCGTAACTTTTGCTGAGGGTGCGTTCTTTCATAATAGCCTGCAAAGATAGCAAATTTTTCTATTATCTCTAAATTACTCTCCTCCAGCTTGTTTGAACTTTGCGTAGCTGCGCATGTAGAGCATGTGCGGGATGGCGGGAGAACCGAGCAGTATCTGTCCGCTCTTACGCACGGGGCCGGCGATTCCGGCCTGGGCGCCGACTGTGGTGTTGTCGGCTATCTTGATGTGGCCCATTATGCCCACCTGGCCGCCGAAGATGCAGTTCTTGCCTATGATTGCGGAACCCGCCACGCCGCACTGGGCAGCCATCACGGTATTGTCCCCTATCACCACGTTGTGGGCAATCTGGCAGAGGTTGTCCAGCCGTACGCCGTTGCCGATTATGGTGGATTCCATCTCGGCACGGTCGATGGTGGTGCCGGAGCCAATCTCCACGTCGTTGCCTATGACCACGTTGCCGAGATGCTCTATCTTCTTCCAGCTGCCATCCGGCTGAGGTGCGTTGCCGAAACCATCCGAACCGATGACGCAGTTAGCGTGAAGGATCACATTGTCCCCTATCTTCATTCCGGGATAGATGACCACGCCGGGATAGATGATGCAGTGATGGCCGATGACGGTGCCTTCGCCTATGGTGACGTTGGAATGGATGATGCCGTAATCCCCTATCCTGCAGTTCTTTCCGATGACGGTGCCGGCCCCGACGGAGACCTTCCTGCCCAGCTTGGCGCTGCAGGCGATGCGGCAGCTCCACGCACGGTGGCGCTTGTACATCTTCCGCTGGTCCGAAACATATTTCAGGAGTTCCGCAACCGCGTTGTAGGCATTCTCCACACGTACCATGGTGGGGCCGACCTTCTGTTTGGGTTCAAAATCAGCATTTACCAGAAGCACACTGGATTTGCTGGTGTACACGTACTGTTCGTATTTCGGATTGGCATAGAAACTGAGCGCTCCGCTCTTGCCGTGCTCGATCTTTGCAAAGGTGGTAATCCGAACTTCGGGGTCGCCATCGACGGTGCCCCGAAGAATTTCTGCTAACTGCTTGGCTGTCAACTCCATCATTTAAAATCTCCATCCGAGTGTTAATACCGCGTCAAACTGGGAAAGTGCAGATTTGACGGACGGCGATACTATATCGTATGTTGTTCCTCCAACCGTGTGGCTGAGATAGTTGCTGTAGGGACTGTAATAACTCTCGTGCAGGCAAATGCGCCTGAAAGCTATGTCAGCATAGAAGGATCCGGGAGAAGAATACCCTGCTCCGAAGGAATAGGAGAAAATCTTGTCGGAGGAGTATGTGGCCGAACCATCCATAAGTTTATATTTGCCACTCTCATAATCTTCGAACCACCTGTCGTAGTCCGCAGCATAGATCACGTAGCCTTCATTGTCGGTGTAGTGACGTTCAGGGCTGGAAGACCAGTTGAAACCGGCACGCAGGGAGAATGAGGGCAGCAGCCTGAACTCAGCGCCCAGCCTCAGGTTCTGCTGCACACCGCAGAACAGCTTGTTCAGGCGGTTGACGCGATAGAAGGGATCTTCGTAGGTGAAGGATGCGTCCACATATTCCTGGCTGAACTTCATGACGCTGAAATCCGTGATCTCGTAATCCACGCTGATAAGTCCGGCACGGCCGAGAGTATAGGCGAGGCCGAAGTTCGCGGTGTAGGGCGAACGGAAGTTGTAGGAAGTTTCGGCGGTAGGAGTGATTGCATTAAGGTTCTGGCCGGCATCCTTGAATTCGGATTCCACATCCACGTACCACTGCTCGCTGATGGTGTATGCGGTGGGAGTCTTGATGGACGCACCGATACGAACTCCGCTGGTGGGCAGCCATATGAATCCTATCTGGACATTGATGCCGCTCACATCTGCCACGTACCCGTATTTGTATGTGCTTCCGACATACTGGGTGGGAGTCCCCTGCTTGTAGGTGATGGCGCCGTTGTCATCCTTGGAATAATATCCGGCGGTGACGGGGAAATCCGCAGGGTCCTGGGCCGTCTCGCTGTAGTACTCGGAATACTTGTAACCAGCTATGGGCATGTTGATGCTGGCGCCGAGAAAGAGGCGGTTGTCGATGTTGACGCCGTAGTTCATAACCACGTCGTTCTTGGAACCGGTCCTGGTTACGCCGATGTTCTGCTTCAGCACGCCGAGCATCTCGTAGTTATAGTCGGTGCCGGTCTTGGTGACCGTCTCGGCAGATCCATAGTACGTGCCGGCATCGTTGTTATAGTTGATGAGCCCGCCGTCGTATGCGACGATGGAGTTCCAGGCATAGTCGGTATCGTACTTGTTGCTGTTACCCAGGATGGTGCCGGGCATGCCGGTGGCGAAGGTCGCGAGGGCGCCGGTCATGGACGTATGGTTCTCAAGGCCGGATGCGGAGAGCATCTGTGTATAAGTCTGGCTGCGGTTCAGGACGAAAGCAAAGTTCCAGGAGAGGATGCCGGAGCGGTTGCCGGTCTCGAAGCAGAGGTTCATGCCTATGTTCGGGATGGTCATCCTGGTCTTGCTGTTGTCGAAGCCGCCGGTATAGTTTGCAGTCTGGTTCGCCGAATCGTAGGATGGGGCGTAGGAAGATATGCTGCTGGATGTGGTCCATCCGGTAGAAAACTCGAACTGGGAGAAAGCAGATACGGAACCGCCGGCAGGGTTGAACGAGATGGTGCCGAGATCTCCGCCGATAGCGGTGACCGCGTTGCCCATGCCCAGGGTCCTGGCCGTGCCGTAGAAATTGTCTGAGCCGAAGGTCAGGGCATCCGACACCGTCTGGCCCGAAGCGAGCCCGGCGATGAACATCAGGGATGCCAGTGAAGTTATGATCTTTTTCATTTTCTTGACGTGTTTAAGTTTGGATTACCTGCCGCTGCGGCCTCCGCCGCCGCCACCGCTGTGGCTGCTGCTGCCACCGCCACTGCTGTGACTTCCGCCACCACCGCTGTATCCGCCACCACGGCTGCCGCCGTAGCTGGAGCTGCTGGAAGAGGAACGGGAAGAGCTGCTGCTCGAAGATGAGCTGCTGCGGGAATATGAACTGCTGGAAGAGCTGCTGCCGGAAGACGAGCTGCTGCCACGGGAGTAGGAACTGCTGCCGCGGGAGTAGGAGCCGCCGGAAGAGGAACTGCTGCGGGAGTAGGAACTACCTCCGACGACGGTGCCGGAGCCCGAACTGCCGCGGGAACTGCCGCCGTTGCGGGAATAGATGCTGCCGGAGGATGCTCCGCCGGAAACCCCGCTGCGGGTGAAGGCCGAGCCGCCTGCAGAACCGCCTGCGCCGCCACGGCTGCCGCCATAGGCGTTCACGCCGGACCTGCCGTAGCTGCCCATGCCGCCCGAGCTGGTGTGGTTGCCACCCTTGACATCGGAGCGGGAATCGCCGCGGTAGTGGTAGTAGTTCTCGTTATAGTATCCGCCGCCGTAGTAGTGGTGGTGGCCATAATAGTACGGGCCATACCAGGGATCGTACCAGCCACCATAGTACCACGGGCTGTACCATGAGTAATAAGGGCCATACCAGGAGTAGTAGGGGCCGTACCAGGGGTCATACCATCCGCCCCAGCCGCTGTACCAGCCATTGTACCAGCCATGATGCCATCCGCCGTACCAAGTGTAGTACGGATGGTACCAGCTCCAGCTCCATCCCCAGCCGTAAGGGTCATCCGCGATTACCACAAGGGTGTCCCTGCGGCCCTGCTGTTCTTTCTTGATCTGCTCGGCGGCAAGACGCTGGAAGTCCTCTTCGGTGAGAGGTTCCACTTTCTGCATGTCTTTGTCGAAGCCTTTATAGTAGATGCCATCCTGGAAGCGCTGTACGGAGCCGTACTCGCCTGATACTCCGCAAGATACTGCGAGGATCGCCAGGGCCAGTAACGATATCTGTCTGCGTGCCATAATCCAATCTCTTTTAAATTTTGTATATTTGCAACGTCTTATATAAGACGCCCATTTTTTACTTCTGTTTATAATTAGATGCAAATATCGTAAAAAAGCGCAGATTTTTCGTAAGTTTTTTATGGCAAAAGAGATTACACCGAGAGCGGAGAATTATTCCCAGTGGTACAACGACATCGTAGTCAAGGCAGATCTTGCCGAACAGTCGGCAGTGCGCGGATGCATGGTCATCAAGCCCTACGGCTATGCAATCTGGGAGAAAATGCAATCTATACTGGACAAGGCATTCAAGGAAACAGGTGTGCAGAACGCCTATTTCCCCCTTTTCATACCCAAATCTTTCTTCAGCCGCGAGGCTGAGCATGTGGCCGGATTCGCCAAGGAGTGCGCGGTGGTCACCCACCACCGCCTGATGAACGATCCGGACGGCAAGGGAGTGGTTGTGGACCCCGAAGCCAGGCTCGAAGAGGAGCTGATCGTGCGTCCTACCTCCGAAACCATCATCTGGAGCGTCTACAAGAACTGGATCAAGAGTTGGAGAGACCTCCCCATCCTCTGCAACCAGTGGTGCAACGTGGTCCGCTGGGAGATGCGCACGCGTCCCTTCCTCCGCACCGCGGAGTTCCTCTGGCAGGAAGGCCACACCGCACATGCCACCGCCGAAGAGGCACAGGCCAAGGCCGAGCAGATGGTGCAGGTGTATGCCAAGTTCGCCCGTGAGACCATGGCGATGCCGGTGATTGTGGGTCACAAGAGTCCCAACGAGCGTTTCGCCGGCGCCCTCGACACCCTCACGATCGAGGCGATGATGCAGGACGGAAAGGCCCTGCAGGCAGGCACGTCCCACTTCCTCGGGCAGAACTTCGCCAAGAGCTTCGAGGTGCAGTTCGCCAATAAGGAAGGCGGCCTCGAGTATGTCTGGGCCACATCCTGGGGCGTCAGCACCCGCCTGATGGGAGCCCTCATCATGGCCCACAGCGACGACAACGGACTCGTCCTTCCTCCCGCCCTCGCCCCTATCCAGGTGGTGATGGTGCCCATCTACAAGACCGACGAGGAACGCGACGCCGTGCTGGCCAAGTTCGAATCTATCGAGAAGGCTCTCGCCGCCAAGGGCGTGAGCGTGAAGATAGATAGCCGTGACACCCTCCGTCCCGGTTTCAAGTTCGCAGAATGGGAAGCCAAGGGCGTGCCTGTGCGCATAGCCCTCGGAGCCCGGGACCTCGCCGCCGGCACCGTCGAAGTGGCCCGCAGGGACACCCTCGAGAAGGCCACCGTGAGCCTTGAAGGAGTGGACGTCTACATCGAAGACCTGCTCGAAAAGGTGCAGCAGAACATCTACGACAAGGCTCTCGCATTCCGCGATGCCAACATCCGCAAGTGCGACGACTGGGAAGAGTTCAAGACCGAGATCCAGAAGGGAGGATTCCTGCTCTGCCACTGGGACGGCACCGCCGAGACCGAACAGGCCATCAAGGATGAAACCAAAGCCACCATACGCTGCATCCCCGTGGACAGCTGCGTTTGCGAAGAAGAAGGCGTGGACATTTATTCCGGCAAGCCTTCAAAGGGCCGCGTAGTATTTGCAATTGCTTATTAATCATATCGTTATGAAAAAGATATTAGTTATTGCCGTTGCCGCTCTCGCGGGATTCGGCGCATATGCACAGGATGACGCCCAGAAAGCTGCCGCAGAGGCAGCTGCGGCCATCGCCGAGGCCCCCGTCGTGGAGGAGCCCCAGCCCAAGCCGGTCTACTGGACCAAGTCCCTCATGACCAACCTCAACTTTGCGCAGACCGCCCTCTGGGACTGGGCCGCCGGCGGTAACGACAACTACACCATGACCGGTTACGTGGATGCCAACGCCAACTACGCGAAGGACAAGATGATATGGAACAACCGCCTGCAGATAGACTACGGCTTTCTCTATTCAGACGACAAGCCCATCCTGCAGAAAGTGAAGGACCGCATCTACTTTGAATCGAAGTGGGGCTACGAGACTCCCATCCAGCACCTCAGCTATTCCGCCAACTTCGACTTCAAGACCCAGATAGACAACAACTACAAGTACGGCACGCCCACAGGCATCACGGGAGAACCCACCAAGGCCGACTGGCTGGCAGCGCGCGAGCTCAAGTCCGGGCTCTTCTCCCCCGCCTACTCCACCCTGGGTATCGGTCTCCTCTGGACTCCCAAGTCCTGGCTGTCGGTGAACGTATCTCCTCTCACGGGAGGATTCGTCATCGTGGATAACGAGGCCCTGCGCAAGACCTACGGCATGGAGTTGCTGGATGACGGCGTGACCTACAAGCGCAGCCGTTTCGAACTTGGTGCCCAGATTAAGACGGACATCAATTTCGTGATCAACGACAACCTGAAGTACAGCACCCAGCTCGTGCTCTTCTCCAACTACCTGAAGAATCCCCAGAACCTCCGTGTGAACTGGGACCAGAAACTCTTCTGGAAGATGGCCAAGTTCTTCACCCTGACCTTCTCCACAAACCTGATCTACGACGATACGGTGCTGATTTTCAACGAGGAACATCCTGCTCCAGTCGGATTCCGCACCATACAGTTCAAGGAATTCTTCGAGATCGGATTCTCCTATACCATCAGCTCCAAGAAATAATGAAAGTGCTGCTTGCAGTGAGCGGCGGCATCGATTCGATGTATATGGCCGAGAGGGCTCCCGAGTTGTTTCCGGGGGCCTCTTTCGCTGTCTGCCACTGCAATTTCGGCCTCCGCGGGGAGGAATCCGACGGCGACGAGGCTTTCGTGCGCGAGTGGTGTGCCCGAAAAGGCATGCCGCTGTTCGTTAAGCGTTTCGACACCGCCGTCTACGCCAAGGAGGAGCACGTGAGCATAGAGATGGCTGCGCGCGAACTGCGCTATGCCTGGTTCGACGAGCTCTGCCGCGAGGAGGGTTTCGACAAGGTGGCGGTGGCGCATAACGCCGACGACAACGCCGAGACCTTCTTCCTCAACTTCCTCCGCGGCACCGGCACCCGGGGCCTCAGGGGCATGAGCGCCCACGGGCGCATCCTCCGACCCCTCCTGGACATCCCCCGCGAAGAGATCCGTGAGTGGATGGTCGCACGCGACCTGCCTTGGCGCGAGGACAGCACCAACGCATCCACCGCCTACAAGCGCAACCGCCTCCGCCACGAGGTGATACCCGTGCTGCGGGAGATGAATCCGGCCCTGCCGGACTCCTTCCGGAGGGCTATGGAACACATCTCGCAGGTGGATGACATCGCGGAGGACTACTTCCTTAGCGTGCGGGATTCAGTATGCACCGAGGGGGTGGTTTCGGTGAAGGCGCTGCTGGCGCTGAAGCATCCCAGATACGTGCTTTACCGCCTTGCAGAGCCGGTCGGGCTGACAGAAACGGCCCTCGACAACCTGTGGGACGTGCTTGTTTCCGGGAGGCACCTGGCAGGCAAGGTATTCGTGGGCAAAAACGGAGAAATCCGCGGCCGCGCCAAGTGGCGGCTGGCCATAGTTGTTTTCGACAAATCTTCTTAACTTTGCATCATGGCAAACAAGACTTCGATACCTAAAGGAATGAGAGATTTCTCCCAGCAGGAAATGGCTGAGAGGAATTATATCTTCGACACCATAAAGAGCGTCTTCCGCACCTTCGGATATGCACAGATAGAGACTCCTTCCATGGAGAGCCTTTCCACCCTGCTCGGCAAGTACGGCGACGAGGGAGACAAGCTCCTTTTCCGCGTGCAGAACAGTGGAGAAAAGGCCGCCCAGGCCCCTGAAAAGGGCCTCCGCTACGACCTCACCGTGCCCTTCGCCCGCTTCGTGGTGATGCATCAGAACGAAATCTCATTCCCTTTCAAGCGTTTCCAGATACAGCCTGTCTGGCGGGCGGACCGTCCCCAGAAGGGCCGCTACCGCGAGTTCTACCAGTGCGACGTGGACGTGATAGGTTCGAAGTCCCAGCTGAACGAGCTGGAGCTGGTGCAGATAGTGGACAAGGTGTTCTCGCTGCTGGACATCCGCGTGGTGCTGAAGATCAACAACCGCAAGGTTCTGACCGGCCTGGCGGAGATCTGCGGCGCGCCGGACAAGGTGGTAGACATCACCGTAGCCATCGACAAACTGGACAAGATCGGCCTGGATGCAGTGAAGGATGAGATGCGCGAGAAGGGGCTGACCGACAGCGCGATAGCAGTGCTGGAACCCGTGCTTACCCTGAGCGGTTCCACCGAAGAAAAGCTTGCCAAAATGCGCTCCATCATGAGCGGATCCGAAACCGGTCTTCGCGGTCTCGACGAGCTGGAAGAACTCTTCGGATTTATTTCTGAGGCTGGAGTTACCGTCCCTGCGGAACTCGACCTTTCGCTCGCCCGCGGGCTCAATTATTACACCGGTGCCATCTTCGAGGTCAAGGCTCTCGACTGGGAAATCGGCAGCATCTGCGGAGGCGGCCGCTACGACAATCTCACCGGTATCTTCGGGCTTCCGGACATGTCCGGAGTGGGCATCTCCTTCGGTGCAGACCGCATCTGCGACGTGCTGAAGGGGCTGGAAAAGTTCCCCGCCGGGCTGCGTTCCACCACCGACCTGCTGTTTGCCAACATGGGCGAGGCCGAGGTGAAGTACCTTCTGCCCGTGGCATCCGCGCTTCGCGCAAAAGGGGTTGCAGTGGAGATCTATCCGGATTCCACAAAGCTGAAGAAGCAGTTCGACTTCGCCGACCGCAAGGCCATCCCGTTCTTCTCCATCACGGGTGCGGACGAGGCGGCCGCCGGCACGGTGCAGATCAAGAATCTGGCTTCCGGCGAGCAGCGCGTGTTCGCGAAGGACGACCTGGACGGCATCCTATGTTTCCTCGGAAAATAGATTAGATTTTTGCCTTCTTAAGCCAAAGGTCCGCCATGCGTTTATGCCCGGCGGGGGTCGGGTGTATGCCGTCCCATATCCAATAGGAAGGTGTGGGTTCTGTGCTCACCAGCTTTTCGAACATGGTGTCGAAGGGGATGAGGATGGCGCCCGTTTCTTCGCATAATTCGCGCACACAGGCTGCCAGGCGGCAGGTCATATCTTCGCGAAGAGCGTAGTCCTCGCTGATGCCCAAGTTCCCCTCTTTGGCTACGAAGGGGGTGCAGAGGGTTATTTTTAGCTCGGTGTTGGATTGTTTGGTTTTTTCCAGCAGGCTCTTGTACAGGGCTTTCCAGGCATCGAAATCGAAGGGCGTCTGCCGATCGCCATCCAGCCATCTGTGAATGTCGTTGGTGCCGATAAGGACGGAGAGCACGTCCGGATGCAGGTCGAGGACATCCTCCTGCCAACGGGCCGCAAGATTGTCCAGGGCCTGGCCGCTGAAACCGCGGTTGAAGAATGCGTAATTCCTTGAAGGCCAGCGGCTTTGGCAGTACGATGCAATGATATAGACGTAGCTGTGGCCGTAGATATGGTTCATATCGGTGTGGCTGCGCTCGGCCGAGGTTTTCTTGTAGTTGTAGACGCAACCCCAGTTGCCGTCGGTGATGCTGTCGCCGATGAAGACGATTCGCTTGTTATTGGGCGTCTGAGTGCAGGAAATGGCCGCCAGACAGGCCAGGACAATGATTAGGGTTCTGTACAGAAGTTTCATATCTGTCAAAGATACGGATTAAAATTTGGATTTTGGAAAAATATTCCTACCTTTGCAGTCCAATATCGCGGGGTAGAGCAGTCGGTAGCTCGTCGGGCTCATAACCCGGAGGTCGCAGGTTCGAGTCATATGCCAATGCAAGTGACTGTCCGGTGGCGAGCATCGGGTCGCAAAGAATCAGCGTTTTCTCGTCCAAGTCAGGCGAGGAGAGATAGTCGATTTGGATTTCGAAGGTGCCATC
>JAFRSW010000019.1 GCA_017427385.1 Bacteroidales bacterium
AAAAAGAGCCGATGATGGGATTTGAACTCATGACCTCATCCTTACCAAGGATGCGCTCTACCCCTGAGCTACATCGGCTTTTTTTGAGCGGGGTAGGAGAATCGAACTCCCATTTCCAGCTTGGAAGGCTGGCATAATAGCCATTATACGAACCCCGCTATTAAGGGAGGAAGACTCTGCTTCCGCTCTAATGCGTGGGAGGAGGTGGACTCGAACCACCGAACCCGAAGGAGCGGATTTACAGTCCGCCGCAATTGCCGCTATGCGATCCTCCCAAGTGGTGCCTGATATTTTTCAGGGCCAGTTTTGAGCCGATAGGGGGATTCGAACCCTCGACCCCGAGATTACAAATCACGTGCTCTGGCCAACTGAGCTATATCGGCGGTATTTCAAGCCTTTTTTACAAAAGGACTGCAAAGATAGGGATTATTTGCGATTCTCCAAAAAATTTTCAATCTTTTTCGTCACAGATTTTTCATCCATTCCGCAAAGGACCCACTCTTCGTCTTTGCTCGCATGCCGCACGAATTCATCCGGAATGCCTATTCCTTCCACCGTAGGTGCGTTTTCTGTGCCTGCGAGTTCCTCGGCAACCGCTCCGTAGAGCCCGCCCTTGAGGCTTCCGTCTTCGAGGGTGATGATGTGGGAATACTGCCCTGCAATCTTTGCGAGCATCTCTGTATCAAGGGGTTTGATGAACCGGAAGTTGTAAACACCCACATCTTCGCCGTACTTTTCCGCAATCTTCATGGCCTTGGAAGTAACGGGCCCGGAGCAGACTAGCGCGAGTTTCTTTCCCGCCTTGAGTTCCACCGCTTTGCCGGCAGGGAGTATCTCATAGGGGGCGTCTTTCCACTGCACGCCTTCCCCGCACCCGCGCGGATACCTTATAATATATGGTCCGTGCTCGGTGTTCAGGGCGGAGTACATAAGCTGTTTCAGCTCGGTTTCGTCCTTGGGCGATGCGATGATTGTGCCGGGCACCGTGCGCAGTGCGGCGATGTCGAAGCAGCCGTGGTGCGTTGCGCCGTCTTCACCCACGAGTCCTGCGCGGTCGAAGCAGAGTACTACCGGCAGATGCTGTAGGGCCACGTCGTGAATTATCTGGTCGTAGGCGCGCTGTGCGAAACTGGAGTAGATGTTGCAGAACGGGCGCATCCCTCCGGCGGCCAGGCCGGCGGAGAAAGTAACGGCGTGCTCTTCCTCTATTCCCACGTCGAAGAACCTGCCGGGGAAGGCCGCTGCGAACTTGCTCATGCCGCAGCCGCTGGCCATGGCGGGGGTGATGCCCACTACGCGCTCATCCTTTTCCGCGAGTTCGCAGAGCACCTGCCCGAACACATCCTGATATCTGTCTGCCGGGTAGGGGCCGTTCAGGCGCTTGCCGGTTTCGGGATCGAACCTGCCGGGGGCATGCCAGGTGTAGGGATCCGCCTCGGAAGCGGGGAAGCCCTTTCCTTTCACCGTGTGGCAATGAAGCACGCGAGGTCCGGAGATGTTCTTTATCCGGATGAGAGTGTTTATGACCTGCTCTATGTTGTTGCCGTCGATGGGGCCGAAATAGCGGAATCCGAGGGCCTCGAATAGGTCTCCTCCCGTCTTCTTCACCATCCAGCTCTTTAGACTGCGCCACCAGCGCTGGATCGCGGCACGCAGGCCTCTCTCGCCCAGGGCGTTCCAGACCTTGTTCTTGAAGGCGTTGTAGCGTTGGGATGTGGTGACTCTCAGCAGATAGTTGTGCAGGCCGCCGAGGTTATGGTCGATGGAGATTTCGTTGTCGTTGAGTATCACCAGCAGGTCCGCCTTGGCCGCTCCGGCGTTGTTGATGCCCTCGAAGGCGAGGCCTCCGGTAAGGGCTCCGTCACCTATCAGGGCGGTCACTTTCTCTTTGCGCCCCTGTATCCTGGCGGCTTCAGCGAGGCCGAGCGCTGCCGATACCGAGGTGGAGGAATGCCCCGCGCCGAAGCTGTCGTAGGGGCTTTCGTCCATACGCGGGAATCCGCTGATGCCACCGGCCTTGCGAAGGGTCCTGAATGCCTCCCGGCGGCCGGTAAGTATCTTGTGGGCATAGGCCTGATGCCCCACGTCGAAGACTATCTTGTCTTCCGGGGCGTCGAACACGTAGTGCCATCCCACGATCAGTTCCACTGCGCCCAGGCTCGATCCGAGATGCCCCGGATTGGTGGAGCAGACCTCGATTATGTAGTGCCGTATCTCCGCGCACAGTTGCTTCAGCTGATTCACGCTGAGGCCCTTGATGTCGGCGGGGGAATTGATGGTATCTAACAGAGGATAGTTCATGCCAGTTTGATTCTATGAAGGATGGCGGATGTGGCCAGGGCCACGATGCATACGCCGACGAACATCAGTTCTACGTGCACCGGGCCGTTGCCGATGGCGGCTTTGCCCAGGATTACGCCAGCCAGCATCTTGAACAGCATCAGACCCAGGTTCTGTATCCAGTAGATGAGCGAGTATGCGGTGCCGAGCACTTTATCGGGAACGATTTTCGGCACGGACGGCCACATGGCGGCGGGTACCAGCGAGTAGCCGAATCCCAGGAATACCATGCTCAGGTAGCCCCAGAAGGGCACACCTGCCGGCGCGAACGCCAGCAGAAGATGGGCGATGAGGGCCAGTACGGCGCCACCGAGCATCCAGCGTGTGGCATGCCCAAGCTTGTCGACCAGGATGCCGAACAGGGGTGCGAATATGACCGTAGCGAACGGCAGCATGCTGACCATCCAGCTGGCTGCTTCCGCGGGTACGTCGAAGCGAGGCACCAGTATGGCACCGGCGAATTTCTTGAAAGCTATTATGCTGCTGTAGAAAAATACGCAGAGCAGGGAAATGAGGATGAAGCGCTTGTTGGTGAGTATCTTACCCACGTCGGCGAGGCGGAAGCCTTCGCTTTTGTCATCGGTGCGTCCGGAAGGGAATCGCTTCGCGTCTAGCGCTACGAAAACCGCCCAGAGTATGCATCCCAGAAGAAGCAGCCCCAGGCCCAGTATGGCCGGGCGGGCCGTTTGGGCCAGCGTCAGAACGCCACCCCCGTCTGTCATAGCGAGGAGGCCATTGCCTTCTTCTGTCATTCCGAGGAGGCCGTCGGCCGACGAAGGAACCTGCGGCACCAGCCTCGGTGCCATTACCAGCGCGAAGGCCGTTCCCAGCCTGGCGATCGCCAACTGCAGGCCCATCGCGAAGGCCATAGGGCCATCCTTGAACCACCGGGCGATGCTGCGTGTGACAGCCACTCCGGCTATCTCGCTGCCCAGGCCGAACAGCATGCATCCTGCGTAAGCAATGGCGAGGGAGCGCTTTGGCGGCAGCCCTGCGGTGATGGCCCATAGCACCAGTGCGGCGCCCGCGGTCATCATCCCCACGAAAATGGATCCGGTGATGCGCACTCCCCACTTGTCGAGGAGCATCCCGCAGACAATCAGTCCGCCGAAAACGCACAGCACCGAGTAGCCGCTGGTGTAGAGCCCGTACCCTGCAGCGTCCCATCCCAGCTGTGTGAGGGACGGGTCGCTGAAAAGGTGCGATATGCTCGAGAACATATCGTCGAAGAAGTACGAGCCGAACATGGGCACCACCAGACAGGCGAGTGCCACCCACGGCAAAATCCTATTTGATATTCGGCATTTCGAGCCCATATCCTTTCTTGCGGTCTTCCGCTTTGAGCAAAATGCTGATAATGAAAGCGATGACACCAAAGCTGGCGAAGATGATCATGGGCACGGTGTATCCGCCCGTGGCTTTCTCTACATTGCCTATGAGGAGCGGGACTCCCCAGAGGCCGATGTTCTGTACCCAGAAGATGAGGCAGTATGCGCTGCCCAGCACCTTCTCGTCGATAATCTTAGGCACGCTCGGCCAAAGGGCCGCGGGCACCAGGGAGAAGCTCACTCCCAGCACGAGTATCAGCACAACTGCAAGGGCGGAGGACTTGACCACAGGAAGCAGGAATGCGAAGCTCAGGTGGCAGACTACCATGATGATAGCGCCAACCAGAAGCATGGATGCTCCTTTGCCTTTCTTATCCAGGAACAGGCCAAGGAACGGGGTGAGAACCATCGCGAGTATAGGGAAAACGCTGAACAGGCGCGCTGCAAAGTCGTTTTCTACACCAAGAGTCACCTCCAGGTAGTTCGGGGCGAACTTCTGGAAGGGGAATATGCCGCTGTAGTAAAGCACGCAGAGGATGGAAACGATCCAGAACATCTTGGAGCGGAATACGATGCCAAGGTCCTTGATCTGGAACTCGTCGGCCTTGGAGGTATCGCTCTGGCCGACTTCCTCGAGCTGTCCGTCGAACTTCTTGTCCATGAAAGTGAAGGACGTGAAGGTGATGAGACCGATGCAGAGCAGCAGCGCACCCACGAGGACGGGTGCTCCTACGGTATCTACGGCAGCCTTGGAAATTGCGGGCGAGAGCCACATCGCGGCGAAGACACCGAGGCGGGCGATACTCATCTCCACGCCCATGGCCATGGCCATCTCCTTGCCCTTGAACCACTTGGCGATGGCTTTGGAGACGGTCGTGCCGCCCATTTCGCAGCCGCAGCCGAAAATCATGAATCCAAGCGTAGCCATCTTAGCGCTGGCGGGGAAGGAAGTCCACCAGCTGCCCAGCCAGGTGCAGAAGTCTGTGGCTTGGAACCAGTCGCTCACGCCTATGTATTTGATGAAGGCGCCGCCAACCATGAGGGCTGCCGACAGGATGCCGGTGAAACGCACTCCCATCTTGTCGAGGATGATACCTGCGAAGATGAGGAAGAAACAGAACACGTTAAGGAAATATTCGCCGCCGGCGTAGGTGCCGAAGGTGGCGCTGTCCCATCCGCGGACGCTTTCCAGGGTGGATTTAAGCGGAGAGAGGATGTCTGCGAACAGATACGCGAAGAACATCATCAGCGCTATCAGTATGAGGGCGCTCCAGCGTGCCAGAGCGCTGTCATTCATCAGTTTTTGGATTTTTTCAGTCATGATTCGAATACACTAGAACGGAAGATCATCGGAGGGATCACCGCCGAAGCCCGCGGGGGCCTCAGGCTGCACGGGTGCCGCTGGCTGTACGGGCTCGGCCTGGACGGGAGGTGCCGGCTGGCCGTACTGAGGCTGGCTGTACTGCTGGCGTGGCTGTGCGCCCTCTTCGTCCGGACGGCGGCTAAGGAGTTGGATATTGTCCGCAACCACCTCAGTGGTGTACTTCTGAACTCCTGCCTGGTCTGTGTACTGACGGGTGCGAAGCCTGCCTTCCACGTAAATCATGGTTCCTTTGTGTATGAATTTCTCTGCAAGGTCTGCGGAATTGCGCCAAGCAACGATGTTGTGCCATTCCGTATTTTCTCTGGTCTCTCCGCTGCGGTCTCTATATCTCTCAGTGGTTGCAAGTGTGAATGTGGCTACTTTACTGCCGGGGCCACCTCCGGAATTTCCATCAAGGTAACGTACATTAGGGTCGCGTCCAACGTTACCGATCAGCATAACTTTATTCAGGCTCATATCTCAAAAATTTAGGATTCGCAAGGTACGAAAAAAGAATCTAAAAACCAACGGAAACCGGGCATCCGGTCATGAGGGGGTAACCGGTCACCGCCTGGGCCTTGTGCCATTCGGTTCCGGGGATGTATCCGGGGTGGCCGGAGAGGCACGGAGTGCGGTAGTTGGCTTCCAGGATGGCAGGGACCGAGAGCCCTTCCAGTTCCGGGATGGGGAAGGCGAGGGTATAGATCAGGAGGTCCGCCACGCCTGCAAGGATGGGGAGTTCGGACAGGGGACGGATGCCCGGTTCCCTGATGCTGCGGTTGCACACCACAACATCGCATCCTGCGGCCCGCGCTGCTGCTGCCGCCGCCTTTCCAGCACCGCCGAATCCGGCCACCAGAACCGTGCTGCTGGGGCCGAATCCGCGGTCCCGCAGCAATTTCAGGACGCCGAGATAGTCGGAATTATAGCCATGCACCAGCCCGTCGGCCTCCTTGACAGCGATATTGATTGCCCCAAGCGAGCGGATGACCTCGGCCGAAGTGTCTGACGACTCGCCGCCGAGCACCCCGCCCTCCGCCACCTTCCGGAACGCCGGCTCCTTAAAAGGCGTGGTAATGTTAATTGCCTGATACTCAGCCAAGAACTTCTGCCACGACGCCTCAAAATCCGCCCCCTCGATCAGCTCATAAGGCCAGCGTCCGCCATAAGCTTTGGCAAACACCTGTGGGCTCACCGAATGCCCGATGGGATCTCCGATCAATCCAAACTTTACCATACATGGCGAAGTTAGGAAAAATTTGCTAATTTTGTATGCTTGGGCATTGTGCCCGTGCACGGAAACTAAACTACAATCGATATGAACAATCCATTTTCTCTTGAAGGCAAGAACGCCTGGATTACCGGAGCATCCTACGGTATAGGCTTCAACATCGCCAAGGCATTCGTGGCCGCAGGCATCAAGAACATCATTTTCAACGACATAAATGAGGCGGCGCTTCAGCGCGGACTCGACAACTACAAGGAGGCGGGCATCTCCAATGTCAAGGGTTATGTCTGCGACGTCACCAAGGAAGACGACGTCAAGGCTCTCGTGGAGACCATCCACAAGGAAGTAGGCCAGATCGACATCCTTGTGAACAACGCAGGCATCATCAAGCGCATCCCTATGCACGAAATGAAACGTGCCGAATTCCAGGCGGTTATCGACGTCGACCTGGTGGCCCCCTTCATCGTCTCCAGCGCAGTCCTTCCCGAGATGATGGAGCGCCGCGAGGGCAAGATCATCAATATCTGCTCGATGATGAGCGAGCTCGGTCGCGAGACCGTTTCTGCTTATGCAGCAGCGAAGGGTGGCCTCAAAATGCTCACCCGCAACATCTGCTCGGAGTACGGTGAATACAACATCCAGTGCAACGGCATCGGCCCCGGCTACATCGCAACGCCCCAGACCGCGCCTCTGCGCGAGCGCCAGCCCGACGGCAGCCGTCATCCTTTCGACTCCTTCATCTGCGCCAAGACCCCGGCAGGCCGCTGGCTCGAACCCGAGGAACTGGGCGGCCCTGCAGTCTTCCTCGCATCGCACGCGTCCGACGCTGTGAACGGACATATATTATATGTAGATGGCGGCATCCTCGCCTATATCGGAAAACAGCCTAAATAGCATGAAACTGAATTGCACTGTACGCCAGGCATCGAGCAACGTGGATGCCAAGCACTACGACACCGAACGCATCAGGAAGGAGTACCTGGTGCAGAACCTGATGGTGGCGGATGAAATCAATATGGTCTACTCCATGTTCGACCGCATCATCGCCGGCGGAGCCGTTCCCGTGAAGGAAGACCTCCTGCTGAGCGCTCCGGAGATTCTCCGCGCCGATTTCTTCACCCAGCGCCGCGAGCTCGGCATCATCAACGTGGGTGGACCCGGCACCGTGCAGGTGGGGAAAGATGAATACCATCTCGAGTACAAGGAAGCCATCTACGTAGGCCGCGGCAACCGCCACGTCACTTTCAAGAGCGACAGCGCCGAAAAGCCCGCGCACTTTTACTTCTGCTCCGCCACCGCCCATAGGGAGACCGGAGTGAAGAAGGTGAGCAAGAAGGATGCTGTGGTGATGCATCTCGGAAGCCTTGAAGAGAGCAACGAACGCACCATCAACCGCCTGCTGGTGAAGGAAGTGGTGCCCTGCTGCCAGTTGCAGATGGGTATGACCGAACTCGCCCCGGGCAGCACCTGGAACACCATGCCCGCCCATACCCACGACCGTCGCATGGAAGTCTACTTCTACTTCGAGGTGCCGGACGGCGCTGCGGTGTGCCACTTCATGGGCGAGCCCCAGGAGACACGCCACATTTGGATGCACAACGAAGAGGCGGTCATCTCGCCCCAGTGGAGCATCCATTCCGCCTGTGCTACCCGCAACTACACCTTCATCTGGGGCATGTGCGGTGAGAACGACGACTATAACGATATGGACTGGTGCAAGACCGAAGAATTGAAGTAAGATGAAAAAGTATCTGATTATTGCGGCCGTCATGCTGCTTGGCGCATGCGCCTCGAAACCCCAGGAGCAGAAGGTGATGGCACGTGCCGTGCCGGAAAGGTCCGATGACTTCGTATTCGAGAACAACCTTATCGCCGGCCGCTTCTACGGCGAGGCGCTGGAAGGCAATCCCACATCGCCCGGAATCGACATCTGGGTGAAACTGCCCGGGGCGCTCGTGGCGAACGACTGGTACGCAGAGGCCACCAAGCCCGGCGGAGACCATAATTATTACCATAAGGATCACGGCGGAAAGGACTGCTACAAGGTTGCCGTCAGCCTCGGCGGCGGCGGATCGGTGCCGTTCATCGACAGCACCCTCTGCTATCCGGCCACCAACTACCGTAGCAGCGAGATCCTGTATGAATCTCCCACCGAAATCAGTTTCGTGCTCCACTATCCCGAGTGGCTGGCGGGAGATGTGAAAGTTGCTCTGGACAAGACTGTTACGGTTTTTGCGGACAGCTATTTCTGCAAGGTTGAGGACACTTACACCTTCGATGCTGATTCGCTTACCATCGCTGCGGGCATCTTCCGTCACAAGAAGCAGAATACCATCGAGGCGGAGGCTTTCGGAGAGGATTATTATGCGATTTGGGAGCACGCTTCCGACCAGAGCGTGGAGCCTGAAGACGGAATGCTCGGCGTTGCGGTCATCATGCCCCAGGCCGACGCCGTGACCCTCGTGGACGGTGGCAAACATGGAGTGTGCCTCAAGAAGGTCGCATCCGGCGAACCCCTCGAATACTGGTTCGGTTCTTGCTGGAGCAAGGGAGAAATCGCTGGATTCAACCAGTGGTTCGAACTCGCCGCAAATCTCTGAATATGAAAAGAATAGCCATCCTTTTGATTGCGCTGCTGCCTGTGTTGGCGGCGGCGCAAACGCGTTTCTCGAATCCCATCCTTCATACGGATTACTCCGATCCCGACGTGTGCCGCGTAGGGGATGACTATTATATGACGGCATCCTCATTCAATTTCTTCCCGGGGCTGCCTATCCTGCATTCCAGGGACCTGGTGAACTGGCAGCTGGTGGGAGCAGCCCTGACCGACTACGAGTTTGCGTTCAAGGCGCTGGGCCCGGCGAAAGTCCAGCACGGGAACGGTGTCTGGGCTCCGGCACTCCGATATCATGACGGCTGGTTCTACATTTATTGTGGGGATCCGGACCGGGGAATCTTTATGGTTCGCACCCAGAACCCCCGCGGGGAATGGGAAAAGCCGGTGTGGGTATATAAAGGCCGTGGCTTCATCGACCCCTGTCCCTTCTGGGATGAGGATGGAAAGGCCTACCTGAGCCATGGTTGTGCCGGTTCGCGGGCAGGGGTCAAGAGCGTGTTGTTCGTGGCGCCGATGTCACCGGACGGCACGAAACTCATAGGCCCGTCGCGTATGGTCTTCGACGGGCATACCAGCCAGCCGACCATCGAGGGTACGAAGATGTACAAACGCGACGGCAAGTACTACATTTTCGCTCCCGCCGGTGGGGTGAAAACCGGATGGCAGACCGTCCTGCGTGCAGGTAATCCCTTCGGGCCCTATGAGGAACGCATCGTGATGGCTCCGGGCGAGGGCACCATCAACGGCCCTCACCAGGGCGCCTGGGTAGATACTCCCAAAGGCACGCATTGGTTCATCCACTTCCAGGACAAAGGCGCCTATGGACGCATAGTCCACCTCCAGCCCATGGTCTGGAAAGAGGACGGATGGCCGGTTATAGGGGATGATCCCGACGGCGATGGCTGCGGCCTGCCCGTGGAGAGTTGGGAGGCCCCTTTCGGGGTGACCAACATCCCTTATAACGAGTGGGACAGACATCACAACGGTGCCGATTTCAAGCCTTACGGACTGGATCTGGAATGGCAGTATCCCTGCGTTCCTTCTCCCTACTGGCATTATGCCCTTCCAGATGGGGGAGTCCGTCTTTTCTCCGTATTTCAAAAGCTTCCTTCCAAGAACCTTCGCGGCAGGAAAAACCTGCTCACCCAGAAGTTTCCGGAGGAGCGTTTCAAGGTCTTCGCCAAACTAACCTTCGTTCCGCATAAAGACGGCCTTGGAGAGGATGCCGGAATGACGGTTATGGGTAATGATTATGCCGCTCTCCGGCTTGTGGACAAGGGTGGACTTGCAGAACTTCAGTATGTGGTATGCAAGAGTGCCGATAAAGACTCTACCGAGCAAATTACCAAGGTAGCCGACCTCCATTATGTCGACGGAAAAGCCGTAGTATGGACAAGCATCCAGGTATATCCTCGCCTTGCGGAAGGCGAAGTCGTGGCTCGCTTCAGCTATAGCCTGGACGGCCGGGAATATGTGAAGATGCCGAGCGGCTTCATCTGCGCCCCCGGGCAGTGGGTCGGGGCCAGGTTCGCCTTCTGGTGCGCCCGTTCGAAGCAGAAGAATGACGGTGGCTGGCTGGATGTGACGGATTTCCGCGTCACACGCGAACTGGGCGACCACAAAGCCTACCAGTACGATGAGTCTAAGGTGCCCGAGTATGTGCTTCCGGACGCTCTTACCTTAAATAATGGCAAGCCGGTGCGTACGGTGAAGGACTGGGAACGCAGGCGCCGGCCTGAGTTGCTGGAGATGTTCGCAAGTGAAATCTACGGCAAGGCTCCCGTAGGACGGCCTTCTGAACTGCACTTTAAGTTGCTGGAATCGGAGGATGCCTTCGGCGGAAAGGCCACACGCAAGCAGGTGCGTGTTTGGTTTGATGCAGCTGAAACACAGGGGCTTACGCTACTGATGTATGTTCCCAAAACCGGCAAGCCTGCACCAGTATTCCTCGGTGCGCATTTTACGGATGACCTGACTCTCAAGGCTTACCGCTGGCCGTTCGAGTATGCGACGGACCATGGCTATGCCGTGGCCACGTTCTGCTACAATGATGTTGACCCCGACTTCGATGACGGTTTCCGAAATGGTGTGATCGGATATTACGGCCCAGAAGAACGCAAGGGCGATTCCTGGGGCAATATCGCCGCTTGGGCCTGGGGGCTTTCCCGCGCTCTGGATTATATGGAAACGGATTCCGACGTGGCGGCGGACAAGGTTGCTGTCCTGGGCCACTCCCGCCTTGGCAAGACTGCCCTCTGGGCTGGTGCGACCGATCAGCGCTTTGCCATCGTCATCTCCAATGCATCCGGTTGCGGCGGCGCAGCCATCTCCCGCAGGCATTATGGAGAAACTCTCCGCAGGATTGGTTGCAGTTTCCCGCACTGGTGGTGCCCCAATTTCTACAAATATGGTGAGAATGAGGACCTTCTGCCCGTGGACCAGCACGAGCTCCTTGCGCTGATCGCTCCCCGTCCGCTCTATGTACAGAGCTGCTCGGAGGATCTCTGGGCGGATCCGTACGGCGAAGACCTCTCCCTGAAAGAAGCATCCAAAGTTTATGGTCTGTATGGCGTGGAAGGCCGCCTCGGGCGCCATGTCTGCCCCGGCAAACACGATATCACTCTCTATGACTGGCAGCGATATATTGACTTTGCAGACAGGGTGTTTGAAAATTAATTTCTAAAATATTCTCGGAATTATTTAAAAATATTTATATTGCGGGGAATTAGCTGCAACTATTTGTTTTTTAATCAATTATAAAATGAAAAAACTGCTGTTCCCCGTCCTTGCGGCAATGCTATGCTTTGTCGCATGCGAAGAAATGAACATCCCGGGCATTGAACCCGGAGGGCAGAAAGCGGATCCGGTGGTCTTTACGGCACTTGTCGGCGACTTTACTAAGGTCTCATCCGGCACATCCTTCGATGAAGGTGACGCTATCGGTATCACTGCCCTTGCCCCTATCAACAGGACCAATGTGTGCTACACTGTGAAAAGTGGCGCATTGAGTGCCGATGATCCTATCTGCTGGGCTTCCGACCAAAGTCAGAATGTGAAGTTTATCGGAATGTATCCTTTCAGGAACGGTCTTGACCCTACTAAATCCTTCTCGTTCTCCGCAAACGGAAACCAGTCCCGAGGTACTGCGGATTCCGATCTGCTGACAGCCGTGGTTGAAGCAAAGGAGGGAACCGTGCAGCTTGCGTTCGCCCACAGGATGTCCAAACTTGTCATAAGTGTGGAGGGAGTTGAAGCCACAGCGGTTTCTGTAGAGAATGTGCCTCTTACTCTGGAAGCGGATATAGTAGCGGGTACATACACGGCCGTCAATGTTTCATCTGCCGTTATCGCTTTCAAGAATTCCGAAGGCAAGTGGGAGGCTATCGTTGCTCCCCATAAGAAATATGCCGGTGTAATCAAGGTTACTGCAAATGATGGCAAGACCTATGAGTTTACCCCGTCCGCCACTGATGGTGAGATAGAATCCGGAAAGATGGTGACCGCTACCGTGACAGCAAGTCCTGCACCCGTCGAACAGGCTGTCTCCTACACCTATACCATAGATGATTGGGTTGCCGGCGGCACTATCCCTTATACTCCGAATGCAGGTGTCGATGTGGCTGAACATAACTGTTATCTCAGTGTCAACAACACATTCGAGAAGATGGATTATGCAGGAGACTGTGTCTGGTCTATTACAAGAGAGTTCAAGGGTCGGGAATACTGCATTGTCTACATCGACAACAAGTTTGTCGGCAGGGGATTCGAAGATAATTATATCCAGTTCGACGGCGAATATGAGGCCATGAAAACTTTGTATTACTGGATTGCTCCGGAATATCCTTGCAAGGTCACGATATCGTATGATATGGTGAAAGAGAAGATTGGATTCGCTTTCGTGGATGCGGACACGTGGGCGGACGCAGGAACCGTTACAATCAATGGTAACATTCTTGACGGCTTTGGCTTCTCCGCAGCTCCGAATTCAACAATCACGGTTCCCTGGCAAAAGAACAAGTATGATGAGAATATGTTCCGCGCAGTCGGTCCGTTCGATTACCTGAAGGGCAGTGGAGTCAATGTCGGCTCCGGTCACGTTGTGCTCTATGTAGGCTTAAGCGACCAGTATCACGAAGGGAATCTGGTGTCTTTCTTAATGAGCAATACCGGTCTCCAGTATGAATTCTGGCCTAAGGATGATCCCGGTTTCTATTATCCGATATTCATAGACGGCCAGAGTGTGTATGGCAGCATTGAAAACAATGTCATTACATTCGAGAAAGGGTCTGTCCATGTGAAATATTCTGATTATGTAGAGATAACAGAGGTGAACTCTGCAGTTACATTTACAATCAATAACTGATTACGGCCATGAAAAAGTTAATAATGATAATTGCATCGGCAATTGCCGTATTTGCTTCCTGCTCACGTATGGAACGTGGCATTTTTACGGATGCTGATGACCTCAGGGTTACTTTTACAGGCTCGGTAGGTCAGTATACCCTCAAGGCCGGTGATGCCGGTTTCGACAACGGTGACGCCATAGGAATAACAGCTCTGAATCCCATAAATGCAGATAATGTCAAATATGTTTATCGGGACGGAGCCCTGGTCCCTGTCGGAGATGGAATCAGCTGGCTCCCCGGGCAGAAGACACAGACCATGTTCTATGCGGTTTATCCTTACAGGGATAATTTCCACATATACAACGATGGCACCTTTGGAGATGTGGCCGACTATCCAGACGTTCACCTTATTGAAGTTGAAGCTGACCAGTCCTCGTTTGCAGGCTATTCTGCTTCCAATCAAATGTACGGTTTCACTGAAGCCGCACCCGGCAAGACCGTGAATCTTACGTTCCGCCGCGCAGTCGCCAAGGTCGTTATCTCGGTCGACAACAAACTGGGCGTGGAGATCACCGAGGCATATCTGGCCGGCGTTTACGGGCGTTATCTCCGTTATTCCGGAGTGAATGACGGCACTTTGGGCACCATCAAGGCCAATCCCGACGGTGCCAATAGCTGGAAACTGGTCACGGTGCCGCAGGGTAACGTACGTCCCACGATCGTTCTCAAAACCGCAGATGGGAAGGAATATGCATTCGATTGCATTTCCGGTTCCCTGGCTTTCTCTGCCGGCAGGCAGTATACCCTGGCATTGGTGCTCGATGAAAACGTGTCCAGCAATTTCTCCTCCGAAGTTCAGGACTGGAGCGAAGACAAGGAGTATCAGTTCGATCACGATACTTACATGAAGAAGAAACAGAGCGAGGCTATCCTTCAGGAACTTGCCGGGGATTATACCGTGAGTAGTTCCGTTTATGCCAGCCCCAACAGTGAGTGGACTATGACAATCATCCCTTCAGGATCACGTATCGGTTTCTATAATCTTTTTGCCAACTCCAACTGGGCGGACGAGTCTACAATGTTCTATGGTGACCTTAGCGATGACCTATCGTCGATACTTATACCTTGCGGACAGACGTCTGAATATACGTATCGGGGCATCCCTATCACTCTGTGCTGGTTGACTTACGATGCCAGCCTGCCGGAAGATGAACAGGAAGCCGTAGGAACAGATGGATATATCGTTGCAAGGATTTACCGTGATGGCGATGGCAAGATATACGGCCTGAATTTTGGTGACAGGGGCTTATATGCTGTTATTGAAGACATGGGGTATGTAGGAATAGCTTATCCTACGATAACGGCCGTAAAGGTTTCTCAATAAATAGAACGATTTCCGTGCACGGGCACGGTTTTTCAGAAAATGTTTCTATCTTTGCAAGATAGAGACATTAACTGATAACCGATGAAAGCCCGTGCACTGATATTATTATTCGTTGCAACCGCCCTTCTGGGAGCCTGTAGTGCGGAAAATGATCTTTATAGAGACCTTCCCTTCGATATGCCGAAGGTGCAGGCTCCCCGTATTCCGTCCTGTAGCGTGAACCTGCTGGACTTCGGCGGCGCGCCGGACGGAGTGACGCTGAACACGCAGGCCTTCGCAGATGCCATCGACGCCCTCGTGCAGAAGGGCGGAGGCCGCCTCGTGGTGCCTGCAGGCATCTGGCGCACAGGCCCCATCGGCCTGCAGAGCCACATCGAACTGAATGTCGACAAGAACGCAATCATAGTTTTCGACCCCGACCAGGACCTCTATCCCATAATTGACACGAATTTCGAAGGGTTGGACGTCCGCCGCTGCCTTAGTCCAATCCATGCCGAGGGAGCTACCGACATCGCCATTACCGGCGGTGGCGTAATCGATGGCAGCGGGGAATTCTGGCGTGAAGTCAAGCGCCGCAAGGTTTCGGACGACCAGTGGAAGGCCATTCTGAAGCGCGGCGGACTGGTGAGCGAAGACGGCAAGAACTGGTTCCCGGACGAAGGCTACGCTAAGGCGCGCGCCACGGCTGGCAGCCTGAACTATCCCGATCCGTCCCTCGACGAGAACGAAATCAAGACCTTCCTCCGACCGGTGATGGTCAGCCTAAGGAACTGCGAGCGCATCCTTTTGCAGGACTGCACCTTCCAGAACAGCCCATGCTGGAACATCCATCCTCTTTGGTGCAAAGACTTGACGATCAGGGATATAACCGTTCGCAACCCGCACTATTCCGCCAACGGTGACGGCATCGACATCGACGCTTGCGAGGGCGTTATCCTCACCGGATCCTCCTTTGACGTGGGCGACGATGCCATCTGCATAAAGTCCGGCAAGGATGCCGACGGCCGCCGCCATGCACGCAAATGCCGTAACCTAATCATCTCTGACTGTACCGTCTATCACGGTCATGGTGGATTCGTGGTAGGCAGCGAAATGTCCGGAGGCGTGGAGAACATAGTCGTGCGTGACTGCCGTTTCATCGGCACCGACGTGGGCCTGCGCTTCAAGAGCACCCGCGGCCGCGGTGGCCTTGTGAAGGATATCTGGTGCGACCATATCTACATGAAAGACATTGTCAGCTACGGAGTTATCTTCAATCTCTACTACGCTGGAGTTGCCGCATCAGACATGGCTGATGGCGTCGTCGAGCCCATCGTCGACGTAGATGAAACCACTCCCGAGATGCGCGACATCCACTTTTCGGACATCATCTGCGCCGGCGCAAAGCAGGCCATCTTCATCAATGGCCTGCCCGAACTGCCCGTCAGCGGCATCAGCTTCGCCAACAGCAATTTCACCGCCGACAAACCCGCCGAAATCCACTTCGCCACCGATATTTCCTTCGACAACGTCCTGGTTAACGGTAAGCCCATCGCAAACTCTCCGCTGAGTGACAGATAGTTACGTGAAATCGTCTGGTGAAAATGTACCAGACATATATAGATAAATGCTTGATAATCAGATATAAACTATCAACGATGAAAAAGATAAGTATCTTGGCGATATCCTGGCTGCTTTGCAGCGCATTCACGATCCACACCATAGGAGATTCCACCATGGCAGAGAAAAACCTGCAGAAAGCGGGCCCTGAACGCGGCTGGGGAATGATGTTCCAGAACTTCCTGGACGAGGGGGTGACCGTCATCAACTATGCCCAGAACGGCCGCAGCACCAAGAGTTTCAGGGACATGGGCCTCTGGGACAAGGTGGAAGCAAACCTTCAGCCGGGGGATTATCTCTTTATCCAGTTCGGCCATAACGATTCCAAGAAGGATGATCCGGCCCGCTATGCGGCTGCGTTCGGTGCGTACCAGGACAATCTCCGTTTCTTCATCAAAACCGCCCGGGAGAAGGGTGCGAAGCCGGTTCTGCTGACTCCCATCGCCCGCCGGCATTTCAAGAACAGCGTTCTCGACCGAAATCATCACGGCGACTATCCCGCGGCCATGAAGCAGGTTGCGGAAGAAGAGAACGTGCCCCTGCTGGACATGACCACGGCCACACTCGACTGGCTCGAAAGCCTGGGCGATGAGGGCTCGAAGCCCTACTTCATGATCAGCACCGGCAAGAACGACAACACCCACACCATCGCCTGCGGAGCCCGTAAGGTTACCGAACTCGTCTGCGAGAAGATACGCGAACAACTCCCCGAAATCGCGGAGCACCTGATCAGCTATGACATAGTGGTTTCCGCGGACGGCCACGGCGACTTCATGACCGTGCAGGAGGCCATCGACGCCTGCCCGGACTATTCGCACGAGCGCATCACGCGCATCCGCATACGCGCAGGTATATATAAGGAAATGGTCACCATCCCTCACAACAAATTCCGCCTGCACATCAGCGGCGAAGGCGCAGAAAAGACCATCATCACCTTCGACAAGTACGCCCGCAAGCCCTGGCCCGTGGGTGGATTCCCGATGGGAACGTCCGGCAGCGCCAGCGTCTACATCCACTCCAGCTATGTGACCATGGAGGATCTGACCATAGAGAACAGCGCCGGCGAGGGCAAGGAGATAGGCCAGGCCGTGGCTCTCTTCACCGACGGGGACTTCCTGTTCTTCCACCGCTGCCGCCTGATCGGAAATCAGGATACTGTATATACTTACGGCCGATTTGGCAAGGATGGAGGAATCAAGCGCAACTACTTCCTGGACTGCTACATAGAGGGCACGACCGATTTCATCTTCGGCCCGTCGATCGCGTATTTCGAGAACTGCACCATCCACAGCAAGAAGAATAGCTACGTGACGGCCGCTTCCACCCTGCAGGGGCAGAAGTACGGATACGTGTTCAAAAACTGCAAACTCACCGCCGCACCCGGCATCGACAAATGCTATCTCGGCCGCCCCTGGGGCGCCTATGCCAAGACTGTTTTCATGGAGTGCGAACTCGGTGAGCACATTGTGGCGGAAGGTTGGCACGACTGGGAGAAACCTGGCAAGCCGGATACTAAGAAAAACTCCTATTACGCTGAGTATAAGAACTTTGGCCCAGGTGCGGCTTCCAAGAAGGAGCGCGTGAAGTGGAGCAAGCAGCTAAGCGATAAGCAGGCTGCGGAATACGCTTTCGAAAAGGTTATGTTCCAGGAGCAGGACGGTATTAAATGGAATCCATACGAGAACAGATGAGACGTGTTATACTGATAGTCGCTGCGCTTTGCATGCTGGTGAGCTGCCGGCAGGAGCCGCTATCGCGGCGGATGATGGAGTCGGAGATGAGGCGGTGCCCGACGGCGGCGGATCTTGACGGCATGGCCGGCAAACTCAAATGGAATTATACGCCCGGTCTCGAAATGTTGTCGTTCCTGGACGCCGCGTATCCCAATGGGCCCTCCGCGAGAAGCAAAGGGCCGGGCATTGCTTCTCCGCAAGCCAGCGCGCTGCAGTACGTAGACGCCTGGTACGATGCGATAATCCGCGAGGATGGAAACATTGGGGCGAACTACAAGCGCGGCAATTACAACGTCGACCATATCTGCCCCGGCCGCACACTGTTCAAACTCTACGATCTCACCGGAAAGCAGAAATACCGCGCCGCGCTGGACAGCATCTACATGCAGGTGAAAACCCAGCCCCGCACCGAAGCGGGAGCCTTCTGGCACAAGAAGATATATCCCTATCAGGTATGGCTGGACGGCTTTTACATGGCCCAGCCTTTCTATGCACAGTACAGCGCCCGCTATCTGGACCCGGAAGAGGCGGCTGTGAACTTCGACGATATCGCAAGGCAGTTCGCAGTGGCCTACGACAAGTGCTACGATCCGGCCACGGGCCTTCTCCGGCATGCCTGGGATGAGTCCCGCAGCATGTTCTGGGCTAACCCCGAAACGGGACAGTCGGACCATGCCTGGGGCAGGGCCCTCGGCTGGTACATGATGGCCCTGGTGGACGTGCTGGACTGGGTTCCGGAGAACCATCCGGCCGGAACAGAGCTCAAAAACATACTCTGCACCCTCCTGGACAAACTCCAGGAATACGACGATCCGGCCACCGGAATGTGGTATCAGGTGCTGGACTGCCCCGGGCGCGAAGGCAACTATATAGAGTCCACCTGCTCCGCCATGTTCACCTATGTCTATCTGAAGGCGGCGGACAAAGGCTATGCTCCCCAGTATAAAACATACGCCCGCAAACTCTACCGCAAGCTGGTCAAGACCTTCATCCGCGAAGAGGCCGACGGCACCATCACCCTCACCGAATGCTGCGCAGTGGCCGGCCTGGGCGGAAAGGAAAACCGCCGCGGCGACTACGACTATTACATCAACGAAAAGAAATGCGAAAACGACCCGAAGGGCGTAGGACCCTTCATCTGGGCGTCCCTGATATATGAAAAGTAAGATGAACCACATGAAATTTATATGCTGCCTCATGGTGGCGGCCTGCATCGCCGCCTGCGGAGGAGAAAAGACGCCCACAGGGCCTTCGGTGCCCGATGTGCCCACAGGACTCAAACTGCACAGCACTGGAGACGATTCGTTTACCTTCCAGTGGGATCCGATGGAAGGCGCCCTCAGCTACGACTGGCAGCTACTGGGCGAGACGAACGCGGTGCTGCTGAACGGCAACGTGACCAAACGCAACGTAACCGTCTCTCCTGTGGACAAGGGCGTTAACTACGGTTTCCGCGTACGCAGCGTCAATGAGGAAGGGTCATCCGACTGGTGCGCTTCGGTGGCGGCGAAGATAGAAATACCCGACAATCCTCCGGGACCCGGCCCCGAGCCTCCCGTGGAGACCTTGACTTACGAAGATCTGAAGATTCCCGCTTGTGAGGAAGACGGCAAGGCCAGGGCGTTCCCCGGAGCGGAAGGCGGTGGCATGTACACCACTGGCGGACGCGGTGGTAACGTGTATCATGTGACCAATCTCAACGACAGCGGCGAGGGATCCCTGCGCTACGGCATCACCAATGGAGCGCGTCCTCTGACCATAGTGTTTGATGTTGCCGGCATCATTGAGCTAAACAGTACCCTGAACGTGTCCAAGGGCGACCTGACTATCGCTGGACAGACCGCTCCGGGAGATGGAATCTGCCTCAAGAACTACACCTTCCGCATCAGCGCAAGCAACGTTATAGTGCGCTTCATCCGCTGTCGTATGGGCGACGAAAAGAAGGTTGAGGACGATGCGATGCAGATTCTTTCGCACGACGATAACAAGTACAAGAACATCATAATCGACCACTGTTCCGTGAGTTGGTGCACCGATGAATGTGCCTCATTCTATGGCATGCAGAACTTCTCCTTCCAGTGGAACATAATCTCAGAGAGCCTTCGCGTGTCCGTGCACGGAAAAGGAAATCACGGCTACGGCGGCATCTGGGGAGGCGAGAATGCGAGCTATCATCACAACCTCCTGGCGCATCACGACAGCCGCAATCCGCGCATAGACCACGATTACGTTTCCACCCAAAAAGGCCCTCTGAGCCTCGTCAACAACGTGATTTACAACTGGATGGGTAATACATGCTACGGAGGCGAGAGTGCTAACACCACCAATACCTACAGGAAATACAATATCATAAACAACTATTATCGTCCCGGTCCGGCCACAAGCACAAGCAAGATCTGGTTCCTGGATCCGACGACCTCATGCAGCAACTGCACGACCGAGATGAATGTGGGTACCGTGGTCCCCGGACACTTCTACATGACCGGCAATACCATGCATGGCTACAACGCCATGACATCCGATAACTGGACGGGCACAACGAAGTCTGATTTGGTATCTACCATCAAGTCGAACGAGCCCTTCACATATGCTTCCAATCCTTCGTCCATTAGCATTCAGTCCGCGGCGGACGCGTATGCCGCAGTTGTTGCCAATGCAGGCGCGAGTTATGCCCGGGATGCCATCGATACCCGTGTGGCGAAAGAGGCAAATAACGGCACTCACACCTATACAGGCAGTAAAGGCAGCACAAAAGGCATAATCGATACGCAGTCCGATGTGGGCGGATGGCCGGAGTATACAGCCACCACAGAACAGAAATCCGCGCTCGCCGACACCGACGGCGACGGCATGAGCGATGCCTTCGAAGATGCCTTCGGCCTGAACAAGAACAGCGCCGCGGACGGCAAAACCGTGAGCATTGACAAGCACGGCCGCTACACCAATCTGGAAATGTATCTACACTATATAGTGCGTGAAATCGTAGCTTCTCAGAACGCTGGCGGAACATATACTCAACTATAATGGAAAAAATTTCCGTGCCCGTGCACGGAAATCAATTTTTTCTTCTTATATTTGACGCCGAAACTAATATAGTAACTACTATTTTAATCAAATAACCAATGAAAAGTTTAGCAAAGAAACTCGTTGCTGTGCTTCTCTGCATTGGTGCCGGACTGTCTCTTTCCGCGCAGACGACCATCAAGGGCGTCGTGTCGGACGAGAACGGCGAACCGCTGATGGGAGCGGGTGTCTTCGTTGAAGGCACCACCATCGGAACGGTCACCGGGCTCGATGGAGACTATCAGCTCACGGTGCCTGCAGATGCAGCCAATCTCGTTTTCTCTTTCATCGGTCTTGCAGATCAGACGGTCGCCATCGGCGGCAGGACGGAAATCAACATCGTCCTCAAGGCGGATGAAACATTCCTCGACGAGGTAGTCGTTGTGGGTTATGCGACGGTCAAGCGTCGCGACCTCCTCGGCGCTGTCTCGTCCGTGGGATCCGACAAACTGACCGAACAGCCTGTTACTACAGTCAGCCAGGCGCTTTCCGGTAAGATGGCGGGTGTCTCCGTCGTCACGACCGAAGGTGATCCCGACGCAGACGTGAAGATCCGCGTCCGCGGCGGCGGTTCCATCACCCAGGACAACAGTCCTCTTTACATCGTGGACGGCTTCCCGGTCGAATCGATCAACGACATCCCTTCCTCCGAAATCGCCTCCATCGACGTGTTGAAGGACGCTTTCTCCACCGCCATCTATGGTAGCCGCGGTGCAAACGGCGTCATCATCGTCACCACCAAGAGCGCAGAGCGCGGGCAGAAGATCTCCGTCAAGTTCAACACTTATTACGGACTCAAGAGGATGGCCAATGCCGGCGCAATCCAGGCGATGGATGTAGAGAACTTCGTGAAGTTCCAGTATGAACTCGGAACCATACGCGACAATCTCAAGAACGACTATATCCCCTTCTTCGGAACATTCGACGATATCGACCTCTACAAGGGTCTGAAGGGCAACAACTGGGTGGACGCCGTGTTCGGCAACACCGGTTCCACCTTCAGTGCAGACTTCTCGGTATCCGGCAGCGGTGAGGGATACAACTGGACCGTCGGCTACGCCCACATGGGAGACGAGGCTATCATGGCCGGATCGAATTACGGGCGCGACAACCTCAATTTCAAAGGCAACTTCAAGACTTCCAAGAAGACCTCGCTCGACGTGAATGTCCGTTATTCCAAGGTTAACGTGCGCGGCTCAGGTGCGAATGGCATCAAGGATACCGGCACAACCTCCGGCAACGGACGTCTGAAGCACGCCGTTTCCTATTCTCCCATCCCTCTCGCCAACACGGTCGAGGGCGTGGACGAGGAGCAGGACTATGGCGACAACGCTCCGCCGCTCCTTTCCGTGGCCGATAACGATTCCCGCAGGATCCGTGCGACGCTGAACACCAACGCCGCCCTCAACTGGGATATAATCGACAACCTCCGCCTCAAGATCGAAGGCGGTTACGAAGATTACCGTCAGACCGACGACCGCTTCTATGGTCTGACCACCTATTATGTGGCCAACAACTCCACCATCAAGAACACTCCTTCCAACCAGCATAAGGAGGCGTTCCGTACCAAATACCGCAACACGAATACCCTGAACTACGATTTCAAGGATATAATCGGAAGCGAAGACCACAGCCTCACCGCCCTCCTCGGACAGGAACTTACTATCACCAAGAGCAACACCCTTGAGATGATGGTGGACGGCCTCCCCACCTTCTACGGTGCAGAGATGGCCTGGAACTTCCTTTCTTCCGGCACCCCGTCATCCGCCAACAACTACTACAATCCGGACGACCGCCTGCTTTCCTTCTTCGGGCGCGTGAACTATGATTATAAGCATAAGTATTCCCTCGGTGCCACGCTCCGCGCCGACGGCAGCTCCAAGTTCGCTCCCGGCCACCAGTGGGGATTCTTCCCGTCCGCGGCCGCATCCTGGACCATCTCCAACGAAGACTGGATGGAATCCACCCGCGGCTGGATCGACCAGCTCAAGCTCCGCTACAGCTTCGGTACCGCGGGTAACAACAACATCCCTTCCGGCCTGCTCGTAAAGCAGTATTCCTCGGTGAACACCACATGGCTCAGCCAGAGCCCCAACTACTGGATGGCCGGCAAGGTGATGAACAATCCCGACCTCACCTGGGAAACCACTTATTCTCATAACCTTGGTCTGGACTTCAGCCTCTCCAACGGCGCCGTTTCCGGTAGCCTCGAGGTTTACCAGAACGACATCAAGGACCTCCTCATCAACTTCCCGATCACGGGCTCCGGATACGACAGCCAGTACCGCAACATCGGTTCCACCCGCAACCGCGGTATCGAGCTCACCCTCAACATGCCCATCATCCAGAAGAAGGATGTCTCCCTCAATATCTCCGGCAACATCGCCTACAACGTCAACCGTGTGACCGACCTCGGCGGCCTGAATTCCATCACCGCCCAGTCCTACTGGGCATCCACCGAAATCGGTGACGACTACATCGTGCAGGTGGGTCAGCCCCTCGGCAACATGTACGGCTACGTCGTGGACGGATTCTATACAGCCGACGACTTCACATGGAACGGCAGCAAGTGGGTGCTCAACGAAGGTGTGGTGGATGATTCCGCCGTCATCGGCGCAAGCTACCTGATGCCCGGTGCCATCAAGCTGAAGAACGTGGACAAGTCGGCCGACAACAAGGTTACCGTGGCCGACCGCACCATCATCGGAAACGCCAGCCCGGACTTCACCGGCGGCTTCTCCTTCAGCGGTTACTACAAGGGCTTCGACTTCAGCGCCAACTTCAACTACATGATCGGCAACGAGGTCTACAACGCCAACAAGATAGAGTTCACATCTTCCCGCAAGTTCCACAACCGCAACCTGCTTAACAGCATGGATGTGGACAAGCGCTGGACCAATATCGACTGGACCACGGGCGAACTCATTACCGACGCCGCCACCCTTAAGGCCGTCAACAAGGGCAAGACCATGTGGAGCCCCGCGGTCGGCAGCGCCGTCTTCTCCGACTGGGCGGTAGAGGATGCATCATTCCTCCGCCTCCAGAGCCTCACGGTCGGATACACCCTTCCCGAGAAACTCACCGAGAAGTATCATGTCCGCCGTGCACGCGTCTACGTTACGGGAACCAACCTGTTCTGCCTCACCAACTACTCCGGATACGATCCTGAGGTCGATACCCGCCGCGCCACTCCGCTTACTCCCGGTGTGGACTATTCGGCATATCCCAAGTCCATCGGCTGGGTCGCAGGTCTCAACATAACTTTCTAAACGGACAAGGAATATGAAAAAGATACATTTATATATCGTCTGTGTGCTGGGCCTCATGATGGCCGCACCTTCCTGCAGCAAGCTGCTCGAGACATCGTCGCCTTCGGCGTTCGATGCAGCCACGGTCTATTCCAACTACGCTCTGGCAGAAGGCACGATCTTCGGTATCACCGAAGCGTTCTGCGAAGTCAACTCCTATCGCGGAAGGTTCCTTCCCTGGTACGGATTCAATACCGATATCGAGTGGTACAACACATACAAGCCCGGTGACGGCAAGTCCGACATCGCAGCTTACCAGTGCGAGCCCAACAACTCCCAGCTCAACCTTTCCAACGGTCCGTTCCCTCTCATGTACATGGGAATCGAGCGCGCCAACCTCGTAATCGAGGGCATACGCGAATACGGCAGCCCCGCCACCAGGCCCGAGATGGCCTATCTGCTCGGCGAGGCCCTGACTCTCCGTGCGATGATCTACTACGACCTCATCAAGGCATGGGGAGACGTTCCCGCCCGTTTCGAATCTCTCACCTCCGGCACCATCTATGCCGCCAAGGAGAGCCGCGATGTCATCTTCAAGCAGATTCTCGCCGACCTGGAAGAGGCTATTCCCAACCTCTACTATCCGGGCGTTGAGGCAGCTGCTACCACCGACCGCGTGAACAAGGTGTTCGCCGAAGGCCTCTATGCAAGGATCGCGCTCCTCGCATCCGGCTACGCCCTCCGTCCCGATGACGGAAAGGTCGGAACCGGCGACCTGGGCACCATCCGCCTCTCCAGCGATCCCGCCCTCACCAAGGACGTCCTCTACCCCAAGGCACTCGCATACCTGCAGGATGCCATCGGCAAGGCCTCCCTCGAGAGCGACTACCGCAACTACTGGTACAAGGTCAACAATATGGACAACCTCACCGCAGGCACATCCTACGAGACCCTGTTCGTGATTCCGTTCGGAGCAGGCCGCGGCAGGTGGAACTTCACCTTCGCAATCGCTTCCGAGGGTGCATCCATCTCCAACGGCGTGACCCGTGGCGGAGATGCCGGCCCGCTTCCCACCATGTACTTCAAGTATGGTGCGAACGACCAGCGCCGCGACATCACCTGCGTCAACTACAAGTGGCTCAAGGACAATTCCATAGAGCCTGCCGGAATCGCCAAGTGGTACTTCGGAAAATACCGTTTCGAGTGGATGGACGCACAGCCCTATACCGGCGGTAACGACGATGGCATCAAGCCCGTTGTGATGCGTTACTCCGACATTCTCCTCATGGCTGCCGAAATAGCCAACGAGCAGAACGATCTCACCGCTGCAAAGACCTATCTGAAAGAGGTTCGCAAGCGTGCATACAAGGGCCATGAGGCCGAAGCCGAAACCTATGTGGACGGCCTGGCCGACAAGACCGCGATGTTCAACGCCATCGTGGACGAGCGCGCCCTCGAGTTCTGCGGCGAGTTCCTCCGCAAGGCCGATCTCATCCGCTGGAACATGCTGAAGACCAAGCTGGACGACGCTGTTACCGACATGAAGGCCCTCCGTGCCCTCAGCGGCAGCTATGCGACGCTCACCGGCGACATCTACTACACTTTCGCAGACGACGAGAAGTCCATCGACATTCACTTCCTCAAGACCGGCGAGGCAGCGCCTGCTGGAGCAGAGGTATCTGCCGAGTATGTCACCAAGTTCGACGATGCCAAGAGCAGCGGGTTCTACACCAACCGCATCGAAGGCATCTACTACCGTAACCCCGAGCAGTACATGTTCTGGCCTATCTTCAACGATACCATGACCAACAGCCAGGGGCACATCAAGAACGATTACGGTTACGACAGCATCTAATCCGAACGCGTTATGAAATACAAGAATATAATCAAATTCACAGTCGCTTCCATCCTCATGCTCGGTGCAGTCGCATGTGCCACCGATCAGTTCGAGGAGATCAGCGAAATAAAGCTTTCCCGCTGCCTTGAGCCCACCAACCTGTCCGCCAAGGTCAACAGCTCGCTCGGAGATGTCGTGACCTTCAGCTGGGACGTGGCCAAGGGCGTGGACAACTACATCCTTACCGTTTATACGGATGCGGACCTGACCGCCCAGTATCTTACCGAGAACCTCGACCCTTCACAGGTGCCTTACCAGAAGAAGCTGGAGGCCGACAAGACTTACTGGTTCACCGTGCAGGCAACTGCTGACGGCAAGAAGGACTCCAAGGTCGCCGCTTACGACAAGTCCATCAAGACTTACGCCGTGAAGGATAACCTCTACCTCAAGGTGACCGCCCGCACAGCTAACAGCATCTCGCTGGCATGGTCGAAGGATGTTGCCGACTTCGGCGACGTCACCCATGTGGAATATGCGGTGACCGGCTCCGAGGAGACCTCCAAGTACGACCTGACCGCAGAAGACAAGGCTGCCGCGACGGCAACTATAACCGGCCTCGCCGCCTCGAAGGAGTATACCGTGTCCCTCTTCTATCTCTCCGCCAGCCGCGGACAGGTGGATGCATGGACCACTCCCGACGTCACCGGATTCACCGAGGTGTCCACCCTCGCAGCCCTGCAGAACGCAGTGCTTACCGAGGATGCCCAGATCGTCCTCAAGATGGCAGGCTCTCCCTACGACATCGAGGCTATGGACCTCTCCAAGGGTGTCACCATCGTGGGTGAGGAGACCGCCGACGGCACCAAGCCGGTGCTCACCGGTGAACTCCACATCGCCGACACCTGGGACGGTTCCGACCTTTACTTCGAGGGAGTCGAGTTCAACGGTGCTCCCACCGCCACCAGTCCTTCCGGATTCGGTTTCGCCATCCAGAACAAGAACGGCGGCGCCGTGGCCGACAAGAATATAGGCAACATCACCTACAAGAACTGCGTCATCTGCAACTATTCCAAGGGCCTCATCTACGAGTGGGGTAAGGCGATGAAGCTGGGTGAAGTGACCTACGACAGCTGCGACATCCACGACATCAACTCCGACGGAACCGGCGGCGGCGACGTGTTCGATATCCGTAACGCCACCACCATCGCAAAGCTCTCCTTCGTGGGCAACACCATCTGGCAGGGCATGCGTACCTTCATCCGCATCGATGCCGGAACGATCGACGCTTTCGTGTTCGAGAACAACACCCTCCAGAACCTGAACTTTGTCGACAACACCAACAACGCCGGCATATTCGGATTCCAGATCGTTCCCGGATCCTTCTCCTTCAAGAACAACCTGTTCCTGAACATGACCGGAAAGGCCGTCCTGGCCAGTTCGAACGCCAAGTATACTCCCGCGTCCGGAATGACTCTCACAGCGTCCAACAACTGGTTCTACAACCTGCCGAAGGACGATGCCGGAGCACTCACATACTTCACCGACAACTTCACCATGGCCCAGGCAAACGGTACGATCCTGGCTACGGACCCTTGCTACAACGCTCCCGGCGGATACTATAACATAGTGGCCGACAGCGAGATCGCAGGCAAGGAAGTCGGCGCTCCCAAGTGGTGGACTCCTTATGTCGAGGAGCCCGAAGACCTGACCCAGGGCGTCATCACCGAAGCCCACACATGGGATCTCGGCAACGCCAGGGACTTCTCCGGAACCATCAAGAAACAGATGGTGCGCGACGGCCTGCTCGTCTCTGCATCCGAGAGTTGCCCCATCGAAGCGGCGGACGGAACCCTGAAGTTCACCGTTCCTACCGTCACCGACCGTAACAAGGTTCCTTCCGACGGATATCTTGCATTCAAGGTAAATGCTCCCGGCTCCGTGGTAATACGTGCTGCCGGCAGTGCAGCGTCCCACGTCATCGTGGCCACCAGGCCCGTTGCCGGAGGCGACCTGATCGTCAAGGGCGGTGTATCTCCTGTGGCAGATGCTCCCGCACCCCAGAAGATCCTCATCAGCGATGTTACCGAGGAATCCTGGGTCTACATCTATTCTTCCGGCGAGATCGCAGTCGCCCAGCTTGCCTGGTCGAAGGACGTAAGCCTCGTGAATACGGCTCTGCCCGCACCTTCACCCAAGGCTACTCCTTCATCCTTCACCGCAGGCGAGGCCACCGACATCAAGATCAGCTGGGAAGCTGTGACCAACGCAGCCAGCTATTCCGTGGTGTTCAGCGGCAAGACCTATGCTGTGGACGGCCTCGAATACACTATCGAAGGCAAGACCACCAGCATGCTCGACGCCGGCAGCTATGAGGTTTCCGTGTTCGCGAATCCTTCCGACAAGGATATCTACAACACCCAGTCCGAAGCCGGTATAGCCGCATTCGCAGTGCTGCCTAAGGGCGGCGGCGAAGAAAGCACCGAGTTCATCGTGGCCAGTGTGGATGACCTCCTCGCAGCCATCGCCGCAGGTAAGGACTTCATTACCCTGAAGTACAGCGACACTCCTTACGTGCTCGCCGATCCTCTCACGCTCGTCGCTCCTCTGCACCTGAGCGGACAGACCTCCGGCGACAAGAAGACCGCCATCACCGCCAGCATCACCCTCAGCGGAGAGATAGGCGGAAGTGTAGTGTTCCGTAACCTCGACTTCGTTGGAAGCGGTGCCTCGCTGCTCATCGAAGACAAGACCACTGCAGCACCCGTTGCCGACACCGTAGCTATCTACGACAGCAACATCCACGGCATCAAGGCCCTCTACGACAACTCCGGAAAGGCCGTGTCGAACGTGCAGTACGTCATCTTCAAGGGCAACCTCATCACCGACAGCTCAGCGGGAGCCGACTTCATCGACATGCGCACCGGCGCAAGCCACGACTTCGTGTTCGAGAACAACACCGTGGCCAACAGTTGCCGCACCTTCGTGCGCACTGACGCCGCCCATGAGATGAACTCCGCGGTAATCCGCAACAACACCTTCTACAAGGTGGCCACCAACTCCTCCAGCAAGGACAACAATGGTATCTTCCACATCCGCAGCGCTGCGGGCGCGGGCCTGAACGAGTATCGTGTGGAGAACAACTTCTTCTACTCCATCCTCATCGACACCGAGCCTTCCAACGCCGCTGGATTCCCGAAACTCCGCAGCAAGGGTGGTATTACTCCTTACACCGTAGCCAACAACTACTTCTACAACTGCGAAGACCGTGAAGGCAAGGAAGCCTATTCCTTCTGGGCTAACATGACCAAGGAAGAAGGTACCGCCGGCGGTGGTGCAATACTGCCCGCAGATCCTTGCAAGGATGCCGCCAACGGCGACTTCACCCTCACGAACGGTGTGATGATGAACGCAGGCGTGGGCGATCCTCGCTGGAACATCATGGCAGGCAGCACTCCGAGTTCCGAGATCACTGTGAACGATGCCGACGGCCTCCTCACCGCCATCTCAGCGGGCAAGAAGGTCATCACTCTCGCTGACGGAACCTATGACCTGACCGCAGCTGCTACCGTGCTCAACGCTCCTCTCACCCTCACCGGTGGCAAGGGCGCTATCGTGCAGGGCAAGTTCGAACTCGGCGCAGGCGCGACTTCCTTCACCGTGAAGGGCATCACCATCGATGGCAACAACGCTCTCGACAATGCATTCTATGTGCAGGACGGTGCTGCAGTGACTTCCTTCACTCTCTCCGGAGTGGATGTCAAGAACTTCAAGAACCGTCTGTTCTATCAGGATAAGGAAAGCTCGACGGTGGGCAGCCTCGTGATCGACGGAGCCCTGGTTACCGGCATGGGCACCAGCGGCGACTTCATCGATGTCCGCAAGGGCGGCCTCACCGCGGTCAAGGTGGTTAACAGCACCTTCGCCAACGGCATACGCACCTTCGCTCGTATCGATGCAGCGGTCGTCTGTGGCTCCATCCTGGTGCAGAACAATACCTTCTACAACCTCTGCTCCGTGGACAGTAAGGACAACAACGGTATCTTCCACGTTCGCAGCACCTCCGTCACCGACGCAAAGCAGGTTGTCGTGAAAGACAACCTCTTCGCAGCCATGAAGAAGACTGCTGACACTCCTTCCAATGCCCAGGGCTTCCCGAAACTTGTCAGCAAGGCTTCTTCAACCATCTTCGTTCCTGTGTTCAGCCACAACTACTTCTATGATGTGGTAACCACCGAGAACAACCTCGACACCGAATACAGCTGGTGGGCATATTCCGCACAGGATGTGGCTACCGCCGGATACGGTGTGGTGCTCACTGCAGATGTGTTCAAGGATGCCGCCGCCGGCGACTTCACCATCGTCCACGACCTCGTGGCGAGCGAGAAGGTGGGTGATCCCCGCTGGATCAAGAGCGCTGCTCCCGCAGGAGCCGCATTCAACGTGAATAACGTCGAGGAACTTGTGACCGCTATCACCGCCGGCAAGGACGTTATCGCCCTCGCGGCAGGTACTTACGACCTCACGAAGGTTGACGGTGCATCCTCCGGTGTCGTGACCCTGAGCAAGGGCGTGACCCTGAAGGGCGTAGCCAAGAACGGTATCAAGCCCGAGGTTATCGGTGGCATCAAGCTCGCCGCAACGGAAGGTGACTTCGTGCTCGAGAACCTCCGCCTGAACGGTGTCTACGACAACGCAGGCAGCGAGGCCAAGGTCGGTAACATGATCGACATCGACGCCTCTTCTGTCCTGGGTGCGATGACCCTTAAGGATTGCGAAATCTACGGATACTCCAACCGTCTCATCTCCGGATCGGGTGAGTCTTCCATGGGACCTCTCACCATCACCGGACTGCTCGTGCACGATTTCGGCACCAGCGGAGACTTCATCGACTTCCGCAAGGGCACGGTGTCCAGCGTGAAGATCAACAACAGCACCTTCTACAACGGCATCCGCACCTTCCTGCGTATGGATGCAGGCGTAAAGGTGGGCGCAGTCACAGTAGAAAACAACACCTTCTACAACCTCTGCTCCGTGGATAGCAAGGATAACAATGGTATCATGCACGTGCGTGCCACTACCGGTGTTGCTCCCGCAGCACTCAGCGCGGCCGCCCGCCGCATACTCGTGAGAAAGAACATCTTCGCGGCCATGAAGAAGGCAGTGGATGCTCCCACGCAGTCCAACGGCTTCCCGAAGCTGGTCAGCAAGACCTCCGAGACCATCAAGCATCCTTACATCACCGACAACATCTTCTTCGACATCGAAGCTACCGGCACCTACAGTTGGTGGAACACCATGGCAGAGGAAGACATCACCGCGGCTGGTACCGTGCTCGACGAGACTCCTTTCGCAGGAGATCCCACTACGGGCAAGTTCACCGTCAAGGCTGCATATAAGGGTTATGGCGATAGCCGCTGGTAATAAAAGGATATGAAAGAATTCATCAACAAAGACTTCATGCTCACTACAGGCGCTGCCCGTGAACTCTATCACGGGCACGCCGAGGGCATGCCCATCATAGATTACCATTGCCATCTCGTGCCCCAGCAGATCGCAGAGAACATCCAGTTCCGCGACATTACCCAACTCTGGCTGGTGGACGGCCACTACGGCGACCATTACAAATGGCGCGCGATGCGCGGAAACGGCGTGAGCGAGGAGTATCTCACCGGAGGCACCAAGTCCTCTTGGGAGACCTTCGAGAAGTGGGCTGAGACCGTTCCTTACCTGATGAGGAACCCCCTTTACCACTGGACTCATCTCGAGCTCAGCCGTGTATTCGGCATCGACAAGGTGCTGAGCCCCAAGACCGCCCGCGAGATTTACGAAGAGTGCAATGCCAAGCTCGCCACGGAGGAATTCCGCGGCCAGGCCCTCATCCGAAAGTTCGGAGTGAAGGTGGTTTGCACCACCGACGATCCCGCCGACGACCTCCGCTGGCACAAAATGATTGCCGAGCATCCCTTCGGCACCAAGGTGCTGCCTGCATGGCGTCCGGACAAGGCAATGGCAATCGAGGATCCCAAGTCCTACAAGGAATACCTGAAGAAACTTGGCGAGGCCGCCGATAAGGAGATAGATTCCTACGCAGACCTCATCGAGGCCCTGCAGAAGAGGCACGATTTCTTTGCCGCCAACGGCTGCAAGCTCTCCGACCACGGCCTGGAGACCTTCTATGCCGCCGACTACAAGCAGATCGAAATCGAGGCCATCTTCAAGATGGTGCTCCTCGGAAAGCGCCCTTCGGAGGGAGAACTTCTGAAGTTCCGCAGCGCATTCCTGCACGATATGGCAGTAATGGACGCAGAGTCCGGCTGGGCACAGCAGTTCCACGTTGGTGCCATCCGCAACAACAACAGCAAGATGTTCAACCTGGTAGGCCCCGACACTGGTTTCGATGCCATCCACGACCTGCCCACCGCAGCCGCCGGCCACAAGTTCTTCGACCGTCTGGCATCCGAGGACAAGCTTGCCAAGACCATCCTCTACTGCCTCAATCCCAAGGATAACGAGGTGATGACGGTGATGGCCTACACCTTCAACGACGGCACCTTCCCCGGCAAGATGCAGTTCGGTTCCGGCTGGTGGTTCCTGGATCAGGAAGACGGCATGCGCAAGCAGCTGAACGCCCTCAGCGCCCTCGGGCTCCTGAGCCGCTTCGTGGGCATGCTCACCGACAGCCGCTCCTTCATCAGCTATCCGCGCCACGAGTACTTCCGCCGCATACTCTGCGACGTGCTCGGAAAGGATATCGAGGAAGGCCGCCTGCCCGCATCCGAACTGGATTTCATCGGCCAGATGGTTGAGGATATCTGCTACAACAACGCAGACCGTTACTTCGGATTCTAATAGTACTCCGCGTTATAGCGCGTGAGGATGTCCATAGGCATGAAGTTGTCCCGCTTGGCGGGGGCTTTGCCGAAGACAGCATACTCGGTGAGGGCGCTGATTGCGCTGAACACCTGAACATCGGGGCGCTGGGCAATAAGGGAAGTTACAAGACCCTTCTTGAGCGCCAATAGATTTGCCGCGAGGTTGTCGAATCCGACCACGCGGCATTTCTTTTCCGGATGCTTCTCCAGGAAGCGCGTGATCAGGTAGATCCGGGAGTTGAACATCGCAACGCTCTGAATGCCGGGATTCTCGGCAAAGAAGCCGGCGAGAATTCCGTCTATCTCCCTGGGCTTGTTGGGGTTGATGAAGACGTTGCTTATCCTGCACTTGGGGAAGTGCTCGGAGATGTAGTCTATGAAGCCCTCGCGACGGTTGATGGTAGGGTCGGACTGGCCGTGCTTGTCGCGCTGGATGCGGATGATGCCCACTTCCTTCATATCCATCTCGTCGGTGAGGATGGAAGCGCATAGGTATCCGCTCTGGTAGATGGGCATGCCGTAGTAGGCCAGATAGCCGTTGTCTTCCAGTTTGGAATCGAAATACACGTATGGGATGTTGGCCGCCCGGAGCTTGGCCGTGAAGACAAGTGTTTCGTTCTTGAACATGGGCGGAAGCGCCACGCCGGCTGGCTCCAGCGCAAGGACTTCGTCGCAAGCGCTGCGGAAGGATTCGATGTCGTACTGGTCGTAATCCACCTTCTGCACCTTGATGCCGAAGTTCCGCCCGAAGTCCATGCCGCGCACGATGCCGGGCTCGGCGAGTTCCCAGAAGTCCCCGTCCTTACTGCGGGGGAGAAGAACGGCGACCACGCGCTCCTTGTTCTGCGCAAGCAGCGAGGCATAGATATTGGGCTCGTAGCCGAGATCTTCTATGACCTTCATCACCTTTGCGTAACTCTTCTTCGACACACCTTCGCGGTTGTGCAGCACACGGTCCACCGTGCCCTTGGAAAGGCCGGTCAGACGGGCTATATCCTTGATGGTGATTTTCTGCTTGTTTTCCATGATTCTATGCGCTTCAGTAATTGTTTTCAAATATAGTAATAATTTTTCCGTTACCGTGCACGGAAACGAAAAAAATATGTTAAATTTGTATGATTTAAAAACACGACTATGCCAAAGATTATTACCTTCGGTGAGATTATGCTCCGGCTTGCTACGCCCGGCTATCTCCGTTTCTCCCAAGCTGACACTCTCAATGCCACTTTCGGCGGCGGTGAAGCCAACGTTGCCGTATCGCTCGCAAACTATGGATGCGAGGCTGAATTCGTTACCCGTCTGCCCGAAAACGACATTGCCAAAGCATGCGTTTCCGATCTGCACAAACACGGGGTAGGCACAAAGTACTGCGTCTACGGTGGCGACAGGCTCGGAATCTATTTCCTCGAAACCGGCGCAGTGGCTCGCCCCAGCAAGGTCGTCTACGACCGCGCCCACTCCGCAATCTCCGAAATCCAGCCCGGAATGATAGACTGGGACAAGGTGCTCGAGGGCGCCGACTGGTTCCACTGGACGGGTATAACTCCGGCCATCAGCCAGGGTGCCGCGGACGTGTGCCTGGAGGCCTGCAAGGCCGCCAACCGTCTGGGCGTCACCGTCTCTTGCGACCTCAACTACCGCAAGAACCTTTGGAAATACGGCAAGAAGGCCGGCGAGGTCATGCCCGAACTCGTCGCATGCTCCGACATCATCCTCGGCAACGAAGAAGATGCCGAGAAGGTGTTCGGCATCAAGCCGGAAGGCTTCGACGCTGCCGCAACCGGTGGCACCATCGACCAGGCCCGCTTCCAGAGCGTCGGCGAGCAGCTGATGGCACGCTTCCCCCGCGCGAAGAAGATCATCATCACGCTCCGCGGAAGCATCAACGCCAACCACAATACCTGGGGCGGAGTGCTCTGGAACGGCAGCACCCTCTATGAATCCCCCCGCTACGACATCACCCACATCGTGGACCGCGTGGGCGGCGGAGATTCCTTCATGGGCGGGCTCATCTACGGCCTCCTTACCTACAAAGACGACCAGAAGGCCCTGAACTTCGCAGTCGCGGCCTCCTGCCTCAAGCACACGATTTATGGAGATTTCAACCTCGTCACCGTCGCCGAGGTGGAGAACCTGATGAAGGGCGACGGATCCGGAAGAGTATCAAGATAAAAGAATATGGAACTGAAGAAAAACTGCAAATACGCCCTCCTGGTGCCCACCAGCATGGGTCTCAGGGTCACTCCTGAAAGCGGACAGCCGGTGCAGTGCAGCGACGTGCTGCATCTCTATGCCACCAGCGCCGAGACCAACGTGGCCAGCATCGCATCCTATCTCGGCATGCCCGTCAAGGTGCTCACGGCCTTCGTCGAGGGCAACCCCTTCGCCGCATTCATCAAGGCGAATCTCCGCTCCCGCGGGATGGATTTCGAAGGCCCTGAAGTGCCTCAGGGAGGCCCCTGGGGATACCGCCACCAGATCAACATAGCCGATAGCGGCTATGGTTCCCGCGGCCCGCGCGTGTGGAACGACCGCGCCGGCGAGGTAGGCCGCACGCTCAACGTTAAGGACTTCGACCTGGAGCGCATCTTCGGGCAGGAAGGCGTGCAGATAGTGCATCTGTCCGGCCTCATCGCGGCCCTCAGCCCGGAAACCAGCCGTTTCTGCCTGGAGATCGCACGCGCCGCGAAGCGCCACGGCAGCCGCATAAGCTTCGATCTCAACTACCGCGCATCCTTCTGGGTCGGCCGTGAGCAGGAGCTTCACGACGTCTTCTCCGAAATCTGCTCGGTGGCCGATATCCTCATCGGCAACGAGGAAGATTTCCAGCTTTGCCTGGGCATCGAAGGCCCCGAGGCCGGCGGCAAGGACATCGCAGCCAAGATAGACGGCTTCAAGGAGATGATACGCCGCGTGAAGGCGCAGTATCCTAACGCGCAGGTGTTCGCGACCACCCTGCGCCAGGTCAATAACACCAACAGCCACAACTGGGGCGCCATCATGCTCGAAGGCGACACCTGGCACGTGGTGGAACCCCGCGAAATCCACGTCCTGGACCGCATCGGCGGTGGCGACGGCTTCGTCGGAGGCCTGCTCTACTCCATTCTCAAGGGCTGGGAGAGCGAGAAATGGATACAGTTCGGATGGGCCACCGGCGCACTGGCCACCACCTTCCTCACCGACTACGCCCAGCCTGCCGACGAAGAGCAGGTATGGAGCGTGTGGAAGGGCAACGCAAGAGTGAAAAGATAAAAAATACATGCAATGAAAGAATTATCAGACATTGGTCTCGTAGGTCTCGCCGTGATGGGCGAGAACCTGGTGCTGAACATGGAAAGCAGGGGCTTCCGTGTCAGCGTTTTCAACCGCACCGTGGAGAAGGTGGACAAGTTTATGGAAGGCCGCGGAAAGGGCAAGAACATCTATGGAGCCCATTCCCTCGAGGATTTCGTGGGCTCGCTCAAGGCTCCCCGCAAGGTTTTCCTCATGGTGAAGGCAGGGCAGGCGGTGGATGATTTCATCGAGAAGCTCATCCCCATCCTCAGCCCCGGCGACATCATCATCGACGGCGGCAACACCCACTTCCCGGATACCGCACGCCGCACGGCGTACGTTGAGAGCAAGGGCCTGCTTTACATCGGCACCGGCGTGTCCGGCGGCGAGGAAGGTGCCCTCAAGGGCCCCTCGATGATGCCCGGCGGATCCCCCGCAGCCTGGCCCCACGTCAAACCCATCTTCCAGGGCATCTGCGCCAAGGTCGCGGACGGTTCTCCATGCTGCGACTGGGTAGGCGAGGGCGGTGCCGGCCACTTCGTGAAGATGTTGCACAACGGCATCGAGTACGGCGACATCCAGCTCATCTGCGAGTGCTACCAGATAATGAAGGACATCCTCGGAATGACCAACGAGGAGATGCACACCACCTTCGCCGAGTGGAACAAGGGCGACCTCGACAGCTACCTCGTGGAGATCACCCGGGACATCCTTGCCAAGAAGGATGAGGACGGCCGCTACGTGCTGGATTACATCCTCGACACCGCCGGCCAGAAGGGCACAGGCAAGTGGACCGCCATCGCCGCCCTCGACCAGGGCGTGCCGCTCACGCTGATAGGCGAGTCCGTGTTCGCCCGCTGCCTCTCCGCACAGAAGGAGGAGCGCGTGGCCGCATCCAAGATACTCGAAGGCCCCAAGGCCACCCGCTACACCGGGGACCGTGCAGCCTTCCTGGAAGACCTCCGCAAGGCCCTCTTCGCCGCCAAGGTGGTGTCCTACGCCCAGGGTTACGCCCTGATGCGCGCCGCCGCTAAGGAATACGGCTGGAATCTGAACTATGGCGGAATCGCTCTCATGTGGAGGGGCGGATGCATCATCCGCAGCGTCTTCCTCGGCAAGATCAAGGAAGCCTTCGACAAGAACCCCGCCATCGCAAACATCCTGCTCGACCCTTACTTCAGCGGCAAGCTCGCCGAGGCCCAGCAGGGATGGCGCAACGTGCTTTGCACCGCGATGCAGAACGGTGTGCCCGCTCCCTGCATGACCGCAGGTCTGCAATACTACGACGGATACCGCACCGAGCGCCTGCCCGCGAACCTGCTGCAGGCCCAGCGCGACTTCTTCGGCGCCCACACCTACGAGCGCACCGACAAGCCCCGCGGAGAGTTCTTCCACACCAACTGGACGGGCCACGGCGGAGATACGATTTCAACCACATATAACGCATAGAATCATGACAATAGGAAAATACTCATTCGGTGTGGGCGACCGTTTCGCCCATGAAGGAATCAACCAGCTGAAGGCCCTCATCGAGGCGGAAGAGCGCTTCGGAGTGCACTTCGTGCCCGTGTGGAACAAGAGCAACCGCGAGCACCAGATCGTGGGCACCGAACCCGCCGAGACACGTGCCGAGGCCGACGCGGCCGTCAAGGCCCTGAACTACAAGGGCCAGTACTTCGTGGACGCAGACCACATCAACCTGAACAATGTCGACCGTTTCATCGACTCATCCGACTTCTTCACCATCGACGTGGCCGACTATATCGGCAAGAGCGGTAGCATGGAAGAAAGGTTCCTCCCTGCAATCAAGGAGGCCGGCCGCATCTACCGCCACATCGCGGAGAAGAAGGGCGCAGACAACTTCGTGACCGAAGTATCCATGGACGAGGTGGACGAGGCCCAGACTCCCGAGGAACTCCGTTACATCCTCCGCGAGATCGCGAAGGAGGGGATCCCGGTGCAGACCATCGCCCCCAAGTTCACCGGCCGCTTCAACAAGGGTGTGGACTACCGCGGGGACCTCGCACGCTTCGAGCGTGAGTTCGAGCAGGACCTGCTGGTGATTGAAGAGGCCGTGCGCGAATACGGCCTTCCCGAGAACCTGAAGCTCTCCATCCACTCCGGATCGGACAAGTTCAGCATCTACCCCATTATGGGCCGTCTCATCCGCAAGCACGACAAGGGCATACACATCAAGACCGCAGGCACCACCTGGCTTGAAGAGAACATAGGCCTCGCCGTTGCGGATCCCGCTGCGCTGGAACTTGCCAAGAAGATATATGTGAACGCTCTCGGGCGTATGGCGGAACTCACCGTTCCTTATGCCACCGTCATCGATGTGGACGTCACCAAACTCCCTACTCCCGAGGAAGTTGCAAAGTGGGATGCGGACACCTACGCCCGCACCATGCGCCACAACCAGGAGGATCCCCTCTACAATCCTTCCTTCCGCCAGCTCATCCATGTGAGCTACAAGATCGCGGCGGAGCTCGCGGACGAATTCCTTCCGGCTCTGGAGAAGCATACCGACGTGATAGGCGAGCAGATCACCGCAAACCTCTGCGACCGCCACATTGCCAGATTATTCAGTAAGTAGCACCATGAAATACTCATTCGAAGACCTGAAAGGACGCAACTGCGTCATCACCGGAGGCTTCGGCGTGCTGGGCATGGCCCTGACGCGCGGCCTCGCGGAAGCCGGGGTGAACCTGGCAGTCATCAGCCGCAGCAAGGACAATCCCGCCAAGGGCGAGGAGATTGCGAAGGAATTCGGCGTGAAGTGCCTCGGCATCAGCGCCAGCACCCTGGACAAGGCTGCCCTCGAGGAGGCGCGCGACATCATCCACAAGGAACTCGGCAAGATAGACATCCTCATCAACTGCGCCGGAGGCAACTCTCCCAAGGCGACCTGCGCCGTGGAGCAGATGGATGCCGACACCGATCTCGCACAGAGCTTCTACGGGCTCGACATGGAGGGATTCCAGTTCGTCTACGACCTGAACTTCAAGGGCACACTGCTTGCCACGATGGTCTTCACGACCGACATGATCGAGGCTAAGAAGGGCGTGGTGCTGAACATCTCTTCGATGAACGCTTTCCGTCCCCTGACGAAGATTCCAGCATATTCCGCAGCCAAGGGTTCCATCAACAACTTCACCCAGTGGTATGCCGTGCACGTGGCCCAGCTCGGCATACGCTGCAACGCCATTGCGCCCGGATTCTTCCTCACCGACCAGAACCGTTTCCTGCTCACCGACGAAGCCACCGGCGCGCTCAAGCCCCGCGGAAAGAAGATCATCGCCAACACGCCCACCCATAAGTTCGGCGAGCCCGAAGACCTGGTGGGAACAATGCTTTATTTACTTAGTGACATCTCATCCTTCGTCACCGGCATCGTGATTCCGGTGGACGGCGGCTACAGCGCATTCGGAGGGGTTTAATATGGCAAAGTACGATAAGATTCAGGTGCTTACGGCCATCGGGGAAACCGGCATCGTGCCCGTTTTCTATAATGGCGACGTCGAGGTGGCGAAGAATGTGTTGCGCGCCTGCTATGAAGGCGGCATTCGTGCATTTGAATTCGCCAACCGTGGCGATTTCGCACAGGAGGTTTTCGGCGAGCTGGTGAAATATGCCAACGCCGAACTCCCTGGAATGATAGTCGGAATCGGCTCCGTGGTGGATCCCGGCACGGCTGCCATGTACATCCAGCTCGGCGCAAACTTCGTGGTGGGGCCTCTCTTCAATCCTGCCATCGCTCCCATCTGCAACCGCAGGAACATTCCCTATGCCCCCGGTTGCGGCACCGTGACTGAGGTAGGAATGGCCCAGGAAGCCGGATGCGACCTCTGCAAGGTATTCCCCGGCGACGTGCTCGGCCCCGCCTTCGTAAAGGGCCTCCGCGCCCCCATGCCCTGGAGCAGGCTGATGGTTACCGGTGGCGTAAAACCCACCCGCGAGAACCTCGAGGGCTGGTTCAAGTCCGGTGTCTACTGCGTCGGCATGGGCAGCAACCTCTTCCCCAAAGACCTCATCTCCGCCGGCAACTGGCCTGGAATCACCGCCCTCTGCCGCGAATCACTTGATATAGTTGAAAAAGTAAGGGGATAGCTGGTTTGCTAAACGTTTAACCTATAAGAAAAGCCTCCGAATCTCTTCGGAGGCCGATTTCCTTTTTTTAAGTGCCACATGCAGCGATAGTAGACAACATGCGCACTATTTCCAATTCTCAGGAATAGTATAAGTCTTTCCTCCAGCCGTGACAGTATCTGGCATAACCGCATTGTTAAACTTTACCACGTTGAATTCCAAACGAATAACATTGGATCTATGGGCTCTCATATAACTGTTAATGTCAAAACTGTGGTTTGCAGGAGGGAAGTATACTTTAACTCTCTTCTCCGGGAAATTATTAAGAATGAAATCGATGGGAGGAATTAGATCCGTATCGGCGCTTACAAGAATGACAACATCCGTCTCATTCTTGAAACAATCTCCCATCATCCGGACTGACAGATTTACATCGGTTTTCTTCTCCTCAGGACGATTGATAGCCAGATGGCAGTGAGGGCATTCGATAATCTTGTTGATATATTTACCCCTAACGATTTCGAATTTATCCGGATGAAGGATGACATTTGCGTTCAGTAAGGCACTCTGGCGGCTACTTTTATCTGGATCAAGCGGCGAAGCAGTAAAATAAACAACTTTGGCCAGTTCCTGGTCCGGCCCGAGGAACTGCTCAAAGAGTTTTACAATATCTATCCAATAGAAGCGTTTCCAACTCCTATCTACTTGTTTCTTTCGTTTCAATCCATAATAAAAATTGAAACCGTCCACATAGAATGTCACTCTCTTCTTGTCCATAGCGCGTTCTTCTTTAAAACAAAAGCCGCTTCAGGGAGCGGCTTAAACCATACAAGAAAGTATGGCGATGCTTTGTTTGTGCAAAGATATGGAAAAAATTGGAAAACAAAGAAAAATCTTTTGTATTTCTTGGCGATCTTGTAAAAACACTTGATTATTCTGTGGTTATGCGTTATCTTTATTAGATAATGCAGGATTCTTCTATATATCTGAATCTTCGCCCTAAGTTGATGGCAGTGGCGTATGCTTTCTTTCGCAATCGGGAGGATGCGGAAGATATTGTGCAAGAGGTGCTTCTTAAACTGCTCAAGAGGGGATTGAAAGACGGCGATAACATTGAGGCTCTTGCAGTGCGGGCAGCGAAAAATGCTTGTGTGAGTGAATGGCGCAAACGCCGCATTCGAGACGTGGTGACGCTGGACGAAAAACATGAATCCCTTCCCGGGGCGGAGAAGCCGGATGTATCGGCGGAAGCCAGAAACCGGATAATGGTACTCCAAAATGCGATAGCCAGGTTACCTCGCTCGGAACAGCGCATTATCCGCCTTAGACAGGCTGAACTGGAGTCGGAAGACATATCGCTTATCACCGGTATTTCCCTGCGGTCGGTCCGAACAATTCTATCATCCGCCCGCAGGCACCTGATTCAAATGATGGAAAAAGAATTATGAGTAACAAGGATACATTGATGCGGAAATTCCTTTCCGGAGAGACCTCGCTTTCTGAAGAGCAGGAACTTGCATGTTTGCTGCGGTCACTTGACGGGAAGGAGCATGATGCTGAAGGAAAGGCTGTACTGACCATGCTTGAGACTCCCCGTTCAAAGGAGGACGATAGCATTTTCACCGAAGACAACATGATGGAATACGACAGGATTGTCGCGCATGGGCGCAGGCCTGCCGGAAACATTTGGTACACTTCTATCGCAGCGGCATGCATTGCCATCGCGCTTACTGTCTTCTTCAACAAGCATCATATAACGGATTCAACGGAAATAATGGTTGAGGTTGCCCATGAATCAAAACCGGTGGATATTCCAGAGCCTTCCGACACCGTTTCCATCTCCTCCCACCCGGAACCGGCTTCGCAAAAACCTGCCACGCGTGCAAAAAAGAGCTCACCCTCGCGCCGTGTTGTCCAGGTTCCTCCTGTTAATCCTGCAATGATTGCAGATACTCCCACGGCAAAGGCCCCTGAAGTTGATTACGAAGAGATACGCGAAGTAGAAGAAGAACTTCGCAGGAATCTCATGCGCGAGCGCCTGAATGCCGAAATCGAAGAAAAGATGAAAAATATGTCCCAAACCCCTGATGCCTATATTTTATGAAACGGATACTGACAATATTCACGCTCGTAACAGCTACTATTTTTACTCTTGACGCGCAAATGTTCCCTCTAATGGAAGCCCGCAAGGTCTTGCAAAACACAAGGGGATTCGCAGTCACCGGACAGGTGACGCAAAAAGAGGTAGACTCAAACGATTCAACCTGTCGGCTCGAAGTCATTTCCTTTGAACTGCCGGCCAGAAGAGCAAAAGTTTTCGACAAGGTTGTGGAAGAGTACAATAAGGAGTCGGCGTTATCGGATGGCGGCCACTCCTTTGTGGCTGACCTTGGTCTGCCGGCCGCTGAGCGCGAGGGCATCCCTGGGATAAAGGCGGTAAAGCTGTATTACTTCCAGGGCAGGCCATATATTAGGACAGGCGACGGCCATAATTTTGTTAGCGTCCGGAAGAATCTGGACAATCCAGCATATCGTACTGCAAGTTGTATTGAATGGTGGCCGGAAGATACCCTTGGTACAGATGCCGAGAAACTGCTGTTCGGTAAGGTCGCGGGTCGGGTAATCACTGTGAAAGGACCTGTAGGTGATAAGGCCTATGTGCATAAGACTGAGCCAGTAAAGCCGGTGAAAGATGGTGAGTGTTTTGTTGCATTGCAAGAAATCCTTGAACTTGTGAGAATGTATGCGCTCCGGGAGTCGGATTTACAGAAGGAGGCTGTTATAAGCAGTATAAACAAGAGAGTTGAAACCATAGTTTCTTCGACAGGACACAAAGACCACGAGGAACATATCAAGAACATGATGTCCGCCCTTTCTGATTTGCCTGGTTATAGATGCGATGTGGTCTTCCCGGAGGGCAGCGGTGTCCCGAACAGTCTCAATAAATCTATTCTCAATGCCCGTCTTGTCGATATTGCCGGAATCAAGTTCTTCCCTGGAGAAGCCTCAGAATCTGCTAAGTATGGGAAAGAATCGGCTAACGGATTGTTTATCATTAAAGCCAGGACAATACAATATGACAAAACTGTCCCTCCGTTGAAAAGACCTTATTTGTCAAAGCCGTCCAATAATTATGATCCATACAATGGGAGGACTTTCCCGGTGTATACGGGTTTTTCGACAATTCCTTTTGCTCCGGAAGACAAAGAGGAAGATGGTTTTGGCAAATATGCCTTGTGGTGTACGGCGGATTCCACTTATCTTGTAACATACTCAAGGGTACGCAGTAACGCCCATTACTGGCATCACATCCATGGTGATAAAACCCTTCGGGACAGGTTTACAGGCAAAGAGTATCCGATACGTTCCATTTGGGGGGTTCCTATGGATACAACTTATTTCATATCAGGACATACAAATGACATTGTCTGTTTCGTATCTGTTTATGATGCTCTGCCTCCAACTGCCACCTCGATAGATATTCTCGGTAAAGATGTGGATATCCCGACTCCTAAAGGCGGTACAGGATGGAAAAAGAGGCAGTCATACTATGACATTTCTGTTGCAGATATGCAGAAAAACCAGCAGAAGATAGTCGGGAAACCCTGGATAATAAACCGCCCGGACAAAGTCCGTCGTTATATCGTTGACGGAAGGGAAACAACCCAGGAAGATGCCAATGCCGTTTCTGAGATAGAGATAATCAAGCTATGCAATGATGGCCAACTGTTCATTTTCTCCAAGTTCCCGGATGATGTCAAGACTGTCCCATACTATTTCGTAGCATATGAAGATGTTCATTCAATTACCATACTTTTGAAGATGCTTCCTGAAGGAACCGTTGCAAATGCATCCTATTCCTTGGAGCAAATCAACAATATGCTTAATATCGGCACATATACAAATGTGAAACTGAAAGTATTGGCACAAGACTGCAAAATGAGTGTTGTAGACAGCGTCAGGTTGTATCTTCGCGATAATAAAAACCGATTCTTGATTTTTAATGATTTAGAGTCATTAGGAGAAAATCAGATTCAGTTGCAAGGCTATGATACCATGTGCCCTGGTCATGAAGTTGTCACGCATACAGTCCATCTTGATGAACGGAATCACTTCATTCTGGATGGTAAAGAAATCGTTCCCCGAACACTTTATCGCAGGGTGCTCGGAATAGTTGAAAGAGAGGGGAACAATTCTCTCTGTGTTTTCAAAGTCAGTTATGATCCGGAGTCTTCATTCAATTATTACTGTCAGGTAGTAAAGAATATACAGAGGGTTAAAACGGAGTTAATATCCAAGATACATGAACGATTGACACAGAACCTGCGTTCAGACCATGATCAGTATTCTCTTCTGTATCATATTATTTATCAAATGGTCCCGATTCGTTTTTGTGAAGAACGAGATTACGGGAAACCTGTCAATGATAATCCTTTCCTTCCTTATTCTCTCTTAAGCGACCTGACAGTAACTATCAACGGAATTCGCCATCCAGAATTGCGGGATTTTGATGCCATTTTGAATTATTTTGATGAAAATGGTCTCATGTTCGACAGCATAAGGTATTTTTCGGAAGGAAAGGAATGGAGTTATACAGGACATCACGGTACGGATGCAAAACTGAAATTTGATATTGTGATAGGCGCCACACACACAAATGCCAAATAATTGCTATATTTGAAAGATTTAGGAAAAACAATCTTTCGAATATGAGTAATACACAAACCAAACTGATGACCAATTGGCGCTGGTGGCTTTGCTCGCTGCTGTTCGTGGCAACGACGGTGAACTACCTCGACCGCCAGGTGCTTTCGCTGACCTACGAGAACTTCATCAAGCCGGAGTTCCATTGGACTGACGACAACTACGGCACAATCACCGCTTTCTTCTCCATCTTCTACGCAATCGCATGCCTGTTCGCGGGCAAGTTCGTGGACTGGATGGGCACGAAGAAGGGATATCTCATTGCCATCGGCGTATGGTCCGCCGGCGCCTGCCTGCACGCCGCGTGCGGCTGGGCCACCGGACTGATCGTGGGTGAGGACCTCGTAGCCCTGAGGGGCATGGAGGTGGCATCCAACGTCGCCCTGGCCATATCTACTACATCCGTCTATCTGTTCCTGCTCTGCCGAGGCATACTTGCTCTCGGTGAGGCCGGAAACTTCCCGGCAGCAATTAAGGTGACGGCTGAATACTTCCCCAAGAAGGACCGCGCGTTCGCGACCTCCATCTTCAATGCAGGCGCATCCGTGGGCGCTCTCGCCGCGCCTCTCTGCATCCCGCCGCTGGCCATGAAGTTCGGCTGGGAGATGGCGTTCATCATCATCGGTGCCCTCGGTTTCATCTGGATGTTCTTCTGGGCGTTCATGTATGAGAAGCCCGAGAAGAGCAAGCACGTGAACGAGGCCGAACTGGCCTACATCCATCAGGATGATGCCGAAAAGGCCGACGCTCCTGTCATTCCGAGCGAAGCGAAGGAATCTACCGAAAAGCAGATCTCCCTTTGGAAGTGCTTCTCTTTCAAGCAGACCTGGCAGTTCATCACCGGTAAATTCTTCACCGACGGTGTGTGGTGGTTCTTCCTCTTCTGGGCCCCTTCCTACTTCAGCAACCAGTTCAACGCCCCGGTTACCACGCCCCTCGGACAGTGGCTGATATTCACTCTGTATCTGATAGTTACGGTGGTTTCCATCGGCGGAGGATATCTCCCGAAGATCTTCGTGGAGAAGAGGGGAATGCACCCTTATCCCGGCCGCATGCTGGCGATGCTGATCTTCGCATTCTTCCCGCTCTGCGCCCTGCTGGCCCAGCCTCTGGGAATGAAGTTCAATTCTGCGTGGATTCCGGCCATCCTGATCGGCCTTGCGGCCGCGGGACACCAGGCCTGGAGCGCCAACCTGTTCTCCACCATCGGCGACATGTTCCCCAAGAGCGCGATTGCGACCGTGACGGGAATCGGAGCCATGGCAGGAGGTGTGGGATCGATGTTCATCCAGAAGATCGCTGGCCGCCTGTTCACCTATTCGGAGAGCATGGGCGACGCCTTCACGTTCATGGGATTCAGCGGCAAGCCTGCCGGATACTTCATCATGTTCTGCTTCTGCGGTGTGGCCTACCTCATCGCCTGGAGCATCATGAAGAGCCTCGTGCCGAAGTACAAGCCTATAGAACTCTGATATTCCGACTCCTTGTTATTTGAGCGCAAATGATTAAATTTGCGCTCAAATTATATAGTAATGGCAAACATCGAATACAACGAACAGGAGCAGATCCGCAGGGACTCCCTCTCAAAGTTGCGCGAACTGGGCATCGAGCCCTATCCGGCAGCATTATATCCGGTAAACGATACCACCAAAAACATAAGCGAGAACTTCGATCCCGAGAAGGGTAACTTCGCGGACGTGTGCCTTGCGGGGCGCATCATGAGCCGCCGCATCATGGGCGCGGCGTCCTTCGGCGAACTGCAGGACGAGACCGGACGCATCCAGATTTACGTGAAGCGCGATGAAATCTGCCCCGGCGAGGACAAGACCATGTACAACACCGTGTGGAAGAAGCTCCTCGACATAGGCGATGTAATCGGCATCAAGGGATATGCCTTCATCACCCAGACCGGCCAGCTGAGCATCCACGTGAAGGAACTCACTCTGCTGAGCAAATCACTCCGCGTTCTGCCTATCGTGAAGGAAGTGGACGGCGTTGTGCACGATGCGTTCACCGATCCGGAGATGCGTTACCGCCAGCGCTACGTGGACCTCATCGTCAACCCCCAGGTGAAGGATACTTTCTTCAAGAGGGCCAAGATAATCGCCACGATGCGCGAGTATTTCAACGCCGCCGGCTGCCTCGAGGTGGAGACCCCCATCCTCCAGAGCATCCCCGGAGGCGCTACCGCCCGTCCCTTCATCACCCATCATAACGCCCTGGATATTCCCCTCTACCTGCGTATAGCCAACGAACTCTACCTCAAGCGCCTCATCGTGGGCGGCTTCAGCGGAGTGTACGAGTTCGCGAAGGACTTCCGTAACGAGGGTATGGACAAGACCCACAACCCCGAGTTTACTTGCATGGAGATCTACGTGGCCTACAAGGACTATATCTGGATGATGGACTTCGTGGAGAAGATGCTCCAGAAGATTGCCGTGGCCGTGAACGGCACCACCAAGGTGCAGATAGGGGAGAACGAGGTGGACTTCGGCGGCACTTACCGCAGGCTGCCCATCCTCGACGCCATCAAGGAATACGCCGGAGTGGACGTGAGCGGCATGGACGAGGCCGAACTCCGCGCCACCTGCAAGAAACTGAACGTTGAGGTGGAGCCTTCCATGGGCAAGGGCAAGCTGATAGATGCCATCTTCGGAGAATATGCCGAAAAGAACCTTATCCAGCCTACCTTTATCATCGATTATCCCGTTGAGATGTCGCCTCTTACCAAGCGCCACCGCAGCAATCCCGCGCTCACCGAGCGCTTCGAGCTGTTCGTGTGCGGCAAGGAGCTGGCGAACGCATATTCCGAACTCAACGACCCCATCGACCAGCTGGAGCGCTTCGAGGAGCAGGCCTGCCTGAAGAGCAAGGGCGACGACGAGGCGATGTTCATCGACTTCGACTTCGTGCGCGCTCTCGAATACGGCATGCCTCCTACCTCCGGCCTTGGAATGGGTATCGACCGTCTCACCATGTTCATGACCGGCCAGACGGCCATTCAGGACGTGCTCTTCTTCCCGCAGATGCGGCCCGAGAAAATCGTAAAGACCGAAAAGAGTGAATCTTCAGATACCGAATAACTACTCCCCCCTGCTGAACCCGCGGCAGACGGAGGGCGCCATCAAGGAAATCAAGGATTTCTTCCAGATGAACCTCGCCTCGGAGCTGCGCCTGCGCCGTGTGACCGCGCCCCTCTTCGTGAAGAAGGGCACGGGTATCAACGACGACCTTAACGGCGTAGAACGCGCGGTGAGTTTCCCTGTGAAGGACATGGGCGGCGAAGTGTGCGAAATCGTGCACTCGCTGGCCAAGTGGAAGCGCCTCACCCTCGCCGAATACGGCATCGAGCCGGGCTACGGCATCTACACCGACATGAACGCCATCCGGGCGGACGAGGAGCTGGACAACGTCCACTCCCTGTACGTGGACCAGTGGGACTGGGAGCGTGTTATGGCCGCCGGCGAGCGGAACCCGGAGTATCTAAAAGATATAGTCCGCCGCATCTGGTCTGCCATCGTCCGCACAGAGTTTATGGTGTGCGAGAAATACCCCGTAATCACCCCTTTCCTTCCCGAGGAAATCCACTTCATCCATGCAGAGCAGCTGCGGAGGATGTATCCGGATATAAGCCCGAAGGAGAGGGAAGATGCCATCTGCAAGGAGTTCGGAGCGGTGTTCGTGGCCGGAATCGGCTGCGCCCTCGGTGACGGGCTTAAGCACGACGGGCGTTCCGCCGACTACGACGACTGGAGCACTCCCGCCCAGTGGGATGGGGAGATGCTGCCGGGCTTGAACGGGGATATCCTTGTCTGGAATCCTGTGCTTGGGCATAGTTTCGAGCTGTCCTCCATGGGCATACGTGTGGACCGTGCTTCGCTTCTGCGCCAGCTCTCCATCGCCGGGGAAGAGAAGAAGGCTGAGCTCTACTTCCATCAGGAACTGCTTTCCGGGCACCTGCCCCAGAGTATCGGCGGCGGCATCGGACAGAGCCGCCTCTGCATGTTCTTCCTGCGCAAGGCTCACATCGGCGAGATCCAGGCCTCCGTCTGGCCCGCCGAGATGATCGCCTCCTGCTCCGAAAACAACATCCCCCTCATATGAAAAAGATCCTCCTGATCAGCCTTTTGACCCTGGCCCTCTGCGGCTGCGGGCGCAAGACCATAATCGGCGTCAGCTTCCCCGAGCCCCCGATCGAGTTCGCTACGAATGCAGATTTCGGGATGGAGCTGATCAACTACTACAATATCGTTCAGCTGCCCGACGGTACCTACAGGATGTATTTCTCCGGCAATCCCCTCGATGGGATAGCCGAGAACGAGAGGGCCCAGAACCTCTATCTTGCCGAGTCTACCGACGGCTTCCACTATGAGATGAAGTGCAAGGTTATGGATATGGTAATCGAGCAGTCGGTGTTCATGGTTAAGGACAAGGAGTATCCCTACCGCATGGTCGGTTGCCAGTGGATAGGCGAAAAGAGCTGGGAGCGCGGTGTGTTCTTATGGAAGTCGAAGGATGGAATCGAGTTCACCGATCGCAAGATGCTTTACGACAAGATCCACGACACCCAGAACGTGATGGTCACCCGCGGCAATCGCTGGAAACTCTATTCCAGGATTACCCAGGAGCACTACAAGAACCGTCGTATGACCGTGGCGGAATTCAATAAAAGGGGAGAGCAGCTGAGCGATACCGAGATATTGGCGGGAGATTTCCTCTATAATAACGCAGCATGCAAGGTGGACAAGCGTTACGACTTGCTTTTCCCTACCTATTATAATACGCACGGAGGCACTACCGATGCATGCTTTTTCAGGTGTTATCTGACAGACGGCCCCTTCATCCGTGAGTTCCCTTGCGAGCTTAACCGCTGGGTGGAGGCCGATGAGCACTGGGTGCTCGCCTGCCCTGGTTTTGTCTTCATCAATGGCGAGAGGTATCTTGCCTATAATTCCCGCACTCGTTCCCACGAAACAAGCGAAACCGGGATGGTCAGCCGTTATAAACTGGTGAAGGCAGTTATTGAATACGAATGACCCCGGAACTGATTACATCTGCCCAGAATCCCAAGCTGAAGAGGCTGCTAGCCCTTCAGGAAAAGTCCCGTCTGCGCCGCTCGGAAGGGGTTTTCGTCGTCGAAGGCCGCCGCGAGTTGGAGCATTGCCTCGCGGCGGGTTACGAGGTCGAGGCTGTATTTATCTGCCCTGAGATCTATACCTGTCATTCCGAGCGAAGCGAAGGAATCTCCACCTTCCATCTATCCAAAGAGATATACGCGAAGGTGGCGTACCGGGAGGGGACTGAAGGGATAATCGCCGAGGTAAAGGCGAAGTATCTGACACTGGACGATCTGGCCTTGAAGGAGCATCCGCTGGTGATGGTGCTGGAAGGCGTGGAGAAACCCGGAAACCTTGGCGCGGTGCTACGCAGCGCTGATGCCGCCGGAGCCGACGCAGTCATCATCTGCGACCCCCTCACAGACCTCTACAACCCTAATCTCATCCGCGCCAGCATCGGAGCAGTCTTCACCGTACCTGTCGTCTGCTGTTCATCCGAGGACGCCATCGCCTTCCTCAAGGCCCGCGGCATCCGCATCCTCACCGCCCAACTGCAGGATTCTTCCCCCTATTATGATGTGGATATGACCTGCGGCACCGCCCTGGTGATGGGCACCGAGGCCACCGGCCTCACCCCTGTCTGGCGCATCGCCGCCGACGCCCACATCCTCATTCCCATGCTCGGCCGCCTCGATTCCCTCAACGTGAGCGTCTCCGCCGCCATTTTGCTGTACGAGGCCGTCCGTCAGCGGCAGGTCGTGGTCAAAAAAGACTTGTTTTGACCACGAGGGTACGTTTTTTGAGGGGTTTGTGGTCAAATGATGGTCTTTTTGACCACGTGATGAAAGAGAAATGAAAAGATTACTTACGATAGCTATTATCCTTGCTGCCATCTGGCCGGCAGCAGGGCAGCGCATCAACCTGAACGCCTTCACCCGGGAGCTGAGTTTCGGCATCGGCGCAGGGGCGACATTCGAGAATAACTTTGGATCCGACGCCAATTACTGGCTGAACTACAGCAAGTACTACAGCCCTCATCTGGGTGCACGGTTCGGTGTCCAGTATATGCCTGAATATCTGGGAGTTGAAGACTTTGTACGTTTTCCTTTGGCTTTGTCGGTCCGCACCGGTATGCGCACTCCAAACGAGGCCTACACCTACGGAGCCCTGGCCGCCATCGACCTGATCGATGCGTTTGTATGGGACAGCGACAATCTGGTGGTGGATATGTTCGCGGTGTTCCTGCTGAGTCTTATCAGCCGCGCGGAATTCTTTGTCGGCATCACCCCTGGCTTCATTCAGGGGGGAGACAATATACATACTGCCTGGTACACTGGCCTTGACGGTAATACCTATAAGGAATATCACGGCATCAATAAAGCCGGAAGTTTCTTCTGCTCTGCAGATGCAGGCGTGAATTTCTCCTGGCGTATCTGGCGCTTCACCATCAATATGAGCCCGGTAGTGCACTATAATGTGACGGGTAATTATCATATTTACAGCGCCAACGAAAGCACCGTCCATCCGCAGGATACCCCCATCCGCTGGCTGTTTTCGATGAATTTCGGGCTGGGGTATTTGTTTTAGAAAAATAATTTCTATCTTTGCAGTCCCAACGGGGGATTAGCTCAGTTGGTAGAGCGCTTGCATGGCATGCAAGAGGTCAGGGGTCCGAATCCCCTATTCTCCACAAAAACGCAGACCGAAAGGCCTGCGTTCTGTTTTTTATCCTCTTTCCATCTCGCGGCGGGCATCCTTTTCCTTGATGGTCTGGCGCTTGTCGTATTCCTTCTTGCCTCGGGCGAGGGCGATGTGGAGTTTGGCGTAACCGTTGTCGGCGATGTAGAGGCGCACTGCCACTATGGTCAGGCCTTTGGTCTTGACTGCCTGGGCGAGGTGCTTGAGTTCGCGTTTGGTGAGGAGGAGTTTGCGATCCCGCATCGGCTCGTGGCCGTTCCAGCTGCCCCAGAAGTAAGTGGCGATGTTCATCCCCTTCACGTAGAGCTCCCCGTTCACAAAGTAGCAGAACGCGTCCTGAAGCGATGCCTTGCCGGCGCGCAGGCTCTTGATTTCGGTGCCGACCAGCACTATGCCTGCGTCGTAAGTCTCGATGAATTCGTAGTCGAAACTTGCGCGCTTGTTGCGTATCTGTATGGAACTCTTCGCTTTCGGCATAATCGGACTGCAAAGATAGGAATTTATCGCGAATTCCTATCTTTGCAGCTATAGATTACCCTCCCCAAACCCCTCCTTGGGAGGGGCTTGCTCGCTTTGCTCGGATTTATTATATTTGTAACCTATGCCGAAGATCCGTAAACCTCTGCCGGCGGAGTTGCCGGAGCCGGAAACTATTGACCTGGATGCGCTGGTCGCCAGCCTGCACGATGGCCGGGTGGATCTGGTGTGTGTGCTGGGGCCTACGGCCTCGGGCAAGACGAAGTATGCGGTGCGCCTTGCGCGGGATTTGGCCGCCCTGGGGCTTCCTGCGGAGATAATCTCGGCGGATTCGCGCCAGGTCTACCGCGGGATGGATATCGGCACGGGCAAGGATCTTTCTGAGTATCAGGAGATTCCGTATCATCTGATAGATATACGCGAGGCGGGCACGCAGTATAATGTTTACGATTTTACGCAGGATTTCCGCGCTGCTTTTGCGGATATCCGCGCCCGCGGAAAGGTGGCTATTCTCTGTGGCGGCACGGGGCTCTATATCAATGCGGTTACGGCGGGTTATGACTTTCGGAGTAAGAAGCCGTTAAGCGTTCCGGGAGTGAACGCCACTGCCAGTCCGCCATCGATCCCTCGCCCGTTTTATATCGGTACGCTTGTCGACCGCGAAACTCGCAACGCCCGCATCGATGCACGGTTGAAGGCGCGTCTGGAGGAGGGGATGATAGACGAAATCCGCGGCCTGCTGGAGCGCGGCGTGCCGGCGGAAACTCTGATAGCCTACGGCCTTGAATATAAATATGTTACGCTATTCCTGCAAGGCGAACTGACCGAGCAGGAACTCTTCGAAAAACTCTCCACCGCCATCCATCAGTTTGCCAAACGGCAGATGACCTGGTTCCGCGGGATGGAGCGCAGCGGCGCAATCATCCATTGGGTGGAGGTCTAACTCATTATGACTATGGCAGATACAAAGATGATATATTTTGCGGGCGGATGCTTCTGGGGTACCGAGCACTTCTTTTCCGGAGTGGACGGCGTGGTTTCGGCCGTGAGCGGTTATGCCCAGGGATCGCCGGAGTTCGATGGACGCCCTTCGTATGAGCAGGTCTACACCGACACCACAGGTTTTGCGGAGACGGTGCGGGTGTGCTACCGCCCGGAGCGCATCTCTCTCGAGACCCTGGCGGATCTATATTTCAGTATCATCGATCCCCTCAGCCTGAACCGGCAGGGGCACGATGAAGGCACCCGCTACCGCACTGGAATCTATTATTCCGATCCGGCGGATCTGCCTGTGCTTCAGGGAGTTTACTCTGTTGTAGAGGCTCGTATCGGCCAGCCGCTGGTGGTTGAACTGGAACCGCTTCGGAATTTCTTCGAGGCCGAGGAGAGGCATCAGCTTTATCTGGACAAGAATCCGGACGGCTATTGCCATCTGCCTGCGCGGGTGTTTAAGTATCTGCGTCTGTATCAGGATGTTGCAGCTCTCCTTGGGGATGAGCCGGATCCTGTTGCCCGTATGGCCGAGACCGCTGCGCTCATCTACGAAAGGATGAGGTTCTTTTGGGTGGGATTCTATGTAGTCCGGGATGCCCTCAGCAATGGTTCCGGCCTTGGTCGTGAACTGGTCCTGGGGCCTTTCCAGGGCCCTCCTGCCTGCCTTCGCATCGCTTATGGCCGCGGGGTCTGCGGCAATGCCTGGAAGGAGGCCCGCACAGTGGTCGTTCCCGACGTCGAAGCTTTCCCCGGCCACATCGCCTGCAGTTCTCTCTCCCGCTCGGAGATTGTGGTGCCTGTCTTTGCCAGCACGGCACCCACATGTCCATCCGCGGCGGGCAAAGGGCCCGTCAGTGACCCACGAGGGGCCGACTGTACGGGCATTGCCCGCCCGAAGCCTATTGCTGTGCTGGACATCGACAGCACCTCCCTAGCCACATTCGACTCCACCGACGCCCTCTGGCTCGAAAAAATCTGCCGGCTGATTTGATTTTTCCCCAAACAGTCCTTGAATACCCTACTTATATCCTGTACCTGTAGAGAATAATAGTCAAAACCTCTACAGGTGCCCCCAAAATGACCCTACCCGTCGAGGAAACACGGCAAAACCTCTACAGGTCGGCCATTTTTCGCCCTACCCGTCGAGGAAACACGGCAAAACCTGTACGGGTGCCATTGAGTTGACGACAGTTATCCATAATTCCAGGCGTTTTTTTGGATAATCAAGACATTTATTTACTTTTGCACTATGTATTCATTCACTTGCGATTATACAGAGGGCGCGCATCCGGAGATCCTACGGGCACTCATGGAGACCAATATGCAGCAGGAGCCCGGTTACGGCGAGGATTCCTTCTGCGCATCCGCCCGCGAACGCATCCGGCAGGCCATCGGCTGCCCGGATGCAGACATCTTCTTCCTTGTCGGCGGCACTCAGACCAACAGCACCGTGATAGACGGGTTGCCGGACGGATGTCAGGGTGTGCTAGCCGCACAGACCGGACACATCGCCGTTCACGAGGCCGGAGCAATCGAGTTCAGCGGACACAAGGTCCTGACTCTTCCTCAGCATCAGGGGAAGATAGATGCCGAGGAGCTGAAGGCCTGGCTCAAAGGGTTCTTTGCCGATGAAACTTATCCGCACATGGTGCAGCCCGGGATGGTATATATCTCATTTCCAACGGAATACGGCACAATCTACTCTCGTTCCGAACTGACGGCCATCGGGGAGGTCTGCAAAAAATACTCCCTGCCTTTGTTCATAGACGGAGCACGACTAGGATATGGTCTTGCAAGTCCGGAAGCAGATGTTACTCTGATGGATGTTGCCCGCTTCGCCGATGTGTTCTATATCGGTGGCACGAAGGTCGGTGCTTTGTGCGGAGAGGCTGTAGTTTTTCCAAAAGGCAACAGCCCGAAACACTTCTTCACCCATATTAAAATGCATGGTGCCCTTTTGGCAAAAGGGCGGTTGCTGGGTATCCAGTTCGATACATTGTTCACAAACAATCTTTACTCGGAAATCAGCGAACATGCTATTCGGATGGCAATGAGCGTCAAGAAGATCTTTGCGGAGAAGGGAATTCCATTTTACATCGATTCGCCGACCAACCAGCAGTTCCCCATCCTGACATCCGAGCAGATGGCAAGGCTGGAAGGAAGAATCGCTTTCGAGGTCTGGGAACCCCTCCCGGATGGACGTTTCGTCACACGCTTCGCCACTTCTTGGGCGACCACCCACGAGGCCGTTGAAGCACTGCGGCAGCTAATTTATTAGTATTCAATAATATACCGGAAAGAGAATCGGCGAATTTTGCCGATTCTCTTTCTAGTAAATTGTTGATATGCAGCTAGTTGGCTGCTGCGGTCGGAGTCTAAGCTTCCAACTCGAAGGCGGAGCGGAGTAAATCTACCGCGTCGAGTTTTTCCCAGCCGAAGAACTGGATGCCGTCCTTAACGTAAGGCTCGCGGCCGAAGTGCCCGTAAGCGGCGGTGGGGGCGTAGATAGGGTTCTTGAGGCCGAAGCGACGTACGATGGCGGCTGGACGGAGGTCGAACAGTTCGCGCAGACGAACAGCAATCTCTGCATCGCTGCAAACACCTGTTCCATAAGAATTTACATAGACGCTGACCGGTTCTGCCACACCTATGGCGTAGGCCAGTTGCACGAGGCATTCGGAGGCCACGCCGGCGGCGACCAGGTTCTTGGCGAGCCAGCGGGCGGCGTATGCCCCGCTGCGGTCCACCTTCGAAGGATCCTTGCCGGAGAAAGCACCGCCGCCGTGGGCTCCGCGTCCGCCGTAGGTATCCACTATGATCTTGCGGCCGGTCAGGCCGGTATCTCCCGCAGGGCCTCCTATCACGAACTTGCCTGTGGGGTTGACGTGGAGGATGAACTTGCCGTCGAACAACGCCGCCAATTCAGCAGGCAGGCTGGAGATGAGGCGGGGGAGAACGATCTCCCTCACATCCTTCTCGATCCGCGCGTGCATGGCGTCGTCGGTGTCGAATTCATCGTGCTGGGTGCTCAGGACTATGGTATGGACACGCAGCGGGCGATGTGTCTGCCCGTCGAACTCCACGCTGAACTGGGCCTTTGCATCCGGCCTCAAATATGAAATCTCGCCTGAATGGCGTATATCCGCCAGCACCTTCAGGAGCCTGTGTGAAAGATACAGAGCCAGCGGCATGTAGTCCGGCGTATTCTTGCAGGCATAGCCGAACATCATCCCCTGGTCACCTGCGCCCTGGTTCATCTCATCTTCCCGAACCACGCCGCGGTTGATGTCCGCGCTCTGGCCATGGATGGTAGAGATTATGCCGCAGGAAGCAGCGTCGAAGCCGTATTCTGCCTTTGTGTAGCCTATGCGGGCGATGGTCTCGCGTGCAATGCGGTCGATATCCACATACGCGCTGGACTGCACCTCGCCACCGACCACCACAAGGCCGGCGGTGCAGAAGGTTTCGCATGCAACTTTTGCTTCAGGGTCCTGACGCAAAAACTCATCAAGAATGGAATCTGAAATCTGGTCGGCAACCTTGTCGGGATGCCCTTCCGAGACACTCTCGGACGTGAAGAGATAGTTCATTTTAGCATTTTTTTAAATTACAGGGGTTGCAAGCAGTCAAATCTTTCCCCTTTCCGGCCGCAAATATACAAAAAATAATATCAACGTTGTTGATAATTTGTTAATCATATCACATGAAAAAATGTTAACTTCGCACCGGAAAATATTTATTCACCATAAAAAGTTTATGAAAAACATGTTCAAGAGATTGTCGCTGAGTTTGTTAGCGGCTCTTTTCGTTGTTACTGCCTTCGCGCAGGTGACAACATCATCTCTGGGCGGCCGTGTCGTCGATGCTACCGGTGAGCCCATCCCGGGAGTGGCAGTGGTTGCCACCCATGTTCCCTCCGGAACCACCTATGGCGTGGTCACCAACGGCGAAGGCCGTTATACCATCCAGGGTATGCGTACCGGCGGACCCTACACTGTTGAGGTAAGCTGCCTCGGTTTCGCTACCGTCAAGTATTCCGACGTCACCCTTTCCCTCGGTGAACTTTACAGCCTGAATGCAACCATGAAGGATGACACCCAGTTGCTCCAGGAGGTCGTGGTGACCGCAACCCCCACTTCCAAGTTCGCTTCCGTAGAGAAGACCGGTGCCTCCACCAACATCAACTCCCATCAGCTCACCGAACTGCCTACCGTGAGCAGGAGCATGTCCGACATCGCAAAACTTTCCCCTTTCGGCGGTAACGGACTCAATTTCTCCGGATCATCCGGCCGCAGCTCCAACTTCACCGTGGACGGTGCGAACTTCAACAATAACTTCGGTCTGAGCACTGCTCTTCCCGGCGGTGGCAACCCCATCTCCATCGATGCAATCGAGGAGGTTCAGGTTGTGGTTTCCCCTTACGATGTTCGCCAGAGCAACTTCATCGGCGGTGGCATGAACGCCATTACCAAGTCCGGTACCAACACCCTTAAGGGCTCCGCTTACGTCTACCACCAGAACGAGAATCTCCACGGCTCCCGTATCGACGGCGTGGACCTCGAAAGGAGCAAAGACCGTGAGACCACCTACGGATTCACCCTCGGCGGCCCCATCGTCAAGAACAAGCTCTTCTTCTTCGTGAACGCAGAGTATATCCCGAATCCTACCGAGATCAACAGATGGCGCACTTCCGAGGACGGCGTCGCCGATGAAGACCGCATGATCACCCGCGTAACCTCCGCAGAGGCTGAGACCATGCGCAACTTCCTCAAGGATACCTACAACTACGATCCCGGTTCCTACACCAGCTACAACAAGGATCAGAGCAACATGAAGTTCCTGGGCCGTATCGACTGGAACATCAGCCAGAAGCATCATCTCGCTCTCCGTTACAACTACACCAACTCCAACGCCTGGAAGACCCCTTCCACCTCCCGTTCGGACTTCGGCACCAGCATGACCTACGACATGGTCAGCAAGTATGGCCTCCTGTTCAGCAACACCATGTACAACCAGATGAACAAGATCGCCACTTATTCCGCCGACCTCAACAGCCGTCTCACCGACAATCTCTCCAACCAGCTGCTCGTCACCTACTCCAACATTCAGGACGTGCGCGGTTCCGATTCGGATTTCTTCCCCTTCGTGGAGATTTTCGCAGGCGACCTTGGCGCAGATCACGCCAGCGAGCCTTACATGGACTTCGGTTATGAGCTCTTTACCTATCGCAACAATGTCCAGAATACTACCCTGAACATCAAGGATGACGTCACCTACTACAAGGGAGACCACAAGTTCACCGCAGGTGTAAGCTTCGAGTCCCAGATGGCTCTCAACGCCTACATGCGTAACGGCACCGGTTCCTATCGTTTTGCCAGCCTGAGCGATTTCTATGCGGGAAAAGCTCCTATCGAGGCAGCGTTCGACTGGGGCTTCGACGGTGAGGAACAGCCCGCAGCAAGGGTTCACTTCTACCAGATCGGCCTCTATGCACAGGATGAGTGGAACGTCAACGACCAGCTCAAACTCACTTACGGCGTGCGTTTCGACAACCTTTCCTTCGACGAGAGCGACGTTATGACCAACAACGCTGCTTATGCAATCGACTACGGCGGACGTAATGTCGACACCGGAAAGTGGCCCAAGACCCATATCCAGGCCAGCCCCCGCCTTGGTTTCAGCTACGATGTCTTCGGCGACAGGCGCCTCAAGATCCGTGGCGGTACCGGTCTCTTCGCAGGCCGTATTCCTCTGGTGTTCTTCACCAACATGCCTACCAATGCAGGTATCGTGAAGGGCCGCGCCACCAAGATTACCGATGCTGCCACCCTTGCAGCTTTGATGCCCGGCGGAAAGATGATTACCGACCGTTGGGAGATTCTCGATGCCCTCAATGGCATCAACGCCAGCAAATATCCCAAGACCATCACTCCTGAAACCGCTCCCGCCCCCAGTGAAATCGCAGGCGTGGACCGCAACTTCAAGATGCCTCAGGTCTGGAAGACTTCCATCGCGTTCGACTGGACCCTGCCTACCAGCTTCCCTGTCACCATCACCGGAGAGTACATCTACAACAAGACCATCAACGGTGTGATGCTCGACAACTACGCCATCTACCAGGACAACAGCGGTTGGCCTACTTTCAACGGCGCAGACAACAGGCACATCTATCCTGCTACCTACAAGTACAACAAGACCAACGCCTTCGTGCTCACCAACACCAACAAGGGCTATGGTTCCGTTGCCACCATCTCCATCAACGCAGAGCCTGTCAAGGGCCTGGACTTCACTGCCGCATACACCCACACCGTCAGCAAGGAAATCACCGGTATGCCCGGTTCCAACGCTGCCGCCGCATGGCAGTACATCCCTTCGGTGGATGGTCCTAACTTCAACGTGCTTCACAACTCCAGCTACAACCTGCCCGACCGTCTGATGGCATCCATCAGCTACACCGACAAGGCACACAACCACTGGAGCCTCCTTTATGAGGGCCTCCGCTACGGCGGCAACAGCTACCTCTATTCCAACGACTTCAACGGTGATGGCTACGCCTACGACCTGATCTACATCCCTACCGATGACGAGATTGGTGTCGGCGCCGGTGCCCAGTTCCGTTTCGCAACTCAGGAGGATATGGACAAGTACGTCGAGTTCGCAAAGCAGGATGAGTATCTCAGCAGCCACAAGGGCCAGTATGCCGAGGCTTATGCAATCACCCAGCCTATGCGTCACATCTTCGACTTCCGCTATGCACACGACTTTATCGTCAAGGCCGGCAACACCAGGAACATCCTCCAGCTCAGCCTCGACGTGCAGAACATCGGCAACCTCTTCAACTCCCAGTGGGGTGTCAGCAAGACCTGGAACACCGATGTGCCTCACGACACCAACGGAAACGCCAAGTTGTTCAAGTACGAGCGTACCGATGCCGACGGCGTGCCTGTATTCTCTACCAATGTGGGCAAGGGCGTAAGCACCTGGGACTACACTCATACTCTTGCCAACTGCTGGTATATGCAGATCGGCGTCAAATACATGTTTAACTAATAAATCAGGTTCGATATGAAATTGAGATATTTACTTACTTCTCTCGTTGCTGCCGCTACCATGCTGGTCGGCTGCACCCAGGAGGAACCTGTTTCCAAGCTCTCAGGGCTGGAAGTCGACAACGACTACGTATCCGTCGCGGCTGACGAAGGTTCGGCCGTTACCATAAAGGTCAAGGGAGATGATTCCTGGACCGCTGCTATTCCCGACACAAAAGTCGACTGGCTTACTGTCAATCCCACCTCCGGCGCTGCCGGACAGGAAGTGACCGTGACCTTCACTGCTTCCAAAGCCGCTGCGGCGGCCCGTGGCACCGAGGTCCATTTCACCATGGGTTCCAAGGTCAAGATCGTAAAGGTCAACCAGCAGGCCCCCGCAGGCGTCGAGGTCAAGGCCTCGACCGTCGCTGAGGTTCTCGCCGGCGATGAAGGCAAGACCTACCGCGTCACCGGAACCGTCGTCAGCATTGCCAACACAAGTTATGGCAACTGGTACATGAACGACGGCACCTCCGACACCAACCTCTACATCTACGGAACCTTCAACGCCAAGAGCCAGTATCCGAAGGATGCTGACGGCGGCTGGGCAGGCTTCGGAATCGAGGTGGGTGACAAGGTCACCGTCGAAGGTCCCAAGACCGTCTACAGCGGCACTGTCGAGCTCGTTGACGTGAGCATCATCAAGATCGAGAAGTCTCTCATCGATGCCAGCCTCACCACTCCCACCGTAGGACCTGCAGCCGGATCCGACACCCTCAACGTGGCATCCAAGGTGCAGCCCGTGCTGGTTGACATCGCCGCGGACTGGGTGAAAATTACCGACTTCACCGAGGACGGCAACTACATCCTCACCTACGAAGAAAACCTCTTCACCGCACCCCGCACCGCCGTCATCAATATCAAGGCCCCCGGTGCCATGAAGAGCGTGACCCTGACCCAGGAAGGTGTTCCTGCAACCGGAGCATCCGTCACGGACATCATCGCCCAGGCGGACGGATCGGTAGTTCAGACCCTGCCTTCCACTGTTGTCGTGGCCCTCACCACCAAGGGTGCGGTGCTTTCCGACGGCACAAAGGCCATCTATGCATACGGTGAGTCCGCAGCCGCCCTCGAGATCGGTGACGGCGTGCGCATGTCCGCTACCAAGAAGACCTACAACGGAGTTCCCGAGCTGGACACCATCACCGATGTGTTCGTGGACAGCAAGAACAACACTGTAACCCATCCTACTTCTACGGATATCACCTCTCAGGTGTCCACCTACACGGCATCTGTCGCCGAGTACATTAAACTTTCCGGCACCTTGACCGTGTCCGGCACCTACTATAACATCGCATTCGATGGCATCGAGACCACAGTCCTGCAGGGCAGCATCGTTGCTCCTATCGACGCTGTCAAGGCTGCCAGCTTCGATGGCAAGAAGATCACCGTGACCGGATACTTCAACGGCACCAACACCAGCAAGGCCGGTGTGAAGTACGTGAATGTGATCGCCACCAAGATCGAGGAATTCGTCGACAATCCTAAGGGAACCGCGACCAATCCTTACCTCGCAAGCGAGCTTGCCGTACTCCTGACCGGAGGCAAGACCTTCGATGAGGATGTTTATGTCAAGGGTAAGGTTTCCGCTATTCTCTACACCTTCAGCGCAAGCTATGGCACCGGCACCTTCTGGATTTCCGACGATGGCACCGCCTACGGCGTCGCCGCCGACAAGAAGAGCACGACCGAGCCCACCAAGGACTTCGAGTGCTACAGCGTGTACTGGTTCGGCAACGAGAAGAAATGGGCGGAAGGCGACGGCCAGCTCGAGATCGGTGACGAAGTCATCGTCTGCGGAAAGGTCACCGTCTACAACGGCATTGCCGAAACTTCCAGCAAGAAGGCATGGGTTTACAATGTGAACGGTGTAACTACCTCCGCCAACGGCCTCGGCAATGTCAATGCTCCTTTCAATGTGGCAGGTGCAGAGGCATGCATCGACTACCAGCAGGCAGCCATCAAGGCCGCCAAGGATGCCGATCAGCCCGCCCCTACGTTCCCCGATGTTTGCGTAAAGGGTAAGATCTCCGCGATCCTCTACACCTTCAGCGCCAGCTACGGCACAGGTACTTTCTGGATTTCCGACGACGGCACCGCTTACGGCGTGTCCGCCGACAAGAAGAAGACCACCGAGCCTGCCAAGGACTTCGAGTGCTACAGCGTATATATGTTCGGCCTCGAGAAGCCTTGGGTTGATGGAACTTCTCCTCAGCCTGCAGTGGGTGACGATGTCATCGTGAAGGGCCAGCTGACCCTCTACAGCGGCACTTACGAGACTTCCAGCAAGAAGGCATGGATCTACTCCCTTAACGGAAAGACCGAATAAGCCTGTTATTATTCATTTAAGCGCAGCTCCGCAAGGGGTTGCGCTCTTTTTTTGTTTTATTCCGAAGGAATACTTATATTTGAAAGCTATAAAGGCAACGAAGCAACATAAACAATTAAAACATAACCATTATGAAATTCAGATCCCTTCTGGCTATCGCAGCGCTTGCATTGTTTGCAATCCCCGCCTGTGAAGAGGTGGCAAATCTGGGAGAGGCCCAGATTAACGTGACACCCAGCTCCATCACCCTCGCCGCTTCCGGCGAAAGGTCCGAAACCGTAGCCCTGCTCGCAACCCGCGAGTGGCGCGTTGATTACAAACCCGATTGGGTGACTCTCGACAAGACTTCCGGCAAAGCTTCCACCGTGGAGCAGCTCATCACCGTTTCCGCCGATCCCAACAAGGGTAACAACCGCGAAGACGAGATCCTCTTCACCATCGGCCTTGCAAAGGCTTCCCTGAGGGTCGTTCAGGAAGGCGAGAAGGGAGAAATCAGCAAGGGAACAGGCACGCTCACAGATCCGTTCAGCGTAGCGGGTGTCATCGAGTACTGCCAGAGCCTCGGCGCCGATGTACAGAGCACGAACAATGTCTACATCAAGGGCATCATCGCTTCCGTGGCCACCACCTACGAAGCGAGCGGTACCTATGGCAACGCCACGTTCTATATCGTGGACAACGAAGGGGACACCGACCAGTTCTATGTGTTCCAGACCCTCTACCTCGGCAATAAGAAGTGGACCAGCGGCAATCCCGACGTGAAGGAGAAGGATGAGGTCATCATCTGCGGCAAGGTTGTCAACTACAAGGGCAACACTCCCGAAACCGTGAGCAAGGGCGGCAGCTTCGTCTACTCCCTCAACGGCAAGACCGATGGTGGAAACGTAGAGCCCGAGGATCCCAGCAAGGTGGAGCAGATTACCTGCGCCCAGTTCATTGAGAAGGCAGATCCCGCCACCACCTACCGTCTCGTCGGTAAGGTCACTTCCGCTGTCAACACTTCCTACTGCTCGTTCGACATGAACGACGGCACCGCCACCGTTGTGGTCTGGACCGTGAACAACAAGGATGAATGGAAAGACGTAGTGAAGAAGGACGGCACCGTCACCGTTCGCGGCAAGTATCTCAAGTATGAGCAGAACGGCAACGTGAAGCACGAGATGGTGGATGCATACATCGAGAAGTTCGAGGCTTCGGACACTCCCGGCGGCACCACCGAGTCCGAGCCCAAGGGCACCGGCACCCAGGCCGATCCTTACAACGCGGCCGGCGTGCTGGCATTCATCAAGACTCTCGAAGGCTCCAACGAGAGCGCCAACGATGTCTACATCAAGGGCAAGATTTCTTCTGTCAAATACAGTTTCGATGCTGAGCATGGCACCGCCACCTTCAATATCTCCGACGATGGCACGACAACCAAGACTCAGTTCACCTGCTATGGAGTGCTGACCCTGGGCAACCAGGCCTGGGTCGACGGAAACACCCAGATTGCCGTCAACGATGAGGTTGTCATCTGCGGCAAGGTCTACAACTACAACGGAACCACTCCCGAGACCGTGAGCAAGAAGGCCTATATCTATTCCCTCAACGGCAAGACCACCGATACCGTCAGCGATGTGTTCGGCGTGGAAAAGACCGAGATCAGCGTGAGCGCTTCCGCCACTTCCGCCACCATCAACGTGACTGGCAATGTGGCATGGACCGCTGAAAGCCGCGATGCGCAGATAAGCCCTGCGTCCGGAACCGGCAAGGGTGAGATAACCGTGACCTTCGCCGCAAACGAGTCCACAGAGTCCGCCAAGACCTATACCGTTGTCGTGAGTACCACAGCTAACGTGGACACCAAGAGCTATACCGTCAAGATCGTCCAGGCTGCCAAGGCTCAGGGGGGCGGTAGTTCATATGTGCTTGACGGCGCTGCAATTAAGGCAGCGCACACCTCCGCATGGTCTTACACCAGTGGTGAAAAAAAGGTGACCGCTACCGATGGCAGCGAGTGGATACTGTTCAATACATATGCAAGCACCAATCAGGTTACCGTCCAGATGAACAAGGGCAAGAGCGCGTATGTGCGTACCCCTATAGTGCCTGAAGGATATGAAATTAAGACTATCGCAGTCGTCCTGAACACCAAGAACGACGGCAGTGGTAATGTCGGCGACAGACCCATGGATATCATTGGTGCCGACGGCTCTGTTGTTCTTAACGATGTGAGCGGACAGTCTCTTGCAGACGGGCTTGCGGTTGGTTCTTCCGGTCATAGAGTTCTGCAGATAATCTGCGACGAAACCAATGGCGGTGCAGTTTATATCACCAGCATCACCATAACTTACGGAGCTAAATAATGCGTTCCCGTTGGATGAGTATATGGATGCAAGTGGCAGCATACATTTTGCTGCCACTGGCATTTGTTTCCTGCGGCGAGACCATTACGCCTGAAGATCCCTTCGAACCGTCCATCAGCACGAAGGAGAGTCAGGTGAGCAGTGACGACGGATTCGTCTATGTGATCATCGGCGCCAAGGGCGAGTGGACCATAGACCTTCAGTATCCTGCCGAAGGCCCTTCGGACTGGGCGACCATGGATCCCGCCTCTGGCGTTGATGTGCCCCCGGCTGCGCGTCTGCGTTTCAGCCAAAACGAGTCCGAAGAATCCAGGACCGTCACCCTGGTGCTGAACAATCGCGGCAAGCAGGTTTCCACGACAGTGGAGCAACTGGGGCACTCCGAGCCGGTGCCGCCTCCGGGACCAACCCCGGGCGCATACGGATACGGAGAGGATGTCTGCAAGGCCGACTGGCTGGAACTGCCCGAAACCAAGGCCGGTGACGGCTGCGAACTCCTGATACATGACATGGAGGGCAAGAAGTACACCACCCAGGCCCAGAGCGGGGTGCGCAACTGGTCCTGCTACTGGAGCTACGACGAGCACGTTTCCTACTGGGTGGCTTATCCGCACAACAGCGCGCTGATCGGAAAGGGCAGCCGTTCGGACGCATGGGGCGTTTTTGATCCCATAATTCCGTCCAGCATGCAGCCGAATATGGGATATACCTATGGAGGTGGATGGACGCGCGGACACCAGATCGCTTCCGCAGACCGCTATATCTCTCAAGCCAACAGGTCTACCTTCTATCCCACCAACATGACTCCTCAGGATTACGATTTCAATGCGAAAATCTGGGCCAACCTGGAGAATCAGATCAGGAACTATGCGTCCACGTCGGACACCCTGTACGTGGTTACCGGTTGTGTCCTGGAGGGTTCCAACACCTACTCCGGTAACAATTCGGGATTCACCGTGAAGGTGCCGGCCGCATATTTCAAGGCCGCCCTGCAGAAGAGCACCAGCACGTCCGTCGGCTACAGCGGATGGCGTGCCGCCGCATGGTACATGCCACATGACTCGGGTATAGCAACAGGCAATTACAAATCTTATGTGATGACGGTAGACGCCCTGGAGGCAAAGCTGGGTTACGACCTGTTCGTCAACCTGCCTGCCAAGGTGGGCAAGGACCTCGCAGATAAGATCGAAGCCGACTGCAACTGGGCCAAATAATAGAATCAATACACTGAAACATGAAAAAATACATCTACATCCTGCTTGCGGTTTTTCTTCTTGCAATGCCCTTCAGGGCTGATGCAGGCAAGCACCGCAGCTACGTGATAGGCTTTTATAATCTGGAAAACCTTTTCGATACATTCCACGACGAAGGCAAGAACGACTACCAGTATCTTCCCGACGGCCAGAACGAGTGGACCGAGGCCAAATATGCCAAGAAGCAGCGCAACATGGCTCAGGTCATCCGCGCCATGCACGACGACAACAAGTGCTGGCATGCAGTCCTGGGAGTCAGCGAAATCGAAAACCGCCACGTGCTGGAAGACCTGGTGAGCGAGCCCGCCATCGCGGAAGCCAACTACCAGATTATCCACTACGACGGCCCCGACAGGCGCGGTGTGGACGTGGCCCTGCTCTACAAGCCGGAGATTTTCAAGGTCATAATCAGCGAGAGCATCCCCTATACCTTCTTCCCGTCTCGTATAGACTGGAGTCAGTGGACGCAGGAGGAGATGGACAGTTTCAAGACCCGCGACGTGCTGATGGTGCGCGGAACGATAGACGGCGAGATGTTCGCTTTCTTCGTCACCCACCTTCCTTCCCGTCTCGGCGGCAAGGGCGCAGACCTGCGTCCCCGTGGAGCTGAAATCATCTACATGCGCGCCATGGAGCTCCAGAGGGAATTTCCCGGCATCAAGATCGTGGTGATGGGCGATATGAACGATAATCCTACCGACCCTTCCATGACCGAATTCCTCCGTGGAAAAGAGTTTATCAATGAAGTTACAAACGACGACTTCTTCGATCCGTTCCTGAGCATGATCAAGGCAGGATACAGCTCCCTCTATTATCAGGGCGCCGGCAACATTTTCGACATCGTAATGGTGAACAATGCCCTGGCAAATGCCCCCAAGGGAACTTTCCAGATCCAGCCTATCGTGCAGAAAAAGTATTATGGCCGTGTATTCAGCAAGCCGTTCATGACCAATCAGAGCGGCCAGTACAAAGGCACTCCTTTCCGTACTTTCTCTGGCGGTGCGTTCGTCGGCGGCTACTCCGACCACTATCCTACCTACATAGTAATATCCAAATAACGCTATATGTCTAAAAGAATCATAGCCTTTCTAATGGCAGCCGCGGCAATGATGGCCGTTACTGCCACTCCGGCACTCGCAGATGACGGCGACAAGACAGACTCTTCGGAGATGTTTAAATTCTCCGAGGGCTGGCAGCTCGGTGCCGGGTTAGGTTTCAATGTTGCTGCCGACGGGTTCCTCAGCGGAAAGCCTCAACTTTTCGTAGGTATCCCTACAGTCCAGTTCCATGCCACAAAATGGATTGTACCGGAAATCGGGCTGCGTGCCAACCTGCAGGGTATCTGGGGTGCCGCAATGTCCGGCACATCCGGATATACCATGTGGGCGGTACCGTTCGACGTCATGCTTAATGCCGGCAGGATACTGTTCAACACGCCTACCGATGCTTTCTATAATATGGCCCCCTACTTCTCGTTTGCGGCCTATTATGGCAGCGGGGCATCCTCTGCAGGATTAGGCGTCGGTTTGATGAACTCCTTCCGCATGAACGATAGCTGGGATGCGTTCGTGGACCTTCGAGCCATGGTAACCGGGCAGAAAGTGACCGGCGTAGATTCCGGAATGTTCGGAATGGGTACTGCCTCGTTCGGCGCCCAGTATAATTTCGGCAGGGGAGCAGCAAAGCCTCAGGCAACTGCGGTCGCCGAGTCCGCCCCCGTTGCACCGGTGCTTGCCGATGCCGCTGCGGCCGACATCATCGCAGCCGAGCAGGCGGCCAAACCCCAGCCTGAACTCCGCACCTATGCAGTTTCCGACCTGATCGGCGACTACACCGGTGGCGTGAAGGGCGTTGTGGTGAACCGTAACGGCAGGCAGCCAGTCGAAAATGCGAAGCTGACGCTCATGAAGGGCGCTACCGAACTTGCGGTTGCTACTACCGGCGAAGACGGAAGCTTCTACATTCCCGGCCTGAACAACGGGATGTACACCCTCGTCATCGAGGCCCCGGACTTCCTGGAGAGTCAGGTGCAGGTGACCGTGAACGACGGCTACGTGAAGAACATGTTCAACCTTGGCCTCACCGGCATGCAGCGCGTCGCTGAGGTCGATGACGATTCCTTCGCCCAGTTCGACATGGATGACTCCGGCTACAACGACAACCCCACCATCCTCTTCGGCTCCAACGATGTGTTCAACAACATAGCCGGCTACAACTTCTCTTCCGTGCGCTTCCGCGCTCGTGGCTATGCCTCCGAGACGCAGGATGTATATCTCGCAGGAGTGAAGATGAACGATGCCATCACCGGATACTCCCCGTTCTCCCTCTGGAGCGGCCTGAACGAGGCCATGCGCACCAAGGAGACCACCAATGGAGTAGAGGTGTCCGACTATGGCTTCGGCGGATATAACGGCGTCACCAACATCTTCGGCAACGCTACAAACGTGCGCAAGGGCCTCCGCGGAAGCGTGCTCACCAACAGCACTCTCTACCGCCTGCGTCTCATGGGTTCCTACGCCACGGGCATGATGGACAACGGCTGGGCATTCGCAGCCAACGTTTCCGCCCGCCTCGGCGGCAACGACTGGATCGACGGCGTATACTACCGTTCTTTCGCATACTATCTCGCCGCCGACAAGGTGCTGGACGACACTCACAAGATGAGCTTCATCTTCTTCGCCACACCCGGCCAGCGCGGTGCGCAGAATGCTTCCACCCAGGAGGTATATGACCTGGTAGGAGACAATATGTACAACTCCAACTGGGGATACCAGAACGGCAAAGTCCGTAACGCGCGCGTCCGCAAGACCAACGAACCTATTGCCATCGTCAAGTACGATTACACCCCTTCCGATACGTTCAATGGATCGGTTACCGCTCTCTACCGCTTCGGTAAGAACGGTTACACCGCCCTCGACTGGTATGATGCCCAGGATCCCCGTCCTGACTACTACCGCAATCTGCCCAGCTATTTCTATGATGCCAATCCGGACATGAACCGCAACAACGGCATGAAGAACGGATGGGCTAACGAAATCTGGACCCATGCGGAGAATTATCCTACCCTCACCCATATCGACTGGGACCGTTTCTACTATGTGAACCGCATCCAGACCGATGATTCCGGTCTGAACCGTTCCAAGTACATACAGGAGCAGAGGCATGTAGACCAGAACGACTTCAACCTGGCTGCAACCTTCAAGTACCGTCCGCAGGACAACGTGACCGTGACGGGTGGACTCAATGCCCGCATCAACCGCACCGAGTACTACAAGATCGTTGCAGATCTCCTCGGCGGTGATTACTACATGGATATCGACAATTTCGCCGAGCGCGACTTTGCCGCCACTCCTTACAAGCTTCAGAACGACCTCGACTATTACATGAAGCACGGCTCCGCCCAGGTCCTGCACAAGGGAGATAAATACGGCTATGATTACTATGCTCAGGTCCGCAATTACGGCGGCTGGCTGAACGCCAGATATACATACGGCAACTTCAGCGCCAATATCGGCGGACGTGCCGGTTACGAGTCCTTCTGGCGTGAAGGCCTGGTGCGCAAGGGTCTGTTCCCCGGCCTGGACGAGAACGGCAACAAGCTGGTCGTGGACGGCGTAACGGTGGAACCTACCTACGAGAATGACGGTTCCGTGGTAACATCCTACGGCAAGAGCAAGGTTTCCAAGTTCTTTACCTATGCCGGAAAGCTCGGGCTCAACTACGTGATCGGCGGTACCCAGAGGGTATATGCAAACGTGGGCTATTTCAACGATGCGCCCAAGTTCAACCAGGCATTCCTCTCGCCACGCACCCGCAATTCCATGGTGGATAACCTGAAGACCATCAAGACTTTCTCCGCAGACATCAACTGGCAGTATTCCGGTAACGGCGTGAACGTGCGCACCACCGCATACTACACTACCATCAAGGATCAGTCCAAGGTGATGAGTGCATACGACGACCTGCAGAACGCATTCTCCAACTTCGCCATCAACGGTATCGACCAGCGCAATATGGGTATCGAGGCGGGATTCAAGTTCCCCACCTATGTGATTCCCAACCTGTCGGTGCAGGGCGTAGTTGCAGCAGGACGCTACGTCTATACTTCCAATCCTACCATGACCCAGACCGTCGATAACAGCGCGGAGGTAGTGATGGAGAACGTAGATGTGCCTTACTGGAAGAGCACCCTGCTCGCCGACGGCACCATCAAGCAGCACTACGTGCCTTCAACTCCCCAGCTTGCCTTGAGCCTCGGTCTCGCGTACAACCGCAACTACTGGTTCATCGACGGCGACGTCGAGTATTTCGGCAAGTCCTATCTGGATATGAATCCTCTCTACCGCACCGAGACTGCCGTCACCGGTCCCGACAATCAGATGACCGCCACGGAGCTTGAGTATATGACGGAACAGGAGGAATTTGCACCCGCAGTTCTGGTCAACTTCTCGGTTGGCAAGAGCTGGTACATCCACTATAAATACCAACTCGGCTTCTCATTCAACGTGAAGAACCTCCTGAACAACAAGAACGTGAAGACCGGTGGTTACGAGCAGACCCGAATGGTGGACAACACCGTCAGCAAGAGTCAGTATTATCGTTTCGATTCCAAGTATTTCTACATGGCCGGAACCAATTATATGTTGAACGTTTATTTCAGATTCTAAGCATATGAAAAAGTTAGTTTATGCAATTGCGGCGTTTGCCGCCCTTGTTTCCTGCCAGAGTCTGAAAGAAGAATGGCAGCCCGTATTCACCTTCGGCGACAATGAACCCGCCGAGATGAAGATATGGACCGAGGCCGACCTCACCAAGTACGGATTCTCCGGCACCTTCACTACCATTAAGGCCATGAAGGGCCAGTACGAGAAGAAAACTTCGCTTGAGAGGAAGATGACATCCGGCCACACCATCACTGAAAACATCTGGATAAAAGGCCAGGTGGTCTCCGACGATAAGACCGGCAATCTTTACCGCGAAATCTACCTTCAGGATGCCACCGGTGGCATCGACCTCAAGCTTGGCAAGTCTTCGCTTTACAGCGATTACAAGCTTGGCCAGTGGGTCTATGTAAGATGCTCGGACCTCTGCATAGGTGCCTACAACGGCATGCCTCAGCTCGGTCTTGAGCCCGATAACACCACCACGAACGAGTACGAGACGTCCTACATCGACAACCAATATATCATCAACTCCCACGTATTCCGCGGAGCGTACGATACGCCCGTCACCCCCAAGGTGGTGACCGAAGCGGAGGTCAAGGCTAGCATCACCGCCGGTTTTACCGGAGACCTCTGGGGCACGCTGGTCAAGGTCAAGGGAGTGAAATACGGTAATCAGATATTCGCCCTCGTATATCCCCACGGCATACTTGCCCACAAGTCCACGAATCCCTACAACCGTGTATTCCTTTCGGATGCCGGCACCTGGGGAATCACCACCTGGGGCATGTCCAAGGCGAAGTATGTCGAATACATCCAGGCCGGACAGTTCGACGCTGTCGTGGTGGGCAGCGGCGCCACCAAGTACGGCACCATCCTCACCAAGCCCGTAGACTACAAGGCCCAGATGGGCAATGATGTCATCACCGCTTTCGGCCCCGACGCCTATATCACCTACAAGGAGATGATGATAAAGTACGCAACCGCCAACTACGTGTCGCACTACTTCAAGTTCGGGTCCACCGACGTGCAGGTTCGCACCAGCGGATATGCCAAGTTCGCGGACCAGGATCTGGATGCAAAGATTATCGGCGGCTCCAGCGTAGACCTCACCGGCATCCTGACCATTTACAGCGGAGCGGCCCAGATGTCGCTCGTGACATCTCCCGACGATCCCGACAACCCTTCAGTCAAGATTAATTAATGAAACGCATTTTCACAGTTATCACGCTTGCACTCTCGCTTATGGCTTGCAATCGCACAAATCCCTTTCTTACGGAATGGGACACCCCTTATGGAATTCCTCCTTTCGACAAGATAAAAACCTCCGACTACATCCCTGCAATCAAGGCCGGCATAGCCGAGCAGCAGGCGGAGATAGATGCCATCACGGCTTGTGAGGAGGCCCCCACCTTCGAGAATACCATCGTGCCTCTGGAGCTTTCCGGACGAATCCTCGCCAAGGTGAGCGGTGTTCTCTACAATGTGGCCGAGACCGACCGCAGCGACGCCCTCGACAAGGTCGTGGAGAAATCTATCCCGCTCATGAGCGAGCACGAAGCCAACATCTCCTTCAACAAGGCCCTCTACGAGCGCATCGTCGCCATTTGGAACGCTGACCAGAGCGGCCTTACCCGCGAGCAGCAGATGGTGCTGAAGAAGCACTACGAGAGTTTCGAGCGCGAAGGAATCGGCCTGCCCGAAGAGCAGCAGGACCGCCTCCGTGTGATCAACTCCGAGATCGCTGCCAAGACCCAGAAGATAGGCAACAACATCCTCGCGGAGAGCAATGCCTTCAAGGAGAAGTTCGGATTCAGCGTGAGCGCATATCCGGATAAGATGACCTCCACCGCCGACCGCGAGCTCCGCAAGCAGTACTACGAGGCCTACACCACCCGCGGCCATCACGGCAACGAGAACGACAACGCCCTGCTGGTGATCGAGGTTCTGCGCCTGCGCCAGGAGAAGGCAAAGATGCTGGGATTCCCCAGCTCCGCCGCCTACACCCTGGACAACAAGATGGCCAAGGACCCCGCAACTGTCGATGGGTTCCTGCGTGGCATAATCAAGGCTTCCACCGCCAAGGCCCGCGAGGAAATCGCCGATATGCAAAAGGTTATGGACGAGGATATCGCCGCCGGTGTGCTGCCTGCCGGCTCCAAGATCGAGCCTTGGGACTGGTGGTACTATGCCGAGAAGGTCCGCAAGGTCAAGTACGACCTCGACGACGAGGAGGTTAAGCCTTACTTCCAGAAGGATTCCGTGCGGAACGGCATCTTCAAGGCTGCCAAGTGGCTCTATGGCGTGAACTTCGAGAAACTCGAGGGCGTGCCTGCATACAACAAGGACTGCGTGGATACCTGGAAGCTTACCTACGACGATGGTTCCCTCATCGGTATTTTTACCACCGACTATCTGCCCCGTGACAGCAAGCGCGGCGGCGCATGGATGAACAACATCCGCGAGCAGTATGTAGATGCCTCGGGTGAGGATATACGCCCGATAATCGTGAACGTCGGTAACCTTGCCGAGAACATGAACGTAGACCAGGTTCAGACCGTTTTCCACGAATTCGGCCATGCCCTGCACGGCCTGCTTACCAAGTGCAACTATCCTTCCGTGAGCGGCACGAACGTCACCCGCGACTTCGTGGAGATGTTCAGCCAGTTCAATGAGAACTGGGCCTTCCAGCCCGAACTGCTTGCACAGTATGCCAAGAATGCCGAGGGTGAAGTGATTCCTGCTGCGCTTGTGGACAAGATCAACAACTCCCTCAAGTTCAACCAGGGATTCATGACCACCGAGCTTTGCGCCGCCTCTATCCTGGACCTCAAGTGGCACGAGCTGGCCGATATTCCCGAAGGACTGGACACCAGGGAGGCTGCCACCGAGTTCATCGATGCATTCGAGGCCAAACTCGCCGAGCTCATCGGCCTGAACCCCGAGATTACCTACCGCTACCGCACCACATATTTCAACCATATCTTCTCCAGCGGCTACAACACCGGTTACTACGGCTACCTCTGGAGCGAGGTTCTCGACAAGGATGCCTTCAGCATCTTCGAGGCATCTCCTAACGGGCCGTTCGATCTGGAGCTCGCAAAGAAGTTCAAGGAGACCTTCCTTGAGAAGGGTGGCAGCGAGGAGCCCATGACGCTCTTCACCAGTTTCGCCGGTCGCGAGCCCGACTCGCATGCATTCCTTGTTGGACGTGGATTACTTTAATAACTATTATAACAAATGAAAAACATCGTACTAGTACGCCACGGCGAAAGCCAGTGGAACAAAGAGAACAGGTTCACCGGATGGACCAATGTTGATTTAAGTGAGAAAGGCCTCCAGGAGGCCCTGGATGCAGGCAAAGCCCTGAAAGAAGCCGGATTCAAGTTCGACATCGCCTACACCTCATACCTCAAGAGGGCAGTTAAAACCCTCAACAATGTGCTGGATGCAATGGACCTCGACTGGATTCCCGTCGAGAAGACATGGCGCCTCAACGAAAAGCACTATGGAATGCTGCAGGGCCTCAACAAGGCCGAGACCGCAGCCAAGTACGGCGACGAGCAGGTGCTCATCTGGCGCCGCAGCTACGACGTGGAGCCCCTCCCTCTTCCCGATGCAGATCCCAACTCAGCTACTCAGGATCCCCGCTACGCGGACGTTCCCGACCAGTATGTTCCCCGCACCGAGGCCCTCAAGCAGTGCATCGAGCGCGTAATGCCTTTCTGGGAGTGTGAGATCTTCCCCAAGCTCAAGACTGTGGATAATATCATCGTGGTCGCACACGGTAATAGCCTTCGCGGTGTAGTGAAGCACCTCAAGGGCATCTCCGACGAAGCTATCGTCAAATTGAACATCCCCACGGCAGTGCCGTACGTGTTCGAATTCGACGACGATCTTAATCTCGTACGCGATTACTACCTCGCCGATCCCGACGAACTCGCCGCCAAGCAGGCAGCCGTCGCCAACCAGGGCAAGGCCAAGTAATTATAGATGGGTAGTTAACAGTTTCAGCTTCGGGCTAGACGGCTCGAAGCTGATTTCTTTTTCGCCCATGGCCAGGACTGCCTCGCCTGCCTTTATGGGCGTTCCGCCGATGTGGCCCTCGCCCTCGAGGGCCATCACTATGTAGAAATTGTCCGGCACGGAGGCCAGGCCTTCGAGATTGACTGTGAGCGGCTTTGTCAGTTCGTAGACATCCGTCGTAAAGTACTGGCATCTGGCCACTTCCACGCCTGCGTTCTCTTTGCGCTCGTAGGGCGTCTTGTATTCCGGATATACCTTATAATCTATTACATCCTTCGCCTCCTGCGTGTGCAGTTGGCGCGGCTTGCCGTCCAGCCCGGGGCGGTTGTAGTCGAAGATGCGGTAGGTGATGTCGGAAGTCTCCTGGATCTCGGCCAGATAGCATCCTCCGCAGATGGCGTGGATGCGCCCTGCGGGCAGGAAGTAGACATCTCCCGGAGCTACCTTATGATCTGCAAGCACCTCGGTGATGCGGCATTCGCCCACCAGCTTCACATAATCTTCCGGAGTGATTTCCTTGGAGAGTCCGGCCAGCAGATGCGCGCCCTCGGCCGCGCCGATGATGTACCACATCTCGGTCTTGCCGCGGCACCCGTGTCGCTGCTGCGCCACTTCATCGTTCGGGTGCACCTGGATGCTCAGGTCCTGCTTTGCATCGATGAACTTGATCAGGAGCGGGAACTCCTTGCCGTAGAGTTCGTTCAGCGTCTTGCCATCCTCCGGCCCGCCGACCACCTTGGTTTCGTTGCCCTTCACGCCGGACAGCACCCAGTTCTCGGTGCCCCACACCAGTGTCTTCAGTATAGGTTCGAATTTGTATATCATGGTCTATTTGCGTACCAAAACCCGTAGCAGGATGCGCACGAAACGGAGGCCGAGGCTGCCCCAGCCCAGGAAATCGGTGTTATTGTCCTGAAGGCGGACATCCAGCAGTTCCTCGCTACGCACCAGATCCTTGTAGTCCTTCTTGCCGCTCAGATTATGCGCAAACTCATCGCGGAACATCTTTTTACGGCAACAGAAAAGAATAAGCAGAATCAGTAGCAGTGCCCCGCAGACAATCAAAGCCCCGAGGGCATAATTATCCAGCCACTTACCCAGGAACAGGGTGCCTGCCAGCACCAGCATGGTAAGGAACAGAAGGGCGACGGCAATGATCAGGAACCAGGAGAGAACGGCGCCAAGTGCTTTGGATGCGGTGTCGCTGCCTTTCAGCTTGAGCTGTTCGATACGCAGGTCGACGTAATCGCGTGTATTCATACCGTCTCCGGCTCCTCTGCCGGCTTATCCTTTTTATTCAGAGCATTCTCCAGTTCGTCCAGCCCTTTCGAGACAGTATCCATCACGGTGTCGGCCACTTCGCCGGCCTTGTTCTTGGCCTTTTCCGCGATGTCGCCCGCGGCCTGCTTCACGCGTTCTGCATCTTCCTTACCCTTGTCGGAAAGAAGATAAGCGGCTGCCACCGCACCAAGTGCGGCACCTGCCAGGAAACTAAAAAAAGAATTGCTTGCCATATTATCGTAGGTTTTCGATTAATTCGTAATCCAGTAGCCTCTGCTCGAGGTTCGCGTTCTTCACGCGGATGCGCACCGGATCTCCCAGGCGGAAGATCTTGTGGGTGCGCTTACCCACCAGGCGGTAGCGCTCCTCGTCGAATTCGTAGAAATCCGAACGTATCTCGCGGAGCGACACCATGCCCTCCACCTTGCTGGGCTCGATCTCCACATACATGCCCCACTCTGTCACGCCGGACACGTGCCCATCGAACTCCATGCCCACTTTGTCCTGCATGTACTCCACCAACTTGTATTTGATGCTGGTGCGCTCGGCATCCGCTGCCACCACCTCCCGGTCGGAAGCGTGCTGGCACTCGATCTCGTAGAAGCCCTTGTTGGCGCTCTCTTTGCCTGCCAGATACAGGGTCAGGAGCCGATGGACCATGAGGTCCGGATAGCGGCGGATGGGGGATGTGAAGTGGGTGTAGAAGTCGAAAGCCAGGCCGTAGTGGCCGATGTTCTCGGTGCTGTAGCAGGCCTTGGCCATCGACCGGAGGGCTATATCCTCGAAGGCGGCCAGTTCCGGTTTGCCGGCGGCGGCCTTCATAAGGGCGTTTATGCTCTTTGCCGCGCCCCGGCCTTCGATGGAGTCTCCCATCTTGTAGCCGAAGCCCTTGGCAAAGCGCTTCAGGCTCTCAAGTTTCTCTGTATTAGGCACATCGTGGATACGGTAGACGAAGGTCTTGGCCTTCTTGGAAGCCACCCCGTTCATCTGCCCGTCCGTTGCTACGTACTCCGCAACGGTTCGGTTCGCCAGCAGCATAAACTCCTCTATCAGCCAGTTGGCCTCCTTGCTCACCTTCTCATACACGTTGATCGGACGCCCCTTCTCATCCACCTCCACCTTCATCTCCGGACGGTCGAAATCCACTGCCCCCGCCTTGAACCTCTTCTCCTTGAATTTGGCCGCGAGTGCGTTACATGTCAGTATGGCTTCGCGGAGGGTAGGGTCTGCGTCGGGAGAATTATCTTCTATAATGGCTTGAGCCTTATCATAATCCAGACGGAAATCCGAATTGATGACAGTCCGGCCAATCCACCGACTCTTGATCTCCGCCTTCGGAGTAATCTCGAAAACGGCCGAATATGTGAGTTTATCCTCATTGGGACGCAGGGAGCAAAGCTTGTTGCAGAGCTTCTCCGGAAGCATCGGCACCGTGCGGTCTACAAGATACACGCTCGTGCCACGCTCGCGGGCCTCCTTATCTACTGCCGAGCCGGGCTTCACGTAATAGGACACATCGGCTATGTGCACGCCCACCTCATAGTTGCCATTGTTCAGCTTGCGGAACGACAGGGCATCGTCGAAGTCCTTGGCATCCGCCGGGTCTATCGTAAAGGTAAAGACGTTCCGGTAGTCCTTGCGGCCCTTAAGGTCGGCGGCCGTAATCTCTTCGGATATGGCATCCGCCGCATCCTCCACTTCCTTCTCGAAGCGGTAGGGAAGGTTGAACTCTGCCAGGATGGCGTGCATCTCGGTATTGTTCTCGCCGGGCATACCCAGCACATCCACGATGTGCCCGATAGGGGAGGAATCCCCACGTCCCCATCTGTCCACCACGGCGGAAACCTTCATCCCGCGCTTCGCACCCAGGCGGGCGCCTTCTTCGGCATCCACCTCGATATCGTAGGGCATATTCTTGCTCTGCATCATCACCCAGGCCTGTGCGCCCACGGTGTGGTAGATGCCCACGAACTGTTTGCCGCTGCGCTGCACTATCTCAATCACCTCGCCCTCGCGCTTGCGGACTGCCCGGTCTCCGGCCCTCGGGGCCGCCTTGGCACCGCCCTGCTTGGTCACGGCAACTTTCACTATGTCGCCGTCCAGGGCGTTGCGGGTCTTGGATGCCTTCACGAAGATGTCGTCATCCTGCCCGTCCACTGTCACGAAGATGAACCCCTCGCGGGTCATCTGCACGCGCCCCTCGAAAACCGGGACGAATTTCTTCTGTCTGCCGGAACCGCTCCGGCCACTGCGGGAACCACTCCCGCCTTTATTCTTTCTTTTTGTCATAACATACAAAGTTACTACAAAAATCTTGCTTTTTTGCTTATCTTTGTTGTAACTAATACTAGTTTCATGATGAAGAGATTCTTCTGCCTTCTGGCCCTGTGCCTGACACTCACTGCCTTTGCCCAGCAGACCCCCGACAAGGTCCGTCCCATCTGCGGCCCCATCATCGAAAACCCCACCACCACCGGCTTCACGGTGATCTGGGAAACCAATATGGATGCCATCGGTTGGGTTGAGGTGGCAGCGGACGACGGATCCCACTTCTACAACAGGGACCGCACCAAGTTCTACGACCTCCGCGGGCACGGCAACCAGGTGATCAGCAATATCCACAAGGTGCGTGTGGACGGCCTCAAGCCGGGCACGAAGTACCGTTACCGCATAATGATGAAGGGCGTGAAGAGTTTCGACGGCCCTTCGAACGTGGATTACACCCGCCCCTGGGGCAGCGATGTTTACAAGAAGAATCCCTACACCACCAGCACCCTCAAGGAGAGCTACGACCAGGTCCGCTTCGATGTCTACAACGACATCCACCAGAAGGATTCCATACTGAACGTCCTGATGCAGGCCGCAAAGCCGGAAGAGCTTGACTTTGCCGTCTTCAACGGCGATATGGTGAGTTCGATGGCTTGGAAGGAGAAGATCCGCGAGATGTTCCTCGCCACTGGTGCCGCCAACCTGAAGGGCAGCGTGCCCCTCTTCCTACAGCGTGGCAACCACGAATTCCGCGGCAAGGACGCCAAATACTGGTTCGACTACATCGACGGCGAGCAGTACGGTACCGCCAGCTTCGGCAAGTTCTTCTTCATCTTCCTTGACACCGGGGAGGATAAGCCCGACAACGATATAGAGTACTCCGGTACTATGCTCTCCGAGCCCTACCTCAAGGCCCAGGCCCGCTGGCTTGAGGAAGTCATCAAAACCCCCGAGTGCAAGAATGCCGACGTCCGCATAGTCTTCGGCCACATCCCTCCCCGCAAGGGCGGATGGCACGGGGATGAGGTCATCAACGAGCTTTTCGTGCCCATACTTAACAAAGCCGGCATCAGCCTGATGATCAGCGGCCATCTGCACAGATGGGAGGTTTACGAGCCCGACGGGAGCGTCTCGGATGCCAACTTCCCCGTGGTAGTGAACAGCAACTGCGAGCGCCTCGAGGTCGTCGCCGGCAAGAAAGACATTACCCTCAAGGCCTTCAGCCCCGAGGGTAATGAAACTCACAGCTTCAGCTGCAAGGCCCGTTAGCCTGTTTTAGAATATCAGGTGCCAGAGCTTGAGGAAGATCTTCCAGAGCCACTTTATAAGCACATACGCCAGCATTATGGCGTAGAATATTACAATCAGGATAATCTTCACCACTTGCCATGCGAGCCAGAATATTCCGGCCGTGATGGCGGGCAGGCCGAGGTAGTTCAGCCCCAGCAGCACGGCGATGATGCCAACTGCAATCAGCAGATACATCCCCATACCTTTCACCACAAAACCGAAGACGGTTGCGTGTCGTTCCCTGCTGTGGTCACCTTCATTCACCATGAATTTCGCGAACCATAGCAGCCCGAGGATGATGATGCACTGCACCACAGGCACCCAGCCGTATGGCCTCCAGGCGGGATCGTTTATGAAATGTGCATAGCGCATCACCGGGTTGAGGGTGTCGTAGAAATTGTAGATGAACGGTGTTCCCAGCAGCGCTATCAGCCAGAACATCAGGTCGTTACCCAGATTGTACATGACATTCAGGTGCCGCCCCACCTTGGATTTGAGGCCGTAAACGTTCCCTTGTATGCCATAGACTTTCAAGTTGTCGACCTTCTCCAACAGTTTCCTGGCTTTCACCGTGCCCACACCGCCTATCTTCTTGTTCGCCTCATTAATCCACTTCGCGGCCAGTTCGGTAATGGGAGATGATTCGGGGTAGAAACGCTCCTCTCCGAGGCCCGAGGTTATGCAACCGTTGTAGGTCTTTCCCTGGAAGGTGTACTGCACCCACCAGACCTCTATCCTCTGCACACAGGTCTCCTGGAAGAGGATGTGGCAGCCGCCACCCACGGGGAGCGCGTGCTTGTCAATAAAGGCATTCAGAGTGCCCGAGATTTGGGTATCTTCGCTGAAAACACCCTTGCTCATTGAATTCTGACGTATATGGAACAGGTTCCGGCCGCGGCATTTTTCCTTTTGCTCTGCAATCTCACGCACCGCTGCAACCCTGTCATCGAAGAAATAGTCATCGACATAGATATTATACAACTTCTGGTCGATGGCATAACAATGCACGTTCTTGCCATATCCTTCGCAAACCGGGCACGTAACCTTTGTGGAACCGCCGCAGGTGGAGCAGCTGACTCTTCCGTCACCTCCGCAATTACCGCAGGTCTCATAATAAGTTACGTTCACATAACTGTAAACAGGTTCCCTGTGCCCATCCGAGTAAACTTTGTCGGCTGTATGCCGGTACTCCTGACGTGTTTTCTGGATCTGTCCGTTTCCGTGGCATACACTGCACTGCCTGGTTCCGCTTCCGCCACAGGTAGGGCAGGGAACCTTTCCGGATCCGCCGCATCTGCCGCAGGTCTCTACATGATGCGAGCCAGGCACTTCGTAAGATTCGCTCTCCTGTTTGAACTCATTTGTGGAGAGGAGATCATAGTCCCACACTTTTACGTCAGAAGTCTTGAAGAACCGCCGGGTATAAATGCTGCCGCCCTTGTACGGGAACTGTCTGTTGCTGACGTTACGACTGTCATACTGAGTACGAAGATTCACCGTATAGATAGGGCACAGCTCGTATTTCTGAAGTGTTATCTGGTCGCCGTAATTGGCGTACGGGTGGCCTTCGCCTTGCGCTGAATAGGCATTCACCAGGTCCTTGACCCTCTTTCTCGCCGCATCGTCGATGGGGAGAACCTGCCGTCTTATATACTTGTCTTCCATGGCCGATGCTATTTAGGAGATATGAAGAAAGCCTTGATGACCTTTATTGTAAAGATGATGGCGAAAGCAATCAGCATCACAAAAAAGTAGATAGTAAGCGATGGGCTGTAACCCTCTCCGGGGAGGAACTTGAAGGTGGCTTCGAGGCGTTCGGTAGTGCTGGGCTCGAATTCTGCCAGGACATCGGTAGATGCCTTTGCCGCGGCTTTCTTGGCCTCATCCTCCTTCATCTTGTCTTTCTTGTGGAGTTTTTCCGCATATTTCTCGCGGGCGGCCTTTTCCGCCGACTCTGGCCATGAGGCCTTGATCTCGGAGAATAGTTTTCCGATAGCGATCTTCTTGAAAGGAGATGCTATCTCACGGGATGCTTTCGCCGTAAACAGCGAATCGATAGGAATGTCTTCATTCCTGGTTCTCAGTGCTTCCTGCTGCACCGGGTCGGTGATCTTCTCCCTTTTGTGCTTTTTGGAGCAGGAGGAGAAACTGACCATCACCGCCAGGGCAAGGATGATTATTATACGCAGTTTTCTCATAATATTAAACGTAAGGGTCCCAGCGGCTGTCGTCTTCTTCGTAGTCGTCGTAGTTGTCCGGTAGCCAGTATTTTTCTATTTCGTCCTGGTATTCCTTGAGCAGGCCGCGGCGGTAGGCGATTATCACCTTGGATTGCGCGGATTCGTCGCCGAGTCGCAGGGCCTTCAGGCGGTACACCGCAGCATCCTTTCTGTCCTGGTCGGACGGTATGCCTATCTCCAGGATATCTGCGAGGAAACTGTAGCAGGTGAAATCGCCCCAGGCCATTCCCCTTTCGAGGCAGCGGTATACTTCGTTGCTGTCCTGCTCGAACCCCAGGGTGCCGTAGAAGTAGTTGTATGCCAGGAAGTAGGCGCAGGTGCCGTCGGCAAGCTTCATGCCCCGCTGCAGCTGTTCCTTTATGTATCTGGTGAAATGCCGCTTGAGTTCGGGCGTTTTCTTCTGGTATTCGTCTTCGTCGAGATCTGCATGCAGGGTGAAGCAGAAACCGCATCCTGCATTCTTCCCCTCCTCCATCAACTTGTCATATTCTTCCTCATTTCCCTGCTGCTGGTGCCATAAGGCAAGCTCATAGTAGCAGCGCAGGCAGCCATGCTCTATGCCCTCCCTGTACATCGCCCCGGCTTCCTTTACCTTCCCCAGGGTTTCGTAGGCATAACCCAGGATTGAATACCATCCGGGATTGATGTCGTCATCCTCCTTGAGCAACTGTTCGATTTCTTCCGCCACTTTCGCAGGCTCTTCCGGTGCGAGCAGTAAGCCTGCGATGCGGTTGCGTGCATATCTCATCCTGGCTGCCTCGCTTCCGCGTCTGATGGCCTCGTCCCGCAGGCGGGCGGATTCTTCCATGTCGACCCTGTCTTCTGCCGTATCGGCATTGGCATACATGATGGACAGCATGTTATATGCATCTGCGATGCCTGCATCCACCGCCTCGCGGGTGTATTTTTCTGCCAGCTGGGCGGAATCCTCCCTCGGCATCAGCACGTAGTGCCAGCGCCCGAGGACGAACTTGGCACAGGGGTCGTTGGAGGCCTCGAAGAGCTGGATGTCCCGATCGTTCAGCCTGAGCAGCTGCTCCCTTGTCTGGAACTGGCGGAAGAAGGCAGGGGTGTTCTCGATCACGAAGTCGAGCACCAGATAGGTGTTGAGTTCGAAGCTGGTATAGTCCCGCCCGCCTTCGGCAAGACGCCTGTGGCTCTGCCCTTCGCGGAGGGTGTAATCCTCGCCCCCGTAGCTCAGCACCACCTTGCTGTCGTCGACCTCTTTTACGGTAATGCCGCCGAAGAGCCTGCCGGGATCCTCGTACGACAGCTTTTTGCCGGCTGTCAGATCGGCTTTGTTGTATTTGGTGCTCTCGCAGAACCAATTGTTGATTCCCGGGTCGGAAGGGGAGTAGTCAACGTCGATTATAAGCTGGCTCCATTTCTTCATGGCAGTAGATTTTTGTAAAGATAGGAATTTCTTTTTATTTATTTGCCTATGATGCTGCCGCGGTAGCGGAGGGTGAGGTAGATGGCGCGGGCGGCCAGATGGGCGAAGTAGGCGGCCAAAAGCAGGTGTATGGCCCCCGCTCCGGCGGTCAGCCGGACGTGCCCGGCGAGCCAAACCCCGAAGAAGGCCGCCACAGCCCAGATCATGGAATCCCGGATCCCCTTCGAGGCGGTCGCCCCGATGTAGATGCCGTCCCAGGTGAAGGCGGCGCATCCTATCAGCGGCATCACCGCCAGCCAGGGCAGGAACTGCCGGCACGCATCCACCACCACCGGGTCATCCGTCATCATGTGCAGCATCGGCAGCCCTGCCATCAGGTAGATGGCAATCCAGATACCTGCGACCCCGAAACTCCAGCGGAAGGTACCCCGGACCGCCGCTCGCAGCATCCCGTCGTCGCCCTCCCCGATAAAGCGCCCGGTCAGCGCCTCGCCGGCATACGCGAACCCGTCGGTGAAATACGAGAAGATCATCAGCAGGTTCATCATTATGTTTGCGCAGGCAAGGAGGACATCGCCGGAACGCGCTGCCAGGACGGTGTAGCCGAAGTAGATGGCGGTCATGCACAGCGAACGCACGAACAGATCGGCGTTGATCCGGAAGAAGGATTTGTTCCCGTTATCGGCCGTTCTCACTTGTTTTTCGGAACAAATGTGAATCCGGTAACGGAAGTGACAGATAGCCAGCGCCAGGATGAACCCGGTCCACTGCGCGATGACTGTGCCGAGGGCGATTCCGGGGAAGCCGAGGCCCTGCCAGTCGCCTATGCCGAGGGTCAGTATTATGCTTGCGGCGATGTTGACCAGGTTTACCGTGAGGTCGGTAATCATGCTGCTGAAGCTGTCCTGCATCCCTATGAACCAACCCTTCAGGGCCATCAGGCTAAGGGTCGCTGGGGCTGCCCAGATTCGTATGAGGATGTATTGCGCTGCGAGGATGGCGACTCCCGGGGTGGCGCTGCGGAACAGCAGGCTCAGCTTCGAAAGGGGCCATCCCAGCACCAGCAGTATCGCCGATATGGTCAGCGCCAGTTTCAGTGCCCGCCGCAGGATACTGCCCTCTTCGGAACTCCGTTCGCTTCGCTCACTCCGGCCCCTCCCATCGCAAGCGACGGGCCCCTCCCCCTGCCCCTGTCCGGGGGTGGACAGGTCCTCAGAGGGCAGTATCCTGCGGCTCTTTCCGAACGCCTGTGCCGTCAAACCGCCGGTCGAGGCGCGGAGGAAACCGAAGTTCCAGTAAATGACATTGAGCACCATGGCCCCTGCGGAGATGCCGCCGATGAACTCGGCGCTGCTGCCGGCCGCCGAATGCAGATGCCCGGCCACGGCGGTATCCACCAGTCCCACCAGCGGAACGGTGATGTTCGCCAGAATGCTGGGCAGCGCCAGACGCAGTATCTCCCGGTCCAGAGCCTTCACTTAACGCCAGGGAAAGAACTTGGAAACGGACTTGCAGTAGCTATCGTATTCCGGATACTTGCTCGCGCTGATCTGCTCCGAAAGGGCGGAACTGCCGAGGAACAGCACCACCAGAAGCAGAGCACCGATGATGCTCCAGTTGAATACCCCGATTCCGGCGCCGATAGAGAAGATATAGAATGCGATCCAAGTCCCCTGCTCGGCAAAGTAGTTGGGGTGGCGGCTGAGTTTCCAGAGGCCGGTGGTGTTGAATCCCTTGTTGTAGGGCTCCGGCAAATCTTCAAGTTTCTGCCCAGCATTTATCATCGCCCACTTTCCTGTCTGGAATACCCACTGCTGCTCGTCCGCTATGGTTTCATAGAGGATGAACCCCAGCATGAAAACCGCGGCGACAGCATCCACCCAACCGAAAGGGGCGCTAGAAGTCATCGACACCAGCGCGGGGAAGGTAATCAGCAGCACCAGAACGTTCTGGTAGATGGAGATGAAGAAAAGGTCGAACAGCATCCAGGCCGCCTTGTTGCCCTTGAAAGGAGGGCCGGAACGGACCACGCTCCAGCGGTAATCTTCGTTTCCTTCCCAGAATTTGAGGCGATAGGCCCCTTTGCGGGCGAAGTTGAAGGTGAGGCGTATGCCCCAGACGGTGGCTAGTATAGCCATTACCACCAGGCGTGTACTGAAGCCGCCCTTGAAGGCAATCAACCATACGTATGCAATGGGAAGCAGGCTCCAAAGTTTGTCCATCTGGGAATTGTTGCCGGTGAGTTCCCCTGCGATGAAACAGAATGCTGCGCTGCAGGCGGCTATTATTCCCAAGGTCTTGAGGGTGTCGAGTTGTCTCGGATCCAAGGCTGGCCCGACCGTAAAATACAGTATAGGACAGACAATCAGAGACAATCCGATAAGAGTCCCCATGAGGGGAATGTTCATTTTCATATCTGTTCAGATTTTAATACTCATTATATAATCGTTCATATAGAATCCGTGGCCTATGGGAAAGTCTCCCTGTCGTAGGATGCTCATGCCGAGTTTCTTGTAGAAACCTACGGCAGGGTTGTTCCTGTTGACGTTGAGCTCCATTCTGGCCGGAGCGTTGTTGACGGCTTTACGTACTGCCGTCACGGCGGTCTCGAAGAGAGCCTTTCCCAACCCGAAGCCCTGCGATTCCGGCATTACATATATCTTTTCAAGATGGAAAACCGGCACCCCGTCGGCATCCGAGCCGTCCGGGCGTATGGAAACATAGCCCTGTGGGATGAGGCCCCCCTCAGCAATGAAAAACCTGTGTCCGCCATCCATCTGCGCAGTGAGGTTCTCCGGGGAATACATCCAGTCCATCATAAACTCCATCTGCTCAGGAGAAAGGATGTCTCTGTAGGTCTGCCGGAACACCACCTGCGCCATCGCGTTGATGGCGGGAATGTCGTCGTATGTGGCCGGGCGGATAGTCATCGTTTGCAAATATAGTGTTATATTTGCTCATTCTAAACGCGAGCAGTATGAAAATCCTTTTCGTGTGCCACGGCAACATCTGCCGCAGCCCCATGGCGGAGTTCATCCTGAAGGACCTCGTTCAGAAGCGGGGGCTGGAGGGGGAGTGGCTGATCGAGTCCGCGGCGGTGTCGTCGGAGGAGACGGGCAACCCCATCTATCCGCCTGCGAAAAGCTGCCTGTACCGGCATGGGATACCGTTCGACAACGGAAAACGGGCGCGGAAAGTGCGGACGGAGGACTACGGCCGCTTCGAACTCATCATCTGCATGGACGAGTCCAACATTCGCCTGATCCGCCGCATAATTCCGGAGGATCCGGAGGGGAAGATCCGCCTGCTGATGCCCTACGCCGGCAAGAACCGGGACGTGGCCGACCCGTGGTACACGGGGGATTTCGAGACCACCTACCGGGATATCGTGGAAGGCTGCGAGGCCTTCATTCAGAAGAAGAAATAGTACGCCGCCCACTTGAGGGGGATGCCGTCGGCGTGGCCGATGGTGCGGTAGGATGCGTCTTGCACCGTGCCGTCGCTTTTCACGTGGCCGATGGTGTGATAGGAGGCATTCTGCACGGTGCCATCAGACTTGATGTGCCCTACGGTGCGGTAGGATGCATCCTGCACGGTTCCGTCGGATTTGATGTGGCCGATGGTATGGTAGGATGCATCCTGCACGGTTCCGTCGGATTTGATGTGGCCGATGGTATGGTAGGATGCATCCTGCACGGTGCCATCACTCTTGATATGCGCGATCGTGCGGTAAGACGCATCCTTCACCGACTGGGCCTGGGCGGCCAGACAGAAAGCAAGGATGCACGCAAGTATGGAGAGGATTCTTTTCATATGGATTCGATCTTTTTTGTCAGTTCGGCGATATCATCGATGATGAAGTCCGCGCTCGCGGCGGCCAGGGCCTCCCTGGAGGAGTTCCCGTAGGTGACGGCGACCGTCCTGGCGCCGGCGGCCCGGCCCATCTGGATATCCACGGGCATATCTCCCACCACCACGGCCGCGGAGGCATCTACCCCAAACTGCTCCAGCGTCCGGAGCACAGGCTCGGGGTGCGGCTTGGCCTTTTCCACGTTATCCGCCCCCAGCACGAAACTGATGCAGTCGGCGATGCCCATATCGCGCAGGAACCCGTTGAGCGAAGCGGAAGAGCGGGAGGATGCAACTGTGAGGATGTATCCGCTCTTTTTTAGGGCGGCCAGCGTCTCCTTCACATGCGGGAAGAGTGCCGGCACGAGGTCCTTCTTGTTTTCTTCGAAGATGGCCCGATACGTCCTCACGCAGAGTTCTTCCTGCTCCGGAGTCAGATCCGGGAACATCTGCAGGAACCCTTCTCCCAGCGGGATTCCGATTGTGGCCCCGATGGTATCGTCATCCTTCTCGGAAAGCCCCAGCTTGCGCAGGGTCATCCTCATGGTCAGGAGGATGTTCGCCCGGGTGTCGCCCAGCGTGCCGTCGAAGTCGAAAATGATTATGCGGATAGCTGTCATTAGTGCAAAGATAGCAATAAAAGGATTATCTTTGCCGTAGATGGATTTCAAGGTATTCGGAAAAGAAGACGCCAAGACGCTGCTGCTGATCCCCGGGCTGGGAGTCTCCTACGAGATATTCCTGCCGCTGATTGGTTTGCTGGAAGACCGGTTCCGCATCATTGCGGTGCAGGTGGACGGGTTCACGCTGGGAAAGCATACGCGTTTCACGTCGATAGACGACCAGGCAGCGCAGGTGATAGCCCATGTGAAGGAACAGTATGCCTGTCATCTGGACTGCGCGTATGGCCTGTCCCTCGGCGGAAAGATCCTCTCACGCGTGCTGGAGCGGAATGAACTCACTATATACCATGCCATCCTGGATGCCGCCCCGCTACTGCCGCTGCCCAAGTGGCTGGAGGGGCCGCTGCGCTACTACCAGTGCGCGAACGTGTGGACATGCTATCACTGGACCGGCTTCTGGAGATGGGTGTTCCATTCCCACTATTTCGATGTGCTTCTGGATGAATGCCGTAAAGTATATCCTTTTGGCGGCGGGCAGGCGGTGCTGGACGGCTACAAATCAGTCTATACCAACAAGTTGGAAGAGATTCACGGTGCCGACATCCATTTCTGGTACGGCACCCTGGAAGCCTTCGTTGCCAAGCCTCAGGCGAAGCACCTGAAGGCCATCTTCCCGGATGTGAACATAGAAATCTTCCCCAAATCGAACCATGGCCAACTGCTCGTCGACCATCCCGAGGAAGTGGCTAAACGAATAGAAGGGCTTACCCTTCCAGAATCTGGGTAGCGGCGTTTTTGGTATCCACTTTTTCGATGATGCGTTCGAGGATGCCATTGGAGTCGAAAATGAATGTGCGGCGAAGGGTGCCCAGCACCGCTTTTCCGTACATCTTCTTTTCTCCCCATGCGCCGAAATCCTGAAGCATCTTCGTAGAGGTATCGGCCAGCAGTTTGAACGGCAGTTCATACTTTGCCCGGAAGCCTGTATGAGATTTCGCGCTGTCTTTGCTGACGCCAACCACGTTGTAGCCGGCGGCTGTCAGTTCGGCATAATTGTCCCTGAATGAGCATGCTTCGGCCGTGCAGCCGGAGGTGTTGTCCTTGGGATAGAAGTAGATGATGGTCTTTCGGCCCTTGCCGATGAAATCTTCCGACTTGACGGTGTTCCCGTCCTGGTCCTGGACTTCAAAGGACGGCATTTTATCTCCTGGCTTAAGCATATTATTCCTTGTTTTTCGTGTCGATGCAGATGGTGACGGGGCCGTCGTTCACGAGGGCGACCTTCATATCGGCGCCGAACTCACCTGTGCCGACGGGTTTGCCGATGGCAAGCGAGAGAGCCTTGCAGAACTGGTTATAAAGGGGGATGGCCTTTTCATGCCCGGCAGCGCCGATGTAAGACGGGCGGTTGCCCTTCTTGGTGGATGCCATCAGGGTGAACTGGCTTACCACGATGATATCCCCGCCGGTATCCACCACGCTGAGATTCATGACCCCCTCGGCATCGTTGAAGATCCTAAGGCAGGCAATCTTTTTGGACAGCCAGTCGATATCCTCGCAACCATCCTCGTGGCCCACGCCGAGGAGTACCAGCAGCCCAGGCCCGATCTTGGACCGGACAGCTCCGTCGATCGTGACGGAGGCGGAGGACACCCTCTGGATAACGGCTCTCATCAGTACTCGAAGTGATAGTCGTATTCCTCGCCGCCGGCGCCGATGCGGAAGGTGTGCACCTCACGCTTGGCGGGCTTCACTGCTACCACGTCGATGCAGAGGCACTGGCGGTAGTCGAAGTAGGCGTGCTTGTTTGTAGGCAGCAGCATCTCGGGGCCATTCCATCCGTAACCCTGCGAGATATAGTAGTTTACGCCGTCGGTGCGGTCGTAGTCGTTCACGTGGCTGTCGCCGGTGAACATGCCCACGAGGATGCCTTTGGCGGCGTAATCTGAGAGAACCTTCATCACCCGGGCGTTGTTCTCCTTCAGGTAGTTGAGGTTCATGTTGGTTTGCCAGCGGCCCATCGGGTCGGGCATGAAATGCGCGAGCACGATCACGTGCATCCCCTCGGGGGTGGCGTCCAGAATCTCCTTCAGCCATACCTCCTCTTCTTCATCTATCAGATAGTAGGTTCCTCCGAGGGTGCGGGTGCAGCAGCTGTTGAGGAAGACGATGCGGAAGCCCTTTCCGGGGATGTCGTACCAGCCGTAGGTCTTGCCTGTGAGATGGAGATTGCCGCCCGCACGGGGCTCCCAGGGGCGCTGGAAGGTGTCGGTCAGATACTCCTCCGTGAGCCACTCGCCCTCGCCGCCGTCCCAGTCGTGGTTGCCGGGGGCGAAGATCCACATCCCTTTCCACTTGTGCATCTGCTCAAGGGTGTTGTCGATCATCTTCCTGGCCTCGCCCTTGTCGAGGGTGGTGGGGATGGAGTTGAGGCCGATGTCGCCCAGCAGGGCCATGAAGTCGGCGCCGAACATCTTGCCGGCGACGGCGGCATAACCTATGTGCTTGTACTGGTAGTTGTTGTTGGAGTGGATGTCGGTGAGGATGGGGAAGACGAGTACCTCGTCATCGCCCTTCCAGGCCGCGAAGCGCTTCCACGCCTCCTTCACCTGGGGCTTCACGAAGCCCTTCCTGCTGGTAAGCCGGTCCTGCTCCTGCTCTATCCTGTCGTTGAACCGGCGCTCCGCGATGGTGGGGGTGGAGTACAGGAACTCCAGCGTCTGCAGCTTGTCGTAGTCGAAGAACTCGAGTTTAAGCTCGTGTTTGCCCTTCTCCAGGGTCTTGGTGCAGAACTTCTGAATTGGGCGGTGTGCGCCGTCGTTCTCTATCAGGAGTTCCCCGTCGATGTAGAAACGGGAGCCGTCGTCGGTGGTAATGTTGAAGGTGTATTCCTCGGTCGCGGGCACCTTCAGCGTGGTCTCGAACAGCGCGGCGTAGTGGTTCATGGTGTCCACTATGTCCATCAGGTCGAGATTGCGCTTTTCGCCCTGGACATCAGGTTCTCCGAGGGTAGAGAAATCCGGAAGGAACCTCTCCGGCCAGTTGTACCATAGTTTATAACTAACCGGCGCCGTTTTGTCTGCGGCGCAAGAAGCGAATAGCAGCAAAGCCACTATCGCAATAAGATATTTTCTCATACTTCTACTTGAACCACTCGGTGATGTGGTCCTTCGCGTAGAGGAAGTAGACCAGGAGGCCGATCCAGCTGGTGGCGAGCACGAGCACGGCGCAGATGATTTTGCCCACGAGGGAGATGGGCTTCTTGATGATGTCGAGGACGGCGATGATGGCCAGTACGAGGCCGATGAGATAGATAATCATGATAAACTAAACTTTAAGAAAAACGTTCTTTTTATAGGTGATAACCTTTCCCCAGGGGTCGCCGCAAGACACCAGGAGCAGCCGGGTGGTCAGGGCAACAATGAGCTTTTTCATATATTATAGGATTGACAGTACAAATATACGAAAGCATTTTACAAAAAAAAAGTGCTAACTTAGCACGGTATGGGAACAGCGAAATGGATAGCAGGACTCCTGGGATGGGTCGCCTTCGGGCCCATCGGCGCACTGCTGGGCGTGATTGCCGGGAGCGTGATCGAGGGGGCCGTCGAAGCGGCGCACCAGATTAGCGGAGGAGCGGCGCCCGGCGGGGCGCAGGGTGGTGGATACCGTGGCGGCTACGGCGCCTCGGAGCAGCGGAACAGCTTCCTCGTGAGCCTTCTGGTGCTCTCGTCCGCGGTGATACGCGCCGACGGGAAGACACTCCAGGCGGAACTGGACTACGTGAAGGCATTCGTCCGGCAGAACTTCGGCGAGGCGGCCGTGAGCGAGGCCATGCGCATCCTCTCCGGCCTATCCTTGCAGGAGGTAAACGTCTACTCTGTCGGCGGGCAGATAGCCGCCAACATGAACTACTCCCAGCGCCTCCAACTCTTCCATTACCTCGCGGGTATAGCGAACGCGGACGGGGACTTCAGCGCCAGCGAGAAGAGCGTCCTCGAAGCGATAGCCTCCGCCATACGGCTGAACGCCTCCGACGCGGCCTCTGTCATCGCGATGTACTACAGGGATACGACCTCCGCCTATGCAGTGCTGGGGATTTCCCCGTCGGCCACGGACGATGAGGTGAAGGCGGCCTACAGGCGCATGGCGATGAAGAACCACCCGGACAAGGTGGCATCCCTCGGCCCGGACGTGCAGAAGGCTGCCGAAGAGAAATTCCGAAAGATCCAGGAGGCGTATGAGACTATCAAGAAACAGCGTGGAATCAAATAAACGAACAACGCCATGCCTCAACTTATTACTTACGGAAACGAGTTGATCAGGATCAACCCTTCCAACAACAAAATCGAATACTCCACTAACCGCGGTTCCTCCTGGATTACCCGATACAGCGGAAGTGGATGCGGCCAGTTCCGCGACCTTCTCGAATACGGGAACGAAATCATCGCCTGCACGGACAAAGGCTTGTATTACTCCACCAACAAGGGTTCTTCGTGGATTTGCCGTAGTTCCGGCAGTGTGGCAAAGACGCTCATTGCCATTCAGGATGGCGGCCGCGAACTCCTCGGCAGCTCCAATGACGGTCACCTCTACTACTCTACCAATAAGGGGTCGTCGTGGATTAGGCGCAGATAACACAGAAAGTCAACAACCTCCCACGAGAAGGCCAGCAGCTACTGCGAAGAGGGTGTTAGACATCATTGTTTTTTAGATGAATCGCGACAAACTCACAGGACACCTGTCGATAGCGGGGACATACACCATCTTCGGGCTTAACCTGATATTCTGCAAGGACATAGCCAACGCTCAGCTGATCCCTCCCATTGTCCTCTTCACCCTGAGGGCAACGGGTGCGAGCATCCTGTTCTGGCTCCTGTCGGCATTCCTCCCGAAGGAAAAGGTCGCCAGGGAGGACTATGGAAAGATCTTCCTGGCCTCGATGGCGGGGCTGTTCATCCCACAGCTCACCTTCCTCTCCGCGATCACCATGGCCACGCCCTTAGACACGGGAATCCTCGGCACCCTCGGCCCGATCTTCACGATGTTCTTCGCATTCCTGTTCCTTGGGGAGCCCATCACCCTCAAGAAGGCCGGGGGAGTGGCGCTGAGTTTCGCCGGCGTGCTCTTCTTGGTCTACAATTCCGTGCATACGGGCGGAGCGGCCTCGACAAAGCCGATGGGCGTAGTGCTGCTGCTGGTAAACAGCGTCAGTTTTTCCCTCTACCTTGGCGCGTTCAGGCCGCTGATATCACGCTACGGGGTAGTGACGTTCATGAAATGGATGTTCCTCTTCTCGCTGATAGTCTCGATTCCTTTTTCCGCCAGCGGACTGGTTCACACGGATTTCGCAGCCATACCGTCCGGCATCCTATGGGAGGTCGGATACCTGGTGTTCTTCGCAACCTTCGTGGCTTATTTCCTGATCCCGTACGGCCAGAAGAGGCTTCGCCCGACGCTTGTCAGTATGTACACCTACCTGCAGCCGGTCATAGCGGCCGTAATCAGCGTCTGGATAGGAATGGACACCATAACGTGGCGGAAAGTCCTGGCGACCCTGCTCATCGTCGGTGGCGTCGTGCTCGTGGGACGAAGCCGCGCCGCGGGCGAATGAGATTGATCTACACCTTCAAAAACACATCCTTCTTGTAAAGGAAATACAGTATCAGCCAGCAGACTAGCACGTATCCGGCGGAGGTGATTACCTTTCCCCAGGCGTCGCCGCAGAGGCCCGCGAGGCCGCCGAAGAAGAAGTTGTTGATGGAACTGATGGAAACGATTCTCTGGAGGAGGTAGATGGTGATGGAGTTCATGCCTATCACCTTGAGCGGGAAGGCCCATTTCTTCCAGCCTTTCACGTCAATGATGTAATAGAAGATGGCCAGGCAGGCGAAGGAGTAGGAGCCTACCGCCAGCACGAAGGAACTGGTCCAGAGTTTCCTGTTGATGGGGAAGTCGAAATTCCAGGCCCATGCAAGCACCCCGCACACCACGGCCGCCGCGAGCAGCCAGAGCGTCTTGCGTCCGCCGGACATCTTTTCGTCGGGAAGGCGTACAAGGTCGCCGGCAAACATTCCGAGCATGGCGGTGACTATCGCGGGAACCGCGCTGAGCAGGCCCTCGGGGTCGAAGCGGCCGCCGTCGTAAAGAAGCCTGCCGAGCAGCAGTTTCCTGTCTACCCAGCCCACGAGGTTGCCCTGGAGCGACAGGGGATCCCCTCCCGGCACGTCAGGCGCGGGCACGAAGCGTATCAGCAGCCAATATCCTATCAGGATCGCCGCGGCGATGATGCCGCGTTTCCAGGGAGATTTCACAAAAAGATAGATAAGTGCCGCTCCTGCCCAGGCGATGCCGATGCGCATCAGCACGCTGGCAACGCGCAAGGTCTTGAAGTCCAGCCTGAAGATGCCATTGTACACAAGGCCCAGGGCGATGAGGATGAGACAGCGGCGGATGATCTTCCAGACTATCTGCCCCGTGCTCTTGCCGGCCTCGCGCTGCCTGGAGAGGGAGAAAGGCCACGAAACGCCCGCCAGGAAGATGAACAGCGGGAAGATGGTGTCGTGATGCCTCAGGCCGTTCCAGTCCACATGGCCCATCTGCTGTGCGAGCCAGAAATTGTCCCCGTCCGGGAACAGGCGGCAGATAGAAACAATCAGCCCGGCCACACCCATGATAAACATCATGTCGAAGCCCCTCAGGGCATCCAACGAAGCAAGTCTTTTGGATTTGTCCATATTAGAAACCTTTTCTGAATTTTCCGTCTTCTTCCAGCATACCAAGGTAGGAGTTGTAGCGCTCCGCGCTGATGGTGCCGGCCTCTACGGCCGCCTTGACGGCACAGCCGGGTTCATGCGTGTGGGTGCAGGGGACGAACCGGCACTCGTCCGCCACGCGCAGCATCTCGGGGAAGTACTTGGCTATTTCCTCCTTCTCCAGGTCCACCAGGCCGAATCCGCGCAGTCCGGGGGAGTCTATCAGGTAGCCCGCTGGCTCCTGGCTGTCTCGGGGTACATTAGGGGCAGAGCCCCTGATAGGATACATCTCATACAAAGATGTTGTATGCTTGCCCTGCAAGTGCGCCAGTGAAATCTGCCCGATCTTCGGCGACAGCGAAGGGTCTATGGCCTTTATTAGGGAGGATTTCCCCACGCCGGACTCGCCTGAGAACAGGCTCAGCTTGCCGCTGCAGGCTTCCCGCAGGGCGTCTATCCCTTCTCCCGTCTTGCAGGATGTGTCTATCACGCGGTACCCCGCGCCCTCGTATATCCTGTGGAAATCCGCCACAGCCTCGGGAGCGTCCTCACGGTAGAGGTCCATCTTGTTCAGGGCGATGATTACGGGAATCTTGTAGACTTCGCAGGTGACCAGTATGCGGTCCAGGAACGGCAGCTTGATTTCCGGGAAGTACAGGCTCACGGCGATTACCGCCTGGTCGAGATTGGCAGCGATGATGTGTGCCTGCCTGCTCAGGTTGGTGGATTTGCGGATTACGTAGTTCCGCCGCGGCAGGATCTCGGTAATCATGGCGGGCTCCCCTTCGGCCGCGGGTATGTACCGCACCTGGTCACCGACCGCGACGGGGTTCGTCGCGGCGGACCGCTGCAGGCGCACCTTGCCGCGGAGCACGGCAGGGAACGGCTCCCACGCCGGGAGTTCGCAGAGCAGATAATGACTGCCCGCATTCTTTACAACCGTCGCAACCCTCTCTTCCATAGCTACTTGGCCCTGCTTACAAGCTTTTCTGCAAAGCGCCTCAGCACCTCGTAACGTACATTGCCGAGCTTGAGTCTGCGTGCAGCCTTCAGCGCCTCCTCGGTGTAGCGGCACACCTCTGCGCGCGCGTCGGCATCCACCCCGCACTCGACATATATCTTCTTGATATCGGCAATCTTGCGCACACCGGCATCTCCGTCCTCCAGCTCGTTGAACCGGGTCAGGAAATCCTGTCTCTCCTTGCCGGACAGCTTCTCGCAGGTGCGCACGGTAAGCCAGCTCTTCTTGCAGTTGAGGATGTCGCCGCCGATGGGCTTGCCGAACACCTTCTCGTCGCCGAAGGCATCCAGATAGTCATCCGCCACCTGGAAAGCCATCCCCAGCTGGTAGCCATAGTCGTAGAGCGCCTGGCACTCCTTTTCGCCGGCACCGGCCATCAGCGCACCCATCTTGGACGAGCAGGCCAGCAGCACCGCAGTCTTGAGGCCTATCATCTTGCAGTAATCCTTCATGGAAACCTCGCTCACGCGCTCGAATTCCATATCGTACTGCTGGCCTTCGCAGACTTCGGCCGCCGTCTTGGAGAAGAGTTCCAGCACCTCATCCAGTTTGTCCACGGGGGCCTTGGCGATGCGCTTGTATGCGTCGATCTGCATCACGTCGCCGGAGAGGATGGCGGTGTCTTCGTCCCACTTCTTCCAGACGGTGGGCTGACCGCGGCGGAGAGCCGAACGGTCCATGATGTCGTCGTGCAGCAGGGTGAAGGTATGGAAAACCTCGAGGGCGCTTGCGACATCCATCAGTTTCGGGGTGAGGCGGTTTTTGAAAACCGCATAGGTGGTGAGGCAGAGCCGGGGGCGGATGCGTTTTCCGCCGATGGCAATCATATATCTGAGGGGGTCATATAGCCCTGCAGGCTCATCCGGGAACTGTATTTCTTTGAAAAGACGCTCGATTGCTGCGTCGATGTGGTTTTCGGTTATCATATATGCAAATATAGCTAAATTTTGATTTGTATCAGTTTTTTACTATTTTGCGGCCAAATGTAGTGTATTATGAGGTGTGGCAAACTATTCCTCCCGCTGTTGTTGTCTCTTATAGTGGCCGTGTCGTCCGTCCAGTCAGGATGGGCCCAGGGTGCTGCCGGAGTGGCTCCGCAGCAGAAAACCAAGCAGGATCTTTTCGGAAAAATCGTGGATGATGCCGGAGAACCGCTCCCCGGTGTCGTAGTCTTTCCCAAGGGAGAGATGGCCAAGGCCGTCACTTCCGACCTGGACGGCAATTACTCTGTCCGGATCCCCTCCGGCAAGAATACCACGTTCGTTTTCCAGTTCCTGGGGATGGAGACGCAGGAGATTGCGGTCAGCGCCCCGGGACGGAAGGATGTGGTGATGAAGTCGGACAATATGTTGGACGCCGCCGTAAGTATAGGGTATGGACTGATCCAGAAAAGAGATGACTTCACCGGTTCCGCTGTGCAAGTGAGCAAGGATCAGATTGCAATGCGTCCTGCAGACCGTATCGACAACCTCCTCGCAGGCTCTGTGCCTGGCATGAATGTGATAGAAGATTCAACTAACGGCAGGCCTTCAGTCAAAATCAGGATCAGGGGCGATGGCTCCTTGAGCGCCTCCAACGAGCCGTTATGGATTATTGATGGTGTGCCGGTATTCCAGGGCACAAGGACAAATTCTGTTACAGGCACGTCCTACACCGTGAGCCCTCTTTCGTATATGAATCCGGATGATATCGAGTCCATAACAGTGCTTAAAGATGCCTCTACCACTACTCTATATGGTGCAGACGGCTCAAACGGTGTCATTCTGGTAACTACAAAGGGGTCCAAGGGAGGAGAAGTATCGTACAATGCATCTGTGCGCTATGGACTTTCCAACCTCGACAAAAGCACGGTAAAGAAGTTGGTAAATGGCCCGCAGTATCTTGCCCTGGCAAAAGAAGCCTGGACCAATTCGGGCCGCAGCCTCTCCACGTTCCCTTATCAGGATAACGAATACCAGACATTCTCCAATATGGATTATGACTGGACAAATGCGTATCTTGGAGTAGGGCAGACCACCCAAGCAAACTTCTCGGCGGCCGGCGGAAGCGACAAGATGAAGTTCGTCCTTTCAGGAGGCTGGTTCGACAGCTCTTCCTATGTAAAAGGTAACAACAAGAACCGTTTCTCCCTCTCTGCCAAGACAGATGTCAAGTTTTCGCCAAAACTGAAGATGCAGGTGAAAATGGCTGCCGACTACAATGTTGATGACGTATTCTCGCTTTATGGACAGTACGATGAGATCCTTCCTATCTTCTCTCCCTACAACGAAGACGGATCGTATCGTTACTATAACTATTATAGCAAGAAAGATGACGGCACCTACGAGGTCCAGAAATACAACAACTACGGCAACGATCTCATGGAACGTGAGTTTGATGAGAACCGTCAGTACACTCTCAATGCCGAAGGATCTGTTGTCCTGACTTACAATCCATTGAAATGGCTCACGTTCACGTCCCATACCAGCGAGAGGCTCATTTCCATATATGAGTCCCAGTACTATACCCGTAAATCACTCGCAGGCATCAATTCGTCAGACCCCTCGCTGTCGGGTTATTCCCGTCGGTCCGGCGTATTCAATATGGCATTCTATGAGAACTTGCGCGCCAATGCAAACCATACATGGGGTAAGTTCAATGCCAATGGTTTCGTGGGAGCCGAATACAAGACATCGGGGCATTTCTCCCTCTATGCAACTGGTAATGGCTTCACCAACGACAGCATCAGGGAAATCTCCTACGCCAATGCCGATACCCGGAAAGGGTCATCTTCCCGTTCGGAGAGCAAATCGTTATCGTACATAGCCAATGCCAATGTCTCCTACGACAAACGCTATGTGCTATCTGCCAACTGGCGCCGGCAGGGTAATTCCAGTTTCAGTGAATACTCCCGCTGGGGAACCTTCTGGGCAGCCGGCCTGAGCTGGAATATTCATAATGAGCATTTTATGGATATTCCCTGGCTCAACACCCTGCGGGCAAAGTACACCTACGGCAGTTCGGGCAATTCTCGCGTGGATTCTTCCAGCGCAGACGGCTCTTATGTGATTAACTCATCTCACTCTTACGGAGGAAAGTCGGGCGCCGCGCTCAGCAAACCTGCAAATCCCGGCCTCCGCTGGGAGAGAACCTATACCAGCGACTGGATGTTCGACTTCGGAGCATTCAAGAACAGGGTGGAACTGAGCCTTGAATATTATGTCCGTCGCACCAGGGATGTCCTTTACGGCGGAAGGGTGTCCTCCATTATTACCGACGGAGACGTGACCCGGAACGTGGGTGTGATATCCAACAAGGGTATTGAGTTTACCTTGACTACTGTGAACATCCGTAAATCCGGCTTTACCTGGACTACCTCCATTAACGGTGCCCATAACCATAATATGATTGAAGAGCTCTACAAGGATACCCATACCGGATTCTTCGATTCGATCTGGGTGGCGGGGCAATCGAAGGATGCCTTCTGGCTCGTCCGCTGGGCGGGAGTGGATCCCGTAACGGGAGAACCTATGTGGTATGATATAAACGGAGACCTTACATACAACTTCTCTCTGGACAACCGCGTATATCTTCCGCAGTATTCCAAGGAGCCGATCCTCCAGGGAGGAGTCTCGAACGACTTCACCTTTGGTAGGTTCAACTTGCGGATTATGTTCGACTACCGCCTTGGAGGCTGGGATTACATCCCTCTTGAGAATGACGGCTCCGACATCGTGGATTACACCGGCAGGCCTGCCATCGAGGAATTGAACCACTGGACAACCCCAGGGGTGGGCAATGTCAGTCCTGAATTCCGTTATAAATATGGGGCGAATAACGACTGGAACTCGACGCGCTCGCTATGGAATACCACCTATATCCAGTTCCGGAGCATTTCCTTTGGGTATCGCTTGCCAGAGAGGGTAAACCGTGCGCTCCATGTTAAGAATACTTCGATCAGTATCATTGGGGACAATTTGTACCTTTGGACTCCCGGTCAGGGCAGGAGCAGGAACAGTTACAAGACGCTCAAATACTCCGATGGACTCCGCCGCGGCCTTTCCGCTCAGGTTTCGTTCAACTTCTAAAGACTGCGAAAAATGAAAAACATAGTCAAATACATATTGGTCGCAGTTATGGCGACAGTCCTGCTGTCCTGCGAGAGAATGGAGAAGAAACTCCTGACGGTCGATGTGCTCGGCAAGAACACCATTGCCGGCTTTATGTTGGAGTATGACGGTTATGTGAGTGCCGGTGAAGGGCTCCACGCCGAAATCCGCACTTTCTACCCGACATATATCAAGTATGCAGAGATTGCCGGCGACCTGCTGAACATTACGGCAAATGCCGATGAAGGCGACCAGTTGCTGTTCAACTATCAGATGGAGCAGCAGCACATAGCCACCTATCCCCGCAACTACTGGGCGAACGGCTGGTCTATCGTTACACAGGTTACATATCTTCTTGAATACGGCCCCAGGAATCTGGAGCAGGGATGGTCGGCCGCCGAGAATAATATGGTTAAAAAGATCATGGCGCAGGCGCATTTTGCTCGAGCTCTGGCAATGTTCGAGATTTGTTGCGCCTATGCACAGCCATACAATTATACGGATGACCATTCACACATCGGAATTCCCATCCTTACGCATGTAGCCTCTTTCGAGGAGGTCCTTCCAAGACAGTCGGTCAAGGAAGTATATAATCAAATCCTTGATGATCTGGACAAGGCGATGGACTTGTTTAAGACAGTGGCAAAGGATAATCCGACCGGTGCCCAGGTCGATGCTATCACCGATCCGTACCACATCTCCTATATCGCGTGCGAGGCTCTCCTGGCCAGGGTTTACTTGTTTATGGAACGCTGGGACGACGCGGCAAAGATGGCGCAGTCCGTAATCGGAAAGGTCCCTCTTACCCCGAGGTCGCAGTATATCGATATGTACCGTAATTCTCAGGCGGTCCCCGGAAAGGAGACTATATTCCGGTTGAATCATTTCGATGCCAGCACAACCCTTTCCAGTTTCTTCGACCCCGTACGTGGAGCCAAGTTCGAGCCGACCGAGATGATGTACACCCTTTACCCGGACGACGATATACGGAAGCAGTTGCTGACCTACATACCTCAGGATGGAGAAGAAGGCATCATGCCAGGTTCCAAGCCAAAGGCTGTGTGCAAGTATCTTTGGTGGAAGCAGGGAATCTCCGATGAAATGGCCCGCGTGCACGACAACTTCGTGTTCCGTGTGTCGGAAATGTACCTGATTCACGCCGAAGCCGTGCTTCAGGGGAGCGGAGATACAGCCGGTGCGGCAGCCGACTTGAAGGCGCTCATAGCCCGCGCCCGTGGCGTGGCGGAATCGGCGGTTACCGTCCCTTCCGGAAAGGATGCCCTTCTGGAGGCCGTCAAGACCGAGCGTGTGAAGGAACTCTGCTACGAGGGGCATCGTATCTTTGACATCACCCGACGCAAGGAGGACCTTGTCCGTACCAACAATTCATCGGTCAAGTTGGTGAAGTATCCCAACTACCGTTTTGTGCTTCCTATTGATCAGATGGAGATGCAGTCGAATGAAAATATGATTCAAAATGAAGGCTATGGTGTACAATAGAATAATCAAGGCATTGGCAATGATTGCCTTATCATGCACTCTTATTTCTTGCGATGACCGTCCTGACAGGATGTTTAGAGATTTCTTCGTTAGCGTGGCCGATGAAACCGGAGCGCAGACATCCCGTATCCTGTCGTCGTCCAATAATCTGGTCATGACGTATTATTTTTCATTGGTATCAGAAGAATTGAAAGAGCCGCTGACAGTCAATTTCGACCTCCAGGTCGGGGACGGTCTTAAAGAGGGGAAGGATTTTGCTTTTCAGACTCAGGCCCGTAGTATTACATTTGAGCCTGGCGTTTACAAGAAACCCTTCAGAATCAACTACTTGAGCAATCCGGTAGATGACTCCAAAGACAATACCATCAAGATTATTATCACATCGACTTCGGATCCTTCCATCATTATCGGTTATCCGGGTCCATCTGCAAAATATAGCACACATACAATAACAAAGTATAATTAGTTAGTTTTAAACCTTGAAGAAGATGAAAAAATTTGTTTTCGTCCTTGCAGCATTGGCCGTAGCGGCTGTTGCCTGCGAAAAGCCGGAGCCGGAAGTCCCGGATACCACTCCTGCTGAACTGCTCTCCTTTAAGATCCTGGCTGCCGACAATGAAGGCCTGGATGCCGACTATGTGGCGAGACTATCGAACAGTCTATGGTAATCCGTATCCCCGGCGGTGGCCAGGGCAAAACTCTCAAGGCGACTCTTACCGCTGGCGAGAACGACGAGATCAAGGTGAATGACGTTGTCGTCGTGGATGGTAAAGCCAGCTTTAATGCTTCTTTCCCAGTGGATATTGTCGTAACCAATGCCAAGTCGGGAAAAAGTGCCCAGTATGAAGTGAAGATTGGTAAGATACTTCAACTCGTTTCCAAGAAACTTGGGACTATGCCGGCTTCGGAGGGTATGGTATATACCAGTTCCAGTTATCAGGCTGCTGTCAACCCTATCACAGGTGAGATGTGGGTGGCTTATTCTTTCACTCCCACCGGAGGCGTTAAGAATATCGGAGTTAAGAAATACAGCGGTGATACATTCGTTCAGGTTGGAAATGAAGGCATTGTGCCTGCTCCGGCAGAAGGCACTGCAATTGCTACCAGCAATGTGGTGGATCTTGCTTTCAATGCATCCGGAGAAGCATACCTCCTGTATTATGCGGGTGATGCAAAGAACACGATGACTCTCAGGAAATTCGATGGTACCGACTGGACTCCTGTCGGCAAAACCGGATTCAGCGAAAAAGCTAATTTCTCTTGGGGCAACTATCCGTCAATCTATTTTGATGCATCCGGCAACCCTGGTTTCATTTATCTCAAATCCACTTACGACCACGGTGTTTATCAGTTCGATGGCTCTGAATGGAAGACGGGCGCCATCACCGGATTCCCGGCATATAATAAGGGTGGCTCTCGTGGCTCCAATGAGGGCATTTTCTACAATGGCCCTATAGCGAGCCTTAATGGGAAAAAATATGGTTTCTTTACCGCCAACTGGTATGGCTTGTATGTTTATGAATTCTCCGGTTCCGAATGGAATACGGCAATTATTCAGGATTATATGGAAACCGGCGAGAAGAACATGCTCCCTGGTAATATGTCCACGGCAATCAAGGACGGAAAGATTCTGCTCCTCGCAACCAATCAAGTTGCAGCGCAGGAACAGATTTATGAGTTCGATGGGACCAAACTTGAAAAATACGGGGATGCTTTCTCCATCAATGTCAGCAGCAGCGGCTCCCCCGATGTTGTAGTCTTCGGTGTGAATCCCAAAAACGGTCAGATTCTGGTTGTTAAACTCGATGCAGACAGCAAGCCTTGGTTCTCCGTCATGGATGAGAATCGCAAGTGGAGCGATTATGTTGCTGTGGCAGATGCCCCTGCAACCTATGGAGGCATCGTGATGGGATTTGATTTGAATGGCAATGCTTTGCTCGTATGGCCTGACAAAGAAAGAGGAACAAGCGGATTCCCGCTTTATTCCATCGGCCTCGAAGACGATGTCCTTCCCGAATAATCTCTGATATCCAAAGGGTGCCGGAAAGCCCGGCACCCTTTTTAATCTTTAATAACATTGAAGCGCTTTTTAACCATCATCCTGCTCTTCGCGGCCGTCACTCTGGCGGCGCGGGAGAAGCCGCTGCCGCAGCGGGATTCGCTGCGTGTGGGCACCCTCAAGAACGGTTTTACCTATTACATCCTTCCCAACCGCTATCCGGAGGGGGAGGCTGTGTACCGGCTTTTCGTGAAGGCGGGGTCCCTCTTTGAGGAAGACAGGCAGAGGGGGCTGGCGCACTTCCTGGAGCATCTTGCCTTCAACGGCACGGAGAATTTCCCGGAAGACGCTATAATCAGGGTCCTGGAGCGCCATGGCGCATCTTTCGGCAAGGACCTCAATGCCCACACTTCCTATGGCGAGACGGTCTATAAACTCCAGCTCCCCACGACATCCGAGGCGCTGGTAGATACCACCCTCCTTGTTTTGAGGGACTGGGCCCGGGGGCTCACCATCGACTCTCTGCAGGTGGAAAAAGAGCGCGGAGTCATCCTCTCCGAGCGGCTCCAGAGGCGAAAGGCCGGGCAGGCTGCAAGCGATGCCTTCCTCGACGAAATCCTCGGCGGAAGCCGCTATGCCCTCCGCCGCACCATAGGCGATACTCTGGTTATCCAGAACTGCACGGTGAAGGACATCCGGGACTTCTATGAATGCTGGTACAGGCCATCACTGATGGCTCTGGCCGTAGTCGGCGATGTGGATCCGGACGCGATTGAAGCCCGCATCAAGGCTCTGTTCGCCGATATGCCCAAGGTAAAGCTCCCCAAGCCCCAGCACTACGGCATTCCCCCTTATGAGGGCTTCGCCGCGAGCGCGGTCTTCGATTCGACTCTTACGGATATCAAGCTGGATATTCTCCAGAAGGCCCCGGCCCGGCCGCCGATCGCCACCGAAAAGGAATTCCGCCCTTATCTGGTGCGGACTATGGCGAACCGTCTGGCAAAGCAGCGCCTGGCCCGCCTGTCTTTCGACGGCAAGGACTATAAGGACGTTTCCCTCGGCGTTTCCGGCCTTCTCGGCGCCACCGAAGTGGCAGATCTTTCCGTGCAGCTCCAGAAGGGCAAGGTGGCTTCCGGCATCGAGCAGGCTCTGGCCGCCGCCCGGCAGATCCGGGACTACGGTTTCACTGCCACCGAGATAGAGCAGGCCAGAAGGAGCCTCCTGTCGGCCTACCGCAACCGCACTAATCCCAAATACCGCACTTCTTCCTCCTCGCTGATGGAAGAAGTCTATAACGCCTATTATCTGGGGGATGCCATACTCGGCCCCCGGAAGGAATACGAACTGATGGAGAAGTATCTGCCGACGGTGGACTCCCTGACACTCGTATCCTATCTGCAAGAAATATACGCCAGGGCACCCTTCCACGCCATACTGCGCGCTCCTGCTTCGCTCCGCGGGGAATGTGGAGGCGAGGCCTGGCTGGATTCCCTGGTGCACGCTGCTTTTGCCAAGCCTTCGGAGCCCTATGCGTTCAAGCTGGACATCCCTTCCGAGCTTTGCGAGGCCCCGGCTCCCGGCAGCATAGTGGCAGAAACCAGGCATCCGGAACTGGACCTGGTGGACTGGAAGCTTTCCAACGGCGCCCGCGTGCTGTATCGGCGGAGCGCCCTCAATCGTAATAAAATCAGCCTTTCCGGCTGCCGTGCCGGAGGCTTCGCCGCCCTGGATTCCGCCGACTACTACAACGGCGTCTTTGCCGACAGGATAGTTCCCGGCAGCGGGGCCGGCGATTTCAGCAGAGATGCCCTCCGATTCTTCATGTCCGGCAATTCCGCATCGGCCCTGTTCATCGGAGCGCCCGGCCGCACTGGCATACTGTGCTCGGCTGTGGACGAGGAAATCGATTCCATGTTCCGCCTTTTCTACCTCCGCTGGACCCAGCCCAGGGTGGATGAGGATTATGCCCGGCTGATGATACAAAAGACCGTGGAGAGCTACCGCAGCAAGGAGCCCGATCCGCAGGAGGATTTCTCCCGCGAACTGAGCTGGCTTCTCACCGGATCCAACTATACCAACGCTGAACTGACGGATACCCTGATACTATCGCAGGTGCGGGTGGACCGCCTGCTCCCCGTGTTCAATCAGCTTTATGGCAGCGCCGACGGATATATATTCGTGCTGACCGCCGATATGGACGAGTCGGAGGTGCGCCCTTATGTGGAGCAGTATCTGGCCGCCCTGCCCGGAGGCCCTGCGCGCACTCAGCGCCTCTCTCCCGACCGTGTCATCCCCGCAAGGGACACATCCCTCATCCGCCATACCTCCAAGACGGAACGCACAATCGTTTCGCTTATATTCCAGGGCACCTCCAATCCGGGCAGGACGGTGATCGAAAACCAGATGGAGCTCGGCGCGGTGAAGGCCGTGCTGCGTACCGCCCTGATGAAACGCCTGCGCGAAGATATGGGCAAGGTTTACAGCGTGGGAGTGTCGTCTGCATCGTCCATCTATCCATCTTACCTCGAACGTACCAACATCCAGTTCTCCTGCAAGGAAGAGGATGCCACGCTTCTGGTGGAGGAGAGCCTCCGCGTGATACGGGAATTGGTGGCCGATCCCGCCTCCTTTGCCCAGACCCTTGCCGATGTGCAGGCGAACCTTAAGAAGGAGCATACTATGAACCTCCAGAAGAGCAGCTGGTACTCCACATACATCCGGGACTCCATCTACCACGGCGAAGAAGACTGGGGCCTGCCCGGGCGCTATCCTTCGCTGGTAGAGGCACTTACTCCCGAGAAGGTGGCCTCCCGCATCAGCGCGATTCTCGCCGAACCCAAGGTGACAGCCATACTCTATCCGGAAAAGAATTGATGAAACGTCTCCTTTATATAGTCCTCTTGCTGTGGGCGCTTCCTCTCTGGGGGCAGCCCTCGGGAATGCGCATCCGCCCCGGCCAGGGGAGTGACAGGGCCTTCTTCGTGATGATGGAGGTGGCCGACTCCCTTTCCGGAGAGCCCGTGCCTTTCGCTTCGGTCTACCTGAAGCCGGCAAAGGACACCATCATCACCAATTTCACCCTCTCCGATGCCAAGGGAAAAGCCTTCCTGAGCAACGTGGTGCGCGGGGAATACAGCGTGAACGTGGAGATGATGGGTTATCTGCCCTACCGGAAGGTGATGTATTTCACCAGCGGCAAGGACCTTGGCAGGATACTGATGAAGGAAGACAAGCAGATGCTGGAGGCAGCTACGGTTTCGGCCGCGGTCGCTCCCGTGGAGATGAAGGGGGATACCCTTGTCTATAATGCGGCGGCTTATTCCATCGCCGAGAACGACGTGCTGAGGGACCTTCTCAAGAAGATGCCCGGCATCGAAGTGGAGGAGGACGGTTCCGTGAAGGTGCAGGGCGAGAGCGTTAACCAGATTACGGTGAACGGGCGCACTTTCTTCATGGGCGACAAGCGGGCGGCGCTGGACAACCTTCCCGCCAAGGCGGTGGAAAAGATCAAGGTGACCGACCACGAGTCGGATATGGAGAAGGTTACCGGCATCAGGAATAACTCCGCTACCCGTTCCAGGAATATGGATGTGTCGCTCAAGCAGGAGTACAAGAACGGCACTTTCGGCAATCTGCAGGCCCACGGCGGCGCCTCGCTGCCTTCCAAAGACCAGGACGAGATGCTGGCAAGCATCCCCTTCCTCTGGAATACCTCCGGTCTGCTTTCCACTTTCAGGGATAAAGACCAGCTGACATTTGTGGGCCGCGGCCAGAATGTGGAGAACGGCTCCCGTATGGTAGTCCGCCAGGGGTCCGGCCTTACCACGGGCGGCCAGGCGGGCGTAAACTATAATACCGACCGCATCAAAAAAGCAGATGCGGGCTTAAGTGTCTATTACAACGGCACTTCCAAGGATAACGCGTCACGCTCTTCAAGCGAGGAATTCCCGCTTTCCGGCGACGAGGTCCATTCCGTCAAGACCAGCAATTCCACTACCGATGCGCATCAGGTGACGGCCAGCCTGAGCCTGCGGCCGAAGCGTGATCAAAGAGGCCTCTTTTTCGACTTCGATCCCAGAATCACTTTCCGCGACCAGAGTTCGGTCAGCACTTCCACTTCGGCCTCCGAGGTGAATGGTGTTCAGAGCAACAGCTCCAATTCGAACAACAGTTCCAAGTCGCGGTCCTTGAGCTCGAACGGACGGCTGACGTTCGCATACGGCAAGTTTGCCAAGAAGGGCCGTTCCGTGAGTGTGAACGGGCAATACAATATTGGCGGAAGCAAGGGAGACAGCCGGGATTATTCCCTTACCCAGTATGCGGCCTCCGGCTCATCCAGCGAAAGGGATCTGCATTACGACAATAACGGCGGCAACGGGTCCGGCAGCCTTTCGGTTGGTTATGCGGAGCCGATAGCCGATAAATGGAAGATCCAGACTACGGTGGACGGAAGCGTTTCGCGTTCGCGCCAGAACAAGGATGCGTTCAATGCCGACGGCAGCGCCAATGATTACTATACAACCGCTTCGCTGAACAGGTCCCTCACCGGCCGCGGCGCGGTGCTGGCTCAGTACAGCACTGATAAATCGGTTTTGCAGGCCGGTATTTCCGTGAACTCCAGCAATCTTTACACTTATTCCAAGTCGCTTGGTCAGGAAAAGGAACTTGGAATAGGGGAGTGGCAGTGGAACTGGGCCCCTCAATTGAGCTATTCGCACGGCAATACCTTCATATCCTACCGTGGCCAATCTTCCCAGCCCGACCAGGAGCGGATGATATCGCTTCTGGATATTACCGATCCTCTCCGCATATCCACGGGTAATATATACCTCCGTCCCGGATTCACTCATACCCTTTCTTTCCGTGCCGGAACCGGCAGGCGCAGGGGAGGGCGTGTCAGCCTGGAAGACAGGCTAAGCGGAGCACGCGAGATGAGCCGCGGGTCCCTCAATGTGAATGCGTCGGCCTCCATGAATCAAAATTCGGTGGTGAGCGCCACCTGGTACGATGCCGACCGCGTGCGCTATACCGTGCCGGTGAATACCCGCCGGCCCGCCTGGTCGGCAAATACATCCGTCACCGGCTACCGGGCGCTGGACGAGAGACAGTACTGGCGCCTGATGTTATCCGGAATGGTGAACTTCCGCTCCAGCGTCAATTATCAGCCGGTCGGCACGCTGGCCGGAATCGACAGCAAGACCTTCGACTACAACGCCTTTATGGCCAGTTTCTGGGGAGATACCTCGGGCAACCGCTTCTACGATGGCAGCAGCGGCTTTTGCGAGAGCCTGACCAGACAGCTTGGCTACAGCGCCACCCTGGACCTGACGTATTCCAACCCCAGGAGACTCCGCTTTACTTTCACAAACTCTTTTATCGGCAGCAACGCCTGGTATTCTCTGGACAACAAGGCCAACACGAATACCTATGTGTATACCCTTTCGCTGGATGCCACATACACCACTCCGCACCAGTTCAAGCTGAACGGGTATTACTCGATGCAGCGTTACTTCGGCTATTCCGACAGTTTCTCGAAGCTCACCAACGCCCTTAACTTTACGGTGACCAAGGACTGGCGTGCGTTTACCTTCAGCGCACAGGCGAGGGATATCCTCAATAACGGCCTCACCGTTTCGCACTCCGTGAGCGAGACCGGCACCACGGACAGCTACCGCCTCTCCATGGGGCGTCACTTCCTGCTGGGCGTTACCTGGCGCTTCGGACGTATGGGCAATATGCAGATGAACCGTGCCAACAGGGCTTCGGAGGGGATTCAAAGAGACTTCTAAACTATGAAACGTGCACTTTGTTTACTGATGGCGCTGCTGCTGGTGCTCCCGCTTGGAGCCAAGCGTCTGCGCGTGGCGTTTGTGGGTGATCCACAGGTGGATAACGAAACCGAACTGGGCTATGCCCGACGTTCGATATATAAGGAACTCCGTGAGCGTAAGGACCTGGACCTTGCCATCTTCCTGGGAGACCTCGTGAACGATGACGTGGCCCTTCTGGCCCCAAGCCGGGCCACCCTGGATTCTCTCCCGTACCCCTGGGCCTGCGTGCCGGGCAATCACGACCGGGACGTGTACCGCGTGAAAGGACAGGCCAGGGATATGGCCACATATACCCGTGTGATCCACGCTCCGGACACTTGTTTCGAACGTGCCGGGGTGAGTTTCATTATGATGGATGATGTGCGCCTGGTGGGCACCGGAGGCTATGAAGGAGGTTTCCGTGAAGACCAGAAGGCCTGGCTTCGAAAGCAGCTGGAATCGCTTCCGGCCGACCGTCTGGCCGTTCTCTGCGCCCACATCCCTTTCAATGAATTCAAGGCAAAAGACTCTCTGGAGACGATATTGAGCATCCATCCCAAGATGCTCCTGATGTGCGGTCACACTCATACTATGGCCCGCTCCAAGCTGGTTTTCCCTTCCGGCCTTTCTCTGGAGGAGGTGCTTGCGGGGGCCGCCTGCGGATCGTGGTGGCGGGGGCGACCCGACCGTCACGGCATCCCCGTGGCCACGCAGAATTGCGGGGCACCCCGTAGCTATTATGTGGTTGATTTCAAGGACGGTGACTATCGCCTGGACTATAAGGTGATTGGAGAGCCGGCCTCGGTCAAGGGCTCGGCCACCCTGATGGATTCCACGCGTCTGGTGCTGAATGTTTACGGAGGCTCCACCTTCGGCGAGGTGCAGGTGAAACTGCCAGGCCGGCGTGGCTGGATATCCATCCCCCGGCATAAAGAAGTCGCTCCCGAAGTGCTGGAGACATATCAATTCAACAAAACTCTGGAGAAGCGCAGCCGCAATCCACTCTTCATCCCCATGCTGCGTCAGAAATCTCCCCACATCTGGTCCCTGGACTTCGCCGACGACCCCTCCGCCCTCGCCGCCCTCCGCTCAGGCCGTCCCATCCGTCTCCGCTACACTGATTCTTCGATGAGTTTTTCCGTTCGCGTTCCAGTTCGATGATTTGTGCTATCTTTGCATAGTGCGAATAACATTGGCTGACATATTGTCCGGAAGGGTGCGGATCGTGGTCCGCAGGCGCAGGGCAAGGCGCCAACTGGCGGAGACGCCGGAGGTTGCTGAGTTGCGCAAACAGGCCAAGGCATATCTGCCCGGACGGCTTGCAGAACTGGCTGCGCAGCATGGCTTCAGCTACAATCAGGTGCGCATCAAACACAATGTGAGCAATTGGGGCAGTTGTTCGGTGAAGAAGAACATCAACCTGAATCTGAACCTGATGCGGCTGCCAGCCGAACTGCGGGACTACGTGATGCTCCACGAACTCTGCCACCTGAAGTATATGAACCACGGCAAAGAGTTCCACGCCCTGCTGGAAAGCGTTTGCCCGAATCACAAGGCACTGCGCAGACAGTTGCGGGATTATAAACTGGTATGAACAGGAAAGAACTGGAAATAATGGCGCCGGCGGGCAATTTCGAGTGCCTGAGGGCGGCGATAGAAGGGGAAGCGGATTCCGTGTATTTCGGGGTCGGCAACCTTAATATGAGGGCTCACTCCGCCAATAACTTCAAGCCGGAAGACCTGAAGGAGGTCACGCGCATCTGCCGCGAGGCCGGAGTCAAGAGCTATCTCACGCTGAATATCTGCCTCTATCCTGAAGACCTTCCCGCCATGCAGGAAGCGCTCAACAAAGCCAAAGAAGCGGGCGTCACCGCCATCATCGCATCCGACATGGCCGCCATCAGCTACTGCCGGCAGATAGGTCTGGAGGTGCATATTTCCACCCAGCTGAGCATCTCCAACCTGGAGGCCGTGCGTTTCTACGCGCAGTTCGCCGACGTGGTGGTGCTGGCCCGCGAGCTCAATCTGGACCAGGTTCGCGCCATCTACGACGGCATCGTCCGTGAGGGCATAAAAGGCCCCTCCGGCCAGCTCGTCCGCATTGAGATGTTCGCCCACGGGGCCCTCTGCATGGCCATCTCCGGCAAATGCTACCTGAGCCTGCACACCGCAGGCCAGTCCGCCAACAGGGGAGAGTGCATCCAGATCTGCCGCCGCGGCTATGGCGTCACCGACCTCGAGACCGGCAACGAACTCAACATCGACAACAAGTACATTATGTCGCCGAAGGACCTCTGCACCATAGAATTTATGGACCGTATCATCGAGTCCGGGGTGAAAGTGTTCAAGATAGAAGGCCGCGCCCGAAGCGCCGAGTACGTAAAACGCACGGCGGCATGCTACCGCGAGGCTGCGGATGCGGTCTGCGACGGAAGCTATACCCCCGAAAAGGCTGAGGAACTGAAACAACGCCTCGCGGAAGTCTTCAACCGCGGATTCTGGGACGGATATTATCAGGGCGCCTATCTGGGCCAGTGGAGCGACGTATATGGCTCCCAGGCCACCAGGCGCAAGGTCTACGCCGGCAAGGTCACCAACTGGTTCGACCGCATCGGCGTAGCGGAAGTCACCGTGGAAAGCGCCCCCATCAAGGTCGGCACGGACCTTATGGCCATAGGCACAACCACCGGAGTGGTGGAGTTCCGGGCGGAGGACATCCGCGTAAACTTCGAGCCCGTCGGCGAAGCCCCCAAGGGCTGCAAGTGCTCCATCGCCTTGCCGGAAGGTGGCAAACTGCGCCGCGGCGACAAGGTTTATATCTGGGAAGAAGTGGAACGGATTATGCAGTAGAATCGCACGATTATGAAGAAGATTATTATAGCCATCCTGGCCCTGTCGGCCTGTATCGCCGCCGGCGCACAGTCCAAATTATTCAAGCTCGGACAGTCGGTGGAGGTGAACACCGCCATCCTGCAGGAACTCAACCGCAGCTATGTGGACACCCTGCCCGTCAGCAAGATGACCATCGCCGGCATCAACGCCATGCTGGAAACCCTGGACCCCTACACCATCTACGTTCCTGAAGAGGAGAACGAGAACTTCGAGATGATGATAGGCAAGACCTACGGAGGCATCGGCGCCATCATCTACAAGCCCAGGAAAGAGGACCCGGTGCTAATCAATGAGCCTTATGCCGACTCTCCGGCTGTCCGGGGAGGACTCCAGTGCGGAGATGCCATCCTGGCCATCGACGGCCTCACTACCATAGGCCTGACCGCTGCCGAGAGCAGCGAGAAGATGAAAGGCAAGCCCGGCACCCAGGTCACCTTCCACGTGCGCAAGGTACGCACCGGCGAGATTAAGGATATCACCATCACGCGCGAGCGCATCCACATCCCCGACATAGAATATGCCGGTCTGCTGGATGGCACCAAGACGGGTTACATCCGCATCGGCGGCTTCACCGAGGGCTTGGGAGCAGATTTCCGCGGCCGCGTGAAGGAGCTCAGGAAGCAGGGGATGGAGAAGCTTGTGGTGGATCTCCGCGGCAACGGAGGCGGCCTGATGAACGAAGCGGTGAACATAGTGTCGGCGTTCGTGCCCAAAGGATCGCTGGTGGTGAGCTCCAAGGGCAATGACCTGATCGGCGAGCAGAAGTTCAGCACGACCATGGAACCCCTCGACCTCGAACTTCCTCTGATAGTGATGGTGGATTCCGGTTCCGCATCCGCATCAGAGATCGTGTCCGGTGCGCTGCAGGACATGGACCGCGCCACCATCATGGGCACGCGCACCTTCGGCAAGGGCCTGGTGCAGAGCATACGCCCTCTGCCCTATAATGGCCAGCTGAAGATAACCACGGCCAAGTACTACACCCCTTCCGGCCGCTGTGTACAGGCCATCGACTACTCCCACCGTAACGAGGATGGCAGTGTGGGACACATCCCGGATTCTCTCACGCACGAGTTCAAAACCGCCCACGGACGTGTAGTCCGCGATGGCGGCGGCATCACTCCAGATGTGAAGATAGAAGGTAAGGAGTACAGTCGCCTGGTCTACTCGCTGGTGGTTAACGGAGTGGTGGAGCAGTACGCCATGGAGTTCGTCAAGAGCCACGAGAACATCCCCGCGGCCAAGGATTTCCATTTCGAGGATTTCGACGGCTTCGTGGAGTTCGCGGTGGGCAAGGAGTTCGACTACCGTTCTTCCGCCAAGGCCAGCTTCGACCAGATGAAGAAGCAGTTGGTGAAGGACCAGCTGGCGGATTCCATGAAGGATCAGCTGGATGCCATGGAGAAGGCTCTGGAGATGGATAAAGAGGCTTTCCTTCGCCTGAAGAAAGATGAGATCATCCCGTTCATCGAGCGCGAGATTGCCATCCGCTATTGGTATCAGGTCGGCGGCGTGGAGGTAGACCTCCGCTACGACGATGCCCTCCGCACCGCTCTTTCCAGTCCGCTTATCTAACTGTCATTCCGAACGAAGTGAAGGAATCCATGAAACTGATTTTCGCGACTGCCAACCCCGGCAAACTGCGCGAAGCGCGCGAGATCCTCGAACCCCATGGCTTCGAGGTGGTTTCACCGTATGACCTTGGCCTGACCAAGGAGCAGGTGGATGTTGAGGAAACGGGTAAGACTTTCGAGGAGAATGCCATAATCAAGGTACAGAACCTATGGCAGTTGACCGGCCTTCCTTGCTTCGCCGATGACAGCGGCCTCGTGGTGGATGCCCTCGGCGGCGCCCCCGGCATCTATTCTGCTCGCTATGCCTCCCTCGACGGCTCCGGCGAAGATCACAACTTCGCCTCGAACATCGACAAATTGCTTCATAACCTGCAGGGTGTCTCGGATAGGACTGCGCGTTTTGTCTGCGTCGTGGCTCTAATACTGCCGGAGGCAGGAATAAAGACATTTAGGGGAACCTGTGAAGGCCGTATCGCGTACGAACCCGCCGGCTGCGGCGGCTTCGGCTACGACCCCGTCTTCATCGCCGACGCCTACCCCGACCGCACCCTTGCCGAAGTCGACGAAGACGCCAAGAACGCCATCTCCCACCGCGGCAACGCCCTAGCCGCCATGGTGGAAGCTCTGAATCATTAAACGAACAATTATTCCAAAATGGGAGGCTCCTCTGTGTCCACGTCGTCGAGGCGGCCGGACCAGAGATATTTTCTGGTTTCCCGCACTATCACGCCGCTGAGTAGCAGCACCGCCAGCAGGTTGGGAACGGCCATTATGGCATTCGCAACTTCCGCCAGATTCCATACCAGCGAAAGGCTTATCACAGAGCCGGCGAACACCGCAGCCACCCAGATTATCCGGTAGATTCCAACCATGATTCTGCTGCGCCGTGCATTGCGTCCGGCAAGATATTCCACCGCGCGCTCCCCGTAGTAAGACCATCCCAGGATGGTGGAGAATGCGAATGTGACTATACCTACGGACAGTATCATAGGCCCGATGACAGGCAGTTTGGAGAAGGCCGCATGGGTGAGGGCGGCTCCGTGAGTGCTGTCGATATCCGGATGTGCAATCACGCTGCTCACCAGCACCAGACCGGTGAGCGCGCATACCACGACGGTGTCCCAGAAGGTGCCGGTAGATGAAACCTGGGCCTGACGCACGGCGTTGCGTGTTTTTGCCGCTGCAGCTACGATGGGCTCGGAACCAAGGCCTGATTCATTCGAGAACAGCCCGCGTGCAATACCGAAGCGGCATGCAAGCATGACCGTCGATCCTACGAATCCGCCTCCGGCCGCCTTTGCGGAGAAAGCGCTGGAGACGATCAACTGCAAAGACTCCCCCAGATAATGCCAGTTGAGGCCAAGCAGCACCAGGCATCCCAGCACATAGAGCACTGCCATGAACGGCACCAGGGCGGAGCAGACCCTTGCAATGCCTTTCACTCCGAAAATGATGACCAGCAGTATCAGCCCTGCCAGAACGGCTCCGACGAGCCACTTGGACAGGCCGAAACTCTCGTCCAGGAGCAGCGATATGGAGTTTGCCTGCACCGTGTTGCCGATGCCGAAGGCGGCGAGCGCCGTGAATACCGCGAACAATACGGCCAGCCACTTGGAGTGAAGCCCACGCTCGAGTGCGAACATCGGCCCTCCAAGCATCCGTCCGTCATGAGTGCGGACGCGGTATTTAACAGCCAGAAGGGATTCGGCATACTTCGTAGACATTCCCAATACGCCGGTAATCCAGCACCAGAGCACTGCTCCCGGGCCTCCTAGCGTTACCGCAGTAGCCACGCCCACTATGTTGCCTGTGCCGATGGTGGCGGCGAGTGCGGTGGCAAGGGCTCCGAAGGCCGACACGTCGCCGCTGGCTCCATGGTCCTTGGTGAACGAAAGGCGTATGGCAGTGCCTATCTTCAGCTGAGGGAAACGCAGCCGCACGGTCATGAACAGATGCGTTCCCAGAAGCAGGATGATCATCGGCCAGCCCCAGATGAAGCCGGAAATCGTTTCCAGGATCTTGCCAAAGCCTTCCATCAGCGTGCTATTCTTTTATGAAAGGCTGGAGGTATTCCGCTATACGCTCCATCCAGGTGTAGCTGCCGGTGCCCGGGGAGGCGGTCCGCTGGAAGCAGTGGGGGCGGAGGGCAAGGGTATGCAGTTCGCTCTGGATCCCCATCGCACGCATCTTCTCCCAGACTTTCACGGAGTTCATTGCGGGCCAGGAGTCGGCATCGCCGTGGATGAAGAGCATCGGTGCGGTGTCGAGGTCGAAAGTGAACTCGGGCACAAGCGCGTCGGAATCCTCATTTCCTCCCGGCATGTTCTTGCTCCAGTCGGAGTTGCCCTCAAGGGCATATGCGGGATAGATGCCGATTCCCCACTGCACCTTGCAGGAGAGTTTGTCTATGTTGTCGATGGGATAGTAGCTCTTGTGGCGGGAGGATGTGACCCCCATGAGGGTGAGATGGCCTCCGGCGGATGAGCCCATGATGCCTATGCGCTTAGGATCCAGCCCGTGGGAAGGGGCCTCGCTGCGGACCACCCTAATGGCTCGCTGAAGGTCCTGCCAGGCGGTGGTGTGCTTGGCCAGGGGTGCGGCCGGGCGGGGAGTGCGGTATTTGAGGGTTACCACGGTGATTCCCAGGGAATTGAGGTATCTGCGTATGGGCGCAACTTCGAAGTCGTCCGGATTGTTGCCGGTATAGCTTCCTCCGGAATAGATTATCTGGATTGCATGGGTCTGCAACTGATGGGGGAAGTGCCATTCGATGTAAGGCTCGCACTGGTTCTCCTGGCGGTCCGGCATCTTGCCTTCCGGCCAGATGGCTTCTTTCTTGTAGCCTGCGCGGTCCTCATCGGAAGGGAAGCGGTCCATAATCTTCTCTTCGGGCTTCACGGGGCCTAGGTAACCCATCTGGGTCATGAATTCCACCGCCCTCTCGAAGCCGAACGCTCCGTGGGGCTTGTTGGGATAGAGGTGGAGTTCGGCGGGAACCTTGCGTTTGCGCAACTCCCTGTAAACCAGCGTGGAACCGTTGGGGGAGTAGGGGTCCTTGCCTCCGTGGTGAAGGCTGACGGGGCAGGTGTGGCCATCGAACTTGAAGACCTTGCTTATGGTAACATCCTTGCCATATCCTTCGCGGGGTGCCGGGATGCCTTTTTCATCGGCATCGGAAGTGACGTATGCCGGTGCATTGGCCACCGCCCAGTTGATGTGGCAGGGCACGGCATCCAGTTTATCTATAGGTTCGTATGCAGGAGTCTCCGAACTGGTGGCCAGCAGCAGGGTGAGATGCCCGCCTGCAGACATTCCTATCGCTCCTATCTTTTCGGGGTCGAAACCGCGTTTCTTGGCTTCGCTGCGGACCATGCGAACGGCCCTCTGGCCATCTTCCCAGGCAGTCTGGTAGTAGGGAATACCCTTCGGACGGGTGGTGCGGTATACGAAATTGACGCACTGCACGCCAAGCTTTGTGAACTCCTCATGCCACATCTTGATCAGCCCCACGTCGCAGCAGTTGTAGTAACCGCCGCCGGAAATCAGGATCATACACGCTCCGTTGGGGTTGGAAGGCTTTTCGAACCACTCCAGATACGGGATACGGTACTCGTCCGGGTTGAAGCCTTCCGCCTTGGAAACATCCGTCATAGCGGCAATCTGATGCGCCTGCGTGTCCGGCATCTTGCCGGCCGGCCAAATATACTCGCGTTCCCACGCACCGAGCTGCAGGGAGACGAAAATGAGGATAAGGGAGAGAATCTTTTTCATATTCCAAATATAAACAAATTTTGCGGATTGACACTTATTTAGTAACTTGCAGGACTAACCGACCACACTAATGACCAAAAACCAAGAGGTGAAGGTGATAGAGATCAAGAAGAGCATCTTCGCCGACAATAACGCCGATGCGGACAATCTCCGCAAAGAGCTGAAGGACAAGGGAGTATTCCTCCTTAATTTGATGTCGTCCCCCGGGAGCGGCAAAACCACCACGCTTATACGCACGCTGAATCTGATTAAAGATAAGCTGCGTGTGGCGGTGATGGAGGCGGATATCGACTCCGACGTGGATGCCGTCAAGATTAAAGAGGCCACAGGCATCGAATCCATCCAGCTCCATACCGGCGGGATGTGCCATCTCGATGCGGAAATGACCCGCCAGGGCCTGGACAACGTGCCGTTGGACAGCCTGGATCTGGTAGTATTGGAGAACGTGGGCAATCTGGTCTGCCCGGCCGAGTTCGACACCGGGAGTTGCCGCAATGCCATGATTCTATCCGTGCCGGAAGGGCACGACAAGCCACTCAAATATCCCCTTATGTTCTCGGTCTGCGACCTTGTGCTCGTGAACAAGACCGACGTGATGCCATACTTCGATTTCGACCTTGCAGAATGCGAGGAGTATGTGCATATGCGCAATCCCAAAGCCACCGTCATCCCCATCTGCGCCAAGACCGGCGAGGGGGTGGAGAAATTTGCCGGGTGGCTCCTGAACGAAGTGAAAAACTGGAAAGAGAACTGATATATGCCTGAAATGTCCACCAAGTTCGTCCCCAAGCATTTTGGCGACAAGAACCCCAATCCTAAACTTATCAAGTTCGTGCGTCACGTCACCGACCGCGTTCCCGGCAAGATCAAGATGACTACGGAAGCCCCCGAATACTGGGGCCTTGCCTGCATCTTTGAAGACGAAATGGACGCCGCCACCCGCGAAGCGTCGCTGGACCTCCTGCTGGCCATGCTTCCCGGCAGCCCCTTCAAGGTGCGCAAGCATTGGACATACGCCCAGCTGCACACGCTGAACGCTGAAAAGCATTTCACCCCGGACGATGCCAGCCTCGACGAATTGCTGGACAAACTCGCCTATTTCGGCATGCTTGAATATGACTATGGCGACAAGTACACCGACGACGGTCCCGTGCCCGGCACCACCTACAAGCGGGAAGACCGCATTTACTGGGTGCCTATGTTCGTGCCCGGCAGCGCCGAGTATACCAACATGAACACAGACCTGATGGACCGCCATCCGGAACTCGCGATGTTCTTCGAGCGTATGACCTTCCTCCCCTTGGAGAAGATCACCCCGATGGTGCCAATGGGCGGATCCGGCATCGGCATGCACGTCATCCCGGTGGAGAAGGCTATAAGCATGGAGAACCAGTCGGTCAGCATCGAGCACATCTCCTACTGGCTGAAGAAGTACGAAGGCCACATCGGCGTGGGCATCTGCTCCTGCCGCTACGGCCGCAAGAAGCTGGATGAGGGCTGTGCGGACGACTACCGCGACTGGTGCATAGGCGTTGGCGACATGGCGGACTACCTCCGTGAGACCGGCCGCGGCCACGATATTACCTACGACGAGGCGATGGCTATCCTCAAGAAGGCTGAGGATCACGGTTTCGTGCACCAGATAACCAATATTGACGGCGAGGGCAAGATCTTCGCCATCTGCAACTGCAACGTCAAGATCTGCAACGCGCTGCGCACCTCGCAGCTCTTCAATACTCCCAACCTGAGCCGCAGTGCGTATGTGGCGAAGGTGGATCCCAAGAACTGCGTGGCTTGCGGCCGATGCGTGGAGTACTGCCCGGCCGGTGCCGTCAAGCTCGGCCAGAAACTCTGCACCCAGCACGGTCCCCAGACCTATCCCAAGCAGGAACTGCCGGATGCGGTCGCATGGGGCAAGCACAAGTGGAACGAGGACTACCGGGACCGCAACCGCATCAACTGCTACCCGACCGGCACAGCACCCTGCAAGACCGCGTGCCCCGCGCACATCGCCGTGCAGGGCTACCTGAAGAAGGCCGCCGAGGGCAATTACACCGAGGCGCTCGAGCTCATCAAGCGCGAGAATCCCTTCCCGGCCGTGTGCGGACGCATCTGCAACCGCCGTTGCGAGGATGCCTGCACCCGCGGCACCATCGACAAGCCCATAGCCATCGACGCGGTGAAGAAGTTCATCGCGGAGCAGGACCTGAACGCCGAAACCCGCTTCATCCCCGAGGTGAACATATGCTCCAACGTTGAGGAGCGCTGGCCCGAGAAGATCGCCGTCATCGGCGGCGGCCCCGCGGGTCTCTCCTGTGCCTACTACCTGGCCACCATGGGATACAAACCGACCGTGTTCGAGAGGAACGCCGAGCCCGGCGGAATGCTCCGCTACGGCATACCTTCATATAAGTTGGAGAAGGATGTGATCGCCGCTGAAATCGACGTGATGCGTGAGATAGGTGTGGATATCAGGTGCGGCGTCGAGGTGGGCAAGGACGTAACCATCGCCGGTCTGCGGGAAGAAGGATACAAGGGCTTCTACGTGGCCATCGGCTGCCAGGGCGGACGCCTGCCCGGCATTCCCGGCGAGGCTCTTCCCGGCACAACTACTGCCATCGATTTCCTGCACGATGCCAACTGCGGCAAGGTGAAGGTGAGCGGCAAGGTGGTCGTGGTTGGCGGCGGCAACGTCGCCATCGACGCGGCGCGCGTGGCAAAGCGCAGCGGTGCGTCCGAGGTGACCATGCTGTCGCTGGAGACCGAGGACATCATGCCCGCATCCCTCGAAGAGCGCACCGAGGCCCGCGAGGACGGCGTTGTTCTGAATCCGGGCTGGGGCCCGAAGGAAGTGCTGGGCGACGGCAAGGTGAGCGGAATCGTGTTCAAGAAGTGCACATCCGTGTTCAACGCAGAGCACAAGTTCGCCCCGGAATACGATGAAAATGAATTGATTACGCTGGATGCCGACATGGTAATCTTCGCCATCGGCCAGACCGTGATACTGAAAGACCTGCTCGCCGGCACCAAGGTGGAATTCTTCCGCGGAGTGTACCCGGTGGCGGACAAACTGACCTACCAGACTGCCGAGCCCGACATCTTCGTGGGCGGCGACTGCTTCACCGGTCCTAAGTTCGCCATTGATGCCATCGCGGCCGGAAAGGAGGCCGCCGAGAGCCTGCACCGCTACGTGCAGCACGGCCACATGACCATCGGCCGCAACAGGCGGGACTTCATCGAGCTTAACAAGCAGGATATCCTGGTCGAGAGCTACGACAACGGCTCCCGCCAGGATCCGGGCGTGAAGCCCGCTCCTAACGCGTTCGCGGAGTACCACGGCACCCTCACCGAAGAGCAGGTGCTCAAGGAAACCGCCCGCTGCCTCAGCTGCGGCGCATCCGTGGTGGACGAGAACCGCTGCATCGGCTGCGGCATCTGCACCACCAAGTGCGGCTTCGACGCCATCCACCTCTACCGCGAGCATCCCGAGGCCAGCAAGCTGATCACCTCCGAAGACAAGTTCAGCGGCATTCTCCCGTACATGATCAAGCGCACAGGAAAGATATTGTTCAGTAAAAAGAAGTAATGCACGAACTGGGAATAGTATTCTACATCATCAAGGACGTCAAGAAGGCGGCCTCGGAACACGGCGTCCAGCATGTGAACGCCGTTGTGATGAACATAGGAGAAGTATCCACCATCGTGCCCGATTACCTAACCGACTGCTGGCGCTGGGCGGTTACCAAGGAGCCCATGCTGGACGGTGCCGAACTGCGCATCAACACCATCCCGGCGGTAACCCATTGCGATGCCTGCGGGAAGGAGTACGAAACCGTCCGCTACGGAAAAACCTGCCCGCACTGCGGGAGTGCCGAGACCTGGCTGCTGCGCGGTAATGAAGTAGAAATCAAACAAATAGAAGTATGAGTTGTTATATTATTCCACTTGCGCAGGCTGCGCTGACCAGCGTCTGCCGCAAGGCCGGTTGGAAGACCGGATTCATCGGCCGCAACCTGGCATCTCTTGAAATGATGCTCTGGGGCGGTTCCGTCATGCTGGTCGTAGATCACGCAATCAATGGAGAACTGTTCGCCTGGACTCCGATGGAGATGCTTAAAGTCGGGGTGCCGATGAGCGTGGCCATAACCCTGGTATGGTTGGGCTACGCTATGATTAAGGAATACAGATCGAAACGTTTAGTTACTAACCAATAATTTTTACTATGTTTTTCCAAGTTTACGGGGCTAATGCCCTTTCTCAGTGGGGGATGTTGATAGTGGTCCTTCTGGGACTCATCCTCTTCAATGAATTCGCCCGTCGCACCAAGCTGGGCGGCATCATCACCTTCCTTGCCATTCCTGTCGCTCTCACCGCCTACTTCCTGGCCATTTGGCTTGGAGTGCGCAGCGGAGCACAGTGGGCACTCGAGAATCAGACCCATATCTACATGCAGGGCTGGTTCCACTATGCCAAGCTGTATGCCGCGACCGCAGGGTGCATCGGTTTCATGATGATCAAGTACAAATGGGGCGTAGGTGCAAAGCACTGGTTCAAACCCTTCCCCTTCATCATCGTGGGTATCAACATCCTCATCGCCTGCGTCTCCGACTTCGAGAGCGCGGTGATGGGCTGGAACAAGTGGTGGCTCACCTCCGAAGGCGTCTGGCAGTACGGTGGCTGGCATAATGTGATGAACGGCGTGGCAGGTCTGATCAACATCATGTGCATGACCGCATGGTGGAACGTCTATCCTTCCAAGGATAAGAAGGATATGATCTGGGCCGACATGACCTGGGTCTACATCGTGATCTACGATATCTGGAACTTTGCCTACACCTACAATTGCCTGCCTACCCACAGCTGGTACTGCGGTATCGCACTGCTTCTCGCTCCTACCGTGGCAGCTCTCTGCTGGAACCGTGGCGGCTGGATCCAGAACCGTGCCAACACCCTCGCAATCTGGTGCATGTTCGCACAGGTGTTCCCTCTCTTCCAGGAGACCTTCAAGAATGGTCAGCAGTGGTTCAGCTGGGCAACTCTGCCTGTGCTTTATCCCGAGGGAGTGAACACCATCAGCAAGCTCTATGAGGTTGCCGGCGGCGAAGCTGCAGTAGTCGGAACCACAGTGGATCCTTCCGTGGTGGCAGCCAATCCCACGATGATGACAGTCATCAGCGCCCTGGCCCTTGTAACCAACATCGCTGCCATCTGCTGGATCATCTGCATCTCCAAGAAGCGTCACATCAATCCTTACAAGGAAGACGTCTTCGTGGATCAGAAGTACTACAAGGATGCTATGGCCCGCGCCGACGTCGCCTAGTACTCCCGCTGATTATCAATTAGTTACTATAAACCGTCTGGTGCATTTTCACCAGACGGTTTTGTGTAAGTTCTTGATATTCAGGTGGAGGGAGTGTCAGGCTTGCCGGGGGAAGCGGAAGATGATGGCGGCGACAGCGAAGAAGAGCAGGGCCAGGGGGTAGTACAGATATCCGATGATGGATGCCACACTGATGCCGGCCAGGCCGGAGGCCATCAGCAACTGGGCGCCATAAGGGAGGAATCCCTGCACTATGCAGGAAAAAGTATCCAGAATACTAGCTGACCTTCTGGGATTTACCCCGAAATGCGTTGCTATATCCTTGGCAATGCTGCCGGTAGTAATGATTGCAATGGTATTGTTGGCTGTGCAGACGTTTGCCAGAGCCACAAGCGCAGCTATGCTGAATTCTGCTCCCCGACGCCCGTTTATGCGCCTGGTGAGCAGATTGATGATATAATCTATCCCTCCGTTAACTCGGATGATCTCCAGCATTCCCCCTGCCAGCATCGTAACTATGATGAGGTCGCCCATCGAGGCTATCCCGGTACCAGCGGATTCCAGGAATCCGGTCCACTCGTATTTACCGAGCGATAGCCCGATCACTGCATTTAGCAATATGCCTATGCTCAACACGCCCATTACGTTCATTCCCATCAAAGCCAGCACGATTATGCTTAGATATGGCAATAACAATAGGAAATTGCTCTCTACCGTAGGAGCGGAAGCTTCGAATCCCTGCCCCAGGAATATATACAGTACTGCAACAACAATTGCGGCCGGACCGGCAATCCAGATATTAGTCTTGAATTTGTCGGCCATTGAACAGCCCTGGCTACGGGTCGCTGCTATGGTGGTATCAGAAATAAATGACAGGTTGTCTCCAAAGAAAGCACCACCTACTATCGCCGCCACAATCATCGCCAGAGGTGCTCCAGTGCCTTCTGCAAGGCCCGAAGAAATAGGCACAAGGGCCACAATCGTGCCCACGCTGGTGCCGATGGCCATGGAGATGAAGCATGCTGCAACGAACAAGCCGACCAGAATGAATCTCCCGGGAAGAACACGCAGGGTGAAAGCCACTGTAGCATCGATACTGCCTATTGCACTGGCGGTAGAGGCAAAGACTCCAGCCAGCACGAAAATCCAAATCATCAGCAGCACGTTGTGGTCGCCAGCTCCTCTCGAGAATAATCCTACTCTCTCTTCTATTCCGCCTTTCGTTATCAGCAATGCATAGGCAGATGCCAGAAGGAAGGCAGCAACAACCGGCACCTTGTAGAAATCTTTAGCGATGAAAGACGATACAAGGTAAACTCCCAGAAAGACCAGGAGGGGGCTCAGCGCCAGAATGCCGCGGCCTTTCGTCATTTGGAGACTTCCTTCAGCATTTCGGCCACGGCGGCTTCAAGCTGCTTGTCTTCGCCGCGCGCGACGCTTTCGGGATCGTTGTAGACCACGATGTCCGGCTCAAGCTGCAGATTCTCTAGATAACGGCCGTTGGAGACGCTCCAGGAGCCTATCTGCGGGATGCCAAATACAAGGCTGGGATCCACCTGGTTCTCCCACCACACCGATGTGGCGGTGCCGGGAACTGGTGCCCCGATAATCTTGCCGGTGCCAAGGGCCCTGTAGCAGTAAGGGAAGCCGCAGGCGTCGGAGTAGTTGGCTTCGCAGACGACCACGCAGGAAGGCTTCACCCACTTGTCGTAAGGTTCGGGTGCCATGTACACGCCGCGGGACTCGCGTTTGGTATACATCTTTCCGTCCAGGAAAGTGGCCAGGTCGTTGTGCAGCCAGCCGCCGCCATTGTTACGGGTATCCACGATCAAGGCGTCGCAGGTGCGATACTTGCCCAGGGCCTTGGAATAGACCTCGCGGAAGCTTGCGGAGTTCATGCCGCGCACGTGCACATAACCCACGCGGCCGCCGGAAAGCTGCTCGACGCGCTTTTCGTTGTTGCGAACCCATCGCTGATAGTATCCTTCGGTGTCATTGGCGGAAGGAGTGATTATAATTTCCTTTTCCTTGCCTCCGGCCTTTACGGTAAGAAGTATGCGTTTGCCGTTCTTCCTGTACAGCGCCTGATACCAGGGTGTACCGGCCTCAACGGGCTTGCCATCAACAGCAAGCACCAGATCGCCTTCCTTCATTTCGGGGACTATGCGCTGCAGGTTGCTATAAGGCAGGAATTCCTTGATCTTCAGGCCCTTGCCCGTGTAGTCTTCATCGAATATCACACCCAGGTGTCCTATACCTGTGGATGATCCGCCGTAGCGGCCACCGGTGTGCGATCCGTTAAGCTCTCCGAGCATCTCGGAAAGGATCTCGCGGAAGGCCCAGTTGTCGGTCACGTAAGGGAGGAACTGGCGGTAGTTCTCGCAGACCGCATCCCAGTCCACGCCGTGCATGTCGGCCACATACCACTTCTCCTTGACCTGCCTCCAGCAGTGGTCGAAGATGTATTCGCGTTCCTTGGCGGCATCGTATTCAAATTCGCCGCTGAAGCTGACGTTCTTGGTGCTGAAGGTCTTGGGATCAGCCTTCACAACGCTGTTGCCTCCCACCACAAACACGCTCTTGCCGTCGGCGGAAGGGATCAGGCGTCCGGTGAAGCTCTTCTTCACCACCTTGATGCTGCCGTCGGTGCGGTCTACGCACACCAGGTCGTGATTCTTTTCGAGCTGCACGGTATAGTAGAGTTTCTTGCCGTCGGGGGTGAGCAGGTAGTCGCCTATATGGCCGGAGTTGCGGGTAAGCTTGACTACGCGGTCGAAGCGGCGTTCGAGCTCCAGTTTCACCTTCTCGGGCTTCTTGGAAGCGGTGCTGTCCTTTTTCTCCTTCTCATCCTTCTTCTTGTCCTTGGCGGCCTGCTTGTCGCTCTTGAGGAGGTTCTCTATCTTTTCCATATCCTCGCCCTGCACGAACTTGAGGTAGGCCTCGTCGTCGAAGAACATGATGTAAATGTCGCCCTCGGCGCCCCAGCTGCCGTGGCTGCGGTAGCCGGCCTTATCGCTCTCCCACATCATCGCCTTACCGCCCATGGCCCACTTGAAGTTGCCGTCGGAGTAGCCACTCAGGGTGAGGTCGGTGATCTCCCCGGACTCGATGTCTATCAGGCAGATATCCTCATTGTACATGCGCTGCTCGCCCTCGTAGCTGGAGAGGATGTAGCGGCTGTCCGGGCTCCACTCGAACTGGATGTCGCCGTCGGAGTAGGAGTAGTTGACGCCCTCGGGGATGAGGACCTTCTCCTTGCCTCCGTCGGTGCTGCAGATCACGAGGCCGGTGCGGTTGCGGAGGTATGCCACCCACTTGCCGTCCGGCGAGACGCTGGGCTGGAAGCAGACCTGCCCTTCGGGGGTGATGCGCTTCTCCTTGGTGCGGGTGGTGAAGGTGAACATCTGGTCCTTCTTGTCGGTGAGCTCGCGCTTGTAGATGGCCCACTCGCCGTTCCGTTCGGAGTCATAGAAGATGCTGCGGCCATCCTTGCCGAAGGCCACCCAGCGCTCCTGCTCGGGGGTATCGGTGATGCGGCGGGTATCCCCAAGTTCCAGCGGGGTCACGAACACGTCGCCCCTGGAGACCACAGCGATCTCCTTCCCGTTGGGGGATGCGGCAAAGCCGCGGATGCCGTCCCTGGCGATGCGGAAGATGTGCTCGCGCTCGTTCTTGTCTTTCTTGACGGTGATGGCGAGCTTGGCCGGCTGCTGTCCCTCCTTCTGGGTGTAGAGGTCTCCGTTCCAGGAGTAGCAGAGGATGCCGTTGCCGCTGATGCTGAGGTAGCGGACGGGGTTCTTGGTGAAGGATGTGATGCGCACGGGTGCAGCACCATTTATGTCTGACTTCCAGACGTTTGCATCGCCCGCCCAGCCGTTGGGCTGCACCGGGGTCTCGCTCTGTTCGCTCACGTAGTAGTAGTGGATGCCGTCGGGGGCGAACACGGGCGTGCGGTCTTCGCCGATGAAGCTGGTGAGCTTGGTGTATTTGCCGTTCTGTATCTTCCAGATATTGTGTGCTGCTGAAGAAGTGTGGTGCTTGCGGTAGGGGTCCTCGGGCGTGACGTAATCTTCATAGAGGATGGTGCCGTCGGCGGAGATGTCGGCGGAGCCCGCCTTCACGGTTGCGATGCGCTCGGGCAGGGGCAGTTTGCCGGGCTCGGCCGCAAGCGCCGCAGCGAAGTCCAGGCTATAGAGATTGTTCGCCCCGGGGAAGGCACTTGAGCTTGCAAGTTCCTGATAATAAGCGCTGAAGATTATCTTGCCGTCTTTGCTGACCGCATAGGGGGTCTGCGCTCCGCCATAGTCGGTGAGACGCTTGGGGCGTCCTCCGTCCTTCGAAATTGCCCAGAGGTCCTTCTGGCCTTCGCGGTAGGATGCGAAGATGACGTATTTGCCGTCCGGGCTCCAGCGCGGCTCGGTGTCGTGAGCGGGATTGGTGGTCAACTGGACGGCCTCTCCGCCAGTGGCGGGCACGATCCAGATATCGCCCTGATAGACGAACGCAACGGTGGCGCCGTCGGGAGAAATGGCGTTCTGGCGGAGCCAGCGGGGAGTTTCATTTGCAATTGAGAGTGTGCAGACAAGCGCGGCAGCGGCCGCAAGGAGGAACTTCTTCATATACTTTTTGTACTTAACCTTCAAAAGTAAGAAAAATCCCTGCAAAATCCTATCTTTGTAATGAAATGAATTCCGCCGTACGTCTGATTGTCCTTAATTCCACCAAACTGGGAGACTCGTCCCTGGTGCTGCATTGCCTTTGCCGGGAGATGGGACGGCGGAGTTTCATCGTAACAGTGCGCAAGGGAGGTTCGCGTGCATTGTATCTACCATTCAGCGTGCTGGATGCTGAGGTTTTGGAGAACCGCAAATCTGACCTCTGGCGGCTCCGCGGGGTTTCCGCAGCGTATCCCCTTAATGGCGTGCGGTCGGATTTCAACAAGAACGCCATCACCCTTTTCATGAGCGAGGTGCTTTGGAGGGCTGTGCAGGACGGGGCCGCCGAGGAAGGCCTGTATGACTGGTGCGAGCGCAGCATCCTCACTCTGGATGCCCTGGAGGGGAGTTTTGCCAACTATCATCTCCGCTGGCTGATGGAGCTCGCCGGCGTGCTGGGCTTTTCTCCTTCGTTCGAGTCGCTGGCCCCCTTCGCCGGGGAGAATCTGCAGGTTATCGGCGACCTTCTCTCCGCCGGATTCGAGGAGTTCCTGGTCTATCCCCTCAACGGTTCCCGGCGCAGCGCCATCGCCGGCTCGCTCCTCCGCTATCTCTCCGCCCATCTGGAGATTCCCCTCAACATCCGCTCCCTCGACGTGCTCGGAGAGCTCTACTGAGTATCAAGCACTTACGCAAAACCGTCTGGTGAAAATGCACCAGACGGTTTATAGTAACTAATTGATAATCAAGTATGATGTAGAAAGATGAAAAAGGGTATTGTGAATTGCGTGGAAGTTTACGATATTTGCAGAAAGCCCTATGTCTGGGCTATGGATAAATAGAATTGAAAGCTATGAAGGGTCAGAACAGAAAACTCTATCCGGACATAATCAATCATTGTTATCAGAGAACCATAAATGGAGACCTGATCTTTTACAATGTTTATGATTGCCTGATGTTTTTTACCATTTTTTGCGTTCAAGCGCCAAAATATGGAATCAGGGTTTATAAACTATGTTTGATGCCGGACCATATTCATAATTCTTCTTCCGCAAAAAGAAAGAAGGATTTATCGGATTTCACCCAGGTTTATACTGCAATGTACGCCAGGGAACACAACATTGTATGCAATGAGAAGGGGTCTGTATTTCAGTCCCCATTCGGCAGTGCACCTAAATATGGAGAGAAAAAAGCACGCTCCAATCTTATTTATGTCGATAACAACCCGGTAGAGCGACACCTTGTGGAAAAGGCTGAAGACTATCGTTGGAATTTTCTTGCCTACGCAAAAAGCAATCACCCCTTTTCAAAGCCTCTGGCATTGAAAGAGACTTCAAAAGCAATGAAAACAGCTATAGAAATAGTAGATGCATGGTATAATGATGGAAAGTATCTATCGTATTTTATGCTGAGAAGGATGTTTTCACCTCTTTATGAAGAGGAAAAGCGTCAATTAGTAGATTACATTGTAACCAAATACAACATTCTGGACTATGAGGGAGGGGCCGCTTTTTTTGACGGTTATGAGAACATGTTAATTGCAACACACTCTGTCACCGGCAGTGAACACGACTTAAACGAAGTCTTTGTTGGCAAATCTGATGAATACTATAACAAGATGACTTCGATTCTTATGAATACAGGGAGATTCAAGGATATCCATGATGTGTTTTCTTTGTCTATCGAAGACAGGATGGGTTTACTCAAGATGCTGAACTCCCAGACCGATGCGACACTGGAGCAAATTGCGAAGTATCTGCACATTCCCTTTAAGCACGAAAAAGGTTAGCACCCTTGATAATCAAGCACTTACACAAAACCGTCTGGTGCGTTTTAACCAGATAATTTATAGTAACTATCTGATAATCAACAGGACAGAGGGGCAATCAAGCTCGGGGAGAGCTCTACCGCTAGCGTATTCCGTACTTCCGGAGGATCCTGACCAGGGGCTTGCGGATGCTCTCTGCCCAGAGGTAGTAACCGATGTCGCTGGGATGGGTGCCGTCCAGCGAGGTCTCGTGGTCGGGGGTCGAGGCGTCGGATGTCTTGATGTAATACACATCCTTATAGCGCTTTACGGCGACGGCCATCACGCTGTCGGCGGTAGCTATCTTGGCCTTTTCGATCGCGTCGCGACGGATGTTGAAGTTGCGGTTCTCCCGATAGATGGTGCGGATGAAGATCAGCGGCACGCCGGGATGGGTGGCCTGGATTTCCTCGATGAACCCGAAGGTGCGGGTGCGGATCTCCTTCGGACTGGGATTTGAGAAGGTGTCGAAGAAGAAGGCGTCGGCGTGAGCATCCTTCAGGGCACGGAGATATTCCGGCTGCATCTTGCAGTCGCCCGCCACTCCCAGGCTGTTGAACTGGAATCCGGTCATCCTGCTGAGGAACCCGGGGATGGTGTTGGCGCACCTGGCGGAGCCGTGGCCATGGGTGAAACTGGAGCCGTACAGCACTATATCATATTTGAACGGTTTGTCGCCAGGCTCCAGCACGTTGCCGGCAGGAACGCCGACCTGGGCGGACTTGATGACGCTGAAATTCGAGAAGTAGACTATGCACTCCTTCATGCCCGGGGCCATGCCCTCCACCAGGGTGCAGGTCTTGTAGTCGTCGTTCCCCTTGGGGATGTAGGCCGATCCCGCCCAGAGCCAGGAACCATCCTTCTTTATATAGAGGTCGTAGCCCCTCTCCCCACGGGTGGAACCACCTTCGTTCTCGGTGAGGGTGCGCATGGTGATGGCCCGGGCATCGGTGCGGAAACTGCAGATGATGCCGGAGCTGGAGCTCAGCAGCTTGACGCTGTTCTCGGTCCAGCCGCCGTACTTGCCGAAATCCATACGCTTGTACGGGTCCGGGGTGTCCGGGAAAACCTTCCCGACGATGGTGAGGTCCGTCGCCTCTACATAATTATAATCCTGCGCAAAGGCAGAAAGCACCGCGATCAGCGCGGCAATCAGGAAAAACAGGCGTTTCATAAACTATAACGAACTAATCATCAGAAGCACCACCCCGGCGAGCATCAGCAACAGCACGCCGGCCTTCTGCGCGATGCGCTTCTCTTTGAAGAGCGCTGCTCCCAGCGCGAAGGTTACGATGACGGAGCTGCGGCGGATCAGCGAGATTACCGACAGCATCGATCCGTCCGCCTTCAGCGAGAAGAAGTAGAGCATGTCGGCGGCGGTGATGAAAACGGCGATCAGCACCAGCGTCCAGTCCCAGCGGAAGGGTTCCGACACCCCGCGCGAACGGCGGAAAAGGATGATCATCACCAGGAACAGGGTGATGTAGATGTTGGTCCAGCCCTGCACGAAGAGTGGCTGCATGCCGGCCATGATGTGCTTGTCCCAGAGCGCGCTGGCTACCCCGGTGAACACCGACACCAGCAGGGCCCAGAAGCCCTTGTTGCCCTTGAAGGAGATGCCTTCCCGCTCGCTGCTCACACTCAGCAGCCACAGGGCGAGAAGCACCGCCGCAACCCCGCACCACTGCATCCAGTTCAGCCTTTCTCCAAATAGGATAATGGAGAAGATGACCACGAACATGGGCCGGGAGGTCTTGAAGGTGCTGACGGTGGTGATGGGAAGCAGCTGCAGGGCGATCATGCCGCTCACCCACGAGACCGTCACCAGGACGGCCTTGAAAAGGAGCCGGAGATGGTCCGCTCCGGCTCCCAAGGTCAAGAAAGGACTCACGAATATGGCGCTCAGGCAGGTGGCCACCAGCAGGATGCCGTATACGCCGTTGCGCTTCAGCGCAGCTTTCTTCGCAACGTCATATACGCCCAGCAGCACCGCCGAGGCGAGAGCCATCCATATCCACATAAGCTACTTGAGATTGAATTCCTTCGCCCAGTGCCTGCCGTCCGGAGCGGTGACGCTGATCTCGATTACGGAAGCGTCCTTCGAAGGCTTGACGGCAAAGTAATGGATATTCTTTCTGGGCTGTTTGTATTTGGGAATCGGCTTGTCGCCGAACTTCTTTTCAATCTGTTCGATGAAGGTGGGGGAGACGTCCGCGACCAGTTCCGGAGTGCCCATGGCTGTACCGTCCTGGACCCATTCGACCTTCCAGTCTTCATCGTAATCCCAAACGTTCGCAAGATAGCAGTCCGGGTTGAAGCGTGATTCGCCCCTGGCGATGAATTCCACCTGGAAATCATCGGGATAATCGATGTTATGCCAGTACCAGGACAGGTTTTCTCCCTCGCGGTCGAAAATCAGGTAGCCGCGCGGCGTGCCGTCGTTGCACCAGATGGTTTCCCACCAGGTTCCGCAGATGGATGCCGGGTTGTGGTCCCGGATGTCCGGAGTGTAGCGGTGGTTGTTGAAGATGTGGGTGTGGCCGGAGAGGAAATCCACCTTGTAGCCGTCCAGCATCTCGATGAGCTCCTTGCCGTTCACGATGTAGACATCTTTCCACCAACGGTAGGTGGGGCTGTGCTGGGCGATGAAGATGTGGGTCCCCTTGGGCACGTACTCCAGCAGTCCGCGCATGAAGTCCATGGTCCACTCGGGATAGCCTTCTGTGTATTTGCCGGATACCTTCGGATCCTTGACCTCGCCGCGGAAGCGGATGTTGTTCACGCCGACCACCAGGTCCTTGCCAAGCCAGAAAGCCCAGTTGGCAGGGCCGAAGTGATCTTCGTATGTTGCTTCGGCAGCCTTGCCGCCCATGTTCTGGATAAAGTCGTGGTTGCCGATCACAGAATAAAAAGGTATTCCGGTCTTGGCTATGGCTTCCTTGTAGGGCTCGAATATCTCGAGCTCGTTCCAGCCCTGGTCGCCGAGGGATATGCCCACGGTGTTATGCTTGGCCAGGTGTGCCTGTCCCTGCTCAGTAAGGTCCTGGAGAGGCTCCTTGCAGAACTTCTTCAGGTGCCTTTCGTGCTTCATCTGGGGGTCCGATACTGCAAACAGCGTGAAATCGTCGCCGTCTGCGGTGCGGTTCAGTTCGAAGTGATACTTCTTTGCCTTGGTAAGAGGCTGGTAGAACTGAGGGGCTCCCGTGCTGAAGTCCGGCTGGTAGCCTGCAGGGCTGACGATATACACGAAACGGGCGTCTCCCGCCACGTCCAGCTTGAACTTGCCGTCGGTGCCGGTGGTGGTGAAGTTCGCTCCGTCTGTGACGATAACGCCCGCCAGGGCATCGCTGCCGCAGGCGACGCTACCGCTCACGCGGCGAGCCTCCGCGCCGAGGCAGAGGCTCGCTGTGAGCAATAGGATTAAGAGTTTCTTCATTTGTCTTTACTTGGTCACGATCTTTATGTTGTCAAGATACCATCGGTTCTGGCCGCGGGTATTACTCACATAAGGATCGGAATTGGTAGGACGCAGGGTAATCCTGGTTTCGGCCGTTGCGCCATTGATGGTTACCGAGGCGTGCTGCCACTCAAGTTTGGTCTGATCCTCTGCGGTAGGCTGGGCGGAAGTGAGCTCGGTGCTCTCTCCACCGGACACGGCTGCGGTAAGTGTCATGATATCCGGCTTTGAGCCGCCGGTCATGCACCAGCACCAGTCGAAGGTGAGTTCCACGTTGGCTGCTGAAGTAAGAGCCGTGAGCGCGGGAAGGATAAGACCGGAGCTGTAGTCGGATTTACCGAACTTAAGATAGTTCTTCTGCAGATAGAGGGTACGGCCGTTGCCGCTGTCGGGCTCGGCTGTGCTCCACTCCAGGCCCTTACCACCCCAAATGAAGCCGTAGCCCTTGGTCTGAAGGTCGGCCAGGATGGGCTGAAGCGCTGCGGTAGTAAAGATGTTCGGCGAGGAACCAACGGAGTTGTTAGTAACATCGTCGGGAGCATTTGCTGCCGTGGCGTAAGGCTCGAGCCACTCGAAATCCTCTTCAAAGACAATGGTTCCGGCAGGAATTCCGCCACCACCGCCTTCAGGGGCGTTGGTGACTTCAAATACAGGACCGGCATCTTCGCCATCGTCACCATTATCGGCAATACGGCAGGTGCCTCCGTTCGGGGCTGCGAGGGGACCCTTGTCATTTGCCTGGGCGTTGGCGACGCAGCGCATCCTGAACTTGGGTTCGCGGCAAGGAGCTGCGAGAGTCCAGTTGCACTCGACGGCCACATTGGCTGTAGGCTCGATGAAGTTGTAACTTGCATTTGCGCCAGATTCGGTCTCGGTCGAAATAGGATACTCATCGGCAGGCTTCCAGTCTTTTCCGTCGAAGTACTCGAGCATCCAGTATCTCTGTCCGGTAGCGGAAACGCGGGTGAGGAACTTGATGTGCAGATTGGTTCCTGCAGGATATTCGTAGTTGTCGGTAGCGGAGAACTGCCAGTAATCGCCGGGCCATGCGCCGGTTACGTAAGGATGTCCGGTGCCGCCGATTATACGGGATGCCTTGTTAGCGGTGTCGATGCCTGTCTTGTCGATCTGCCAGTACTCGATCTTACCGTTGCCCTCTACATTGGAAGGAACATAAAGCCCGCCGAAGCCTTCAGTGGCATCGGGTTTGCCGGCGGTGCCGCCGAAGAATTCCTGATATGCAGTCATGGTGGTAGCTGTGAAGCGCCACTTGGCATAGAGGAGTTTATCCGGTCTGGGCACTACCGCAGGACCATTGTCCTTTACGGCGGTAGTCAGGATTCCGAACATCTTGGCTCCGAGCAGTCCACTGATGTAGCCGGTCAGGTCTACCTTGTTGCCGTTGAGGCCGGAGATGCTCAGTTCTGCAGGGCAGTCGACCTGTTTGACGGAGTATTCCACTTCGTCGACGGTAACCAGCAGGTTGCCACCGGAGACCACACCGGAGACGGTCACATAATCCGTGGCAGAAGCCGTGTACGTGGCAATGACTTCATTCAGGTTGATGGGAGTAGGATAAGTGTAGGTGCCGGAAGACTTGATGGTGACTTCATCGGCGGGAGAGCCCTTGACAGCCTTGACTGAAACCACGTCTCCAACTTTCACACTCTCGGTGGACTGGATGTAGACATTGGTGGTTCCGCTGTTCACTACAAAGCCTTTGGAAGTTACTGCCACAACAGTGGCTTCATCGAGGATGAATGCCTTTCCGTCTGCAAGCTCGGCGACTTTATCGAGAGTCATATGCTGTGCATTGCGGTAGGCATCGCCTTCCTGGTTCACGAAGATGAGCAGGCGGCTGGCAAGGGTGTTTCCGGACACGATGAGCGTGTCCTTGCGGGGCTCGAGCATGCCCTGGGAATCGGTATTGTTCGCTGCCGTGACCGTTACGGTCGTTACACCGTTGCCGGTGCTGGGATCGACGGTGATCCAATCAGGGGCGGTGGTGTGCCAGTCGCCGTCTGAATATACGGTTACCGTCTGCGCCGCAGGGTTGCTGGCAGAGAAGTTCATCAATGTCACATCGCCCAGCACGGCCTTGGCAACGCTGGAAGTAGGCTCCTGCTCACAGGAGACCATGGCGCTTCCAAGCACGGCCGCAATGGCGGCGATTCTTATTATGCTATATAATCTTTTCATAATCTGCTACCAGTTAGGATTCTGTTTGAGATTTGTGTTGAGCTGGAGATCCTTCTCGTTCAGAGGATAGAAGTAGTGCTTGCTCTCATCGAAGGAGTGAGGAACGGTGCGGAGTATGTCACGCACACCTGCGGTGGCATCGTTACCCGTGTTGGGATCCACCAGATAGAACATCTCGTCGGTTGCGGTTTCGTTCGCAACGGAGGGATCATGTATCTGGTAACGGACGCCGGTCGCGGCGGATGTGCCTACATAGAAGGTGTACTTGCTGTCGTCGCCGAAATCATAGGCGCCGGGTCCGGGGATATACATGCCCCAGTAAGGCTGATTAAGGCAATATCCGGCCTTCCAGCGGATCAGGTCGAAGTAGCGGCCGTAACCTTCCTGGAAGAGCTCGATGGCACGCTCGCGGCGGATTTCGAGTATGACACCCTTGTTGGAACCGGTGACGTTGGTATATCCGAACTGTGCGGATCCCAGATAGCTGTTGTCCGGGTTCGCATTGGCTGCATCCTTGTTCAGGTCGGGCATGCCGACGCGCTTGCGGATGAGGTTGACGGAGATATCCAGGTCGTCCTGGGTGAGGGTTCCGAGTTCGGCCTTCGCCTCTGCGTAGTTGAGTAGTGCTTCTGCATAGCGGAATACCGGCATGTCGTTGAAGCAGTTGTCCGTGGAATACGGCTTGGTGTCGTATGCTGGGATGTACTTGATAGTCTGATAGCCGGACTGGCAGTAGGCGAATTCGGGGCCGTCCTTGCTGGTGCCGGGCTTCTTCCAACTGTAGCCGGGAGTGCGTATGGTCTGTGCAAGACGGGGATCGCGGCCTGCCACCTCATCGGCGAAGGCCATTACGTTCCAGCCGGGCTTGTCGGTGAAACGGGTTCCGTCGGCCATAAGGTACATATCTACCATTTTCTTGGTCATGCCGTAGCGGGCAGAGGTCTGGTTGGTGATGTCACGCCCAAGGTCATGCTTGATCTTCAGGTCGCGGTCGAAGTTGATTGCAAGGATTATCTCATCAGTGTTGGCATTGTCCGAGTTGAACAGTGTGAGATAGTCGCTGTTGGGCTTTCCGGTGGAGAAGAGTTTGTATGCCTTGGAATCTATCAACTGCTTTGCGGCATCGGCTGCCAGGCCGAGATAATAGTCTGCATCATGGGTGCTTCCGTCGGCTGCAGTATAGGAATTATCGAACGGCGCAGGGGAGCTGTGGTACTTGCGGAAGGTTCCTTCGAAGAGGCAGAACTGAGCCTTCAGGAACATGGCGGTGTACTTGTTCACCCTGTATGCGGTCTGCGGTGCCTTGGCCTTGCCGGGCAGGTCTTCGATTGCGCAGTCGATATCCTCTATGATGTGCTTCAGCACCTCCTCGCGGGTGTCGCGCGGAGCATAGAGGTCTTCGTCATCAGAACCGATTTCATGGTCAATCCACGGAACGTCGCCGAACTTGCGTATCATGTCGGCATAGTAGTATGCGCGCCAGAACCTCGTAAGTGCGGTGTATTCCTTCACTGCCGCTGCATCGTCGCAATGGTCGATATTGGCAAGCAGGGTATTCATCTTGCGGAGGTTGGTGAAGGACCATCCGCCGCCGGATGTGGGAACGGTGCGGTCGGCACCGCCACGGATGAGGTTCGAAGGATTCATCTTCACGAATACGTCGCTTTCGACTGCGAAAGGCTCTTTATCGAGAAGGTTGTTGTAGAAGGTATTGGAGAAGAGCTGAAGGTCTTCTGCCCTTGTGAAATATGCATCCGGGGTCAGCTGAGACTCTGGAGTGAGCGACAGCACGTCTTCGAGATTGCAGGAAACAACTGCGAAAGATGCAAGAATAAGGGATATTATAGTCTTTTTCATAATCGTAGCCTCCTTTAGAATGTGATGTCGATACCGAACATGAAAGTCTTCTGCCAGGGGTAGGAAGTATTGTTCAGGTCATCCACAGGGTCGCCTCCGCGGTCGAAGCAGCTTTCGGGATCCAGATGGGTGGTGTACTTCTTGATGGGAGACCAGTATGCCAGATTCTCGCCGGAGAAGTAAACTCTCACCTGCTCGAGACCAACATGGGAGATGAGTTTCTTGGGAAGCTCATAACCCACTGTGAGGTTCTTGAAACGGAGATATCTGATGTTCTGGATGTAGCGGTCGTTCACGCGGCCGAGTTCGCCGCCGCCGTTGGATGCGACGTTGGAACGGGGCCTCGGGAAGTAAGCGTCAGGGTTATCCTCGCTCCAGCAGTTGCTCAGGAAGTTCTTGTCCAGGAAGGTGGGATAACCGAGGCTGAACGGGCCCCAGAAGTCGAAGTTGTAGCGGGAAGGATACCAGTAGTGGGTGCCGGTGCCTTCGAAGAACACGCTCACATCGAAGCCGTTCCAGGAGAAGCCGGTCTGGAATCCGTAATGGAGGCGGGGCAGTCCGTTACCGAGATAGATCTTGTCCCCGTGCTCTTCAAGAGTGTTTGCACCGATGCCGATTACACCGTCACCGTCGAGGTCGGCATATTTGAGGTCACCGGCCTTCCATCCGCCGTTGAGGTTGGCGTTGCAGTAAGACTGGTCAACCTGACTGGTGTAGGCTGCGGCCTCTGCGTCGGAAGCGAAGAGACCATCAATATGGAAGCCCCAGATTTCGCCGAGCTCCATACCCTCATAGTAATTGGAAAGGAGCTTGGTTTCGTTCTTGAACTTAGTGATGGTGGAGCGGAACTCGCTGAGAGTGCCCTTCAGGAAGTACTGAAGGTCTTTTCCTCCAAGCTTGAAGGAATCCCTCCAGCTCAGCGAAAGCTCATATCCCTTGGTGCGGAGGTCTGCAGCATTCATCTGGGGAACGCCTGCGCCATACACCGAAGGAAGGTCCATACCATCGGTGAGCATTCCGTCGGTGTCGCGGATGTAGGCCTCGCCGGTGAATTCGAGTTTGTTGCCCAGCAGGGCGAGGTCGAGACCGAGGTTGGTCTGTTTGGAGACTTCCCAGGTCTTGTTGGATGCCACGGGATCGTCGAGGTTGGTGTAGCGTGCCATCACGGGATCACCGAAGCTATAGCCTGCGAAGGTCTTGAAGTTCACCAGACGGATGTAGGAGAAGTTGCCCACATTCTGGTTACCAAGAGTACCGTAAGATGCACGAAGCTTGAGGTTATTGATGTAAGGCTTGAGGGACTCGAAGAAAGGCTCCTCACTCACGCGCCAGCCGGCGGATGCGGACGGGAAGAATCCGAACTGATGTCCGCGGGCAAAACGGGAGGAACCGTCATAACGGGCAGATGCCTCGAAGAGATAGCGCCCCTTGTAGTCGTAGTTCACGCGGCCGAAGAAACCTGCCACCCTCCATGCGGACTGGTTTCCTCCTACTTCGGGGGTACGGGTCTCGGTGGAGATGAGGGCGAGGTCGGAGAGTTCGGCGGTGATGAGGTCATAACCCTTTGCGTAAACTCTCTTATAGTGGTAGTCGTCGTAGTTGAAACCGCCCATTACCTTGAGGTTGTGTGCATCTGCGAAAGTGTTCTCGTAGGTGGCATAGGCGTTCCAGGTCTGGCGTACATATTCCTGTACGGATTCCGTCATGTAGTTGTCGAATGCGCCTGCATTGTTGTATTCCACGATCTCACCTGCATACTGGGAATAGGTAATCAGGTTCCTGCGGTGGGTGTCATGGTTGTTGTAGGTGCGGTAGCTGTAGTTCGCCTTGAGGGTGAGACCCTTGAAGGGAGTGATGGTAAGTTCCGTGGTGTTGGCGAGGTCTGTGCGCTTCTCCACGTTGAGGTTGCCGCTCTGGTATGCCCAGTGACGTCCGTTACATACGCGGTAGCCGAGGGCGTCCACGAAATAGAGGAAAGTGCCGTCGGGGTTGGTCAGAGGGAAGCACGCGGGAGCGTGACGGTCGCCGTACGCGAAGGAATCCTGAATGTCGGCGAGGCCGGGGAAGTCGTATGTGCCGACGAAGAAGTTGGTGTTGTTGCTGATGCGTGCGTACTTGTTGATGCGTGCATCGAACTTCGCGCGGAGGTTGTACTTCTCATACACGTCCGGGCGAACCTTCACCATACCCTGCTGGCGGTCGTACTGGCCGGAGAGATAGTACTTGACGGCCTTGTTTCCGCCGCTCACGCTCACGCTGTGGTTCTGGGTGGGATGAACGTCGTTGTAGAGTTCGTGCCACCAGTCGGTGTTGGCGTAGTACTTATAGTGCACGCGGCCCTGGGAGTCGGGAGCGGTGGTGACGACCCACGGACGCTCGGGATTCTCGGTCTTGTCGTTCACGCGGGCGAGGAGTTCCATCATGTCCTGCTGGGTGTAGTTCACATAGTTGGAACCCTTGCTCTCGTACCAGAACTTGTTGATGGTGTAGACGGACCAGTAGCCCCTGGTTTCCCATTCGGTGGAGGTGGTAGGCATTTCAACGCCCCAGCGGCCGTTGTAGCGGACCGTGGCCTTGTCTTTATCTACCGAACCTTCCTTGGTGGTCACCAGGATGACGCCATAGGCTGCACGGGCGCCGTAAACGGCTGCTGAGGATGCATCCTTGATGACGGAGATGGAGGCCACGTCCTGAGGGTTGATGCGGTTGATGCTGCCTTCGATGCCGTCGATGAGCACGAGGGGATCACCACCGTTGATGGAGGTGTAACCGCGGATGTTCAGCGAGCCGGTGGAACCGGGGTTACCGCTGGATGTGGAAATGTTGAGTCCGGGCACGGAACCCTGGAGCATGGTTGTCAGGTTGTGCGCACTGCGGTTTTCGAGCGCTTTGCTCTCCACCTGGGTGATTGCACCGGTCAGGTTGACCTTCTTCTGAACACCGTAACCCACGACGACGGTCTCTTCGAGAGTCATCGCATCGTCTTCCAGAGTCACGTTGACTGTTCCCTGGCTTGCGGGTACGTTGACCGTTTTGGTCTGGTAGCCGAGGCTCGAGAACTCCAAGACGGCATTTCCCTCCGGAATCCTGATGGAATAGGATCCGTCGTTGCCGGTCATTGTGCCGTTTGTGGTCCCCTGGAGAATGACGGCAACACCGGGCACAGGCTGTGCTGCGGCATCGGTCACCTTTCCCTGGACCGTGCGGTTCTGTGCATTCAGGCTGAAGCCCAAAAGCATCAGTGCCGCCACGGCTAGAATCTTGTGTAATCTCATAATGTTTTAAAGGTTAATAGTTGAATTGATTATTTGTTTTTGTAATCGTTTACAGTGAATGCCTTGGGGCGCGTCATGGTTTCCGTGTAGGTCTTGCCGTTGGCGTCGGTGACCGAAATGACAACGGTGGAGCTTGCACTGCTTGCGGTTGCAGTGAAGTAGTGGCTCCAAAGTCCGGTGGGGAAGGAAACGGATGTGGATGAGGCGCAGCGGGGGAAGGTATAGGCCATCGCGTGGAGCGGGTCGTAGGTGTATGCCTTGGTGAGAGTCAGTTCCTTGCCGTTCTCGGTGATGCTGACCTTCCAGTCGGGATCCCAGTTCCATACGTTGAGGAGTATGGAGTTTGCGGGAAGATTGTTGACCGCATTGATGATAGGATTCGTGTACTTGGTGTTTTCGCTCTTGACACTTGCGGCAGCTGTCGTATACGTATCCTTGACTTTGTTGACGTCGTAGGCGCGGAACTGATAGTTGGCATCGTGGCCTGCAGCCTGGAAATACTGCTTGAAGTTCTTTCCGGTGAACTGCCATACGGCGAAACCTCCCGGAGTGCCGTCCTGCGAGACGTGGATGCCGGACGTGATTTTGCCCGTCCACCACCAGCATGCGCAGATGGCGCCCTCGTTGTGCTCGGAGAACTTGTCGTTGTGCTTGCGATGGAAGAGGTTGTGGGTGTGGCCGCTGAGGAAGTTGACGTTATAATCCTTTACGGTTGAAATGAACGCCGCCATGTTGGCTTCGCCGGCGGAATTGGCGCCGTTCATATACTTGTCGTTGAAGGAGGTGGCGCCGTTAGGCCTGGATACGGGGGCGTGGGATGTGATGAAAACCGGCGTGCTCTTGTCTACATAGGAAAGATCCTTCACAAGCCACTGCATCTGCTCCGCGGTGTAATCCAGCACATACTCGCCGCGGTGGTCGGTGCCTGTGGTGCTGCCGCTGCTGTTCAGAGTGTTGGCTTCCACGTTGTTATAGTCGATGTTGTCCATCACCACGAAGTGGATCTGGCCTAGATTGAAGGAATAGAAAGTGGGGGCGATATCCCGCGTGTAACGGAAAGACTTGTCGAAATCTCCCACCTGGGTCATATCGTTGTCGTGGTTGCCCATGGTGTGGAAAAAGGTTACATCCTTGAAGTTGGTGTTGACGGTCTGGAGGTACTGGGGGAACTCATACTTGTTGCTATACCAGTAATTGTCCCAGGTCATGTCGCCAAGAGTCATTACATATGTTTTGCCTCCGGTGGCAGCGATAGAGGAGTTGAGCGTCCTGGCAACATCGCCGAACTGGGAGACGTCGTTGTTGCGGTTCGCAAGATGCATGTCTCCGCATACAAAAAGGGTGAAGTTGTCGTTGTCTACCTTGATGAGTTCGAAGTCCTTGCGTTCGGCCACGTTCGCTCCCTGGGTAAGGATCTGGTGGAACTTGGGCAGGATGCCGTCGTTGGGCACTTCGTATCCGGAGGGGATGACCACGAACACGTACTGCCACTTTTTCTGGGACTTGAGCTGATAGATGCCCTTGGCGTCGGTCTTTACGATTTCTGCGCCGTCCGATACAAGCACGTCCGGCACTCCCTTGCCATCGCAGGTTACTATCCCATACACGGTTACGCCCTCTCCCGGCTCGACGTTGAGCGAAGCTTTCACCGACAGGTCGAGCATTCCGGCGTAGTAATTGATGCCGGCATTGCGGATGTAAACTTTATATGAGCCGTTGGTAATATCGGCCGGGGGTGCGAAAACGAGGTAGGAACCGTCTTTGAGGTCGACAATAGGGCAGTATTTGTCTTCGCCTGCCGCATTCCTGAGCACGACCTGATCTTCTTTGGTGATGTTGGTGGTGCCGCGAAGCGTGATGGTGATAGTCTGCCCCTCCTCGATTTCGACGGGGGAAGGAACCGAGATGTTTGTCGTGACAATCTTTACGCTGTTTTCTTCTTCAGGATCTTTTTCACAGGAAGTGACGGCTGCGGCCGAGCAGATCACTGCAAGGAGAAGCGCAACCGAACCGAATCTATTCAGAAAAGTCATAGTGAATGAGTAGTGTTATCCATTATAATGGATACAAATATAGAAATTTTTTCATTACTTGGTCTGCCATCTTTTTATTATATTTGTATGTTGTACTCAAACCACACGGCACTATGTTTCTATTGGGTTATGATATAGGCAGTTCCTCGGTTAAAGCCAGTCTGGTGGACGCTGAAAGCGGCAAATGCATCGCTTCGGCATTCTACCCTAAAAGCGAGGCTTCAATCCTTTCGCGGCAGCCCGGCTGGGCGGAGCAGGATCCGGATGCCTGGTGGGAATACCTCAAGGCCGCTACTGCAGAAGTTTTGAGTGCCATACCGAACGGAGTGAAGGTATCTGCCATCGGCATCTCCTACCAGATGCACGGCCTGGTGTGCGTGGGGAAGGACGGCCGCCCCCTGCGCCCGGCCATCATCTGGTGCGACTCCCGCGCCGTCCCCTACGGGCAGAAGGCATTCGAGGATCTGGGGTCCGGCTGGTGCCTGAAGCATCTCCTGAACTCTCCCGGCAACTTCACCGCCGCCAAGCTTGCGTGGGTGAAGGAGAACGAGCCGGAGTTGTTCGCCCGCATCCACAAAATCATGCTCCCCGGGGACTACATCGCCATGCGCCTCACTGGCGAATGCTGCACCACCGTGAGCGGGCTATCGGAGGGGATGATGTGGGATTTCGCGCAGAACCGTCCGGCGCGCGAACTGCTTGATTATTATGGATTTGACCCAGCCATCCTGCCGGAAATACGGCCCACTTTCTCGGAGCAGGGAAGGGTGAGCGCGGCTGCCGCGTCGGAGCTTGGCATTCCCGCTGGAGTGCCTGTCTGCTACCGCGCTGGCGACCAGCCGAACAACGCGTTGAGCCTGAACGTGCTGAACCCGGGAGAAATCGCCGCAACGGCCGGCACTTCCGGAGTGGTTTACGGTGTGCTCGGGGAGGTGAATTACGACCCTCTTTCGCGTGTGAATACTTTCGCGCACGTCAATCATACGGTTGAGGATCCACGCCTAGGGGTGCTCCTCTGCATCAACGGCACCGGTATCCTCAATTCCTGGATGCGCCGCAACGTTGCCTTCGACGGAATGACCTATCCCGGCATGAACGCCCTGGCCAAAGAATCTCCTGTCGGCAGCCGCGGAATCAGCATCCTTCCCTTCGGAAACGGAGCTGAACGCATGCTCGGAAATGCCGCTCCCGGGTGCAGCTTCCATGGCATCGACTTCAACCGCCACGGCCGCGGAGACCTCATCCGCGCAGCCCAGGAGGGGATAGTCTTCTCGTTCCAGTACGGCATCGAGGTGATGCAGGCGATGGGCATGAAGATAGATCGTATCCACGCAGGCAACGCGAACATGTTCCTCTCGGAGATCTTCCGGGAGACCCTGGCAAGTGTTTCCGGCGCCACCATCGAACTCTATGATACCGACGGGTCCGTCGGCGCCGCCCGCGGTGCCGGCCTCGGCGCTGGCATCTACGCCTCGCCTGCCGAAGCCTTCTCTACTTTGGAGCGTTTGGCGCTGGTAGAACCTGCCCCCGACCGGGGGCCATATCTGGAAGCCTATGCCCTCTGGCGCGACCTCCTGCAAAACACTGCTGATAATCAATGAGTTGCTTAAAACCGTCTGGTAAAAATGCACCAGACGACTATGCGTAAATAATTGATATACAATAAACATATGAAACAGTATTATCCGACAATCGGCAAAATCCCCTTCGAGGGGCCGGCAAGCAAGAATCCCCTTGCATTCCATTATTATGAACCCGAGCGAGTAGTCCTCGGCAAACCCATGAAAGACTGGCTTCGTTTTGCGCTGGCCTGGTGGCACAGCCTCGGACAGGCCTCCGGCGACCAGTTCGGCGGCCAGACCCGCAGCTACGAGTGGGATAAGGCGGCCGACCCCATGCAGCGGGCCAAGGACAAGATGGATGCGGGTTTCGAGATTATGAGCAAACTCGGCATCGGTTTCTTCTGCTTCCACGATATCGACCTGATCGAAGATACCGACGATATCGCCCTCTACGAGGCCAGGATGAAGGAAATCACCGATTATGCGCTGGTCAAGATGAAGGAAACCGGAATCAAGAACCTCTGGGGCACCGCCAACGTGTTCGGCCACAAGCGCTATATGAACGGCGCTGCAACCAATCCCGATTTCGACGTGGTCGCCCGTGCTGCCGTGCAGATCAAGAACGCCCTTGACGCCACAATCAAGCTCGGTGGCGAGAACTATGTTTTCTGGGGCGGACGCGAGGGCTACTCCAGCCTCCTGAACACCCAGATGCAGAAGGAGAAGAACCATCTGGCCAACATGCTGAAGGTCGCCCGCGACTATGCCCGCGGCAAGGGATTCAAGGGCACCTTCCTCATCGAGCCCAAGCCTATGGAACCCACCAAGCATCAGTATGATGTTGACACAGAGACGGTCATCGGCTTCCTCCGTGCCAACGGCCTGGACAAGGACTTCAAGGTCAACATCGAGGTCAACCATGCCACTCTAGCCGGCCACACCTTCGAGCACGAGCTTGCGGTCGCGGTGGATAACGGCCTGCTCGGTAGCATCGACGCCAATCGCGGAGATGCCCAGAACGGATGGGATACCGACCAGTTCCCGAACGACGTTCTGGAGATGACCCAGGCTATGCTGCAGATCGTACGCAACGGCGGTCTGGCCCCCGGCGGATCCAACTTCGACGCCAAGCTGCGCCGCAATTCCACCAACCCCGAGGACATCTTCATCGCCCATATCAGCGCGATGGACGTGATGGCCCACGGCCTGCTGAATGCAGCGGAGATTGTGGAGAAGAGCCCCATTCCCGCCATGGTGAAAGAGCGTTACGCCTCGTTCGACGCCGGTCTCGGCAAGAAATTCGACGAGGGCAAGGCCACGCTCGAAGACCTGGTAGCCTATGCCAAGGCAAACGGCGAACCCAAACAGATTTCCGGACAGCAGGAGCTTTATGAGACACTGGTCAACCTGTATTCTGTATAGCATCTGCGCTGCAGTGATATTGTTGCTGGCATCCGGCTGTGCAAGGCGGGATGCCGGCAACGACATTTCAATAAAGGTAGACCGCATCTGGGATAGCGAAAAACATTGCGCCTTCACCTCTCTGACCGAGTTCGACGGCCGCTATTACATTGCATTCCGCGAGGCGGGAAGCCATATTTTCGAGGCCGACGGAACCGCCCGCGGTCAAATCCGGGTCCTTCAATCACGAAACGGAAGGAAGTGGAAATCCGTCGCTTGCCTCGCCAAAGAAGGTTATGATCTTCGCGACCCTTCGCTTTCGGTAACTCCCGACGGCCGCCTGCTGGTGTCGATGGGCGGATCGGTGTATGTGGACAAGAAACTTGTCGGTCGGGATCCAATGTATTCCGAAAGCCGAGATGGCCTCAGCTTCAGCGATCCGGAACCCATAGAAATAGTCTCCGACATCGCTACAGGCGAAGACTGGCTTTGGAAGATAGATTGGAATGGCGACACCGGATACGGAGTGGTGTATTCCTCATTGGAAGATGATTCCGACCCTGATAACAAGACAATAGTTTTCCTGGTGAAGACGACCGACGGAATTCATTACGAGGATGTCGCTAAAATCGATGTCCCTGGCTTCCCCAACGAGGCTTCGGTGCATTTCCTGCCGGATGGACGGATGATGATGCTCCTGCGCCAGGAGCGCCTGGACAGGCAGGGAATATGGGGAGTGAGCGAAGCGCCTTACACGGATTGGAAGCTGAACAAGATAGGATTCCAGCTCGGCGGACCCAACTTCATCGCCCTGAACGACAGCACCATAGTGGCAGGTTCCAGGTCGTATTTGATCCCGGGATCCTACAAGACCATGTTGCTGAAAGGTGGTCTGGACGGCCGTTTCGAGCAGATCGCCGTGCTCCCTTCGGGCGGCGACACCAGCTACCCCGGATTCCTTGTCGTGGGCGACGAACTATGGGTCAGCTACTACTCATCCCACGCCACCCCCAAGGCCGCGGTTTATCTCGCGAGGATTCCGCTTAAGCAGATTTAGAACGCCAGAGGGCAGTCATGTCTTCCAGCGTCTTGCCTTTCGTTTCTGGGACGAGTTTCCAGACGAACACCGCGGCGATGATGCATATCACGCCGTAGAGGGCGTATGCGAAGAAATGGCCGAAGCTGTCGCCCATTGCACCCAGGCGCATGTTGTACATGGGTACGAAGGTGCTGGAAACGATGAAGTTGAATATCCACTGGAACGCCACAGCAATGGCCGTAGCCTGGCTGCGGATTGTGTTGGGGAACAGTTCGGAAATGTACACCCAGCAGATAGGGCCCCAGCTGAACATGAAGCATGCGCTATAGAGCATGATGCTGACGACCGGCACCACCGCGGGCAGCGAAACCACGTTGGAAAGAGCCACTCCGGCCGCGCCCAGAGCCATTCCCAGCGAGCCGGTGATCAGCAACGGCTTTCTACCCAGTTTCTCCACAGTGAAAACAGCCACCAGAGTGAATGAAATGTTGATTACTCCCATGATCACGGTGAAGAGCATATTGTTGCTTACACCCATGGATTCGAAGATTCTCGGGGCAAAATAGAGCACTGCGTTGATGCCGATAATCTGCTGGAACACGCTTAGCATGCAGCCTATGAAAATCACCAGCCATCCGTAGCTGAAAAGCTTCTCGGTTTTCTCGACGGCAGTGGCCTTTATCTCCGCCAGGATCTCGCGTCCGCGGGCCTCGCCGTTGATATTGCTCAAAACTGTGAGAGCCTTTTCGTCCTGCCCGTTCAGAGCAAGATAACGCGGAGTTTCCGGCACCAGAAGTATCAACAAAGCAAACAAAGCGGCGGGCACCGCCTCGCTCACGAACATAAGCCTCCAGCCTATGCTGTTGGTCCACTCCACCACCGCAGGATCGTTCGCGTGCGAACGTATAATAAGGAAGTTCACGAAGTAAACCACCAGCTGTCCGAATATGATAGCGAATTGGTTCCAGGACACCAGCGTGCCGCGCTTGTTCGCAGGCGAAACCTCAGCGATATACATCGGGCACAGCGCGGAAGCCATTCCGACGCCTATCCCGCCCAGTATGCGGTAGAAGTTGAACGCTATCATCAGGCCCTTGGTGGCAACCCCCTTCTGGAAGAAGAGAAACTCGGGATGATAGGATCCCAGTGCGGAAAGCAGGAACAGGATGCCGGCCACGAACAGGGAGCGCTTGCGCCCGAGGCGGGAAGCCAGCAACCCCGAAATCAGAGCTCCGATCACGCATCCGATAAGCGCAGAAGACGTGGTGAACCCGTGCAGGGCGTCGGAATAAGTAAAATCGCCGGCACTCTGGAAGAAGGCCTGCAGGCCCCTCTCGGCACCTGAAATAACGGCTGTATCGTATCCAAAAAGAAGTCCGCCGATAACGGCTACCAGCACTATGCCGGTAAGGTAGGCCCGACTGCCCGTTTGTCTGTATGTGGTCATATAGAGATAATTAAATCACACAAAGTTACACTTTTTTGTATATTTGTAACTATGAAAAACCACATGATCGCCCTGGCGGCCATCGCTCTGCTCGCCGTCACCCTTCCCGCACAGGCGGGGAAACCCAACAAGAAGGCCAAAAAGTTCACCCACGAGACCGTCGAGATCCCGGCGGTGACGCCGAAAGTGATAGCGGTGGAAACCGCCGGCACGCAGTTGCTGATCCAGGTAGACAAAAAGGGGACGCTGCGCACCGTGCATTACGGCGCGCCTGCGGGCAATCCGGACGCTTTCATCAAGTTCAGCGTCGGCGCATCCGTTCCCGAGACTTATCCGGCCGTGGGCGGCAGGTTCAACGGCCAGGACGCCCTCCATGTGAAGTATGCCGACGGCACGCAGAACACCGAACTCTACTATGTGTCGCACGAGACCGTGGCCAAGGGTGGAATCACAACCACAACCGTCCATACCAAGGATTATGTGACCGCCCTCGAGGTGGACCTGGTCTATGAGGCCCACCGGGCGGAAGACGTCATCCTCATGCATAGCGTCATCCGCAACCCCGGTAAGAAGCCGGTGGAACTCCGGAACTATGCCTCCGCCTCCCTGAACCTGGCGGCGGATGATTTCCTCCTGACCCACTTCTATGGCGGCTGGGCGAGGGAAATGCAGATGGACCAAACGCTCCTCACCCACGACATCAAGGTGATAGAGACGCGCCGCGGCACCCAGGCCACCCAGAGCAACAATCCCTCCTTCCTCCTGACCCTCGGAAAGAACTTCAGCGAGACCGACGGCGAGGTGATTGCGGGCGCCCTCGCCTGGAGCGGCAACTTCCGCATCAGCTTCGAGATAGACCAGAGCGAGCGCCTGAACATCGTATCCGGCATCAACCCCTATGCATCGGCGTACCCGCTGAAGGCAGGGGAGAGTTTCACTACTCCGGAGATGATCTACACCTGGAGCCGCGAGGGTGCCGGCGGAGCATCCCGCAATCTCCACCGCTGGGCCCGCAAATATGGCGTGTGGAACGGAGGAAAGGTCAACCCCACCCTGCTCAACAGTTGGGAGGGGGCCTACTTCACTTTCACCACCGAAACCCTGCTCCGCATGATAGACGATGCGGCCTCCATGGGCCTGGAGATGTTCGTGCTGGACGACGGCTGGTTCGCCAAGGACCATCCCCGCAACTCCGACAAGGCCGGCCTGGGTGACTGGGAGCTCAACGATGCCAAGATCCCGGAGGGGATAGATTATGTGGCGTCCTACGCTCACTCCAAGGGCCTCAAGTTCGGCATCTGGATAGAGCCGGAGATGGTCAACCCTGACTCCAACCTCGCCCAGGCTCACCCCGAGTGGGTGGTGCAGAGCCCCGGCCGCGAGATCTACCAGAGCCGCAACCAGTGGCTGCTGGATCTCACCAACCCGGAGGTACAGGATTTCGTGTTCGGAGTGTTCGACCGTACCATGAGCCTCTCGCCAAACATAGATTATATAAAGTGGGACTGCAACAGGAACGTGACGTCTTTCGGCAGCCCGTATCTGGGGGATGAGCAGGACCGCTTCTTTGTGGAATATGTGCAGGGTCTCTACAAGGTCTGCGAGCGCATGCGCGAGAAGTACCCGGACGTGATAGTGCAGTGCTGCTCCTCCGGCGGAAGCCGCATAGATTACGGCTCGATGCGTTGGTTTAACGAAGTGTGGACCAGTGACAATACCGATGCCATCACCCGCATCGGCATTCAGTATGGCACCTCGATGATTTATCCCGCATGCGTGATGGCATCGCACGTGTCGGCCGTTCCCAACCATCAGACCGGCAACATAACATCGATCAAGTTCCGTTTCGACGTGGCATCTGCCGGAAGGCTCGGAATGGAGCTCCAGCCCAAGAACCTGTCGGCCGAAGAGAGGGCTATCGCGGACCGCTGCATCACTTCCTACAAGGGCTACAGGGATGTCGTCTTCAACGGAGACCTGTACCGTCTGGGTTCGCCCTATGAAGGTGATTACTACGGACTTATGTATGTCTCTCCGGACAAGAGCAAGGCGGTGGTATTCACCTATTGCCTGCGCTACCAGAACCGCGCCTCCGGCTCGCACGTATTCCGCCTCCAGGGCCTCGACCCGGCAAAGAACTACAAGGTTACCGAGCAGAACGTCGACAAGAGTTGCTGGTGGGGGAACGGCAAGAGCTTCTCCGGCGCATTCCTTCAGGAAGGCGGCTTCAATCCCAAATTGCTGAAGACCAATACCAGCGCGGTGTTTATCCTCGAGAGTAAGTAGTCAGGATTTCCAGGCACATCCTGCCATTGTGATAGGGGCATTTCCAGAAGCCGGCGCGGTCGTCGCGGGTGTTGGGATGCCCCTCGGCGTCTGCGCTCCAGTACCATTCACCGTCGGGGGCGATCAGATGTGATTTGATGTACTCCCAGCAGCGGATGGCTCTGTCGGTCCATCCCTGATTCAGGCAGCCGACCACCGTCTCGGCCTGGACCCACCAGTGGCGGTCGGTGTCGAATGACGCCGGCGGCGTCCCTTCGTAGATCATGCTGCCATCCGGCTGCAAGCCTTCCAGCGAGGCAGTGGCGATACGCCCGCAGCACTCGCGGACGCGGCGCAGAAGAGCCTCATCTTCAAGCAGTTCCGCAGTTTCGCACAGCAGCCAGGAGGCCTCGATATCGTGCCCGAAACTGACCATATCGGACTGCGAACGCCAGTCCTCGTCGAAGAACAGGCCCAGGTGCCCGTCCGGGCGCACGATGCGCACCATGAATATCTCGCAAAGGTCCGTTAGGCGCCGGCGCAGGGTCTCATCCTTCCACACCCTATATAATCCTGTGTAGCCCTCGAGTATGTGAAGGTGGGTGTTCATGGTCTTGGCATCGTTGCGATCCTTCTCGGAAAGGCGCATGTCGGCGATGGGCTTCCAGTCCCTTGTGCAGGCCTCGATGTATCCTCCCTTCTCCAGATCCAGGCTGTGGCCTTCGATGCTGCGCCATAATTTTATTGCAAGCTCCAGCGCCTCTTCTTCGCCGGTGGCGCGGAAATACTCGGCGCAGCCGTAAACCGCGAAGGCGATGGCGTAGAACTGCTTTTTTGTGTCCAGCGGGGTGCCGTCGGCGTTCAGGCTCCAGTAGATGCCGCCGAACTGCCGGTCGAAAAACCGATCCCGTATCTGGACGAAAGCATTGCGGGCAGCATCCAGATACTCAGCCTTGCCCAGCACGCGGTAGGCCGCGGAAAATGTCCAGAGGATGCGTGCGCAGAGTATGCCTCCGCGGGGTGCATCCGGCACCAGCCGGCCGCTGCCGTCCATCTGCCCGTAGAAGCCCCCGGCAGGGTCCTGCATGCGGCTCAGCCAGAAGGGGAGTATGTCGTTTTCGAGTTCGGCGCGCACTTCTGCGGCCAGCCTTTGGGGTGCGTTCATGTCTGCAAATTTATATATATTTGCATAACGAACGACACTTTTATGGCCAAAACCCGACTTCTCCTCCTTTCAGTCCTGCTTGTTCTTTCGGCGCTTTCCTGCGCCGGTGCGGATAAGCCCAAGGATTACTACATAGGAACCAACGTCTGGTATGCCTCCAGGCTGGCGGTCGAGGACCCGGTGCGTTTCGGGGCGGAGCTGGATTCGCTGAAGGCCCACGGCATCACCAACCTCCGTGTGCTGGCCACCGACGAGAACTGGGCGGGGATGGATGCGATGCTGAAGGAAATGAGCCGCCGGGGCATGAAGGCGGTGATGTTCCTGAACAATGCCTGGGAATGGAGCCCGGACGGGTATGCATCCTACCTGGAAAAGGCCGGAGCCGGCCATCAGCCCCACCCGGCGGTGGAAGGATATCACATCTACATGCCCGCGATGGCTGCATTCGCAAAGAACGAAAAGGCGGTGAAGCTCTACCAGGAGCACGTCCGCAAAGTGGTCCGCCGATATAGTAAGTCGGATGCCATCTATTCCTGGCAGATATGCAACGAGCCCCGTCCGTTCAAGAAAGACAAGGAGACCTTCGAGGCCTTCCTTAAATATATAAGGGGCACCGCCGCCCTCATCAAGAGTATCGATCCCGTGCATATGGTAAGCACCGGGAACGAGGGCTTTATGGGCTGCGAGAAGGATTATCCCCTCGTTGAGGAGTTGAACGCCTGTGCGGACATCGACTACATCACCATCCACATCTGGCCCTACAACTGGCGCTGGATCAGGGAAGACAGCATCGCGGCGGATGCCGAGGCTGCCATAGTCAAGGTTCAGGACTACATCGACCGTCACCTGGAGATCGCCCGCAGGCTGGGCAAGAAGGTGGTGATAGAGGAATTCGGATACCCGCGGGACGGCTTTTCCTTCAGCCGCGAATCGGCAACTACCGGCCGCGACAAGGTCTACGGCTACGTGTTCGGACGTGTGGTGGAATCCGCCCGCGAGGGCGACGTCCTGCTCGGATGCAACTTCTGGGCATGGAGCGGCCTCGCGCGCCAGACCCCCGGCCATGACTTCTGGCAGGAGGGGGATGACCTCTGCGGAGATCCCTTCCAGGAGGCCCAGGGACTGAACGGAGTCTACCTGACTGACAGCACCACCATGGCCGTGATCGACGCCTGCACGGCCGCACTTCAAAAGATTAATAACGATAAAAAAGAATAATATGCTGAAACCTATCCTTTGTGGCGCTCTCGCCATAGTGCTCGCAGTTTCCTGCGGCAGCAAAGCCCAGACCGGCCGTGCGCGCCTGCTCGCATGCCTCAAGGCATCCGTCGATGCCGGAAAGATAATGTACGGACATCAGGACGACCTCTGCTACGGCCATGCCTGGACCGTTGAGGATCCCGGGAACGATCCTCTGGACCGTTCGGACGTCAAGGACGTGTGCGGGAAGTATCCTTCCATGCTTGGTCTGGAGCTCGGCGAGATCGAGCTCGGCGGCGACAAGAGCCTGGATGCCGTCCCCTTCCTGCTCATCCGGCGCGCTGCCCTCAGGCAGGTGGAGAGAGGGGGAGTGGTCACCTTCTCCTGGCATCCGCGGAATCCGCTGATGGGCGGCACCGCATGGGACAACACCGACGGCGTGGTCACTTCCATCCTCGAAGGCGGGGAGAACCATGCAAAGTTCATGGGCTGGCTGCAGATCCTGGGGGATTTCTTCGACACCCTGCGCGATGCCGACGGCAAGCGCATCCCCTTCATCTTCCGCCCCTGGCACGAGCACACCGGCAACTGGTTCTGGTGGGGGCAGAAGCACTGCACCACCGAGGAGTACGTAGCCCTCTGGAAGATGACCTACGACTACCTTGCCGGCGAGCGTGGCTTCGACAACATAGTCTGGTGCTACTCGCCCAGCATGAACGTGGATGCCGCGGGCTACGTGGAGCGCTATCCCGGCGACGAGATCATCGACATCCTCGGCCTGGACGGATACACCTACAAGGAGGAAGAAAGGGGGATAGAGGTCGCCTGCGCGGATTTCCGGGACCTGCTGAAAGCCACCCTCGATTATATGGTGCCTCTCGCTAAACAGCACGGCAAGCTGATAGCCCTTTCGGAGACGGGCCTGGAAGGCATCTGCGCGCCCACATGGTGGACCGAAGCCCTCTACCCGGCGATCAAGGACTACCCCGTGGCCTATGCCCTCACCTGGCGCAACGCCTGCGACAAGCCGGAGCATTTCTACGGCCCCTGGAAGGGATTCGAATATGAGGATGATTTCAAGGCATTCGCCGAAAAAGACCAGATAGTATTGCTTTAGACATGGATTATAAAGAGAGAGAACATCTCCTCCGCGTACGTCACGAGGAGTTGCTCAAGAGGATAAACGTTCCCGTCGAGGACAACGGAATATACGAAAGGTACATGTTCCCGGTGGTGACGGCTGCCCATGCGCCCCTGGAGTGGCGCTACGACTTCGACCCCGTCGCCAACCCGTACCTCATGGAGCGCTTCGGCATCCACGCCGCGTTCAACGCCGGCGCCATCAAGCTGTGCAGCCGCTACTATCTCGTAGTGCGCGTGGAGGGTGCCGACCGCAAGTCCTTCTTCGCGGTGGCTGAAAGCACGCACGGAACGCACGGGTTCCGTTTCTGGGACAGGCCCATAACCATGCCGGAGTGGGGAGAACCTGCCACGAACGTGTATGACATGCGCCTCACCGCCCACGAGGACGGCTGGATCTACGGCATCTTCTGCGTGGAGCGCAAGGATCCTGATGCCCCGGAAGGAGACCTTTCCTCGGCCGTGGCGGCCGCCGGAGTGGTTCGCACGAAGGACCTCCGCAGTTGGGAGCGCCTGCCGGACATCCAGGCCGGCAGCCAGCAGCGCAACGTGGTGCTGCATCCAGAGTTTGTGGACGGCAAGTACGCCCTCTACACCCGCCCGCAGGACGGCTTTATAGACGCCGGCAGCGGCGGAGGCATAGGCTGGGCGCTGGTGGACACCATGGACGGGGCGGTTATCCGGGACGAGAAGATAATCAACACCCGCCGCTATCACACCATCAAGGAAAGCAAGAACGGAGAGGGCCCCGCGCCCATCAAAACCGAAAAAGGATGGCTTCATCTCGCCCACGGCGTGCGCGGATGCGCCTCCGGCCTGCGCTACGTCCTCTACATGTATATGACCGCCCTCGACGACCCGTCCCGCGTGATCGCGGAGCCCGCCGGATTCTTCATGGCTCCGGAAGGGGAGGAGTACGTCGGCGACGTGATGAACGTCCTGTTCTCGAACGGCTGGATAGCCGACGAGGACGGCACGGTCTACATCTATTATGCTTCCAGCGACACCCGCATGCACGTGGCGGTTTCGAGTGTTGACAAGCTGGTGGACTACTGCCTGAATACGGCTCCGGACGGCTTCCGCACGGGCCTCACGGTGGAGCGCCTGAATAAACTTATCGACAAAAACCTCGGCAGCAAATGAGCACCATACGCACATCTTTTGGCGAGAAGGTAGGCTACGGCTTCGGAGATATGTCTTCCTCGATGTTCTGGAAGATTTTCTCCTACTATCTGCCCTTCTTCTACAGTAATATCTTCGGTCTGAGGCTGGACCAGGTGGCCCTTCTGCTGGTGGTTACACGCATCTGGGATGCGGTCAGCGACCCTATGATGGGCATCCTGGCAGACCGCACCCGCACACGCTGGGGCAAGTACCGCCCGTACCTGCTCTTCATGGCCCTGCCCTTCGCCCTCTGCGGCGTGCTGCTGTTCACCACCCCGAATGCTGGCCCTTCCTTCAAACTGGTCTGGGCCTATGTGACCTACATCCTCATGATGACGGTCTATACCGGCATCAACGTGCCTTACGGGGCGATGCTGGGGGTGATGACAGACGATTCCGACGGTAAGACGGTGCTGAGTTCCTACCGAATGTTCTTCGCATACGCAGGCAGTTTCATAGCACTTTTCTGCTGGGAGCCCCTCTGCAAGGCCCTGGGTGGATATGATACATCTGCCGGCTGGCAGCACGCCATGTTCGTGATTGCTACGGTTTGCCTCGTGCTCTTCCTGCTCTGCTTCGGCATGACGCGCGAAAAGCTGCATACGGTGAGCACCGCATCGGTCGGTAGCGACCTGAAATCCCTGGTGCGGAACGCCCCCTGGTGGATACTCATCGGCGCAGCCCTCTGCTCGAACCTGTTCTGCACCGTCCGTGGAAGCACCGTGGCCTATTTCTTCAGCGATGTGATCGGTGCCGACGTGCATCTGAACCTGGGCGGATGGAGTTTCCTCTTCTACGCCGGACTCTTCCTTTCGATTGGGGAGGTCTGCAATATGATAGGCGTGGCGCTGGCGGTTCCGCTGGCGGCCAGACTCGGCAAAAAGACTACCTACATGATGTCTTTCGCTGCGCTGATAGTGCTCAGCGCCGCCTTCTTCTATATCCCCGTGAGCGGTTCGGGCTACTGGTGGATGCTGGTGCTTCAGGTGCTGATAAGCGTCTTCACCGGCGTACTGTTCCCCATGGTCTGGAGCATGTATGCCGATGTGAGCGACTTTGCCGAGAACCGGGACGGATCGGCCTCTACGGGCCTGATTTTCTCTTCATCCTCCATGGCCCAGAAGTTCGGCGGAGCCTTCGGCGGCGCTGCCGTGATGTGGCTGCTGGCCGCGTTCGGATACGACACGACCGCCGGTGCCGTGCAGACGCCCGAGGCACTGAACGGTCTGAAGATGCTGATGAGTTGGATACCCGCCGCGGTGGCCGCCCTGGCCGTGCTGGTGGTGTCTTTCTATCCTCTTACCCGCAGCCGGATGGAGGCTATTCAGAAGGAATTGGCAGAGAAACGGGGATTGTCTTGAGGACCAGAGTATAATTATCAAGGTATCATTATATGAGAAGAATCGTCGTTTTACTGATTGTTTTTTTGCTTTGTTTGTCTTGTTCTTCTTCAAAGAAAGCAACTACTCTTGTTCCTGTCTCTCCCATTGCTTCATTTGATACAAAAACACAACGTTATGTTTATACCGGGAAAAAGAGTGATGACAAGAATACTTCGGAATACTGGGAGTTTCAATCGGTGAAAAGGGAGAATGAAATACTGGATTCTCTTGAAAATGTAGCTAAAAAAAATGGACAGGAATTCAAGGTTTTTTATCCAGATTATAAACCCGCGGCTTTAAACAAATAATCTACTTGTTTTAGGACTCTCGCCTCGCTCATATCCTGAGGGTTCGTGCCGGGCTCGTCCTGGGGGATGCTCTGGCCGATGAGGGCAAAGAGTTGTTGCCAGTAGAGCGGGAATTCTCCGTCCTCGTTCTTGAAGTTCATGGGTTTGGCATCGAAGAGATAGTCTCCGTCCGGAGTGCGATAGCTGTCGCGCACCAGTTCGGAGCAGTACATCGCTTCGTTGTCCGGGCTGAACCATACGTCGTATGGGCGGCCGAGGAACTTCTTGGCATTTTCTACATACTGTGCCGCTTTTCTGCTGTATTTCAGGCGTTTGACTATGTACGTGGGCTGGGAGCCGTCTTTCAGCGTAAAGTCTTTTAACATGGTGTCCAGAGGGTGGCGGTCCACTCCGTGCTTGATGGTGGCGTCGATTATCCAGGTGGTGTCTTTGCCTACTTCCAGTATTGCCACGTGGATGAGGTTGAGGGCGTCTTTGTTGCCCGTGGCGGCGCTGATTGCCCCGTCCATCTCGGACTCGTCCAGGCTGTAATCCGCCGGAATTCCGACAAACACAAGGTCCCCGGTCTTGATGCCGGATTTGCAGCTTGCCAGTAAAACGGCTGCGACAATTAATAAAAACCTTCTCATACTGCAAATATAGCAAAACCTCATTTCCTCCACAAATCGGCTATTCTTTGCCCCACCTGTAAAGGAAACCCTACAAAACCTCGACTGGTCGGCTATTTTTTGCCCCACCTGTAGGGGAAACCCGGCAAAACCTTAACAGGTCGGCCATTTTTTGCCCTACCCGTAGAGGAAACCCGGCAAAACCTCAACAGGTCGGCCAAGAAAAACGGAAAGGCGGGTCGTAAATGACCAATCCGTTCCGAAAAACGGCCATAAACGGGAACAAACCACCGAAATCTGAAGCTTTGTTCCGGAAAATGGCGGAAAACGGGAACGGGGTGAAAAAAAATCCGTAAATTTACCGGATTCTATGAACAAAGGGGAGTACATAAAGATACGTGGCGCTAAAGCCCATAACCTGAAGAATGTCGACGTGGATATCCCGCGCGGCACTTTCACGGTAATTACGGGCATCAGCGGCAGTGGCAAGAGTTCCCTTGCCTTCGACACCATCTACGCCGAAGGCCAGCGCCGCTACCTGAACACCCTCTCGCCCTACGCCAAGCACTTCATGGGCATTCTCGACAAGCCCGAAGTGGAAAGCATCGAGGGCCTCAGCCCCATCATCGCCATAGAGCAGAAGACCACAGGCAACAACCCCAGGTCCACCGTAGGAACCATCACGGAAATCTCCGACTTCCTGCGCCTCCTCTACGCCCGCGCCTCCACCGCATACTCGCCCGTAAGCGGCAAGGAGATGGTGCGCTACACCGACGAGCAGATAGTGGATCTGATAATGACGAACTACGAGGGCCGCAAATGCTTGCTGCTCTCTCCGCTGGTGCGGGGCCGAAAGGGCCATTACCGCGAGCTCTTCGATTCCCTCCGCAAGAAGGGCTACACCCAGGTTCGCATCGATGGCGAAATAGAATACCTGAATGACGTCGAGGCTCTGGACCGCTACAAGGGGCATTTCATCGAACTGGTGATCGACAAGCTCAAGCCCGGCGAGGGTGACGAAAAGCGCATCCGCGCATCGGTTATGACAGCCCTCGGCATGGGCAAGGGCTCGCTCGCCATCCTCGACCACGAGACCGGAGAACTCCATCATTACTCCAAGCATCTGGTGGATCCACAGACCGGCCTGTCCCTTCAGGAACCCGCCCCGCACACCTTCTCGTTCAACTCTCCCGAAGGCTACTGCCCCCATTGCAAGGGCCTCGGCACGGTGGTGGACGTGAATCCCGCCACCATCATCCCGAATCCCGAGCTCAGCATCGCTGACGGCGGCATCGTGCCCCTCGGCAAGGTGCGTGAGAACAAGAAGTTCGAGGTCATCCGCTCCATCGCCCGCAAGTACAACTTCTCCCTGCACGAACCCATCGCAGCCCTGCCGGACGAGGTGGTGAGCCTGCTCATCTACGGTTCCGACGAGTTCTTCCGCATCGGGGACGGTATGAGTTCTCAGATGGTGAACTGGCCGGGCATCGTGGACCACATAGAAGACAAGATAGTATGTCCGGTATGCCACGGAACACGCCTGAAGGAGGAGACCAACTGTTTCAAGATCGACGGCAAGACCATCTCCGAGGTATCTGCCATGGAAATCAGCGAGTTGCACGAATGGCTGGGGACGCTCCCCGGCAAGCTCTCGCACCGGGCCGGCACCATCGCCCGGGACATCCTCAAGGAACTCCGGGACCGTGTTTCGTTCCTGATGGACGTGGGGCTGGAGTACCTGTCGCTGGATCGCGCCACCGGTTCGCTTTCCGGCGGTGAAGGCCAGCGCATACGCCTTGCCACGCAGATAGGCTCGCGCCTTGTTAACGTGATCTACATCCTCGATGAGCCTTCGATCGGCCTGCATCAGAGGGATAATTATAAGTTGATAAACTCGCTGAAGGAGCTCCGCGACGAAGGGAATACGGTGATCGTCGTCGAGCATGACGAAGCGACGATGCGTTCTGCCGACTGGCTGGTGGATGTTGGCCCCGGTGCGGGTGACGATGGGGGAAAGGTTATCTTCAGCGGCCCGGCATCAGCTATTGAAAAAGGAGAATCTGAAACATTACGATATCTGCGTCAGGAAGAAAAGATAGAGGTCCCGAAGAAGAGACGGATAGGGAATGGGAAGGTGCTGGAGCTGATGGGAGCGAGCGGCAACAACCTGAAAGATCTGGACGTGGAATTCCCGCTGGGATGCATCATCGGCGTAGCCGGAGTGAGCGGCAGCGGCAAGAGCAGCCTCGTGAACGAGACGCTGGTACCCATCCTGAAAAAGCAGTTCTACCGCTCCACCGACAAACCCCTTCCGTATCGCGAGCTTGTCGGCTACCGCTTTATAGACAAGGTAATCGAAGTGGACCAGAGCCCCATCGGGCGCACGCCACGCAGCAATCCGGCAACCTTTACGGGAGTCTTCGACGACATTCGCGCCCTTTTCGAGGACACGCCTGATGCCAAGGTCCGCGGCTTCAAGGCCGGCCGCTTCTCGTTCAACGTGCCGGGAGGCCGCTGCGAAGAATGCAAAGGCGCCGGCATCAAGCAGATAGAGATGAACTTTCTGCCGAGCGTGAACGTGCCCTGCGAGGTCTGCGGCGGCAAGCGCTACAAGGAAGACACCCTCGCGGTGCACTACAAGGGCAAAAACATCAACGATGTGCTGGAGATGAGCATCAGCGAAGCGTACGAGTTCTTCGGCAAGAACTCCCGCATCGCGCCCAAGCTGAAGGCCCTGGAAGATGTGGGCCTGGGATACGTCCGCCTGGGGCAGAGCTCGGTTACCCTTTCCGGCGGCGAGAGCCAGCGCATGAAGCTGGCGGCGGAGCTGTTCCGCAAGAGCACCGGCAACACGCTGTACATTCTGGACGAACCCACCACGGGCCTTCATTTTGCAGACATAAAAACTCTCTTGGGAGTGCTGCAACAGCTTGCAGACCAGGGGAATACGATAATAATAATTGAGCACAACCTCGACGTGCTGAAGAGCGTGGACTACCTTATAGACATGGGCCCCGAGGGAGGACGCAAAGGCGGCCGCATAGTCGCGAAAGGCACACCGGAACAGGTTTCGAAAGACAAGAACTCGGTCACAGGGCCTTTCCTGAAAGAAATATTGAAACACAGATAATATGAGCGAAGAGATTTCCAAGATTGAAGCGGCACGCCGCGAGTATGCCGACTGGTGCTCGGCAGTGGGTATCGACACCATCGAAAAGCTGAACAGCGTCCTTGCCGACGGGCAGGCCATACGCCTTATCAACCTCTGCGAGGCGCGCCAGGAGCGCAAGTATGCCGAGATTGCCAACCAGATTTTCTGGCACAAGAAAAAGACCAAGATCGTGATGATGTCGGGCCCGTCTTCGAGCGGCAAGACCAGCAGTTCGCTGCGCATCGCCCAGCAGTGCCAGGTTCTGGGCCTGAACCCTAAGGTGATAGAACTGGACAATTATTTCGTGGACCGCGAGCATACTCCCAAGGACGAGAACGGGGAGTATGACTTCGAGAGCCTCGGAGCCATGAACGTGGATCTCCTGAACGAGAACCTGAACGACCTGCTGGCCGGAAAGGAAATCATCGTCCCCAAATTCGACTTCAAGGAGGGCAAGACCATCTTCGACGAATCCCGCCGCATGACGCTGGAAGAGAACGACATGCTCTTCATGGAAGGCATACATGCCCTGAATCCGGCGCTTACGCCCGACGTGGATCGGAACCGCATCTACAACGTGTACATCTCCGCTTTGTCCGCACTTCCGGGTGGCCATAAGGAACATGGATCCACCACGGATAAGCGCTTGCTCCGCAGGATAGTCAGGGATAACAGGGTGCGTGGCATCAATCCCGAGGAGAACATCCTCCGCTGGCCCAGCGTACGCAGGGGAGAAACCCGCAACATCTTCCCCTTCGAAGAGAACGCCCGCGTGGTGTTCAACTCCTCCACACTCTACGACCTTCCGCTGCTCAAGTACTACGCGGAACCCCTCCTGTACGGGGTTACGGAGGCATCTCCCGCCTACCAGAAGGCGCAGGACCTGCTCAAGTTCATAGAGCCTGTCATCGCCCTCAAGCCCATGGAGATAGCGGCCATCCCGCCCACCTCCATCATGCGTGAGTTCATAGGAGGGCAGACGCTGTGAGGCAGACGGAACAGAATTCCCTGTATCAGGACCTCGAGAAGATGTCCACGGCAGAGCTGTTGGAAGGTATCAATGCGGAAGACCGCAAGGTGCCGGAGGTGGTGGCGGGAAGCATCCCGCAGATAGCCCGCCTGGTGGATGGTATAGTGGAGAGGATGGAACGCGGCGGACGGGTATTCTACATCGGCGCCGGAACCAGCGGCCGCCTTGGCATTACCGACGCATCGGAAATCCTGCCCACCTACGGCCTGGACGGCGCTTTCATCGGCATCATCGCCGGTGGGGACGGCGCCATCCGCAGGGCTGTGGAAGGCGCGGAAGATGATCCCGGGCAAGGCTGGAAGGATATCCTGGCCTTCGGTCCGAAGCCGGAGGATACTGTCGTGGGAATCAGCGCGTCAGGCGGCGCTCCGTACGTGCTGGGCGCAGTCCGCAAAGGGCGAGAGGCCGGCATGCTGACATCCTGCATCACCTGCAACGAAGGCTCTCCGTTGGCCTCGGAAGCCGAGATTTCGGTCGTGGCGGTCGTGGGGCCGGAGTTCGTGACCGGGAGCACCCGGATGAAGGCCGGGACGGCCACGAAACTGATACTCAACATGATATCTACATCCGTGATGATACGCCTCGGCCATGTGAAGGGCAGCCACATGGTGGATATGCAACTGACCAACAAGAAACTCGTGGACCGTGGGACCCGCATGATCATGGAAGAGACCGGAATCACAGATTACGACTATGCGCGCAGTCAGCTGATCCGCTATGGCAGCGTGCGCGCTGCGGTGGATGCTATCTCTAAGGTGTAATTATATGGCAGAGTCAGACATCATAATCCTTGTCGAAAGCGGCGCTACCAAGAGCGACTGGCGCGTTGTCGACAGCAGTGGAACAGCCGTAAGGCAGTTCCTGGGGCCGGGAATGAATGTGTCCACCATGAAGATGGATGCTATCCTGGCAACAATTTCCGATACTTTCAAAGCAGAAGGCCTTGATGTTCTTGGTGCCAAAGGATTCTATCTCTACACCGCCGGTGTGGTTACCGATCAGATCAGGAAGGGAATCGCTTCTCACGTGCAGTCGATATCATCAATAGAAGATGTCGATGTGCAGGACGACCTCATGGGGGCCGCCAGGGCGGTTTGCGGTCGTGAACTCGGCATAGCCGCCATACTCGGAACAGGATCCAACGCATGTTTTTATGACGGGGTGAGCATTCACCGCAATGTGTATTCGGGAGGATTCATCCTCGGAGATGAGGGCAGCGGCGCAAGGCTGGGCAAACTTTTCCTTTCGGACTTTATCAAAGGTGACGTGCCTGCAGCCGTAGCGGAGGATTACTCGAAGGAATTCGACGCTTCTTATTCCGCGATAGTCGAAGGCGTGTATCGCTCTCCGTCCCCTTCGGGATACCTTGGAAGCCTGGCGCCCTTCATCCTTCGCCATAAAGATGACGGTTATGTCAAAGGGTTGATAGTGAGCAATTTCGAAGCGTTCATCGACCGCTTCCTTTCGAAATACGACATCTCCCGGTATCCTGTCGGCCTGGTCGGAGGATTCGCTTGGGCCTGCCGGGATATGCTTGAGCCTTTGCTGGAGGAGAACGGTATCCGCGTGGCCGGTTTTGTCAAGGCTCCGATCGAGGGGCTTTGCAAATATCACGCTATCCTTCGGTAAATAATTCCTCCCTTTCGTTAAAAGGCTCCAGGAAGGGGTTTTCCATGCGCTCGCGGGCGATGGTGCTGGCCGGGCCGTGGCCGGGGTAGATGTCGGTTTCGCCGGGGAGGAAAATGAGTTTTTCCATTATCGAACGTATTTCGGCGTCGTAGTCGCCGCCCGGCAGGTCGGTGCGGCCTATGCTGCCGGCGAACAGCGTGTCGCCGGTGAACAGCACGTGTTCGGTTTCGCTGTAGTAGCAGACGCTGTCCGGCGTATGGCCCGGGGTCTCGATTATCTTGAACCAAGGGACGGCGGGGTTGACAGGTATTTCGAAGCGTTCCACCAGGGCGGAAACCCCCAGCGTATGGTCCCAGTGGCTGTGGGTCAGGAGGATGGCCTCGGGCCTGAGCCCCTCGGCCTCCAGATAGCTATACAGCCCGTCCAACTCGCCGCCGGCGAATCCCGGATCTATAATGACGCAGCGGCCCTCGTCGGAAACCACATAGCAGTTCTCCTGGAAGGCATTGCAGACAAATTTCTTGATCTTCATATTCACAACAAGCGATTGTAAAAGCAAAAATAAGAAAAGTATGGCAAATTTTATTAAATTTGTAGGTTAAGACCAAAATGTGTACTGAATGCATATCGGTGTAGCGGGAAATATCGGAAGTGGAAAGACCACCCTTACCAGGATGCTGGCGGAGCATTACGGCTGGAAACCCCAGTTCGAGTCCGTCACGTATAATCCTTATCTCGAGGATTACTACAAAGACATCCCCCGCTGGTCGTACAATCTGGAAACATACTTCCTCGCCCAGCGTTTCCGGGACGTGCTGGAGATCGCCAAATCCAAAGAGACCATCATCCAGGACCGCACCATTTCGGAAGGCGTCTATATCTTCGTGGCCAATAACTACGAGATGGGGAACCTTTCCGAACGGGACTACCAGACCTATATGCAGCTGTTCGAACTTATGATGAGCACCGTCAAGCAGCCGGATCTCCTCATCTATCTCAAATCCGGCATCGAGCATCTGGTTGCCAATATCCAGAAGCGTGGGCGGGAATACGAACAGAGCATCAGCATCGAGTACCTGGATGGTCTCAACCGCCATTATGAGCAGTGGATATCCAAGTATACGGGGCCTCTTCTCATCGTGGAGACAGACAATATAGACTTCAAGAATAATCCTGAGGACTTCGCGGCGATCACCGACCGTATCGACGCGCAGCTCTTCGGCCTGTTTTGAAAATTAAAACTTTAAGAGTCATGCATATAGCTATCGCAGGTAATATCGGAAGCGGCAAAACCACTCTCACGAAGATGCTGGCCGCGCACTACGGATGGATCCCCAAGTTCGAGTCGGTGGACTTCAATCCCTATCTCTCTGATTTCTATGAGGATATGGCCCGCTGGTCGTTCAATCTCCAGATCTATTTCCTGAACAAGCGCTTCAAGGATGTGGTGGATATCTCCAAGACCGACGACATCATCATCCAGGACCGCACCATCTACGAAGACGCCCGCATCTTCGCTCCCAACCTGCATGACATGGGCCTCATGAGTTCCAGAGATTTCGAGAACTACTCGGACCTCTTCGACCTGATGATGAGTCTGGTGGGATATCCCGACCTGCTCATCTACCTCAAGAGCAGCATCCCGAACCTGATCGCCCAGATCCAGAAGCGCGGCCGCGAATATGAGCGCAGCATCCGCATCGATTATCTGACGGGGCTTAACGAGAAGTATGAGAACTGGATTGCCGACTACAAGGGCAATCTGTTGGTCATAGACGCCGACAACATCAAGTTCGGCAACAGGCCGGAAGACTTCGAGAAGGTCACCGATATGATCGATGCCCAGATGTTCGGCCTCTTCTCCGCACCCAAACCGAAAACCACAGATTTCTAATACTATGGCAGACAAAACCAGACCTACCATCATCGACTTCGTAGAGAAGTACACCCATCAGTTTCCCGACCATGTCTACCTTCGTGAGAAAGTGGACGGGAAATGGACTGAGATAACCCAGGAGCAGACGCGCGAGACGGCCTACCGCATCGGCGCCGGCCTGATGGCCCTCGGCCTGGAGAAAGGGGACAAGATCGCCCTCCTCTCCGAAAGCCGCTCCATGTGGATACTCTCCGAGCTCGGCGCGATGTATGCGGGTGCCACTGACGTGCCCCTCTCCGTCAACCTGGGCAGCGCGGCAGACCTTATCTTCCGCATCCACCACTCGGACAGCAAATGGATACTCGTATCCGCCAACCATCTCCCCAGAATACGCGAGATCATGCCGGAATGCCCGGACGTGAAGAAAGTCATAGTCTTCGACGATACCGCCTTCTTCGTGGACAGCCTGCAGGAGGGCGAGATCCGCATCTCCGAGGTGATGAAGATGGGCGATGAATTCCTCTCCAAGGACCGCCAGGCCTTCGTGGACCGCTTCAACTCCATCGGCCCGGACGACTACGCCAACATCAGCTACACCTCCGGCACCACCGCCGACCCGAAGGGCATCCTGCTCACCCACCGTAACTACACAGCGAACGTGGCACAGGGCTCCTCCGTCATCTCCGTTGAGGAGAACAGCGTGATGCTGATAATCCTGCCTCTGGACCACTGCTTCGCGCATGTGGCCGGCATGTACACGATGATGAGCTACGGCGGAAGCATAGCCTTCGTGCCCATCGGCAAGAACGCTCTTGCAACCCTCAAGAACGTCCCCACCGCCATAAAGGAAACACGCCCTCACGTGATGCTGTCGGTGCCTGCCCTTGCCCGCAATTTCAAGAAGAACATCGAATCTGCCATCAAGGCCAAAGGCCCTACCGTGGAGAAGCTCTTCAATTTTGCGGTGAAGAATGCAATCGCTTATAACAAAGAGTATTACAACCGCGGCGGATTCCTGTATTGGTGGCGCAAGCCACTTATGTGGATCTTCGACAAGCTCATCTTCAAGGCCGTACGCGAGAACTTTGGCGGCCGCATGAAATTCTTCGTTGGCGGAGGCGCCCTGCTCGACATCGAGCTCCAGCGCTTCTTCTGCGCAGTCGGTATGCCGATGTTCCAGGGCTACGGCCTCACCGAGGCGACCCCTATCATCTGCGCCAACTCCTCCGGCCACGCCATCTTCGGCAGTTCCGGCCGCATCGTGCGTCCGATGGACTGCAAGATCTGCGACGACCAGGGCAACGAGGTTCCCCACGGCACCAAGGGCGAGATCGTCATCCGCGGCGAGAACGTCATGGCGGGATACTGGAAGAATCCTACTGCTACCGCCGATACCATCATCGACGGCTGGCTGCACACCGGCGACATGGGCTACATCTGCCCCTGGGATCCGGACTTCCTCTATGTGGTGGGCCGTTTCAAGAGCTTGCTGATTTCCGCCGACGGCGAGAAATACTCACCGGAGGGATTCGAAGACAGCCTGCCGGAAGTTTCCAAATATGTGGAAGCGGCCGTGCTGCACAATAACCAGAGTCCTTACACGATCGCCCTCATAGTGCCCGCAAAGGATGCACTTGCCGAGTATGCGAAGCAGCAGGGTCTGGATCCCGCCTCGCGTGAAGGCAAGGAGGCGATGCTCCTCAAGATACAGTCCGAGATAGACAGCTACAAGACCGGAGGTCCCCACGCCGCCCTCTATCCCGACCGCTGGCTCCCTACCGCCGTGGTCATCTGCGACGAAGGCTTCACCATCGCCAACGGAATGCTCAATTCCACCATGAAGATGGTCCGCCGCAAGGTAGAGGAACACTATGCCGACCGTATGGCATACGCCTATACCCCCGAGGGCAAGAATCTCCTGAACGAGAAGAATATCGAATCAATCTAAACAAACAACAATATGACAACTGCAAAGAAACAGAACTACACTCCGGCCATCGTGGTGATGTTCGCACTCTTCTTCATGATTGCGTTCGTCACGAACCTTGCAGGTTCCATGGGTGTGATCGTAACCAACCAGTTCGGCGCTTCCAAGGCTCTTTCGCAGCTTGGAACCCTGGCCAATTTCATCGCATATGCCTGCATGGGCATCCCTGCCGGTATCATCCTCAAGCGCAAGGGCTATAAGTTTACCGCCCTGGCAGCCGTCACCGTCGGTCTCGTCGGTGTGGCCATCCAGTTCCTCTCCGGATATGTGGAGAGCTTTGGCGTATACGTGCTCGGCGCATTCGTGGCCGGCTTCTCGATGTGCATGCTCAACATCGTCGTGAACCCCATGCTCAACACCTTGGGCGGTGGCGGCAACAAGGGTAACCAGCTGATTCAGTGGGGCGGCACCTGCAACTCCACCGGCGGCACCCTGGCGCCTATCTTCGTCGGCTGGCTCGTCGGCGGCAGCATCGCTGATGCAACCGTATCAAAGGCTGCTCCCGTGATGATCATCGCCATGGCCATCTTTGCCATCGCTTTCGTCATCATCTGGTTCACCCAGATTCCCGAGCCTCACATGGAGACTCCCGAGGAGAAGGCTGCCCGCCTTGCCGGTAATGAGAAAAAGGATCCCCACAGCGCACTCAGCTTCCGTCACTTCGTGCTCGGAGCTATCGCGATCTTCTTCTATGTGGGCATCGAGGTCGGTATCCCCAACACCGCAAACGTCCACTTCAGCAGCATCCCCAATGTGGGTCCCGCCCTTGCAGGAACCATGATCGGATTCTACTGGTTCAGCATGCTCATCGGCCGTCTGATCGGCGCTTCCGCAGGATCCAAGATCAGCAGCAAGATTATGCTAGGTGTGATGTCCTCCGTGGCAATCGTCCTGCTTTTCTGCGCCATTTTCGTGCCCGAGACCATCGAGATCAAGGTCGGTGCGAACGTGATTCCGCTTTCGCTCGGATTCCTGGTGCTCTGCGGCCTCTGCACCTCCATCATGTGGGGCGCTATCTTCAACCTTGCGGTCGAAGGTCTCGGCAAATACACCGCAGCTGCATCCGGCATCTTCATGACCCTGGTCTGCGGCGGCGGCATCATTCCGTTCTTCCAGAACCTCCTCGCCGATCACGTGGGGTCCATGCAGAGCTACTGGCTCATCATCGGCTGCCTCGGCTTCCTCGTATACTATGCATTCCTCGGTTCGAAGAATGTCAACAAGGATATTCCGGTAGAATAATATGGATAAAGATTACGTAGTAGGTATAGACATCGGCGGCCAGAGCAGCAAGCTCGGCGTGGTCGATGCACGCGGCGAGGTTCTCGCCCAGAGCGTTGTGAAGGCTAATCCCAGTGCGGATGCCGATGTGATTATCAAAGAGCTGGCCGATGCGGTCATCAAACTCGTTGCGCAGTCCGGCAAGCATGGCCAGATCCGCGGTATAGGCGTGGGCGCTCCGAACGGTAACTATTATACCGGAAGCATCGCTTTTGCACCCAACCTTCCCTGGGCGGCACACGGCGAGGTAAAGTTTGCGCAGAAGCTATCAGAGGCCTGCGGCGGCATCCCCGTATCCCTTACCAACGATGCCAATGCGGCAGCCGTGGGTGAGATGACTTACGGTGTTGCCAAGGGCATGAAACACTTCATCATGATCACCCTCGGCACCGGTGTCGGCAGCGGCATCGTGATCGACGGCAAGGTGGTCTACGGAGCCGACGGTTTTGCAGGAGAGCTCGGCCACACCATAGCGGTGCGTCACAACGGACGCCTCTGCGGATGCGGCCGCACAGGTTGCCTGGAGGCCTACTGCTCCGCCATCGGAGTGGCCCGCACGGCACGCGAGTGGCTGGATCTCAGCGAGGAGCCTTCACTCCTCCGCGAGTGCCAGAACATCACTTCCAAGGACGTCTACGAGGCGGCCAAGGAAGGCGATGCGGTGGCCCTGCGAGTTTTCGACTTTACCGGGCGCATTCTTGGCGAGAAACTTGCAGACTTCATCCAGTTCTCCGCCCCCGAGGCCATCGTGCTCTTCGGCGGACTGGCACGCGCCAAGGAGTTCATTTACGAGCCCACCCTCAAGGCGATGAACGACAACGTGCTGCCTTTGTGGAAGGGAAAAGTTAAATTGTTGTTCTCCCAGCTGAAGGAAAGCGATGCCGCCATACTCGGCGCATCCGCCCTTGCCTGGGAACTTTAGAAACTACTTTAAACATCTATAAAACAATGAGAAAGCATTTTTTATTTGCAGTCCTCGCAGCAGGACTTGCTGTAGTCGCCTGCTCACCCAAGGCTGAGAAGGCGGCAGACGTGGAAGATGGCGAAGAAGCTGTCGAGACCGTAAAAGAGGTTGTCAAGACCGCAAAGGATTACAAGCCCTCCAAGGCTCAGCTCGATTCCGTATCATACCTTGTGGGTATCAACTTCGGTTCCTTCATCAAGGGATATGACTTCGGCGACCTGAATTATGCCCAGATCAAGAAGGGTATGAAGGATTTCATCAAGGCCAAGGGCAATATGCGTGATCCCGACTTCGGCGAGCAGTTCAAAGTCAATCCCGAGGAGATGAACCGCCTCTTCGGCGAATTCCTCGAAAACAGGCGTTCCCTCAAGCTCCTCACCAACAAGGAAGCTGAAGAGAAGTTCCTTGCAAAGAACAAGACCAAGGAAGGCGTCGTCGAGCTCGAGAGCGGCCTCCAGTACAAGATCCTCAAGGAAGGCGGCGTGAAACCCACCAGCCCCAAGGACACCGTATGGGTACGCTATCAGGGTAAGACCCTCGACGGCAATGTGTTCGATGAGGTCACTCCCGACCGCGACTCCGTCCGCTTCACCCTCGACCGCGTGATCAAGGGTTGGACTGAAGGTATCCAGCAGGTTGGCGAAGGCGGCCAGATCGAACTCTACGTTCCTGCAGCCCTCGGATATGGCGAGCGCGGCAACCAGGGCATCGAGCCCAACGCCACCCTCGTCTTCACTGTGGACCTCTGCAAGGTCGCACCTTTCGTGGAGAAGGAAGCTGAGTAAAGATTAATTACTCGTTTTCGTCATAGATGACGTCCTCTTCTTCGAGGGCGTCATCTTCGTTTTCGTCGTCCTCGTCGTCTTCGTCATCTTCGTCATCGAGGTCTTCATCGTCGTCGAGACCGAGCATGCCGAGTATGCCGGAGGGCTTTTCGCCGGGGAGGCGGCGACGGTTGTCGGGGAGGTCTTCGAAGGCCACGTAGCCATGTTCGAACTCGATGGGGAGGGGCCCCTTGGTATCGACAATCTCGGGAAGATTCACTTCCTTTCCGGGCTCAATGCCTTCGAAGGTGATGATGACATATTTTTTTGAACTGACGTCGTAGAAGTACTGGTAGCGCACGATGCCGGCCTTCACTGTTTCGGCCATGGAGACCTCGTCCACCGCTTTGTTGCCGGGAAGGGGCATCAGCGCAAAGCGCCCCGCCACGTTACCGGCTTCGTCGAATGCCTTGAACAGAATCTGCTGATCCTGAGGGAACTCGAGATCGGCGCGGAGCTGCTTGTGAAGAGTGTATAGACTGTTCGTGGCGTTTACCAGATAAACCCTGTAAAAGCCCTTGATTCCTTCCAACGTAACGCGGTAACGGTAAGTCATCTTCCAACCAAATTTCGTTTTACATTGCGAATATACAAGATTTTTGCTAATTTTGGTTATGCTTTCGCCCGATAAATACCTCACAATCGCCGCGCCGTCCGAAGGGCTCTTCAAGGACAGCGGTAGCCGCTTTATCGCATATGCATACCCAATCTCTTCTGAGTCAGATGTTAAACCGATTGTAGACAGGCTGCGGGCGGAGCATCACGGAGCGAGGCATCACTGTTTCTCCTACCGCATAGCCAAGGTGGATGATACGCTCGAAGGCCCTACCCTCACCAAGGAGGGCATCTGGCGCGCAAACGACGACGGCGAGCCCTCCGGAACGGCCGGAAGGCCCATCCTCGGGCAGATAGACTCGAAGGGCCTGCAGAACGTGCTGGTGGTGGTAGTGCGCTACTTCGGAGGCATACTGCTTGGCGTACCCGGCCTTATCAGGGCCTACAAATCAGCCACGGCCGATGCCCTGGAGAAGGTGCAGATCGTAGAGAAAACCGCCACCCGCCGCTGGCAGATTGGCTTCGGTTATGACCTGATGCCGGCCGTAATGGGCGAAATCAAGGCCCTCGGCCTGGAAACCGTCGCCCGGGACTTCGCGGAGGAATGCAGCCTCACCTTAGATGTGCCCCTCTCGAAAGAACAGACATTTTTGGAACATACAGAAAAAATTGGTATCTTTAAAGATAAAATCATTTTAACGCTATGAGCAAAATCCACGTATTTAATGCAGGCCCCTGCCTTCTGCCGCAGGTCGCCATTGAGCACGCACGCGAAGCCCTTCTCGACTTCAAGGGCACGGGTGTATCACTGATATCCATTTCGCACAGGACAAAAGAATGGGAGGAGACGATGAACGAGACTCGCGCACTCTGGCGCGAGATCCTGAACATCCCCGATGATTACGAAACCGTCTTCCTCGGCGGCGGCGCAAGCCTGCAGTTCCTCTATGTGGCCATGAACTACCTCGAGAAGAAGGCCGCATACCTCGACACGGGCGTGTGGGCGCACAAGGCCCTCAAAGAGGCCCAGGGCATTGGCGAAGCCTACGCAATCGCCTGCTCCAAAGACAAGAACTACACCTACATCCCCAAGGGATTCGAAATCCCCACCGATCTGGACTATCTCCACATCACCACCAACAACACCATTTACGGCACCGAGATCAAGCACGACATGGACTGCCCCGTTCCCCTCATCGCGGATATGTCTTCCGACATCCTCTCCCGCAGGGTGGACGTGAGCAAGTATGAGATGATCTACGGCGGCGCCCAGAAGAACGCGGGCCCTGCCGGCGTGGCATTCGCCATCATCCGCAAGGACAGCCTCGGCAAGGTCAGCCGCTACATCCCCACCATGCTGGACTACCGCGTGCATCTCGACAAGGAATCCATGTTCAACACCCCTCCCGTGTTCTCCATCTTCGTGATGAACGAGACCCTCAAGTGGCTCAAGAGCATCGGAGGAATCGACGCCATCCACGAGATCGACGAGAAGAAGGCCGCCACCCTTTATGCCGAAATCGACCGCAACCCGCTCTTCGTGGGCACCGCAGAGAAGGAAGACCGTTCCATTATGAACGTCTGCTTCGTGATGGCTCCCGGCTACGAAGACCTGCAGGACGAGTTCTTAGCCTTTGCAAAGAGCAAGGGAATGATAGGCATCAAGGGCCACCGTTCAGTGGGCGGCTTCCGCGCATCTCTCTACAACGCCTGCACCCAGGAAGATGTGGAGGCGCTGGTTGCAACTATGAAGGAATTTGAAGCTCTCAAGAAATGAAAGTCCTGATTGCAACCCAGAAACCCTTTGCCGCTGCAGCAGTGGCAGGGATCAAAGATATCCTCGTAAAGGGCGGGCACGAAGTGGCGCTGCTCGAAAAGTATCCCGAGCAGGCCGACCTGGTGAAGGCAGTCGCCGATGTCAACGCCCTTATCATCCGTTCGGATAAAGTTACCGCCGAGGTGCTCGACGCCGCTCCTCAGCTTAAGATAGTCGTGCGCGCAGGTGCGGGATTCGACAATGTCGATCTCGCCTCTGCCACTGCCCATGGCGTAGTGGTGATGAACACCCCCGGCCAGAACTCCAACGCAGTGGCCGAGCTTGCCATCGCAATGATGATTTTCATGGCCCGCACTCAGTTCACTCCCGCAACCGGCTCCGAAGTTCAGGGCAAGACCCTGGGCATCCAGGCATTCGGCAACGTGGGCCGTCTGGTGGGCGCCAAGGCAAAGGCCCTCGGTATGAAGGTCAAGGCCCTCGACCCCTTCCTCACCGACGAGCAGATTACATCCGGCGGAGCCGAGCCCGTGCATACCCTGGATGAGCTCTACACCGGCAGCGACTACCTCTCCCTCCACATCCCGGCCCTGCCCGCCACGATCGGCAGCATCAACTACGAGCTTATCACCAAGATGCCCAAGGGCGCAACGCTGGTGAACACCGCCCGCAAGGAGGTCATCGACGAGGCCGGCCTCGAGAAGGCCCTCGAAGACCGCCCGGACCTTAAGTACGTCACCGATGTGATGCCGGACAACTATGCAACCCTGCAGGATAAGTTCGGCCTCCGCGTGTTCGCGACTCCAAAAAAGATGGGCGCGCAGACCGCCGAAGCCAACGTGAACGCAGGACTTGCCGCCGCGAATCAGATAGTGGATTATTTTGCAACGGGCAACACCCGCTTCCAGGTAAACAAGTAGGATATGGTACGAGTAAAACCCTTTGCGGCAATCAGGCCGCCCAAGAACCTCGTCACCGAGGTCGCAGCACCTCCCTACGACGTGCTGAACTCCCAGGAAGCAAAGGCGATGGCAGGGGAGAAGAGCCTCCTGCACATCACCAAGCCCGAAATTGATTTCGATCCCATCGCAGGCGAGCACGAGCAGCGCACCTACGACAAGGCTGTCGCCAACTTCAAGCTCTGGAAGGAGCGCGGCTGGCTGGTGCGCGAAGACAAAGAAAAGTACTATGTCTATGCCCAGACCATGGGCACCCGCACCCAGTACGGCCTTGTGCTCTGCGCACATACCGACGATTACGCCAACGGCATAATCAAAAAGCACGAACTCACCCGCAAGGACAAAGAAGACGACCGTATGATCCACGTCCGCATCCAGAATGCCAACATCGAGCCCGTCTTCTTCGCCTTCAAGGACAACAAGGAGCTTGGAGATATCATCGCCAGGACCGCTGCCGGGGAGCCGGAATACAAGTTCGTAGACGAGAACGACTTCACGCACACCTTCTGGGTAATCAACGATGATGCGGTCAACGCCCGCATCACGAAGATCTTCGAAACGGAAGTGGATGCTTTCTACGTTGCCGACGGGCATCACCGCACTGCGGCCGCCGCCCGCGTGGGCGCCGAGAAGAAGGCCCAGAATCCCAACCACACCGGCAACGAGGAGTACAACTTCTTCATGGCCGTGTGCTTCCCCCAGAGCCAGCTCGCCATCATCGACTACAACCGCGTGGTGAAGGATCTCAACGGCCTCAGCCCGAAAGATTTCTTCAAGGCTCTTGAAGAGGATTTCGTTGTGGAATGCAAGTGCGATTGCACGAAAGACGGAGGCGAATGCCATTGCGAGTATCCTTGCCATTGCAGCTGTTCCGAGATATACCATCCATCAGGCCTTCACAACTTCTCGATGTATTTTGAAGGTGTGTGGTACAGCCTGACCGCCAAGCCCGGCCGTTACGACGACGCCGATCCGATCGGCGTGCTGGACGTGACCATCCTTTCCAACCTCGTGCTGGACAAGATCCTGGGCATCAAGGACCTCCGCACCGACAAACGAATCGACTTCGTCGGCGGAATCCGCGGCCTCGGGGAGCTCAGCCGCCGCGTGGACAGCGGCGAGATGGCCGTTGCCTTTGCTCTCTATCCCGTTTCGATGGACCAGCTCATCCGCATCGCGGACACAGGCAACATAATGCCGCCCAAGACAACCTGGTTCGAACCGAAGCTCCGCTCCGGCCTCGCAATTCATTCGCTGGATTAAATATAATATATGAAGGACTACTCTGCCGAAATACACAGCACTCTGAAGGAATTCTTCGGGTACGATAACTTCAAGGGAGACCAGGAGCGGGTGATAAACCACCTTCTCAACGGCGGCGATGCCTTTGTGCTCATGCCGACGGGGGGAGGTAAGAGTCTCTGCTACCAGCTGCCCGCCCTCGTGGCGGACGGCACGGCAATCGTGATCTCTCCGCTCATCGCACTCATGAAGAATCAGGTAGATGTGCTGCGCGGATTCGTCAGCAGCAACGAGAGCATAGCCCACTTCCTGAATTCCTCGCTTTCGAGGCAGGAGATCGACGACGTGAAGGCAGATCTCGTCGCCGGGCGCACCAAGATACTCTACGTCGCTCCCGAATCCCTCACCAAGGACGAGAACATAGCCCTTCTGAAAGAAATCCACATATCCTTCTACGCGGTGGACGAAGCGCACTGCATCTCGGAATGGGGCCACGATTTCCGCCCGGAATACCGGCGTATCCGCAGCCTCGTGAATGAGATAGGCCGCGCGCCCATCATCGCCCTCACCGCCACCGCCACACCCAAGGTTCAGAGCGACATCCTCAAGAACCTCGGCATCCACGATGCGGTGATCTTCAAATCTTCGTTTAACCGCCCGAATCTCTACTATGAGATCCGCAACAAGGTGGAACCGGAGAAAGATATTGTGCGTTTCATCCGCCAGAATCCCGGCAAATCGGGCATCATCTACTGCCTGAGCCGCAAGAAGGTGGAAGAAATGGCGGCCTTCCTCAGCATCAACGGCATCCGGGCCCTGCCCTATCATGCGGGGCTCGATGCCAAGGTGCGGGCCGAGAATCAGGACAAGTTCCTGATGGAGGAGATTGATGTGATAGTGGCCACGATCGCCTTCGGCATGGGAATCGACAAGCCGGACGTGCGCTTCGTGATCCACTACGACATCCCCAAGAGCATAGAAAGTTACTATCAGGAGACAGGCCGTGCCGGCCGCGACGGCGAAGAAGGCCTCTGCATTACCTATTACTCCTACAAGGACATACGCAAGCTGGAGAAGTTTATGCAGGGTAAGCCGGTGGCGGAACAGGAAATCAGCCGCCAGCTCCTTAACGAGGTGGTGGCGTACGCCGAATCCGGCCAGTGCCGTCGCAAGCTCCTGCTCAACTACTTCGGAGAGGAGTACGACCAGGAGAACTGCGGCTGCTGCGACAACTGCCTGCACCCCAAGCCGGTGTTTGACGGCCGCAAGGATATGCAGCTGGTCATAGACCTCATCACCAGTCTGCCCGAACACTTCAAGGTGGAGCATCTCGCCTGCATACTCGCCGGAAAGGAGAATGCTCTCATAAAGAGCTACCGCCACGACGAATTGGAATTCTTCGGCAAGGGTAGCGCCCACGACGAACGCTACTGGATTACCGTCATCCACCAGGGCGTGGTGCACCATCTGCTTGAGAAAGAGATAGATACCTACGGCCTGATTTCCGTGACCGGCACCGGGCTCGAGTTCCTCATCAATCCATGGAAGTTGGAGCTCGTGCAGGACGGAGTCTTCTCCGACGATGGCATCGACGATTTCGACGACGATGAAACCCTCGCGGCGGCCAATGCCGTCCGCGGCGGCGGAGGATGCGATGAAAACCTCCTCAAGATGCTGAAGGACCTCCGGAAGGATGTGGCCCGCCGCCTGCATCTCCAGCCATGGATCATCTTTGGCGACCCGGCCCTGCAGGATATGGCCATACTCTATCCCATCACCCTCGACGAACTCAAGAACTGCCAGGGTGTGGGCGAGGGCAAGGCCCGCAAGTTCGGCGGCGAGTTCGTGAAGATGATCGCGCAGTATGTGGAGGAGAACGACATCACGCGTCCGGACGACTTCGTGGTGAAGTCGGCCCCCAACCGCAGCGCAAACAAGATATTCATAATCCAGAGCATAGACCGCCGTATGGACCTTGAGGACATAGCCTCCGCCAAGGGAATGGATATCGAAGAACTCGTGTCCGAGATCGAGGGCATTGTGGCCACCGGCACCAAGCTGAACCTGGATTACTACATAGAAGAAAACTACGATGAAGAAGACGTGGAGGACATCTACGACTACTTCCGGGACGAAGCTGAATCCGGCTCCGCCGAAGAAGCCATCGCGGCCCTCGGAGGCGACTTCGAAGAACTCGAGATCCGTCTCATCCGCGTCAAGTTCCTCTGCGACATAGCATCATAGAAAGCAATGATACCTAAAGATACGGTCGACCTCATCCTGAATACCGTTCGGATAGAGGACATAGTGGGAGACTTCGTGACGCTGAAGCGCCGCGGGGCCAACTATGTGGCCTGCTGTCCGTTCCATCAGGAGAAGACGCCGTCTTTCTATGTGTCTCCTTCGAAGGGTATCTACAAGTGCTTCGGATGCGGGAAGTCCGGCTCGGCCGTGGGGTTCCTTATGGAGCACGAGCACAGTTCGTACGTCGAGGCGCTCCGTTACATCGCGAAGCGTTATAATATAGAGGTAGTGGAGGAGGAAGAATCCCCCGAGGTACTGGCCAGCCGCCAGCGGAGCGAAAGCCTGCTGGTTGTGAGCGAGTTCGCCCAGAAGTTCTTCGCGGAACAACTGAAGTCGGGCGAGGGGAAGGACGTCGGCCTGGCCTACTACCATTCCCGCCATCTCGAAGACGAGACCATCGCCCGTTTCGGGCTGGGATGGGCCCCGTCAGGAAAGGATGACCTGCTCCAGGCCGCCCGCAAGGCAGGATACAAGGATGAATACATGCTGGATGCCGGTCTGGCGGTTAAGCGCGAAGACGGCACCCTGGCCGACAAGTTCCGCGAGCGGGTGATGTTCCCCATCCAGTCTGTGAGCGGGCGCACCATCGCGTTCAGCGGCCGCACCCTCAAGGCGGACAACCCCGCCAAGTACGTGAATTCCCCCGACACGGAAATCTACCGCAAGAGCAATATCCTCTTCGGCATCTACTATGCCAAGAACGAGATCTCGCGGCAGAACGAGTGCATAATCGTGGAGGGCAACATAGACTACGTGATGCTGCAGCAGCTGGGCATCCACAACGTGGTGGCCCCCTGCGGCACCGCCCTCACCGTGCAGCAGGTGCGCCTGATCCGCAAGTTCACCGACAACATCCTGCTGATGAACGACGGCGACAGCGCGGGCATACACGCATCGCTGAAGGATATAGACCTGATCCTGTACGAGGGCCTGAACGTGCGCGTGGTGCTGTTGCCGGAAGGGGAGGACCCGGATTCCTTCAGCCGCGGCAAGTCGCTGGAGGAGGTGCAGAAATACATCGCCGACAATGCCAAGGATTTCCTGGATTTCAAGACGGACATCCTGCTCGGCGAAGCTGCGGGCAATCCGCTGAAGAAAGCGAACTTCGTAAACGACATCGCAGATACGATCGCGCGCATCCCGGACGCCGTGAAGCGTTCGGTGTACGTGAATGCGGCCGCGGAGAAGTTCGACGTGGCGGCGGATATCATTTTCCGGCGCGTCAAAGTCACGCGGGACAAGTTGCTGGAAGATGAGCGTCGCGAGAGAGAACGTGAAGAACGCTTGGCGACTGTTGTTGAAGAGCCATCCGCCCCGGCTGACCTTCCGGCCCCGCTCCCGGAAAAGTACTACCCGGAAAACAAAATCTTGGCGGCGGTTGAAGAGGATATTCTAACGTTCCTGCTGCAACACGGCAGCGAGGAACTCCACTTCGAAACGGACTCCCCGTACTACGACCCCGAAACAACCGACACGGTTGCCGATTTCATCTCGGCGACCATCGAATCCACCGGGCAGCCTTTGGCGAATGCCGGATACAGGCGCGTTTACGATGCCTATCTCGACCTTTACTACGAAGGCCATCCGCAGGACGAGATTATCCGCACCCTGCTTGATTCTCCCGACCGCACCCTCGCGGAGATAGCCGGGGAATACTCTACACGGCGTTATCAGCTAAGCGTGAAGCGCTTGGAGAGCTCGATGACCTCAGAGCAGTCCTGGCTGGTGAGTTATGTGCCGCGTGCGATGCTCACCCTCGTGGAAAGGCGCGCCGCCTCCCGCCTGGAGGAAATCAGGAAGGCACTTAACAAAGCCTCCGGCGAAGAAGAGTTGGCGCTCATGAAAGAAATGACCACTCTTCAGCGCCGCCAGAAAAAACTGAAAGAAAACCTGAAAAAGGAAGATTAGAAGATATGGAAAAGAAATTCAAGAGAACCCTTGTGACCTGTGCGTTGCCATACGCCAACGGTCCCGTGCATATCGGACACCTTGCGGGCGTGTATGTGCCTGCGGATATTTATGTAAGGTATCTGCGAATGCGCGGGGAGGATGTGCTGTATGTGTGCGGAAGCGACGAGCACGGCGTGCCCATCACCATCAAGGCCCGCCAGCAGGGATGCAGCCCTCAGGACATCGTGGACAAATACCACAAGATAATCGCCGATAGTTTCAAGGCGCTGGGCATCAATTTCGATATCTACGGCCGCACAAGTTCGAAGATACACGAGAAGAATGCATCCGAATTCTTCCGCAAGCTCTACGACGAAGGCAAGTTCGTCACTCAGGAGAGCGAGCAGTACTACGACCCGGAGGCTAAGACCTTCCTCGCAGACCGCTACATCGTGGGCACCTGCCCCAAGTGCGGCAACGAGAACGCCTACGGCGACCAGTGCGAGAAGTGCGGCTCCACCCTCAGCCCCGAGGAACTCATCAATCCCCACTCCAAGCTGAGCGGCGCGGCCCCCATCAAGAAGAAGACCACCCACTGGTATCTGCCCCTGCAGGATTATGAACCCTGGCTCCGCGAGTGGATACTCGAGGGTCACAAGGAGTGGCGTTCCAACGTCTACGGCCAGGTTAAGAGCTGGCTGGACGGAGGCCTGCAGCCCCGTGCCGTCACCCGTGACCTCGACTGGGGTGTGCCGGTGCCCGTGGAGGGTGCTGAGGGCAAGGTCCTCTACGTCTGGTTCGACGCTCCCATCGGCTACATCTCCAATACCATGGAGCTCCTCCCCAACGACTGGGAGAAATGGTGGAAGAGCCCGGACACCAAGCTGGTGCACTTCATCGGCAAAGACAACATCGTGTTCCACTGCATTGTGTTCCCTTCCATGCTCAAGGCCTACGGCGACGGCTACATCCTCCCGGAGAACGTGCCCGCCAACGAGTTCCTGAACCTCGAGGGAGACAAGATATCCACCTCCCGCGGCTGGGCCGTGTGGGCGCACGAGTACGTGCAGGATTTCCCCGGCAAGGAGGATGTGCTGCGTTATGTGCTGACGGCTAATGCCCCCGAGACCAAGGATAACGATTTCAGCTGGAAGGAGTTCCAGACGCGGAACAACTCCGAGCTGGTGGCCATCTTCGGCAACTTCGTGAACCGTGCCGTGGTGCTCACGCACAAGTATTTCGAGGGGCGCGTGCCTGCCGCCGGCGAGCTGACGGATGTGGACCGCGAGACGCTGGCGGAGATTCCGGCTCTTCGCGAGAGTCTGGAGAAGAATATAGAGAATTACCGTTTCCGCGAGGCGCTGAAGGATGCGATGCAGATTGCGCGCGTTGGCAATAAGTACATTTCCGATAGCGAGCCGTGGAAGTTGGCGAAGACGGATCTGGCGCGCACGGGCACCATCCTGAACGTGTGCCTGCAGCTTTGCGCCGACCTTGCCATTGCTTTCGAACCTTTCACTCCGTTTGCCTGCGAACGCCTTCGCAAAATGCTCAACGTCCCCTCCGCGACGGGCTCTGTCATTCCGAGCGAAGCGAAGGAATCTCTGTCGTGGGAGCAGCTGGGCGCAAGCGATATTCTGCCTGAAGGTCATCAACTGGGCGAGGCGGAGTTACTGTTCGCGAAGATCGAGGATGACGTAATCCAGAAGCAGCTGGACCGTCTGGCAGCCATTCGCGCAGAGAAGGAGGCGGAGGCAAAGGCCGAGCTGGCGAAGCAGGTGACTCCCCAGAAGGAGGAATGCACTTTCGAAGATTTCGAAAAGATGGATATCCGCACCGCCACAGTGCTCGAGGCCGAGCGCGTGCCCAAGACCGACAAGCTTCTCAAACTCACCATCGACACCGGCATCGACAAGCGGGTGATAGTCTCCGGCATTGCCGAGTATTACAGCCCAGAAGATATGCTGGGCAAGCAGATCTGCATCCTCGCCAACCTCAAACCGCGCGTTATCAAGGGCATTGAGAGCAAGGGAATGATTCTGATGGCCAAGCAGAACGACGGCACCATGCGCTTCATCACTCCGCAGGAAACTGTCACCAACGGTGCTGAAATAGGATAATTATTATCATCAGGATGAGTACCTTCGAAGAATATATCCGTCAGGGAGAGCCGGACCGCAGTGTAAAAGCGGCTGCCTGGCAGACGGCTATCGGCCTGCAGGATGTCGATGGCCTCAAGCCCTCGGAGTATCTCGTGGAGACGGCCAGGCGCCACATAGAAGGCGATGTCACCATTCAGGAAGTCAAGGGGCTCATCGATACCTATTACAAGTCCCGTGCGGCAAGATTGTCTGAGCAGGATACTCGCACCGAAGAAGCGGACAAAGTTTCAGCCAGAATTACCGAGATCCTGCAAGAAGAAACGTTCTCCTTTACACCTGCCGAATTGCAGCGGATTCACCGTCGCTTGTTCGAGGGTATTTTCAAGTTTGCCGGCAAGTTCAGGAATTATAACATCTCAAAGAAAGAATGGGTGCTGAACGGTGCTACTGTCCTTTACAATCCCTGCGATAATCTGAAAGAGACGTTGGACTATGATTTTTCCGAGGAGAAGAAGTTTGATTACAGCACCGCCAAGTCTGATGAAGCCATCGGGCATATCGCATCTTTTATAGCCGGCATCTGGCAGATTCATCCTTTTGGAGAGGGCAACACCCGTACTACGGCCGTGTTTCTGATCCGCTATCTCCGGAGTTTTGGCTATTCCATCTCCAACGAACTGTTTGCAAGCCACTCCTGGTACTTCCGGAATGCACTTGTGCGCGCTAACTATTTTAATAGGGAGAAAGGAATTGTTCCCAACAGCAAGTATCTGGAAGACTTCCTTCGGAATCTCATACTTGGCGAGAACAACAAACTGAGGAACCGATATCTTCATATAGATTACCCTGCTCAAAGTGACACTGATGAGATTTCAAAGGGACAAGCTGGCACTTTGAGAGTCACTTTGGAAGAATTAGCGGTACTGAAACTGCTTCTGAGTAATCCACGGATGAAGCAGACTGATATCGCCGCCAAGATTGGGAAATCTGAAAGGACTGTCAAACGTATCACTGATTCATTAAAAGGGAAAGAAATCATCGTCCGCCGCAATGGTAAACGTGACGGCTGGTGGGAAGTGCTGGTTCCCATCCCTGAAGATTAGACTAAGTTATGAAATATAAACACTTTTCAATTCTGGGACTGGCTCTTTTTTGTCTGTGCACGTCCTGCACGGAGGAGCCGCGGAATACCGAGCCGCTGACCGACCCGTGGCTGCGGGAGCGCACTCCGGTGAATATCCGGCTGGAGTCTCAGATCGGTGCGGCGGTAATCTCCGACGACTGGACCGACGATACCGTGGGTGCCGTCACCGTGAGCCTGATCACCACCGGGCTGGACCTCAGCAAGGTGAAGGTTGAGGCAGTGGATTTCAAATATCCCGACAGCGAGTTCTGCCCCAAAGCGAGCATAGGCCCGGGAAGCACCCTGGACCTCAGTTCCGGCAAGACATCGTTCACGGTTACTGCCTATAATGGCGAGACGCGCACCTATTCGCTTGAATACAGCAAGTTCCGGGATCCGCTGGAGGGCACCTATTCCTTTACCAAGGTGGCTGGAATCCTGGACGAAAAGAACGCCCCCAAATGCTCCTTCATAGTAGTCGGAGGCTGGGATGGCGAGGTGGTCCGTTCTACCATAATGGATAAATGGTGGCACTGGGACACAGGTTATATGCCCACCGATGAAGACGACAACATCCTGAGTTTCCGCCTGGAAAAGGCAGATGCCGAGACCGGCGAAACCTATGGTACGCTGGACAACAAGGCCGGCCCGGACGGGCTCTATGCCAATTACATGTACGACGGCACCAAGGACATGAACGACAAATACCGCATTTTCCCCAAGGGCAAGAGCCGCTGGCACAAGCCTGACGAGAATACGGTAATCATCCATGACATCGGCGACACTGAATACACCACGCCGCTCTACACGGTTTACATAGTCGGCGCCGGCGAGCAGACGGTGGCCGGAGTCAGCTACATGATTCCTTCCGGTGCTTTCGCCCGCGCCTTCCCCGGTCCGTTCAATACCATCGACTGGAACTATCCCGACACCCGTTGGTATACCGACAACCTGCGCTTCACCGTCTGGCTGGTGCAGAAAGATTCCGACAATCCCACCGAATAAGTCATGCTTCGCCTTAGGATCATAAGCCTGCTGGCCGTGCTTTCGCTCGCGTGCGCGCACTCGTGCACGAGGCCAGATTCTGCGCCTGTGCCTGTAGACACCCGGGAAATCAGCCTGTCCAGCGAAGAGGTTTCCATCAGCCCCGCCGGTGGCATGTTCGAGGTGGAAGTGTTCTGCAACTTCGCCTATCGCATCAGCATCGACGCTTCCTGGATAGTGGAAGACGGCGGCACCGAGCTCCTTCCCAAGTTCAAGGCTGAGCCCAATCCGGACATCTTCCAGAGGAGCTGCAAGATACGCTTCATCGACAAGACCGACCGATACTACTATAAAGAAGTGACCGTGACCCAGCGGGCGGATTCCTCCCTGGGCGGCACCCTTAGCATAGTGGACAAGAACGCCACCCCCGAAACCAAGGCTCTGCTGGCCAATCTCTGGAAGATAGCGGACAAGGGATGGATGTTCGGGCATCACGATGATCTCTGGTATGGCCGTTACTGGTACAACGAGCCCGGTGGATCCGACACAAAGGCCGTTTGCGGGGACTATCCCGCCGTGTTCAGCGTAGATTTCGGCGAGATAATGGACGACCGCTGGCAGGATTCCTCCAACGCCATCCGCCGCAGGGTGATACTCGAGGCCCGCGAGAGGGGAGAGGTGATCATGGCCTGCATGCACGTGAACAATCCCAAGACCGGCAAGGACTCCTGGGACAACTCTTCCGCCGAGGTAGTTAAGGAACTCCTGACGGAAGGATCCGCCACCCAGAACAAGTACCGCGGCTGGCTCGACCGCCTTGCAGACTTCGCCAACAACCTTAAGGATTCGAAGGGCAACCTGGTGCCTATCATCTTCCGAATGTACCACGAGCACACCCAGGAATGGTCGTGGTGGGGCTCCTCCTGCACCACCGCCAGCGAGTTCCAGCTGCTCTGGCAGATAACCATCCAGTACCTGCGGGATTACAAGGGAGTGCACAATTTCCTCTATGCCATCTCTCCCCAGATGGACGGCATCTACACCGATCCGCAGGAGCGCATCCGTTTCCGCTGGCCCGGGGATGAATGGGTGGATTTTCTCGGGATGGACTGCTACCACGGCAAGAACAATGTGGCTTTTGCCGCCAACCTGAAGGCCCTGGTGGCTGTTTCCGAGGCTAAGCGCAAGCCTTGCGGGGTCACGGAGGACGGGCTCGAAGCCTTCACACAGTCCGATTACTGGAGCCGCTTCCTGGTGAACCCCACCGAAGGCCGCCGCATATCGATGATAACGATGTGGCGTAACAAGTACGTGGGCAACGACGAAGCCGACACACACTATTTCAGCGTCTATCCCGGGCATCCTTCCGAAGAAGATTTCCGGAAGATGTACGCTCTTGACAGGGTACTTTTCAGCAAAGACCTCCCGGACATGTACACCATGCCGGCAGGATATGAAGTAAAATAAACACACCATATGACAAAAACCTTTATCAGAACCCTTGTGCTTGCCCTGGCGCTGCTGGCGGGAACGCTGGCAACGGCCCAGAACACGCGCACGCTGCGGGGAAAGCTCACCGAAGACTCGGGAGAGCCCCTGCCCGGAGCGGCCGTGGTGATCAAGGGTACCACCCGCGGAGCGGTGGCCGGAGATGACGGCCGCTACACGCTGGACCTGCCTGCCGGGGAAGTTACCGTGGAGGCATCCTTCGTGGGCTACCTCTCCAAAACCTTCCGTGTGGGTGCATCGCAGGCCGTGCTCGACATCGTGCTGCAGCCGGACATCAACCTGATGGAAGAAGTGGTGGTGACGGCATTCGCTACCCAGAAGAAAGTGAACGTCACCGGAGCTATCAGCTCCGTGGGAGGCGGCGACCTGCTGGCCACGCCGGTATCCAACATCGCCAACGCCTTGATAGGCAATACCCCCGGCGTGGCGGGACTGCAGACCTCCGGTGAACCTGGCCGCAATGCGGCGGACATCTACATCCGCGGCGTCTCCACCTACGGGAACTCCACCCCGCTCATCATAATCGATGGCGTGGAGCAGGCCAGCGAGCAGGCCTTCCAGGAGTTCAACGCAATAGATGCCAACGAGATACAGAGCGTCAGCGTGCTGAAGGATGCATCTTCCACGGCGGTTTATGGTGTGCGCGGTGCGAACGGTGTGATCATAGTCACGACCAAACGCGGATCCGCAGGCAAGCCGGTAATCAATTTCTCCGGAGGCTTCGGCCTCACCTCGGCAAATATGCTCCAGGAGGGCACCACGGCCTATGAATACGCCCTTTTCCGCAACGAGGCCATACGCAATGAACAGCGCGGCTACGCCGGCAACGAAGGCCTTTCCGCCTACATCTACGACGACTACGACCTCTGGAAGTTCAAGAACAACCGGGACTTCACCCCGCAGGAGGTGGATGCCATGACCGGCCTGACGGCGGAGCAGAAGGAGCAGCTCAAGAACACTCCGGCCCTCTACTACGCCGACCACAACCTCTACAAGGAACAGTTCAACGGAGTGGCTCCCCAGTATCAGGCCAACCTGAACGTGAGCGGAGGAACCGACAGGGTGAAGTACTTCGTATCTTTCGGCTACTTCCGCCAGGAAGGTATAGGAAAGGACGTTTCCTACTACGGTGCCAACACCGGGTCTCTTTTCAACCGCTACAACTTCCGTTCGAATTTCGACGTGGCCATCACTCCCCGCACCACCCTCACGGTGAACACCGCAGGGCAGTTCGGCGAGACCACGGGCCCGGGCAACAGCGCCGATGCCTACGATATGGAGGCGCGCTATAAGATAATAATGCAGTACATCTACGACTGCAACCCCTTCATCAGCCCCGGCATAGTGGACGGGCATCTGATCAGCGGCTTCTCCGGCATCGAAGGATCCATCCAGAATCCTCTTGCGGCCAAGACCAACAGCAACATCGGATTCCAGAACGCGCTTTATAACCTGCTGATGAGCGGCACCGCCACCATCTACAACAGCCTGCTGGACAATACCTTGCGCCTCACTCACCAGATGGACTGGCTGACCCCCGGCCTCAAGGCTCACGCCACGGTTTCCTATCAGGACAACTACAACCGTTATGTGAAATATACCCCCACCCTGCCCGCCTATTCCATACAGCGCAACGCCGACAATCCCCTCGAGTACGATTTCTTCGGCGGTTCGATGGGCGCGGGGTCATTCGAATCCTGGGGCTATTCCAACTGGAACAAGTTCTATGTGGATGCCGGTCTGGACTGGGCCGCGACCTACGGCAAGCACGAGCTGAGCGCCCTGCTGCTCGGCAAAGCTTCCAAATACACTATGCCTTACGATAGCTTCCACGTGCCTTCCGGCATCATAGGTTTCGTGGGGCGCATCACTTACAACTATGCCGACCGCTATATGGCGGAGTTCAACGTTGGCTACAACGGCACCGAGCAGTTTGCGGAAGGCAGGCGCTTTGGCCTCTTCCCGGCAATCTCCGCAGGATGGGTGCCTTCGCTCGAGCCCTGGTTCCCCCAGAACAGGATAGTGAGTTTCCTGAAGATTCGCGCATCCTACGGCGAGGTGGGTAACGACCAGCTCGGGGCCAGCCGCCGCTATTACTACCTGCCCAATACCTGGAAACTGAACCAGAGCGGATACTGGCTGGGCAATGCCGACGGCACCTCACAGAACGCCTACTATCCCGGCGCCCTCGAAGGCAGCCTGGGCAACCCGGACATCACCTGGGAGCGTGCGCGAAAGTACGATGTGGGCGTCGAATCCAAGTTCTTTGACAGCCGCCTCTCCGCCGACTTCGACTGGTTCTACGAGTACCGTAACAACATCCTCACCACCCTGGGCATCATCCCCGCCATCTACGGCGTGCCCCAGGCGGACGTGCCTCCGGCCAATGTGGGAGAAACCACCAACCGGGGTTATGAGCTGGTGCTGGGATGGACCGACAAGATAGGCGATTTCATCTACACCCTCGGGGCGGACATCAGCTACTCCCGCAACAAGATCCTCTATATGGCGGAAGCGAACAACCCTTATCCCTGGATGAACAAGACCGGCCATATGATAGGCCAGCGCTACGGCCTGACCTCCGACGGCCTGTTCAATACCCAGGCAGAGCTGGACGCCCGCCCGTTCAACACCTATACCGGCAACCAGGCCACCCTGGGCGACATCCGCTACAAGAGCCTGGACGGCAATGCGGTGATAGACCAGAACGACATCGGGCCCATAGGCTTCCCGAACTACGCCCTCTATCACTTCAACTTCAAAGTGCAGCTGGGCTGGAAGGGCTTCGACCTCAAGATGCTCTTCACCGGCAGCAAGGACGGATCTTATTATCTGCCAAGCGGCTACACCATCCCGTTCTTCAAGAACGCCGGCAATGCCTGGAAGTGGCAGTACGACGGCCGCTGGACCGAGGAGAAATACCTCGCCGGCGAGGAGATCACCTTCCCCCGCGCCACCTATAGCGCCACTCCCAGCCACAACAACTACCTCGTGAGCGATTACTGGATGAAGTCCAGCGATCACCTCAAACTCAAGAATGTGGAACTCGGCTACACCTTCAACATAGGCACGGCCTCCCACAGCAACATCCTACAGGCTCTGCGCGTGTATGTGAACGCGAACAACGTCTACACCTTCCGCAATGCTCTGACTCCTTACGGCATCGACCCGGAAACCACCGACGGAAGCACCTACGTGTATCCGCTCACCCGGGTATTCATGGCAGGCATCAGTTTCCGGTTCTAAAGAGAAAGAGTTATGAAAAAGATAATTTTCAGTTTCTTTGCAATCTGCATCCTTGGATCCTGCAGCCTCTTCCTCGAGAAGCCGGATACCACCGGCACCGTGGACCAGGACGATGTGTTCTCCACCACCAAAAATGCCGGCTCGGCGCTGATGAGCTGCTACCGCAACATCCTCAAGCACGGCTGGCCGGGCGGAATGGGCATAGGGCACAGCACCTACGGAGCGCTCAGCGGCGAGATAGGCCGCGGATACAGCTGGCACGGCAGTTACATAATCGCCCAGCAGGGGCTCTCGGTGAACGGTGTGGACGGATCCGATTCCGGCACCGACAGTTACGAGAAAAGCTGGAGCTACATCCGCCAGTGCTGGCTGGTGAACGAGAATATAGATAAAGTGGCGGATCTCTCCGAAGGCGACAAGGCCACCGTCAAGGCCGAAACCATGGGGCTGGTCGCCTACAGATATATGGGTATGCTCTACCGCTACGGCGGAGTGCCCATCGTGCGCAAATCCTTCCTCTCCACCGATGACCTCTCCGCTCCCCGCGCGAGCGTGAAGGATGTGGTGGACTACATCTGCGAGCTCTGCGATGCCGCTTATGCGGTGCTGCCCGTGAGCTGGCCGGCCGCCTACACCGGCCGCCTGACCAAGGGCGCCGTGCTCGCTATCAAGGCCAGGACACTGCTCTTCGCGGCCAGGCCCCTCTTCAACAGCGCCACTCCATATCTCGACAACGGCGAGCATAACGACCTTATCTGCTTCGGCAACTACGATAAAGAACGCTGGAAGGCGGCCATCGATGCCAATGAGGCCGTGCTTGCCTGGGCAGTGGATGCCGGAGTGGAACTCCTGAACACCGGCGGTGCCGGCAAGGGCAACCCCAATCCAAACGCCTTCGACGACTATGCCCAGGCTACTTCCGTGTTTGCCAATCCCGAGATAATCCTCGCCTACAAGCTCGGCAAGCAGGAGGGATGGGAGCCGATGGTGAACTATCTCTGCTGCTCCGCGCACCAGAACGTGAGCCGCTTCGATACGGATGCCAACGGAGTGCTGACCAACCACCTGGAGCAGTATTGGGCAGCCGATGGCACCGAAGTCAGCTGGCCCAAGGTAGGGGAGGCCCTGCCTCATCCCGGTGCCGAGTGGATAACCAAGGTCCTTTCGCTCGAACCCCGTGCCCACGCAGATATCAAGTTCGGAGGTTTCGACTCCGATAACAACCCCGGGGACTACTATTGGTCCAATGCGGGCTGGAACCGTGGCGGCTATGCTGCCGAGAAGAACAAGGCATCCTCGTTCCCGGATCCCATCAACGACGAGAAGGGCTGCGGCGAGCGCACCAAGTTCTTCTACCACGCGGGCAGCCGCACCTGGTGCGAACCTCCGCTCTTCCGTCTCGCAGAGACCTATATGAACCTGGCGGAGGCCTACAATGAATACGGCAACACCGCCAAGGCACTGGAGAACCTGAACATCGTGCACAACCGCGCAGGCCTGCCGGCCATCACGGAAACCGACCAGGCCAAGCTCCGTGCAATTATCCAGCGCGAAGACGCCATCGAGTTCTTCCAGGAGAACCACCGCTACTTCGACGTCAAGCACTGGAAACTTCCCAACGTGGGCAACGGCATCTGCGGTGGCCCTATGCGTATGCTTCAGTTCAACATCAAGAACGATGAAGCCGCCACCTGGCCCTTCGCAGCCAAGTGGATAGAAACCTGGTGGGATTCAGTGGTATACAATGCATATTGGAGCGACGAGATGCTTCTTGAACCCTTCCCTCAACTGGAAGTGAACAAAGGCACGACCGTCCAGAATCCCGGTTACACTAAATAAAGGAGGCGAGCCATGAAAAGATTTATCAAAATGATTTCAGCAGCGGCCGCCCTCCTCATCGGACTGGGCGCCTACGCGCAGGATTACGGCACTGCCGCGGTCAGTACCGCCACCGGCGACGACCTCTACAAGCGCGTGGAGACCAACCTCACCAACACTTTCACCGGGGCATTCACCGGGCTGACCGTACTCCACGGCACCGGGGAACCCGGCAGCAACACTGCGAGTTACCTCATCCGCGGAATGGGCAGCTACGGCCTCGGCACATGGAACCAGGCCCGACTGTTCGTGGACGGATTCGAGGTGAACATAGATTATCTCACGTCCATCTCCCCGGCCGAAATCGAGACGGTCGAGGTGCTGAAGGATGCCGCAGCTCTCGCAATCTATGGCGAGAAGGGCGCCAACGGCGTCATCAGCATCACGACCCGCAGGGGAGTGGAGGGGAAGTCGAAGGTGAATGCCCGCGTCCGCTATGGAGTGCAGACCCCGGCCCTTCTGAACAAGCCCCTGGGCTCGTACGATTATGCCAATCTCTACAACCAGGCGGTCTCCAACGACAAGGGGATGGTCTGGTCGCCGGTCTATAGCCAGGCGCAGCTGGATGCCTATCGCGATGGCAGCGGCACAAACACCGACTGGTATGCCCAGGCCCTGAAAGGCAGCGGCAGCTTCATGGATGCCGACATAATCCTTAATGGAGGATCCAAGGCCGCCCGCTACAACATCAACCTCGACTACCTTGGCAACAAGGGCCTGCTGAACGCGGCGGATACCGACAGCACCCGCAATCTCGGCTACCAGCGCTTCAACGTGAGGGCCAACCTCGACTTCAACGTGCTGAAGGTCTTCGAGGTGAAGATGGATATCGGCGGACGCATCGAGACCCTGCACCGCCCAAACTACAGCACGTCCTCGCTGTTCACCAACCTGGCCAAGTATCCTTCCAACATATACGGAGTGTACGACGATGACGCCCACACGCACTACAGCGGCACTGGCGTCTATCCCAACAATCCCTACGCCTCGGTGAACGGCCTCGGCTGGTATTCGGTGAAGGCAAGGAGCCTGCAGACCAACCTTTCCGTGAAGGAGCGTCTGGATATGTTGACGGAAGGCCTCTGGCTGGAGCAGGCAGTGTCGTTCTACAGCTACACGCTGAGCACCTGGGCCAAGACGCGCAACTATGCGCGCTGGTTCGGCGGCGCCACCACGACCACCGACGAGACCACCTCCCTCACCGCCAGCGGATACGGCTCCGCCGGCATGCAGGACTGGAAACAGGGCCGCCTGACGGCGGGATACGACCGCAGCTTCGGCGAGCATCACCTGACCGCCCGCCTGAACTACGGCATCTCCGCCTATAAGGGCGACGGCTACTTCTCGTTCAAGTACAACACACTGAACCTGAACGGCCTGGTGCAGTACGACTATGCCAAGCGCTACATTGCGGAGCTGGGTTTCTCGGAGTTCGGCAACGATGCCTTCGCTCCCGGCCACCGCTGGCACTTCTATCCGGCCGTTTCGGCCGCCTGGATACTCTCCAACGAAGACTTCCTGAAGGGCTCCGGCCTGGTGCAGTTCCTCAAGCTGCGCGCATCCGCCGGCCTGACCGGCTTCTCGGAATCGAAGGCCACCAACATCCTGAACGATTTCAACTCCAACGGCCGCTATCTCTATAAAGATTATTACACCTATAGCTACATCGGTGCCTTCTACATGGGCTCGCCTTCTGCCGAATGGCAGAACAGCCTGGTGCCCATGTTCACTCCCAACGAAGACATCGGCCCGGAAAAGAGCCTCAAGCTCAACATCGGCGTGGATGCCACCCTGTTCGGCGGCCTCAAGCTCACCGCGGATGCCTTCCTGGACCACCGCACCGACATCCTCACCCTGGACAAGTCCCTCATGGGCTACTACGGCAAGCAGTATTCCTTCTCCAACATAGGAGAGATGCTGAGCCGCGGCTTCGAGCTGTCGGCAGATTATTCCGGCAAGGCCGGTGAGCTGCGCTACAGCGCCGGTGGATCCATCTCCTACGCCACCAACACTATCGTGAACATGGCGGAAGTGCCGCCGGCGAACGCCTTCAGCGCCTCCACCGGCAGGCCCTACGGCACCTTCATCGGCCTCGTGGCGGACGGATTCTATCAGGTTCAGGACTTCGACGACGACGGCCGCCTGCTGCCCGGCCTGCCCACACCCGCATTCGGCGCGGTGCAGCCGGGAGACGTGAAATACCGCGACCTGGACGGCAATACCGTCATCGACCAGAACGACATCACCCGCATTGGCCGCAGCTGGATTCCGGAATGGAACTTCAGCTTCGGAGGCAAACTCGCCTGGCGCAAGTTCGACGCCGAAATCCTATTCCAGGGAGTGGCCGGAGTATCGGTCAATCTGCTGGACAACTGGAACCAGACGGTGGCGTTCATCGACAACGGCAACGCCTATGCGATAGCCAAGGGCGCCTGGGCCTACTACCCGATGGAGGGTATAGACAACCGCGCCAACGCGACCTATCCGCGCCTGACTACCCAGGGCAACCAGAACAACTACCGCCTGAGCACACTGTGGCTCAAGGACGGATCCTTCATCAAACTCCGCAACCTGGAGTTCGGCTACACTTTCAAAGAAGGTATGCGCTGCTTCATCAACGGGCAGAACCTTCTGACATTCAGTCCGCTGCAGAGCCAGTACAACATCGATCCGGAGAACGCCTCCGGGCTGTACCCCCAGCTCCGCAGCTTCAACGCAGGCATTTCGTTAACCTTCTAAGCCCCCGGAAAGATGAAAAACAGAATCACTATTCTTCTTCTTGCGCTTGCGGCCCTGTCGGCCGTCTCCTGCAACGGCTTCCTCGACACGGGGCTGGACATAAAGGCCACTTCAGAGTCGCTCGCCACCAACCGCGGCAGCATCTGGAGCTTTGCGAACGCATTCTACACTCCGATGATTTCCGGTTATTCGGTGATAGACGGGAACCTCTTCGCTTCGGCTTCCGACGAGGCGGAGCAGACTTCCGCATCCAATACCGTCATCTACTTCAACAAAGGCATACTCAACAGCAGCGTGAATCCGCTCTGGACCTACTACAACAACTGCTACGAAGGCATACGTGCCGCAAACTACTTCCTCGACTATGTGGCCGACGGAAAGGGAGTCGCCCTGCTGCAGAAGAACCGCAATCTCACCACGGATGCGGTAAATTATGCCCGCGACCTGGCATCGCTCAACTGGTACATAGCCGAGGCCCACGTGGCCCGCGCCTACTACTACGCCGAGCTCATCAAGATGTATGGCGGAGTGCCTATAGTGGAGAAGACACAGGAGGCCTCCGGCGGCGCCATGGTGCCCCGTTCCAGCTACGAGGAGTGCGTGGAATACATAGTGAAGGAGATAGATGACTGGAAAGACCAGCTGTCCACTTCCTGGAAGGAGAATGCGGGATATGAGGGCCGCCTCACCCGTGGAGCCGCCCTTGCCATCAAGGCCAGGGTACTGCTCTATGCGGCCAGCCCCCTGCACAATCCATCGCACGACATCGCCAAGTGGCAGCGTGCCGCCAAGGCATCTGCCGACCTCATCTCAGACCCTGTGCTGAACTATGGCCTGGATCCGGATTATGCCGCCTACTTCCGCGGGAGCAATTCGCTGACTTCCAAGGAGTCCATCTATATAGTCCGCCGCGCGAACACCAACGATCTCGAGAAGAACAACTATCCCATTGCCACCTCCGGCGGCAAGAGCGGGGTATGCCCTACCGAGAACCTGGTCTCCGCCTACGAATACATCGGTGCGGTTAATCCTTCCGATCCGTATGCCAACCGCGATCCGCGCCTGCAGGCATCCGTGGTGGTGAACGGCAGCGAATGGAACGGCCGCACGATTGCCGAGGCGTCGGGGGAGACGGACGACATGGCGAACGCGAACGCCAGCAAGACAGGATACTATCTGAAGAAGTTCCTCACCGACAACCTGAATCTCACCCTGGACCAAAAGGCCCAGCACAACTGGGTGGCCTACCGCTGGGGCGAGGTGCTGCTGAACTATGCCGAGGCGCTGAACGAAGCCTACGGGCCTTCCGTCGTGCCTCCGGGATACCCCATGAGCGCGAAGGCCGCCCTCCAGCAGGTGCGGGACCGTGCCAGCATGAGCCTTCCTCCGATAGCCGCGGCGAGCATCGACTCCTTCCGCGAGGGAGTGAAGCACGAGCGCCGCGTGGAGCTTGCCTTCGAGGATCACCGCTACTGGGACCTTCTCCGCTGGAAAGATGCCACTACGGTGCTGAACAAGCCCGTGCAGGGTGTGAAGATAAGCAAGACCGGTGCCAGCTACAGCTACAAGGTGGTCGATGTGGCCACGCGCACTTTCAAGAACGAAAACTACTATCTGCCCTTCATGCGTTTCGAGATACAGAATTCCGGAGGCACGCTGGAGCAGAACCCGGGATATTAGTATGAGACTGAGCCCTGCCATACTGCTGATGTTCCTGTCGCTGAGCCTTTCCGCTCAGCGGCACAGGCAGGAAACGCCTACTAACTTCGGTATGACCGCCCCGCACGACGAGGCGGACCTGCCGCATTCCCGCGCTTCTTTCAGCGAACCGGTGAAGGCTTCTGAAAAGCCTGAAGGCGGATGGCAGCTTGCCCGCGAGGGCTCACCCGAATGGTATGACGCCACTGTGCCCGGAACGGTGCTCACTACGCTGGTGCAGCAGGGGGTTTATCCCGATCCGTACTATGGCCTGAATAACATGGCCATTCCGGAAGAGCTGTGCCGCAGCAACTGGATTTACCTGAAGAAGCTTCGTCTGGATGCTTCCCAGCTTTCTGCAAAGACTCTCGAGTTGCTTTTCAACGGCATCAATTACCGGGCAGAAGTCTTCTTCAACGGGAAGCCGTTAGGAAGAATAGACGGCGCTTTCACGCGCGGCCGCTTCGATATCACTGCTTTGGCAAAAAAGGATAACCTGCTGTTGGTAAAAATCCTTCCTCCGCCCAACCCCGGCATCCCCCACGAGCAGTCCGCCCGCACGGGACGCGGCCCGAACGGGGGAGTCCTCTGCCTGGACGGCCCCACCTTCATCAGCTCCGAAGGCTGGGACTGGGTGCCCGGCGTGAGGGACCGCAACATAGGCATTTGGCAGGACGTGGAACTGATTGCTACTGAAGGTCTTATCCTCGGCGATGCCCAGGTGGTCACCGACCTTCCTCTGCCGTCAACCGCATATGCCGACCTGACGGTGAAGGTGCCGGTGCGGAATGCCTTCTCTGAGGACCGCACGGTGCGTCTGGAAGCTGAAACCGAAGGCGTGAAGATGCAGGGAGAGGTGTCCGTGAAGGCGGGTTCTACCGCCGTGGCGGTGCTTTCCGCCCGCATGGAGAATCCCCGTCTGTGGATGCCCGTGGGCTATGGCGAGCCCAACCTTTACGACCTGAAGCTGAGCTGCTTCTCCGACGGCAAGATGTCTGACAGCAAGACCATACGCTTCGGCGTGCGGGAGTTCTCTTACGAACTCACGGTGGATGCCCCCTGGCAGAAGGGGCTCCGCATAGAATATGATCCTTCGCAGGGCGCCATCTTCGACAATCTCCTGCTCCGCGGAGTGGGGCAGGGTGTGGAGGTGCCTTCCCTCAAGCCCGATGTGCCCCCGACGGCCGTGAAAGTGCTGGAAGACGACGGCATGTCGCCCTATCTGGTAATCCGTGTGAACGGCGTGCGCATCTTCTGCCGGGGCGGCAACTGGGGCATGGACGACATGTGCAAGCGCGTATCCCGCGAGCGGCTGGAGCCCTACTTCAAGCTGCACCGCGCCGCCGGATTCAACATGATACGCAACTGGACGGGGGAGAGCACCGAAGAGGCCTTCTACTCCCTTGCGGACGAATACGGAATCCTGGTCTGGAACGACTTCTGGATCTCCACCGAAGGCTACAACCTGAACCCGCAGGACGAGCCGCTCTTCATGGCAAACGCCACCGACGTGGTGCGGCGCTTCCGCAACCATCCTTCCATCGCCATCTGGTGCCCTCGCAACGAGGGATATGCCCCCGAGAGCCTCGAGAAGGCCCTTTCGGAGATGATAGCTGCCGAAGATGGCACCCGCCACTATCATCCCAACTCCCGCTACTGCAACCTGCGCAGCAGCGGCCCCTGGCACTACATAAAGAAGGCATCCTGGTACTACACCGACCTGGCCGCAGGCTTCAATACCGAGCTCGGCTCGCCTTCTTTCCCTACCGCCGAGTCCATGAAATCCTTCCTCCCGGAAGAGGACCGCTGGCCCATAGGCGATGCCTGGCACTATCACGATTTCCATCCGGAGGTGAAGGTCTTCGAGGATGCGCTGAACGAGATGTACGGTGATCCCGACGGGCTGGAGGATTTCTGCCGCAAGGCGCAGATGATGGGATACGACAGTTACCGGGCGATGTTCGAGAGCTGGAACAGCCGCATGTGGAACAATACTTCCGGCGTGCTGCTTTGGATGAGCCATCCTGCCTGGCCAAGCGTTGAGTGGCAGACCTATTCCTGGGACTGCGAGACCATGGGCTCCTGGTTCGGCGCCCGTAAGGCCTGTGAGCCCCTGCATATACAGATGAATCTCGACGACCGCAAGGTGGTCGTGCTAAATACTACATGTGAAAGCGTTGCCGGCTTGAGCGCCGTTGCCGAAGTGTACGACCTTCAGGGCAAGTGTCTGTGGCACAAGGATTTCGGCCGCTTCGCCGCCGCCGTTAACAGCCTGCATCCCCTGGAGGAAGTGAAAATTCCGTCCGGCAAGGGAGTGCGTCTTGTGCGCCTGCGCCTGCTGAAGGCCGGGCAGGTGGTGTCGTTCAACGACTACCTGCTGCCTTCTTCCGGCAAGTTCCTGGAGCTGAATTCGCTCCCTGCAGCCACGTTGAGGCTTAAAGCCCTCGGTGCCGGCCGCTACGAGCTGCGAAACGTGTCCAAGACACCCGCGCTGGCTGTGAAACTTTCGCTCCGGAAAGACGGGGCCCGCGTGCTGCCCGCCATTTTCTCGGAAGGATACTTCAATCTCCTTCCCGGAGAGAAGCGCACCGTGAGCGTGGAATGCGATGCGGCAGGGCCTTTCACTATTACTGCAGAAGCTTACAACGAATTGATAATCAATAAATAATAATGCGTATGAAAAAGATTTTCAACATCATTTTCACGGTTATGGCGGCACTCGCAGTGCTGTCCTGCGGTTCCGAAGTGGAGATACCCGAGGAGCCCAATAACCCGAATCAGCCCGAACAGCCGAGTCAGCCCGAAGAACCCGAGGATCCCGGCTTCGGCGGCGATGTCACTTTCACCGCAACCATAGAGTCGCTTTCCGACGGCACCCAGCCTACATGGAAGAAGGGCGAAAGCATCTCCATCTTCGACGGCACTTCCACTGTCAAGTCCGCCAATACCGAGGCTGACGGCCCTGTGGCCAAGTTCCCCGCCACCATCCAGAAAGGCACGGAGAACATTTTCGCGCTCTATCCTGCCAACGACGGCGTGCGGCTGAACACCACCGGCGTGCTGCTCGACATCCCCACCGAACAGAGCACCGCGTCTCCCGCGTCTGCATACAGGGTGGCGAAGGGCAAGAGTGACCTGCTGTATTTCCGTAACCTGGTGGCCGTGCTCAACCTTTCCGTCGCTTTCGACGGCGTCACATCCGTGGTGATCAAGGCGGACGATGCCGCGAAGATAGCAGGCACCCTTTCCGTCGATTATTCCGGAGAGTCGCCCGTGGTAGCGGCGTCATCTTCCCAAATCGAGATCAAGGGAGAGTTCAAGAATGGTGAGGTCTACCCTGTTGTGCTGGCTCCTGCCAAGCTGACAGAATGTTCGGTTGAAGCTTATGTGGAAGATAAGATTGTTGCAAAGACTGATTTGAGCGGTGAAGAATTGAAACCGGGAACGGTATTCGATATGCCATCCATGAAATCCGCGAATCCGGTGTACAAAATCACTCATCTATGGCTTTGGGGTGGCACCGGTCCGGAATGGGATGGCTCCAAGGTCATCGATTTGTTAACGAAAGACAGTTATTTCAACAATGATGATGGACGTGGAATTCGTGCGCTCCTTGACAATTTTCTTGTGTTCAACTCCGACGGCACATTCTGCAATTGGGCCGGAGCGGACAGCCGCAACTGGTGGCATGTCGGTAATAGCACTTTGAATCCTGCGAAAATCGACATTGACCTCAAAGGTTTCTATGAGTTGCTGCCACGCGCTACAGGCACATACGTCATAGAAGACAATGTGGTTACTTTTACACGCGAAGATGCTACTTCAGTTAAAGCTGATTGGGTTTCGGCAGGAGAGTTTAAGATGCCGGTTCCAGAAACTAATGAAAAAGGAGAACCGCTGGCGCCCAGAATTATTACTATCACAACAGAAGCATTGAGGTTCGATATCAAGGGAGGGAATGATGATTGGACAAACATTTATTCCGACTATGATGTAATCGCCCGTCGTCCCCGCCAGTTGTTTGTGGAACTCGAAAAGATGCCTGACGGGTTTACCGTGCCCGCCGAATCATGCACAACTGATACTGATTATGAGTTCGTTCCTCCGGTATATGAGTTTGACTATTCAAAACTCCCTGGCACATGGAATGTGTATGGTGAAAACAAATCTCCATATGGCATTTGGGTAAATGGTGGTTTTGGCAGTGATCCGGCATTCGTCAGCCCCATAGATAAAAACTGGTGCTGGAATGATTCTGTCAATAATGAGTCCGACAATACATTGACAATAACACTGACAGGACAGACTTCAACCGAAATTACCGGGACAATTGAATGGGGCGCCGGCGAAGATGGCAAATACTGGGATTGTATATGGAATCGTCTCAGGGGAGTGGCTTCAGATGAGTTTTTTGGCCAGGATTTGTCGAATTATTTCAGTCCTATTCCAAAGGGAACCAGCAATGTCAGCGTCAACCTTGGTACAGGTGCAGGCAAGATAGGAACCGATAAAGATTTTACCTTCATCACTTCCGGGGTCCATTCGTTTACATGTGGAAAAACTTTGGAAATACCGAGCGGTTGTTTCGCTCTGGCGTTCCATATTCAGGACCAGAAACAGGCTCCTGAAGGTTATCAGTATTTGGATGTGGACCGTTTTGTGAAATGTCCGCTGGATTACGTGATCATATTCGAGAAAAAGTAAAACCTTAAATATTTTGAAAAAATGAAAAAATTATTGATTGTTGTCCTCGCACTGGCAGCGCTGGTGCAGGCAAATGCACAGGTTGCACCTGGCATGAAGTACAAGGAGATCAAGGGCATGTACGATGCAAAGATGTATGTGCCTCAGTCCATCGATCCTTACAACAAGACAGTTTCCGGCGTGGTATCTTTCTTCGTCCCCGGCGCTGCGCAGTTGTGCATGGGTGAAATAGGACGCGGAATTGCTTTCTTCGCAGGTGAGTGTGTGCTGTTGGAGATCGTACAGTCTGCAGGAGAAAAGTTTATCGCCAGTGTAATTACGGATGAGACCGGTAAGGTGACCGGATATAAGGATGAGCAGGCGGCAAAATCCAGTGCCAGAATATTAATCGGCGGTCTGGTAGCCGATCTCGCTCTCTGCATCTGGTCCAGCTGCGATGCTTCCAAGGTGGCCAAGATCAAGAATATGTATTATCAGGACCTGTATGGCCGCAGGGCGTCGCTGGACGTGAATTTCGAGCCTTACTTCGCTCTGACTCCTTCGGCGGCTACCGCAAGCGGAAGCACGTTCATGCCTACGGCAGGAATGTCGCTCAAGATGAACTTCTAGTTCTTCCTGCGTATACTGCGCAGTTCGTGAGTATCGGTGGTGATGACCATCTCGATCTTCCTGTTGGAAGACGATGAGGTTATCACCACCTTCGCGTTTGCGAAAGCGTCTCCCGCCAGAAAGGCGGCTATGGCCTCGTCCCTGTCGGTGTGGACGGGGCCTATCGTTTTGGAACAGATGCCTTTGAGGCCCCTGTAGGCCACTTTTTCCGATTCCCTTGCCCGGGTGATGTATTCCTGCATTATGTCGATGTATGCGGGAAGGTACACCAGTTCATCCCCTCCGGCCATGACCGCCGGGGCGATGGGGATGCGTACCACGTCGAAGCCCTGCTTGAGCTGGTTTTCGTTGTCGGGATCGCCGCCCTTGGTGAGGGTCATGTAGGTGAAATCGTTGTCGTAGGTGAAGCGGATGAAGTAGTAGAGATCCGTGTTGCGGTCTTTGTTGTAGTCGGCCACGGAGCAGAACTCGTAGGGCGAAGCCATCCAGCGGCTGGAAATCTCTTCCTTCAGCACTATGTCGAACATCTGCCCTCCGGTGAGCACCACGCGGGTGGTACGGGAAGGGAAATCCTCCAGGCGGGCCTTCCGGGTGTACACCCTGCCCTCGCCGTAGGCGCATATCTGGCAGACAGCCAGAATGGCAATCATCAAATATTTTCTTATCATCGCTCTCACGGAGGCAAAGTTACACTTTATTTTATTATTTTTGTAAACTATGAGTGAGTATATAGTTTCTGCACGCAAGTACCGTCCGGATTCTTTCGAAACACTGATCGGACAGGACAATATAGCCAGGACGCTGAAGAATTCCATTCTCCGTGGCCAGCTGGCGCACGCCTATCTGTTCTGCGGCCCCCGGGGCGTCGGTAAGACCAGCACGGCACGTATCTTCGCCAAAACCATCAACTGCATGCATCCGTCTGCAAATATGGAGCCATGCGGCGAGTGCGAATCCTGCGTGTCGTTCGCAGAAGGACGGTCCTACTGCATCTATGAGCTGGATGCAGCTTCCAACAACAGTGTCGAGGATATCAAGACCCTGATGGAGAAGGTGCAGATTCCTCCTCAGGTGGGCAACTACAGCGTCTACATCATCGACGAGGTTCACATGCTCAGCCAGGCGGCCTTCAACGCCTTCCTCAAAACCCTCGAGGAACCTCCGTCATACGCCATCTTCATCCTCTGCACCACCGAGAAGCACAAGGTGCTCCCCACCATCCTTTCCCGCTGCCAGACCTACGATTTCAACCGCATCGGCATCGCCGACATGGTGCGCAACCTGCGCGGCATCGCCGACAAAGAGGGAGTGAAAGTGGATGATGAATCCCTGCACGTGATAGCCCAGAAGGCGGACGGCGCCATGCGCGACGCCCTCACTATCTTCGACCAGACCGTGGCGTTCTGCGGCAACGACATACATTATGCCGACGTGATCCGCAACCTCGGCGTGCTGGACTACGACTACAGTTTCAAGTTGGTGGAGAACTTCCTTGCGAAGGATTATGCATCCGCCCTGCTCGGATTTGACGAGATACTCTCCAAGGGTTTCAACGCCCTGCATTTCGTATCCGCCCTCGGCGAGCATTTCCGTAATCTGCTGGTTGCCCGCACGGGTGGTCTGGATTCTCTGCTGGACCTGCCGGATTCCTTCAAGAACCGCTACAAGGAGCAAGCTTCGAGGTGCAGCCTGAAGTTCATATACGAGGCCCTCGGCATTACCACCGCCTGCGAGGCCGGCTATAAGGCCAGCACAAATCAGCGGCTGCATATTGAGTATGCGTTGATGAAGTTGGCGTTCCTCGGCGGCATGCCGGAATCGGCCACGGTTTCCGCTCCCGCTGCGGCTCCCTCTGTGGCAGCTAAACCGTTGAATACTAACGAGAAAGACACCTCCCTCCCCGCAGAAAACAAGGGGGAGGCAATGGCTCAAAGAGCTGATAATCAGCAAGATAGCCGCCACGCGCCTGACGAGCCGATGGAGCTGCTGGAAATAGACGACATGGGAGCAGCGCCTCAAACTGTTGCAAAGCCGTCAGCAGAACCGGTTTCAGCGGTGGAACCTGCAGAAGCACCCGCTGCACCAAAGCGCAGCAGCCGTGCCAAGAAGGTTATGTCCGGCCTGCTGGCCGATGATGACGGGGAAGGGGTAGCCTCTACTTCCGTATCGCAGGGGGATTCAGCAGGGGCTGACTCCGCTCCGGAACAGCTCCCGTCTGACGATAAGATCCGCGAAAAATGGCCCGAACTGGTGAAGGAATGCGCTGAGGGTAAGCCGCGCCTGGAAAACGCCCTCGCGAATGCGGCCTTAAGTTTCGAAGAAAGCGACGGATTTAAGACCGTCAGTTTCGAAGTTACCAACGAGGCCCAGAAGAAATGGATAGAGAACGGCTTGCTCCGCACGATGGAGAACAGTTTCGCCCGCATACTCGGCAACGGCAAGGTGCGCCTGGTCATCACGGTCAAGCCATCGGAACAAATTGAGAAAAAAGTATACATGCCTGCCGAAAAGGCACAGGAATTGATGAATACCAACCCCGAAGTCCTGCACTTGGTGAAGGACCTCGGACTTGATGCAAATTAGTTGAGCAAATGAAACTCCGCTGCGAAAATCTGGTAAAGAAATACGGCGTGCGCACCGTTGTGAAAGGTGTGTCGATGGAAGTGAACCAGGGCGAGATCGTCGGCTTCCTCGGCCCCAACGGTGCCGGTAAGACCACCAGCTTCTACATGATTACCGGGCAGATCGTTCCGAACGAGGGGCGCATCTTCATAGACGATGAAGAACTCACCGGCCTGCCGATGTACAAGCGCGCCCAGAAGGGCGTGGGCTATCTCCCGCAGGAGGCATCCGTCTTCCGCCGCATGACCGTGGAAGACAACATCCTGTCCGTCATGGAGATGACAGGCATGAGCAAGACCGCGCGCAAGGAAAGGATGGAGCAGCTGATCAGCGAATTCAACCTTAACAAGGTGCGCAAGAACCTTGGAATACAGCTTTCCGGAGGTGAGCGCCGCCGCTGTGAGATAGCGCGTGCACTGGCCATCGACCCCAAGTTCATCCTGCTGGACGAGCCGTTCGCAGGCGTCGATCCCATCGCCGTTGAGGACATCCAATACATCATCGCCAAGCTGAAATACCGCAACATCGGCGTCATCATCACCGACCACAACGTGGGCGAGACCCTCGCTATCACCGACCGTGCATACCTGCTCTACGAGGGAACCATCCTCCAGCAGGGCACTCCTGAGGCTCTGGCGGGCGATGAGGACGTGCGCACCAAGTATCTGGGCTCGGGCTTCGTGCTCAAGCGCTCCGTTTCGGTGGAGCGCGCTCAGAGGGAACATGCCGAGATGCTTGCGGCACAGAAAAAGGAGGAAGAACAATGAGAATTCTGGTAGTTGACGACGAGCGCGCAATACGCAATTCGCTCAAAGAGATACTCGGTGACGAGGGCTACGATGTAGACCTTGCCGAAGACGGCGCCCAGGGCATAGAGGCCCTCGGAAAGGAGCACTACGACGTGGTGTTCTGCGACATCAAGATGCCCGTGAAGGACGGTGGGGAGGTTCTGGACTACGTGAGGGAAGAGGGCATAGATTCGGCCGTGATCATGATTACCGGGCATGGAGACATCGAAACCGCCGTGGAATTCATCAAGAAAGGCGCTTTCGACTTCATCCAGAAGCCCCTGGACCTGAACCGCATACTCATCACCGTGAAGAACGCCGCCGAGCGCACCACGCTCGTGAAAGACAACAAGGTGCTGAAGAAGAAGGTCTATGGCCAGCAGATGGTGGGCTCTTCCGCCGCCCTCCAGCAGATCAGGGATATGATAGCCAAGGTGGCTCCCACCGATGCGCGCGTGCTCATCACCGGCGCCAACGGCACCGGCAAGGAACTCGTGGCGCGCAGCCTGCATCAGCAGAGCGCCCGCAGCGCGATGCCCTACATCGAGGTGAACTGTGCGGCCATCCCCTCCGAACTTATCGAGAGCGAACTGTTCGGTCACGAGAAGGGATCCTTCACATCCGCCATCAAGCAGCACAAGGGCAAGTTCGAGCAGGCGGACGGCGGCACCCTGTTCCTCGACGAGATCGGGGACATGTCGCTCGCCGCTCAGGCCAAGGTGCTGCGAGTGCTTCAGGAGAAGAAACTTTCCCGTGTGGGATCCGACAAAGACATACAGGTGGACGTGCGCGTGATCGCAGCCACCAACAAGGATCTTCTGAAGGAGATAGAGGAGAAGCGCTTCCGCGAAGACCTGTATCATCGCCTTAGCGTCATCCTGGTCAAAGTTCCGACTTTGGATGAACGCAAGGAGGATATTCCCGAGCTTGTGGATTACTTCGTGGAGCAGGTGTGCTCCGAGAGCGGTAAGGGCAAAGTAACCTTCAGCCCCGAAGCCATCAAGCTCCTGCAGGCCAGGCACTGGCCCGGTAACATCCGTGAGCTCCGCAACGTGGTGGAGCGCCTGCTCATCCTGGGAGGCAATCCCGTTTCTGCACAAGACGTAACCAATTTCGTATGATAGCTGTACCCGACATCATCATCGCCGTGGACGGATGGTCCTCCACTGGCAAAAGCACCTTCGCCAAGCTTGTGGCAAAGAGTTTCGGTTTTCTTTATCTGGATTCCGGTGCAATGTACAGGGGAGTGACCCTGCTTGCCATGGAGAAGGGTCTGATCAGCCCCGAGGGCATCAATGAGCCCGAGCTCAAAAAGGCTCTGGAGGATGGATTCGACCTGCATTTCGAGCGCCCCGGCGACGGTGCCACCCGCCTTTTCAGCGGCAAGCGCGACATCGAGAAAGAAATCCGCACCATGGAAGTGTCTTCGTATGTGAGCCCCATCTCGGCCGTACCTTTCGTGCGCAGCTGGGTGGATGAGCGCCTGCATGCGTTCAGCATCAAGGGCCGCGTAATCATGGACGGCCGCGATATCGGCACTACCGTTTTCCCTGCCGCGGAGTTGAAGATCTTCATGACCGCGAGTGATGAGGTGCGCGCTCAGCGCCGCTTCGACGAGCTCAAGGAGAAGGGGACGCCGGCTACGATGGAGGAGGTGATGAAGAATCTGAAAGAGAGGGACTATATCGATTCTCACCGCGAGACTTCTCCTCTCCGCCGTGCGGATGATGCGTTCGAGCTGGACAATTCGGACATGAACCTGCACGAGGAGCTTGTCTGGATACAGGGCCTGATGCAGGGCAAGTTCGGCATTCTTGGCTGATGACCGTAGAAATAGATAGGAATTCCGGTTTCTGCAAGGGGGTGATCCGGGCCATTGACGGTGCGGAACGGCTGCTTGCAGAGGGCGGGGTTCTGTATTCTCTTGGGGCTATCGTGCACAACGAAGCGGAGCTTGCGCGGCTTCGCAAAAAAGGCCTGATTACAGTTGAATCATTGGATGTGGCGCCTGCATCGCTGCTGATAAGAGCCCACGGCGAGCCGCCGGAGACGTACAGGCTGGCGCGGGAGAAAGGCTTCGAAGTGGTGGACTTTACATGCCCGGTGGTGCTGAACATTCAGAAGAGCATACGTGAGTCATGGCAGCAGGGGAGACCGGACGGGCAGATAGTCATCTTCGGAAAAATCGGCCATGCGGAAGTGCTGGGCCTTGTTGGGCAGGTGGACGGGAAGGCTACCGTCGTGGAAAACCTTCAGCAGTTGCAGGATGCCATCGCATCGGGTGCAATCGACCTTGCCCGTCGGGTAGACATCTTCTCGCAGACCACCAAAAGCCCGGTCGAATACGAAGAACTCTGCGCATATCTTTCCGGCCGTATGGCCTCGGACGGGCTTCTGACCATCCATAATACTATATGCCGTCAGGTGGCATCCCGCCATAGGGAACTCTCCGATTTCGCCCGCAGGCATGATGTGATCGTGTTCGTGGCAGGGCGGGAGAGTTCGAACGGCAAGGTGCTGAGCGAGCTTTGCAAGAGCGAGAATCCACGCACATACAATATTGGATCCGCTTCCGATCTGGATCCTTCCTGGTTCCGTGCAGAGGATTCTGTTGGCGTGTGCGGAGCTACGTCCACCCCCAAGTGGCTGCTGGAAGAAGTGGCGGTCGCAATCAAAAATTTGCATTAATCCGCCAGAATCCTTATTTTTGCACGTTATATTCGAAACTGATTAATAGATAATTATATGGCAACAACAGCTGATTTCAAAAACGGCCTCTACCTCAATTTCAACGGTAAGCCTTGCATGATCGTATGGTTCCAGCATGTTAAACCCGGCAAGGGCCCCGCTTTCGTGAAGACTAAACTCCGCAACCTCGAGAACGGCCGCATCCTCGAAAATACTTTCACCGCCGGTGCAAAGATCGAGACCATCAATGTCGAGCGTCGTCCCTATCAGTTCCTCTATGGCGATGAGGATGGCTTCAACTTCATGCACGAAGAGACATACGAGCAGATCCACCTCCCTCACGACGTTGTCGAGAATTCCGACCTCATGAAGGAAGGCCAGCATGTGGAAATGATGTTCGTGGCAGACGAAGAGCGCTGCCTCACCTGCGAACTCCCCACCTATGTGACCCTCGAAGTCACCTATGCCGAGCCCGCAGTGAAGGGTAACACCGCATCCACCTCCGCACTCAAAGAGGTTACCCTCGAGACCGGAGCTAAGATCATGGTTCCCCTCTTCATCAACCAGGGAGACGTGATCACGGTGAACACCACCGACCGCAGCTACGGCCAGCGCGTATAACTCCGCCGCTTTGGCTCAGATTTTGCAAAAATAACGGGACGTATGCAATTAAGGTTCAAGTCATTCATTGCTGCGTCCTGTTTTCTTTTGGCCACTTTCGGTGCTAAGGCCCAGAGTGGGAATTACGACGTGTTCGTGCCTATATCCAAGTATCTGGCACAGGGTAACGCAGAGGCTCTCTCGGCCTGGTTCTCCGACAATCTGGATATCACCGTACTGCAGAAGGGCGGCAATTCCAGCAAGGTGCAGGCCAAGCAGATAGTGAACGGATTCTTCAATTCGCATACGCCCCGCTCTTTCGAAGTTACCTACACTGCCGGGCGCGCCAACATGAAATACGCGGTCGGCAACCTGAATGCCGGAGGCGAAACCTATCTTGTTACTATTTTTGTTTACTGCACGGAAGAAAAGAACCAGATCCAGCAGTTCAAGATAGAACGTGTACAATAGATGAAACTGATTCTCCTTACCGTCGGCAAGACGGATGTGCCATGGGTGCGGGAAGGGCTGCAGTTGTATGCGGCCCGTCTTCAGCATTATGCGCGCTTCATAATAAAGGAGATTCCGGAACTGAAGAACGCCGCAGCTCTCAGCGAAGAGCAGATAAAGGCAAAAGAGGGGGTGCTCATCCTGAAGGAAGCTGAAGGAACGGACATGATCCTTCTGGATGAACACGGCAAGGAGTACCGCTCGATGGAGTTCGCGGGAGAGCTTCAGAACCGTCTCAACCGGGGTGGGAAGGATATTTGTTTCGTTATCGGCGGGGCCTATGGCTTTTCGCCGGAAGTGTATGCGAAAGCGGCCGGAAAACTGTCGCTCAGCAGGATGACCTTCTCGCATCAGATGGTGAGGGCCGTCTTTGCCGAGCAGTTGTACCGGGCTTTCACAATTATTAAAGGAGAACCCTACCATCACGAATGAATAGGCGTAACATAAGGGATATCATTGCGGGCTGCCTGCTGGTGGTCAGTATAGTCCTTGCCGTGCTGTCCAGCCTGGGCAGCTATCCCGCACGCCGTTCGGAAGTGGCCGCACGCAGGATCGAGAGATCGGTGAACAGGCGTATGGCAAAGCTGGACAGGTATGTGGCGAAAGCCTTGCAAGTCCCTCAGGATGAATGGCTTGAGCTGGAAGGCCTGCCGGACGACATGGTTATCTACCGCTATGTGAACGATTCGCTGCAGAGCTGGTGCAACCGTTTTCCGGTAATGAACGACGATGTGCGTTCAAGCATGATGTTCGATGCCATCACCAATCCGCGCTCGCCCGGAAGGTCGCCGCTCGCTGGCATAGGAAAGGATGTGGGGTTCTGCAATCTCGGCCCCAAATGGTATCTGGCCAAGGCGGTGGACAGCCTGAACGTGCGCATAGTGGCTGGCTTGGAAATCGTGAACACAAACAGCGAAGTCGCCAGGCCATACACGGTGCAGCCCATATCCTACAGCGAAGGGAACGCTATCTCCATCAATGGCGAACCGAAGTTCAAGATTGCTTTCGAATCCACCGGTTCTTCCATCGCGGTTAACTCGGGCCTGCTCTTCATAGCGCTGATCCTGCTGGCCCTGAGTGGCTTCATCTTCCTGTTTACGAAACCCACGCTGGGGCGCTTCTGGGTAGTATTCATCCCCATTCTGCCCCTGATGGCGGTGCTGCAGTTCTGGGGCCGGGAGATAGGAAACGACATTCCTCTGTTCTCGCCCACGGTATATGCCGATTCGGGAGTGTTCTATTCCCTGGGTGCGCAGTTGAATTATCTGGTGGCCATACTGCTGTCCATCAGCTTCCTCTATATAGTCCGCCGGGACGTTTTCCGCCGCCTCCGAACCCGGAAACAACGCATAATGTGGACGGTGTTCATCAGCATAGCCATAATCGTGGTGATCGCCTACACCGTGGCCGCCCTCAGGAGTATAGTGCTGAACTCGAACATCTCCCTGGAGCTCTACAAGCTGGAGAATTTCTCTGTGGTGAGCGCATTCATCATATTCTCCTACATCCTGCTGCTGACGGGAATGCTGATGCTGCTGCAGATGCTGACGCCGCTCGCGTCCAGACGCGCGGGAACCCGCATCCTGCTGTCGCTGGCGGGCAGCCTGCTCTTCGTGTTCATGACCGCCTCGCTCGGCCTGAAGAAGGAGGAGGCCAGTCTGGAGGTGTGGGCGCGCAGGCTTGCGGTCAGCAGGGACATCTCCCTGGAGATGCGCCTGCGCTCGGTCGAGGACCGCATCGCCGCAGACCCCATCATAGCATCGCTCTCCGTGCTGGAGAACGGCAGCACCAGTATCAGCAACCGCCTGGAAGAAAGCTACTTGCGTCGCATCATGCAAGACTACGACGTGAAGGTCTCGCTCCGCCCGGAAGACATGGTGGTGATGAACTCCGCCGAGCCCATCTCGCCGGAATCCCACTTCTCGTTCATCGATACCGGCAATGGCTTCGTGCGCTATGTGGGAGTATTCTTCTACAGGATAAACAACTACGGCTATAGCCGTGTGATGATAAGCGTCGAGCAGAAGACGGACTGGAAATACAGCGGATACGCGAGCATAATCGGGCCCACCTTGCCCGGAGAGGTTCTGATTCCGGCCAAGTACTCATTCGCCCGCTACGACGATGGCAGGCTGCTAACCTTCAAGGGTAACTATGCCTACTCGGTGAGCATGCCATCGGACTGGTCGCAGGACTTTGCACGGGTGCAGCGCGGTGGCTGGCTGCATTTCATCTACAAGGTTACGTCCACCGAGACCGTGGTCATCTCCCGCCCTGTCATCAAGGCGCTCAACTATGTGATTTCCATCATCTTCATCGGCCTGCTGTGCTTCGTGTTCTTCACGCTGGTGTCGATGCGCAAGGCGCGCCGCAGGGCTTTCGGACAGACCTACTTCCAGACCCGCATCCGCCTGGTTGTGCTGACCTCGCTGGTGGTGACTCTGGTGACCATGGCAGTGATGAGCGTAGCGTTCGTGTTCAACCGCAACGAGGTGAACCGAAACACTCTGATGAGCGAGAAGATAAACTCCATCCAGGCATCCATCTCCGCGAGGACGAGGGGAGTGAAGACGGCATCGGAACTCCGCACCCCGGAAATGATGCGCCTGATTGGGGATGTGGGCAATTTCACCAATTCGGACATCACCATCTACACTCCGGACGGGATGGTGCTGATGTCCACTGCGCCGGACGTGTTCTACCAGATGCTGGTGGAACCCAGGATGGATCCCGAGGCCTATGTGTCCATCGTGCGCAATACCAGCCGCTACTTCATCCACAAGGAGAGGATAGGCCGTCACACCTTCTACAGCATGTATGCCCCGCTCCTGGCGGATGACGGCTCGGTGCTGGCCATCATCTCGGCACCATACACCGATGCCAGCTACGACTTTGAATCCTATGTGGTAAACCATTCGCTGATGATCATTTCCCTGTTCATCTTCCTGCTGCTGGTGGCTACATTCATGGTTTCCAGGGTGCTGGCGCTGATGTTCAAGCCTCTGGTGGAGATGGGTACCAAGATGACTGCGGCCGGAGAGGGCGAGCTGGAGACCATCGAGTATCACAGTACCGACGAGATTTCCGGCCTTGTGAACGCCTACAACAGGATGGTGACTGAGCTGAAGGAGAGCACGCGCAAACTCGCCCAGGCGGAGCGCGACAAGGCCTGGAGCGGCATGGCCCGCCAGGTGGCCCACGAAATCAAGAATCCGCTCACGCCGATGAAACTTCAGATTCAGCGCCTTATCCGCCTCAAGAACAAGGGGGACGACAGCTGGCAGGAGAAGTTCGACGAGATAAGCAGGATACTGCTGGACCACATCGACATCCTGACCGATACCGCCAACGAGTTCTCTACGTTCGCAAAGCTTTATACCCAGGAACCGGACGAGATAAACCTTTCCCAGATGCTTCAGGAAGAGATCTCGATCTTCGACAACAGGGGGGATATCAAGTTCGAATACATAGGTCTGGAAGATGTGATGGTAATGGGCCCGAAGCCCCAGCTTACCCGCGTATTCGTGAATCTTATCAACAATTCCGTGCAGGCGATGACCGAGCGTGGCGACTCCGACGGCACCGTGCGGATCAGCCTCCGTAATTCCATCACCGAGGGCTTCTACGACATAGTTTTCGAGGACAGCGGTCCCGGCGTGGCGGACGAGAACATAGACAAACTGTTCACCCCGAATTTCACTACCAAGAACGGCGGCAGCGGCCTCGGGCTTGCCATATCCAGAAGTGTGTTGGAGCGCTGCGGGGCCAGTATCTCCTATAGCCGTTCCTTTGCTCTCGGAGGGGCCTGTTTCACTATTCTTTATCCAAAAGGATAATTTTTGAAAATCCCCGTTGATTTCTGCGTGCTTTTCGTTATATTTGTAGTATGAAGATAACGGAAGCAAAATTCGCGGGCAGCAGCACGAGGGTTTCCAACGGCCCCAGGCGTCAACTGCCCGAATTCGCTTTCATAGGGCGCTCCAACGTGGGCAAGAGCTCGCTGATAAACATGCTGACGGGCCGCAGCCGCCTGGCGATGACATCCTCCACCCCCGGCAAGACCAAGGTCATCAACCACTTCATCATCAACGACAACTGGTATCTGGTGGACCTTCCGGGATATGGCTACGCGAAGTTGAGCCAGAAGGCCCGGGCGGATCTGCAGCAGATAATCAGGGGATACATCCTGGAATCCGGGAATCTTGTCTGCCTTTTCGTGCTGGTGGATTCACGCTTCGACATTACGAAGTCAGACGTTGAATTTCTCGCCTGGCTGGGGGAGAACGGGGTGCCCTTCGCACTTATCTTCACCAAATGTGACAAGCAGAGCGCCGCGGCCACGGCCGCCCAGGTGGAGAAAGACAAGGCCATCCTGCTCGAACAGTGGGAGGAACTGCCGCCCATGTTCACCAGTTCTTCTGCAAAGAAGGCCGGCCGGGAAGAGATTTTGGCTTACATCGAATCCTTATTATCAGATAAATAGTTATGCAACACGAACACAGAATGTTGGTTTTCAGCTGCAGGGCCTCCCAGGCTTTTGCAGAGCAGGTTGTAAAGTATCTTCAGGAAACAGGCGGGGCGGACGGTGAACCGGTCGAGCTTGGAGCTCTCGAGGTGGATCAGTTCAGCGACGGCGAGTTCCAGCCGTCCTTCAAGGACAGCGTCCGCGGCGCCACGGTGTTCCTCATCCAGAGCACCTTCCCTCCGACCGATCATCTGATGGAGCTTCTCCTCTGCATCGATGCCGCCAAGCGCGCATCGGCAGACAAGGTCATCGCCGTCATCCCTTATTTCGGCTGGGCCCGTCAAGACCGCAAGGACCGTCCCCGCGTGAGCATAGGCGCCAAGCTGGTGGCCAACCTGCTCCGTGCCGCCGGTGCCGACCGCGTGATGACCTGCGACCTCCATGCCGACCAGATCCAGGGCTTCTTCGACATCCCCGTGGACCACATCTACGGCAGCAGCGTGTTCGTGAAGGCCATCTCCGAATCCACCAAGTTCAAGGATCTCGCCATCGCCGCTCCCGACATGGGCGGTGCAAAGCGCGCGAACGCCTATTCCAAGTTCTTCAGCAAGAGGAGGGACTGCCCCGTCATCATCTGCCACAAGACCCGCGAGAAGGCCAATGTGGTGGCCGAAATCAAGGCCATAGGCGAGGTGGAAGGCAAGGACGTGGTGATAATGGACGACATGATAGATACCGCCGGCACCCTCTGCAAGGCAGCCGACGTGCTCAAGAAGATGGGCGCCAAGACCGTGCGTGCATGTGCAACCCACGGAGTGCTTTCCGGTGGCGCGGCTCAGCGTATTGCAGATTCCGCCCTCGACGATGTGTTCATCACCGACACCATCCCTCATCCCGAGCTCGCCAACGATCCCAAGATCAAGATACTGAGCATCGCGCCCGTGTTCGCGACCATCATGCGCCGCGTCTACATGTACGAGCCGGTGAGCACCGAATTCGAAATTAAGTAAATATGAAGGTTTTTCTTGCTGCTATAATACTGGTGGGGATATGCGTGCTGCTTTTGAGTGTGGGCATTCTGATGAAGCGCGGATTTCCCAAGTACGACGTTGGCAGCAACGAAAAACTCAAAGCCCGCGGAATCACCTGTTATAAAGATGAGGACGCGGCCCTGCACCGCCCAAAGGCCTGTTCCGGAAACTTTTCGGACGCCTGCAAGGATTGTAATTTGTATAAGCAATGAACGGATTAGTAGCAATAGTGGGTAGGCCGAATGTCGGCAAAAGCACCCTGTTCAACCGCCTGGTGGGAATGCGCCAGGCGATTGTGGACGATACGGCGGGCGTCACCCGCGACCGCCATTATGGAAAGAGCGACTGGAACGGCCGGGAATTCTCGGTCGTGGACACCGGCGGCTACACCACCAACTCGGACGACGTTTTCGAGAGCGCCATCCGCCGCCAGGTACAGATAGCCATCGACGAGGCCGACGTGGTCCTCTTCATGGTTGAGGCCGCCACCGGCATCACCGACTACGACTCCGAGATCGCAGACGTGCTCCGCCGCTCCAAGAAGCCTGTCATCCTCTGCGTGAACAAAGTGGATTCCGGCGAGAAGATGTACGACGCCTACGAGTTCTACGGGCTCGGCCTGGGCGAGGTCTATTCCATCTCCGCGGCCAACGGCAGCGGCACCGGGGACCTGCTGGACGCCATCGTAAAGGCACTCCCTGCGGAAACCGATGCCGAGGATCCCTACGCCGGCCTTCCCCGCATCGCCATCGTGGGTAAGCCCAACGTCGGCAAATCCTCCATAACCAACGCCCTGCTGGGCGAAGAACGCAACATCGTGACCCCGGTCGCCGGCACCACGCGGGACTCCATCGAGACCCACTACAACAAGTTCGGGCATGAGTTCATGCTGGTGGATACCGCCGGCATCCGCCGCAAGGGTAAGGTGAACGAAGACCTGGAGTTCTACTCCGTGATGCGCTCCATCCGCGCCATTGAGCATAGCGACGTATGCGTGATGATGATTGATGCCACCACTGGCATGGAGGCACAGGACATGAACATCTTCAACTTGATCATCCGCAACCGCAAGGCCTGCGTGCTTGTGGTGAACAAGTGGGACCTCTTTGTGAAGGATTCCAAGACGCTGAAGGAGTACACGGCTGCCCTGAAGTCCCGTCTTGCGCCGTTCGACGACGTACCCATCATATTCACTTCCGTGGTGAAGATGCAGCGCATCCAGGATGTGCTTGATGCCGTGGCTGAGGTGTATGCAAACTACTCGCAGAAGATCCCGACGGCCCGCCTGAATGAGGCGCTGCTGCCCATTATCGAAGAGACACCACCTCCGGCATGGAAGGGCAAGTACGTGAAAATCAAGTACATCACCCAGCTGCCTACCAAGTTCCCTTCATTCGCATTCTTCTGCAATCTGCCCCAGTACATCAAGGAGCCCTATAAGCGCTTCCTCGAGAATCAACTCCGCGCGAACTTCAATCTCACCGGCTGCCCGGTGCAGATATTCTGCAGACAGAAATAACTCATGGACAGGCAGGAAATAACCCTCCTTGAACTCCAGGAAATGATCCGGGACGGCGTGGAGAGCGCAGTTCCGGATAAACTGTGGATAAAGGCTGAGGTTGCCGCCGTCCAGGCCAAGGGCAACGGGCATTGCTATCTGGAACTCGCGCAGAGCGAGGACGGCCGCCTGCTTGCCAAGGCACGTGCCGTTATCTGGAAGAGCATCTGGTTCGCCTTGCGTAAATATTTCGAGGATGCGACGGGTAGTCAGCTCGCCGCCGGGATGCAGATCCTGGCACGGGTGCAGGCCAGCTACAGCGAACTCTATGGCCTCACTCTGGTGATAGATGAACTCGAGCCCGAGTTCACCCTCGGTGCTGCCGAACTGGAGAAGCGGAAAACCATCGAACGCCTCGAAAAAGAGGGCCTCATCGACAGGCAGAAAGAACTGTCGCTGCCGGACCTTCCTTATTCCCTGGCGGTGATTTCCGCCGCCGATGCCGCAGGGTTCGGTGATTTCTGCAAACATCTGGATGGGAATGAATTCGGCTTCAAGTTCCGTGTGGATCTTTTCCCTGCCACCATGCAGGGAGAATCCGCTCCGGAGAGCATAGTCGATGCCCTTCAGCAGGTCGAGGCAGATGGCGGCTACGACGCCGCGCTCATCCTGCGCGGGGGAGGCTCCCGTCTGGATCTTGCCTGCTTCGACGACTACGGCCTGGCGTTCGCGATAGCCAACTGCAGCATTCCCGTGTTTACTGCCATCGGCCACGACCGGGATTTCTCCGTGACGGACATGGTGGCCTTCGAATACGTGAAGACCCCGACTGCGCTCGCAGACTTCTTCATCGACTGTTTCGCCGCCGAAGACGAGCGCATCAGCGCCTTCGGCAACCGCCTCCGCCTTGCCTTGTCCGGCAAGATATCCGCCATGGAAAACGCGCTGGCCCTGCTGGAACAGAGGATCAAGGCCGCGGATCCCCGGAGCATCCTCTCCCGCGGTTATTCCCTGGTGACCGACGAGGGCGGGGTTGTGGTCAACTCCGCCGCCGGCCTCCGCCCCGGGCAGCGCCTCAGCATCCTTTTCGCCGACGGTGCCGTCGATGCCCAGATAGTTGATACTCAATGACTTACCGCAAGGCGTCTGGTACATTTGCACCAGAGGCTTTCAAGTAATATGCTGATTTACAGGTAATTATGGAAAACGGATTCGATTACAAGAAAGCGCTCGAAGAGCTGGAAGCCATCGCGAAGAAGGTGGAAGACCCGACCACCGCGCTGGGCGACATAGACAAGATGATTGCGCGCTCAGACGAACTGGTTGCCGCTTGCAGGGAGTACCTGCGATCGGCCAGGGAAAAAGCGGAGGGAATACAATGAAGAAAATATACGATACCGACCCTTGGCTCGAACCCTTCAAGAGAGCCATAGACGCCCGCTCGAAACGGCTGGACGAGGAAATCGCCGGCATCCAAAAGAGTGCCCCCAGCCTTGCAGACGCCGTCAACAATCATCTATACTACGGCCTTCACAAGACTGCGGATGGATGGGTGCTCCGTGAGTGGGCTCCCAACGCCACACGCATCTGGCTCACGGGCGAGTTCAACAACTGGAAGAAGGCAGAAGCATGGGCCCTCAAACCCATAGGCAACGGCAATTGGGAGATAAACATCCCTGCCATGTTCCTTCGTCACAGCGAACTCTACAAACTCTTCGTAGAATGGCCCGGAGGAGGTGCGGAGCGCATCCCCGCCTATGCCACCAGGGTGGTTCAGGACCCGGAAACCAAGGTTTTCAGCGCTCAGGTTTGGGATGAAAAACCCTACGTTTGGAAGCACAAGAAGCCTGGAAAACGCCCCAATCCTCTCATCTACGAGTGCCACATAGGTATGAGTTCCGAAGAAGAGAAGGTGGCCTCCTTTGAAGATTTCCGCTCCAAGGTGCTGCCGAGGGTGCACAAGCTGGGCTATGACGTACTCCAGATAATGGCACTGCAGGAGCACCCATACTACGGCTCCTTCGGCTACCAGGTGAGCAATTTCTTCGCCCTCAGTTCCCGCTTCGGCACGCCCGGGCAGTTCAAGGAACTCGTGGACGATGCTCACGCCAGGGGAATCGCCGTCATCATGGACATAGTTCACTCCCACGCGGTTTCCAACGAGATAGAGGGCCTTGGCCGCTTCGACGGCCGCGAGGACCTCTACTTCTATCCCGGCGAGGCCGGCCATCATCCTGCCTGGGGCTCCCGCTGCTTCGACTACGGCAAGGATGCCGTCAAGTACTTCCTCCTCTCCAACTGCAAGTACTGGATGGAGGAGTATCACCTGGACGGCTTCCGCTTCGACGGCGTGACCTCCATGCTCTACTGGGACCACGGCCTGGGCACCGACTTCGGCGACTACGGCATCTACTTCGGTCCCGGTGTTGACGAGAATGCAGTGGCCTATCTCGGGCTGGCCAACCAGCTCGTCCATGAGATGAATCCGGATGCTATCACGATCGCAGAGGATGTGAGCGGAATGCCCGGTCTGGCCGCGCCCAGGGATGCCGGCGGCGTAGGTTTCGACTTCCGCATGGCCATGGGCATCGCCGACCACTGGATCAAGTGGATAAAAGAAAAGTCCGATGAGCAGTGGAGCCCCGGAGAGATCTGGTACGAACTCACCAACAAGCGTGCGGACGAGAAGACCGTCAGCTACGCCGAATGCCATGACCAGGCCCTCGTGGGCGACAAGACCATCATCTTCCGCCTGATAGACAAAGAGATGTACTTCTCGATGGACAAAGGTAAGCAGAACCTGACAGTGGAACGCGGCGTGGCCCTTCATAAGATGATACGCCTCGTGACCGCCGCAACGGCAGGCAACGGCTACCTGAACTTCATGGGCAACGAATTCGGGCATCCGGAATGGATAGACTTCCCCCGCGAGGGGAATGCCTGGAGCTACGCCCATGCCCGGCGCCTCTGGTCCATCGCCGACGACGATACCCTCCTCTACAAGGGTCTCGAGGCGTTCGACCGTGAAATGGTGCATTTCATCCGGGAAAACCGACTGTTGAGCGAGCCTCCCGTGCTGCTCACGGCAGATGAGGAGAAACAGATACTGGTTTTCCTACGGAAAAATTGTATCTTTGCACTGAATTTCAATCCGACAGCCTCCTTTGGGGACTACGGTGTCGCGGCTCCCGCCGGCAAATACACGCTGGCCTTCAGTTCCGACGATGCCGAATACAACGGACAGGGCAGACTCCAGGCCGGGGAAGTGCACTTCAGCATAGATCAGAAGTGCCCCAACGGCAATCAGGAGTTTGATCATACGTTGTATCTGTACCTCCCCAGCAGGTGCGCTGCCGTGCTGAAAATAACAAAATAGCTTATGGCGTTCTTAAAATTCAATAAAGCGGAGCTGGTGAACCTCTCTTATTCACTCAAGAGAGAAATCATCTGCGTAAACAAGACGGGTGCCTACTGCAACACAAGCATAGTCACCTGCAACACCCGCCGTTATCACGGGTTGCTCTCCGTCACGCTGGACCGTTTCGGAGGGGACAAATACCTGCTGCTTTCCGCCATCGACGAATCCTTCATCGTGAACGGCAAGCAGTTCAACCTCGGCATCCACTGCTACGGGGACATCTACGAGCCCCGCGGGCACAAGTACGTGGTGGATTTCAGCGCGGACCCGAACCCTTCCATCACCTATAAGGTGGGGGACATAGTGTTCCGCAAATCCCTGATGCTGCATCCCGACAAAGACCAGCTCCTCATCAAGTATGAGTTGCTGGAATGCCCCGCGAAGGCGACGGTACGCCTGAAACCCTTCCTGGCATTCCGCAACATCCACGCCCTGACGCACGCCAATGACAATGCCGACCTGACTTATTCTCCTGTGAAGAATGGCGTCAAGTTCCGCATGTACCCCAACTTCCCGGACCTGGTGCTCCAGGTTTCCGATTCTGCGGCCGAGTACCGTCATAATCCTGAGTGGTATTACGGCATCACCTATTCCGACGAATACCGCCGCGGCTTCGACTGCAAGGAAGACCTCTTCGTGCCCGGATACTTCGAGGGCTCGATGAAGGCAGGGGAGTCGGTGGTGCTTTCCGCTTCGCTCAAGGAAGAGAATCCCACCACGCTCAAGCGCAACTACAATACAGTAGTGGCGAACGCTCCCACCGTAACGGGCTACAGGGACCTCCTCGCCCGCTGGGCCAACCTGTTCATCTGCAACCACAACGGCCGCAAGCGCATTACCGCAGGCTTCTCATGGATGTACACCGGGCTTCTGCGCGAGACTCTCGTATCGCTGCCTGGCCTGACGCTGTATGCCAACGGCGACACCAAGACATTCGAGGAGGTGCTGGACAACCTGATCGCGGACGAGCAGGAGAGACTGTTCCGCCGCACCACCCAGGTCGAGGCTCCTCTGCTGCTTGCATCCGTGCTGCAGGAGTATATTGATTTCGGCGCATCTCCCTCCAAGGTCTGGAAGAAGTACGGTGTCATAGTCCGTGGCGTTCTGGAGAGTTATCTCCCCGGACGCAGGCGCGAGGTTGCCATGCATCCCAACGGCCTCCTCTGGGCCCAGATGGAGAACGTGGCCCTGAGCTGGATGAACGCTTATGTGAACGGAGTGCCCGTGACCGAGCGTGCCGGCTACCAGGTGGAGACCAACGCCCTCTGGTACAACAGCATATGCTTCGCGGTGGAGATGGAGAGCAAGTACGGCACCGGCGCCAGCTTCGTCAAGGAGTGGGCGGCCATCCGGGATCTCGTGAAGAGCAACTACCAGAAGACCTTCTGGAACGAGAAGCGCGGATGCCTCGCCGATTATGTAGACAATAACGGGCAGAACCTGGACGTCCGCCCGAACCAGCTGATAGCAATCTGGGTGCCCAATTCACCCGTGGACGACGAACTTCATCCGTCCATCTTCAAGGTGGTGTCCGCCGAGCTTGAGACTTCGCGCGGCATACGCACGCTGTCGCCCCGCAACCCCAACTACAAGAACGTGTACGAGGGTTCGCAGGTGGACCGCGACCTTGCCTACCACCAGGGTAGCACCCGTCCGTTCCTGCTTGAATACTATGTGGCCGCGGGCTACCGCATCGTGGGACCGAGCTTCCGCAAGAAGGCCGAATGGCTCTGCGAGGGCCTTTACGAAGACCTGAACAAGCATGGCGTGGTGGCATTCAGCGAACTTTACGACGGCGATCCGCCGCAGGAGCCGCACGGAGCAATCGCATCCGCGCTCAGCACCGCAGCCCTTCTGGCCGTCAACCATATTACGGACATCTATTCGAAGGAGGATCGCAAATGAGAGTGCTGATGTTTGGATGGGAGTTTCCCCCGCACATCGCGGGAGGGCTCGGAACGGCCTGCGAAGGCATTGTCAAAGGTCTCGCATACAACGGAGTGGAAAGCATCTTCGTGATGCCTTCCGCCAGCGGCGATGAAGACGAAAGCGCCACCCGCATCATAAACGCGAGCGACGTGGCGGTAGATTATGTCACCGAGAGCGTGGATGAATTCCTCGACAAGGTAAAGTTCATCCACATCGACTCCAACCTTATCCCCTATGCCGATCCCGAGGAGTTCTCGAAGATCGTGGAGGATGAGCGCTCACGCCAGGTGAAGGACTTCCGCATCAGCTTCGGGCAAAAATACAAGTTCTCCGGAAAGTACGGTGCGAACCTGCTTGAGGAGGTTGCCCGCTATGCTATGGTGGGTGGCACGATAGCCATGCAGCACAAGGATGAATTCGATATCATCCACGCCCATGACTGGCTGACGTATCTGGCTGGCATCGCCGCCAAGGAACTCACCGGCAAGCCGCTGGTGGTGCATGTGCATGCCACGTCCTTCGACCGCGGCACCGACGACATGGTAGATTCCCGCGTGTACTCCATCGAGCGCCGCGGCATGGAGGCTGCCGACCGCGTTGTCACGGTCAGCGACCTCACCCGCAACATCGTAATCAACAAATACGGCATCGATCCCGACAAAGTCGTCACCTGCCATAATGCAGTAGACTTCAGCGGACGCGAAAACCTCGAAGTCGAGAGGGGAGTGAAAGACAAGGTAGTCACCTTCCTCGGCCGCATCACCTTCCAGAAAGGCCCCGAATACTTCATCGAAGCCGCCGCCAAGGTGCTCAAGCGCACCAAGGGAGTGCGTTTCGTGATGGCCGGAAGCGGAGATATGATGAACCGCTCCATCCGCATGGTGGCCCGTATGGGTATCTCCGACCGTTTCCACTTCACCGGGTTCCTCCGCGGAGCGGATGTGCAGAAGATGTTCGCCCTGTCGGACGTATACATCATGCCTTCGGTGTCCGAACCCTTCGGAATCTCGCCCCTCGAGGCCATGCGCACCGGGGTGCCTTCGATCATCTCCCACCAGAGCGGCGCGGCGGAAGTGCTCAAGTATGCCCTCAAGGTGGACTTCTGGGATGTGGATGCCATGGCAGACGACATCTATGCCCTTCTTACTTACCCTGCCCTTTCGCGCTTTGCGGCCGTGCAGGGATACGACGAGGTGAACGAGCTCAAGTGGAACAACGCCACCGCCAAGCTCAAGAAAGTATATGAATCAGTTTTAAACCAGTAGCTTATGAAAAAGCTTTGTTTCTATTTCCAGATACATCAGCCGGACCGTCTCCGCGTTTTCCGTTTCTTCGATATCGGTAAGGATTCGCATTATTACGACGATTTCGTGAATCGCACCATCCTGAGGCGCATAGCCCAGAAGTGCTATCTTCCGATGAATAAGCTGCTGCTCGAAGCCATCAAGGCGAATGACGGCAAGTTCAAGGTGGCCTTCTCCATCACCGGGAGCGCACTCGAGCAATTCGAGCGCTATGCCCCCGAGGTCGTGGACAGCTTCCGCGAGCTCGCCGCAACAGGCGCCGTCGAGTTCCTTTGCGAGACCTGCAACCACTCTCTGTCATCGCTCAAGAGCGAGAACGAGTTCAAGCATCAGGTTCTCAAGCACAAGGCGACCATAGAAAAGTATTTCGGAGTCACCCCCGTGACCTTCCGCAACACCGAGCTCATCTACTCCGATGCCATCGGCAAGCAGGTCTACGACATGGGATTCAAGACCGTTCTCACCGAGGGCGCACGCCATATCCTGGGATGGAAGAGTCCGAACTACCTGTATTCCAACGACTTGAAAAGCGCTCAGAAGTTGCTGCTCCGCAATTATATGCTCAGCGACGACATTGCTTTCCGCTTTGCGGGTTCCGGCCTCACGGCCGAGCAGTTCGTGGCCAAGGTGAATGCTGAAGAGGGCGACATCGTGAACCTCTTCATGGACTATGAGACCTTCGGAGAGCACCAGAGCGCCGAAACCGGCATCTTCGAATTCATGAAGGCCCTGCCCAAGGTGGCCCTCGCTGCCGGCATCAAGTTCGTTACCCCTGCGGAAGCCGCATCCAAACTCAAGGCGGTAGCGCCTCTCAGCGTCCCTCAGCCCATCTCCTGGGCCGATGAAGAGCGCGATGTGACCGCATGGCTCGGAAACGAGCTCCAGCAGGATGCGTTCAACAAGCTTTACGCACTTGTGGAGAAACTTTCGATTATAGATAGCGCAGACCTGTGGGCGGACTTCGGACGTCTGCAGGAAAGCGACCATTTCTATTATATGTGCACCAAGTTCTTCTCGGACGGAGATGTGCACAAGTACTTTAACCCTTACGACACTCCGTACGAGGCATTTATCAACTATATGAACGTACTGAGTGATTTCATTATCAGAGTAAACGACAAATATGCAACCAAGAATTGAGATCAGCGGTCCCAGCTGGAACAGTGTGCGCGTGACGCGTCACCTGCCCGGTGAACTCGAGGGACTGGAACAATTGTGCAAGAACCTTTGGTGGTGCTGGAACGATAGCGCGAAAGCCCTTTTCCGCTATATCGATCCGGAAATATGGCATCGCTCCCGTCATAACCCGATGGTGATACTCGATACGGTATCCCTCAAACGTTACAAACAACTTTCAAAAGATGGTGAATTCATCGGAAGGCTCAATGCCGTGATGGATGAATTCAGGTCATACATGGCAGAAAAAGAGCGCCGTGGCAATCCTTCCATAGCCTATTTCTGCATGGAATACGGCCTGGACACCTCGCTCCAGATCTATTCCGGAGGTCTCGGCATCCTCGCCGGTGACTATCTCAAGGAAAGTAGCGACATGAACGTGAACATGGTCGCTGTCGGCCTTCTCTACCGCTATGGCTACTTTACCCAGAAGATCACGCCCCAGGGTAATCAGGTGGCTGAATACAATGCCCAGGATTTCCTGAAGATTCCGGCAGAGCCCGTTACGGACGCTGAAGGCAAGTGGATTACAGTGAGTTGCCAGCTTCCCGGCCGTGAGCTTCACGCCCGCATCTGGAAGGTGCCCGTGGGCCGCACCGATCTTTATCTTCTCGACACTGACTTCGAAGACAATCTCCCCGAAGACCGCCAGGTGACCTATCAGCTCTACGGCGGAGACTGGGAGAACCGTCTGAAGCAGGAAATTCTTCTCGGCATCGGTGGCATCCGCGCTCTGCGCGCAATCGGACTTCATCCGGCCATCTATCACTCCAACGAGGGCCATGCTGCGTTCATCGGCCTGGAACGCCTCCGCGAGTATATGTATGAACAGAAGATGGATTACAGCGAAGCTATGGAACTCGTCCGCGCCAGCGGTCTTTTCACCACGCATACCCCGGTTCCCGCCGGCCACGATGCCTTTGAAGAGGAGATGATGTACCGTTACTTCGGCCATTATCCTTCCCGCTTCGGCATCAGTTGGGAGACCCTCCTTGGCCTTGGAAAGGTGAACGTGGACGACCACGGCGAGCGCTTCAGCATGAGCGTTCTGGCAGCTAACTGCTCGCAGAACGTGAACGGTGTCTCCATGCTGCACGGCAAGGTGAGTCAGGATATTTTCGCCCGCATGTATAAGGGGTACCTGCCTGAGGAACTGCATGTCGGCTATGTTACCAACGGCGTGCATTATCCCACCTGGGCATCTAAGGAATGGCAAGCCGTCCACGCAAAGGTTTTCGGCCCGGAATTCAAGACACATCACTACGACAAGCGCTGCTTCGAAGGCATTTTCAATGTGTCCGACGACGAGATATGGAATACCCGTAAGGCCCTCAAGAAGGAGCTGATCCGCCAAATCAACGATCGCCTGGCCAATCCTGAAACAAGCAGCCACTATTCCCCGAGCGAAATAGTCAAGATTAAGGAAAACCTCCGGGAGGATGTGCTGACCATAGGATTTGCCCGCCGCTTCGCGACATACAAGCGTGCCACCCTGCTGTTCTCCGACCTGGACCAGCTGGATGCCCTGGTGAACGATCCCAAGCATCCCGTCCAGTTCATCTTTGCCGGAAAGGCGCATCCCGCCGACGGTGCAGGACAGGACCTCATCAAGCACATCATAGATATTTCCAAGCAGGATCGCTTCCTTGGTAAGATAGTCTTTGTGCCCGGATATGATATCTCCCTCGCAAAGAGGCTGGTGCAGGGTGTGGACGTATGGCTCAACAATCCGACCCGTCCCCTCGAAGCTTCCGGCACTTCCGGCGAGAAAGCTTCCATGAATGGCGTCATGCATTTCTCGGTGCTCGACGGCTGGTGGGTTGAGGGATATAAGGAAGGCTGCGGCTGGGCCCTGCCTCTCGAAAAGACCTACGACGACCAGAACTACCAGAACGAGCTGGATGCGGCCCGCATCTATGCCATCATCGAGAACGAAATTGCTCCCGCTTATTATGCAAAGGATGCCCGCGGAATATCCGCCGACTGGCTCCGCTATATCCGCAATACCATAGCGTACGTGGCATGCAACTTCACCACCAACAGGATGATGGAGGATTACTGCATCCAGTACTACCAGCCCCAGTACGACCGCTTCAACTTCCTTATGGCCAACAACTGTGCAAAGGCGCGCGAGATTGCTGCATGGAAGAAGAAAGTGGAGGAGTGCTGGCCGAACATCAAAGTGATCTCGCATTCTGCTCCGAACGCTGCGTATGTGCTCTCGCAGGACAATCCTCTACTTAGCGAAGTAGTGGTGGACCTTGCAGGTCTCAACCCCGAAGATATAGGTGTGGAGATGATCTTCGCCGTGGCGGACAAGAAAAACGTGCTGCATATCCAGGAAAAGATTGAATATGATGTTGCTTCGTTCGAGAATGGAGTGGCAACGTACCATACCTCAGTTATTCCTGAGCGCACCGGTATGTACCAAATAGGTGTCCGTCTCTATGCCAAGAACTCCCTCCTGCCTCACAGGATGGACTTCCCTCTGGTGAAATGGCTGTAATCGCTACCGGCTTTTTCGACGGTGTGCACATAGGCCACCGCCTCGTCATCGAGACCCTCGTATCCGAAGCGCGAAAGCGCGGAGAAGAGAGCCTTGTGCTGACCTTCTGGCCCCATCCGCGCATAGTCCTGCAGGATGAGGCCATGGGGCTCCGACTGCTGAACACGCCTTCCGAGAAGATGGCTCTCCTGAAGGGCCTCGGCATCGACAGGGTGGAGCAACTGGAGTTCAATAAGGAGTTCAGCGAGATGGGGACGGAACAATACCTGCGGGAGATAGTAATTGGCCGTTACGGCGGAACCGCCGTGCTGCTCGGATACGACAACCGCATCGGTCATGATTCCCTTACGCCCGTGCAGACCGCCGACCTGGCATACTCGCTCGGCCTGGACGTGATCCGTGCAGAGAAGGTGTCGGCCGTGGGTATTGCGGTGAGTTCCACCAAGATACGCAATGCACTGAAGGCGGGTGACGTGGAAACGGCATCCATCTACCTTTGCTACGACTATTGCCTTTCCGGTGTGGTCGTCCATGGCAAGAAACTTGGCCGGACCATAGGCTATCCCACCGCCAACCTCGAACTGGACGAGCCTCTTAAGCTGGTTCCGGCTACCGGGGTTTACCTTTCTCAGGTTCAGGTGGGAGGAAGGTCTTTCTACGGGATGACCAATGTGGGCCCTGCGTTGGAGACGCACATCTTCGATTTCGACGAAGAGATTTACGGAGAAACCATTACAGTGAGTTTCATGAAGCGGGTCCGGGACGAAAACAGCTTTGAGTCCCTGACCGAGTTGCAGGCCCAGCTCCGCGACGACGAACATTATTGTAAAAAAATGTTATCTTTGCATAAATAACCAACCGAGGGTTCTGCTTCAAAGGCAGGACTCCTTTTATTAACCAATATGGCAGCAATACATTACATGAGCCAGGAAGGGCTCGACAAACTGAAAAAGGAGCTGGCAGAAGCGTTGGCGCAGCGTCCTGTAATCTCCGCGGCAATCGCGGAGGCCCGGGAGAAGGGTGATCTCTCCGAGAATGCGGAATATGAATCGGCACGCGAGGCCCAGGGCCTGCTGGAGATGAAAATAGCCAATCTCCAGAACCAGGTGGCCAACGCCAAGGTGGTGGACGCCTCCCAGCTCGGCACCGACAAGGTGCAGATGCTCAACAAGGTGAAGGTTCAGAACCTTTCCGCAGGCATGACCATGGAATTTACCATCGTAGGTGAAACCGAGGCCGATTTCTCCAAGGGCCGTCTCGCCGCCACCACTCCCATAGGAAAGGCCCTTATGGGCCATGGAAAAGGCGATGTGGTAGAGGCTCAGGTTCCTTCCGGCACAATAAAATTCAAGATACTCGAAATATCCCTCTGATATGGCAACCATTTTCACACGCATAGCCAACGGCGAGATTCCATCCTATAAAGTGGCGGAGAGCGAGGATTATTATGCATTTCTCGACATCAGCCCCCTTGCCGAAGGGCATACTCTGGTGATTCCCAAGAAGGTTGAGGACGATTACATCTTCCACCTCGATCCCTCCGTTTACGAAGGCCTCTGGGCATTCGCCCGCAAGGTGGCCGTGGCCCTCAAGGCGGCAGTGCCCTGCAAGAGGGTAGGTGTGGCCGTTCTCGGCATGGAGGTTCCACACACCCATATCCATCTGGTTCCCCTCCAGACAGAAGGAGACCTGGACTTCCGCAAGAAGCGTCCCGAGGTGACTCCGGAGCGTATGGCGGAGATAGCTAAAGCGATACTTGCAGAATATGAAAAGCTTTAAGATACTTGCTCTGGCCGCTTTCGTGATTGCTGCCGCCGCCTGCCAGGGAGGCAAGGCCACCGTGGATTGCACCGTGGCGGATGCACCTTCTACTGCACTGCTTCTCAAGCAGTTGAACGGCACTACACCCGTTACCTTGGACACTGTAAAGACCGATGCTGCCGGTCATTTCAGCTATAAGGTTAAGGTCGCAGAGGGCAATCCTGAATTCGTTTATGTCTACAATGGAGACACCCGCCTGGCTTCGCTCCTCCTGGAAAAGGGGGAGAAAGCTGTTGTAGAAGCAGATACCCTTGGCAACTACAGTGTGTCCGGTTCTGCCGGAAGCGCGCTTCTGAAAGAGGGAGATGATGCATTCCGTGCCTATGTGGGCAACCTGATAGCTCTCTCAGAGGCCGGTGCAGCCCCTTCGGAGATAGCCAAGGAATATGTGCGCCATTATCGCGAAGCTGTCAGGTTCGTGGTGGTGAACAACAAGTCGTTGGCTGTCATTCCCGTGCTCTACGAGAATATCGGCGGCGGAACCGGTACTTTCTCCGGAGCAAGTGATGCACTCATTTTCCGCAGTGCCTGCGATTCGCTCAAAACCGTTTATCCTAACTCTAAGTATGTTAAGGGTCTGGAACAGGAAGCCCAGCGCCGCATCAATCTTTTCGAGCTTTCCAATCGCATGAAGACTGCCGAGGAGAGGGTCTATCCCAATGTGAAGATGCCTTCCGTGAACGGCACTGCTGCCGAGATCGACAGCCTGGATGCCAAGGCGATCCTGGTTTATTTCTGGGACGACCGCGAAGCTACCCACAAGATTTTCAATCTGGATGTGCTGAAGCCTGTTTATGAAAAGTATCAGGCCCGCGGCCTCGAGATCTATGCAATCAGTGTGGATCCCGACAAGGCTGCCTGGGCACAGGTCGTAAAGTCTCAGGAACTGCCCTGGATCAACGTAAACGACGGTCTCGGCACCGCCAGCCGTTCGCTCTATACCTTCAACGTCGCTGCCGTTCCCGCCATGATCCTCCTCACCGATTCCGGCATGGACTTCATATCGGGTGAAAAGCAGCTGCGCGCTAAGATTGAAAAGGCGCTAAAATAGTTTTTTCGGAGTAGTTGCGATAAACTGCTTCAGATAGAAGGGTTCGAAGTACGCTACGTCTTCGAACTCTTTTTTTGCGTATTTAGCCATGGCCGGCGCCAGCATAGCAGTGGCTTCGGGGCATGTTTGGATGAAGGAGATTCCTTCGCTGCGCTCGGAATGACAGGTGGTGGGCTCGGAATGACAGTTCTTAAATTTTTCTGCCGCATCGCCGATGACGGCTACGGGGCCGGAGGCGAAGATGTCGGCGAAGCTGTTTTCGTCGAGGACGACGGGGGAGATATCCGTCTGTCGTTCGCCGGTAGGGGAGAATACCGCGGTATAGACCTCCATGCGGCGGGCATCCACCATAGGGAGAATGGCTTTGCAGCCTTCGGGAATACCGGCCTCGATGGCCTGGTGGGCGAGGATCTCGAGGGTATCTACCGCTATCAGCGGCAGGTTTCCGCCGAAGCACAGGCCCTTGGCAGTGGAAACTCCCACGCGAAGCCCGGTGTAGGACCCGGGCCCCTTGCTCACGCATACGGCATCCAGGTCGCGTACCGTCCATCCGGCCTCATCCAGCATCTCCTTCACGAACACGGCTGTGAGCGATGCATGCGCACGAGGTTCGGAGCTCCTGCGGCTGCAGACTATTCGTCCGTCTTCCGCCAGGGCGGTGGAGCAGAGGGATGTGGAAGTCTCTATGAAGATGAGCCTAGACATTGGCAATCAATTCTTTGAGGAAGGGGAATACCTTCATCGAAAGACCATGAAGGAAGGAGTAAATCGCTGATGCGTCAAGCACTTCCGGCTTAACCAGATTTAATTTCGCGTTGATAGGGTCGAAAATAAAGATAAGCAGCCCGATTATCAAAGCAGCCTTGAGCAGGGCGAACACCAGCCCCAGCAGGCGGTTTGCCCAGCCCAGGGATGCCATCTTAAGGGTCTTGGTAATGAGTTTACCGATTAGATTCAGAATCAGAACGGTAAAGATAACCGTCAGCGCGAAAGCGCAGATATTTATAATTTTTGGATCTACCTGAAGGTATCCGTTCAGCCACTCGGCGAGGGTGGAAGAGAAGTGGAATGCGGCCCAGACGCCCACCAGAAGGGATGCCAGCGACACCAGTTGTTCCACCAGTCCTTTGCTTATGCCGGTAATGATCGCCGGCACGAAACATACAAGGAGGATAATATCTAAAGTTTCCAAAGAATTGATTATATTTGTAAACTATTTAACAAGCACAAATTTAGCGAAAAATTATGACATTCAAAGAATATAAGGGTCTGGACCTGGTAGCGACGGGAAACCGTGTGCTGGAGCGTTGGAAAGAGCACAAGGCCTTCGAGAAGAGCCTTGAACTTGCAGAAGGGGAGCCGGAGTACATTTTCTTTGAAGGTCCCCCGTCGGCAAACGGCATGCCCGGCATCCACCACGTGATGGCGCGTTCCATCAAGGATGCCATCTGCCGCTACAAGAGCCAGACGGGTTGGAAGGTGCGCCGCCGCGCAGGATGGGATACCCACGGCCTTCCCGTGGAACTCGGCGTGGAGAAGAAACTCGGCATCACCAAGGCCGACATCGGCACCAAGATTTCGATAGAAGAATACAACAACACCTGCCGCAAGGAGGTGATGAAATACACGGCCGAATGGGAGAACCTGACGGAGCGCGTAGGTTACTGGGTGGATATGAACGATCCCTACATCACCTATGACAACCGCTACATCGAAACCCTTTGGTACCTTCTCAAGAAGATATACGACAAGGGCCTCCTTTATAAGGGATACACCATTCAGCCTTACAGCCCCACCGACGGCACCGGCCTCAGCTCCCATGAGCTGAACCAGCCCGGATGCTACCGCGATGTGACCGATACGACCGCCACCGTGCAGTTTGAGGTCATCCGCGACGCTGCATCCGAAAAGCTTTTTGGCGAAGGCCCCGTCTATATCCTGGCATGGACCACCACCCCCTGGACCCTTCCTTCCAATACCGCGCTCTGCGTCGGCCCGAAGATAGAATACGTGAGGGTGAAATCCACCAACCAGTACACCGGCAAGGAGGCCGTTTACGTGCTGGCGAAGGAACTCGTGGGCGCCTGGTTCAACGATAAGATCGCCTACGAAGTTCTCCCTGGCACTCTCAAGGGCAGTGAACTCGTGGGCATACGCTACAAGCAGCTGATCCCCTGGTTCAAGCCGGACGGAAAGGCTTTCGAGGTCATCCCCGGAGACTATGTCACCACCGAAGACGGTACCGGCATAGTGCACATCGCACCTTCATTCGGTGCGGATGATAAGCGCGTGGCCGCCGCTGCAGGCATCGTGGGCATCATGCCCGTGGACCGCAACGGTAACTTGATGGCCCAGGTGGATACCCAGGGCCGTTTCGTGCGTGTGGAGGATCTCGATCCGGCATACGCTGCCTCGAGCGTGGATGCATCCTACAATGAGTATGCAGGCAGGTATGTCAAGAACGCGATAGACGATTACTTCCGCAAGCTGCACGGTGAGGATCTCCTTCCGAAGGATGCTCCTGTGCTGGATGTGGACCTTTGCGTGATGATGAAGCAGGACGGCCGCCTCTTCCGCATGCAGAAGCATGTTCACAGCTATCCTCATAGCTGGCGCACCGACTGCCCCGTCATCTACTATCCCCTCGACTCCTGGTTCATCAAGACCACGGCCGTGAAGGATGAGATGGTGGCCCTGAATAAGCAGATCACCTGGAAGCCGGAATCCACCGGCACCGGCCGCTTCGGCGTGTGGCTCGAAAACATCCAGGACTGGAACCTCAGCCGCAGCCGCTTCTGGGGCACGCCGTTGCCTATCTGGCGCACCGAAGATGGCAAAGAAGAGATATGCATAGGCAGCGTGAAGGAACTCTATGCCGAGATAGAAAAGGCTGTGGCCGCAGGTGTCATGCCTTCCAATCCTCTGAAGGACAAGGGCTTCGACCCTGCCGACATGGGCAAGGCCAACTACGACCGCATCGATCTCCACAGACCCTATGTGGACAACATCTTCCTCGTCAGCCCTTCGGGCAGGAAGATGACCCGCGAGACCGACCTCATCGACGTCTGGTTCGATTCGGGTTCCATGCCTTACGCCCAGACAGGCCTCCGTGGCATCGACAGCCCTGATTTCGGCATCACCGCCGACTTTATCGCCGAAGGTGTCGACCAGACCCGCGGATGGTTCTATACCCTGCACGCCGTCCACACCATGGTGAGCGGCACTCCCGCTTTCAAGCGCGTGATTTCCAACGGCCTGGTGCTCGACAAGGACGGCAACAAGATGAGCAAGCGCCTCGGCAATGCCGTGGATCCTTTCAAGGCCCTCGACACCTACGGCGCGGATGCCCTGCGCTGGTACATGCTCACGAACGCCCAGCCCTGGGACAACCTTCGTTTCGACGAGGGCGGCGTCGACGAGATACGGCGTAAGTTCTTCGGCACGCTCTATAATACTTATTCGTTCTTTGCTCTCTATGCCAACGTAGACGGTTGGACACCCTGTCATTCCGAGCGAAGCGTAGGAATCTCAGAAACAGATAAGTGGATCATATCGCTGAAGAACAGCTTGATCCGCGACGTGCGCGCAGCATACGAAGACTACGACATCACCCTCGCAGGGCGCCTCATACAGACCTTCGTCTGCGACCATCTCTCCAACTGGTACGTGCGCCTGAACCGCAAGCGCTTCTGGGGAGGCGGGCTCACGCCGGACAAGCAGGCGGCCTACCAGACCCTCTACGACGTGCTGAAGACCGTTACCCTTCTGGCAGCGCCGATCGCTCCATTCTACACCGACGAACTCTGGCTCGACCTGGTTCCGGGTGCCGAGTGCGTGCACTTCGAGAAGATGCCTGAGGCCGATGAATCCCTAATCGACCGCGACCTGGAGGAGCGCATGGAACTGGCCCAGAAGGCTACTTCGCTGGTGCTGGCACTCCGCCGCAAGGTGAACATCAAGGTCCGCCAGCCGCTGGCCAAGATGCTCATCCCTGTCATATCCGACAAGGTTCGCGAGCAGCTCGAAGGGGTGAAGAACCTGATACTTACCGAGGTGAATGTCAAGGAGGCCGAGTTCCTTTCGGACACCACCGGCATCATCACTAAGAAGATAAAACCCAATTTCCGTGTGCTCGGCAAGAAGTACGGTGCGCAGATGAAGGAAATCGCCGCTGCGTTCGGCTCGCTGGACCAGGCAACCATCTCCGCCATCCAGGCGTCCGCCGAATACACACTGGCGCTGCCGTCCGGCCCTGTGGTGCTGACTCCGGAAGATTACGAAATAACCTCCGAGGACATGCCCGGATGGCTCGTGGCATCCGAAGGCCAGCTCACCATCGCCTTGGATATCCAGCTGAGCGATGCGCTGGTACGTGAGGGTACGGCCCGCGAACTCATCAACCGCATCCAGAACCTCCGCAAGGACAGTGGCTTCGAGGTGACGGACAAGATAGACGTGGAGATAGCTGCGGAAGGCGATGCCGCCGACGAGATTGCAGCTTCGCTTACTGATTATAAAGACTATATCGCTTCCCAGACCCTCGCATTGTCGGTCGCGCTCGTACCCGGGTGCGACGGCGCTGCGGTGGAGTGGAACGACAGCACAATAAAGATAAAAGTAATACGAAAATAGATTGATTATGGCAGAACAGGAAAAGACACGTTATTCCGATGAGGAGCTTGCCGAGTTTAAGCAAATCATCGAAGGAATGCTGGAAAAAGCCCGGGCTGAGTATAATACCCTTCGCGGTGTCGTGATGCATGGTGGCAACAACGACATCGAGGACACCTCGCCCACGTTCCGCACCGTTGAGGATGACGGAGCCAACCAGCTTACCAAGGAAGAAGCGAGCCAGCTCGCCCAGCGCCAGTACAAGTTCATCAAGAATCTTGAGGCTGCTCTGATCCGTATCGAGAACAAGACTTACGGCATCTGCCGTGTAACCGGCAAACTCATCCCCAAGGAAAGGCTCCGTCTGGTGCCTCATGCCACTCTGACGGTGGAAGCCAAGGAGATGCTTGCCAAACAGGGTAAGAACTGATGAAGGTTTCTCGCGGAGCAAGGCTGCTCATACTGGGTGTATTGTTGGTTGTCGTGGATCAGGTAATCAAATACCTGGTCAAGACCAACATGGGCCTCGGCGAGCAGATCCATGTAATAGGGAACTGGTTCCGCCTCTGCTTCGTGGAGAACGAGGGAATGGCCTTCGGGATGAAGTTCGGAGGCTCCGTGGGCAAGTTCCTGCTTTCCCTTTTCCGCATTGTGCTTTTCGGCCTGCTTTGCTGGTGGATCCATTCCCTGGATAAGGCACGCAAGGCCCCCACGGGCGTTCTGGTCGGGCTTACTTTGATTACCGCCGGCGCTATGGGCAATATAATCGATTGCCTGTTTTATGGGTTGATATGGGACTATGCTCCGTTTATGTTCGGACGTGTGGTGGACATGTTTTATTTTCCTCTTATCCACAATGCCGCCGGAGATGTCATTTTCTTCAGTCCCGTGTTCAATTTCGCGGATTCCTGCGTAACGGTTGGTGCGTTCTACCTGCTGCTGTTCCACTGGCGATTCTTCGTAAAAGAATAAAGGCTGTTGATAATCAAGCAATTAAGCAAAACCGTCTGGTACAAACGTACCAGACGGTTTTGTGTAACTCCCTGATAATCAGGGGATGTTTTAGAACAGATATGCTACGCCGAAGTTGACACCGCTTGCCTTGAGGACTGCGTTGTCGCTGGTGTTACGGTCGAGGAGGCCGATGTTGTAGCCAACATAAGCACGGACCATATCCATTACGTCGAGAGCTACGCCGCCGCCAACGAGGATGTCGAAGGGTGCATAGGTGGAGTTGTCGCCGTAGAGGTTGACTTCACCGGTGCTGACGGTGATGCCGAATGCGGTTGCGCCGCCTGCAACAACACCGCTGATGCCATAGCTGAAGGTGGGGCCAAGATAAGGAACAAGCTTGATGCCGTCAACGAGCTCGATGCCGTAGTTGAACAGCACGGGAATTGCAATGTAATTCTCCTTGCGATAGTTGTTGTCGTCCTCCTTGTAGTTCTGCATTGCGAACTGGATACCGGGAGCGACTGCGAGGCCGTTCACGAGGGGAATGTTGTAGGTGGCGCCGAAAGTAAGGCCACCAAGGTTAGTGGTAGTGTTGTCACCTTTGAGGGTGGTGCTTGCATAACCGACCCCAACGCCGATCTGAGCATTTGCGCATACAGCTGCTACAGCTGCGAGTGCAAGGGTAAGGATAATCTTTTTCATTTTTTATAATAAATGGTTTAGTATTTTTTCCGTTCAATAAGATGCTTATTCTGCCGTCTCCGTTGCAACTTCTTCGGCCGGGACGGTTTCCGTTTCGGCGTTTTCTGTTGCATTTTCGTCGACAGCCTCTACTGCTGCAGCCTCTGCCTTGGCGGCCTTGCAGGCCTTATACTTGGGGTATCCCCAGTAAACGCCACCGGCAATGAGCAGGATAACTATGGTCCAGATGATGCACTTGCGCCTGCGGACTTTCTTTGCTTCGGCAGGATCCACATCCTTGAGCTTGGGATACTTTACGATCTGGGTGAGGCTCTTGCCGAACTTCGGCTTCACATAGGCGGCGGCGTTGATTGCCCAGCCGTTTGCATTGAGCACGGGGCCAAGGTCGCGCCTGCGGAGCTTGCGCCAGGTGATGAACACTGAAGGCAGGGAGATGACTAGCATCAGCCCTATAATAATAAGGATAAGAGCCCACCACTTGATGGCAGCGATGCCCTTTACCAAAGATACCACAAACTGCCCGAGGAGGCCGAGGGCCATTCCTAAAGCTGCAAAGATGCCGGCGAACTTGGCAATGTCGAAACTGCTCTGGATAGCAGCACCTGGAGCGGCTCCGGAGGTTGCCTTATCGGCAGAAGCAGTCAGGCTTGCCGCCGATTTGCTTTCTTTCTCCGCAGCGGACTTGTCCACCTTGTCGGAAATCCACTTCGCAACCTTCTTATAAGGTGCCCAGAATGCCTGGCGCAGGGAGATGGGGTTATCAACGATACTGGTGACGGTGGCGTCGTACTGCACGCCGTCGCGGTCGTAGAAGATGGCGTTCTTGCCGGGGCGGAGGCCGTCAACGTCGCCGTCTGTGAGCACGGCTGCGATGGGGAAGCCCTTGCCGGTGACCTTGTTGATGCAGTTGCAGTAGAGGATATACATCCCGCTGAGGCTGGAGATATCCCCGGCCTTGCCGGCATCTATCACCTTCACGCAAAGGTCGGTGCTGCGCTGGTCGATGTAGAGGCGTCCGGCCTGGAAGATGGCTTTGTCTTTCTTGGAATAGAAATCTTCGAACACCACGTAGTTCTTGAGGAACTTGTAGAAGTCGCGCACGTAGTGGAGGAGTTTGTCCACCGCCTCGATGCTGAGGGCTTCGGGCTCGAGGGCCTTGTCTTTCTCGATGAGCTCGAGCAGGGCGGCCTTCTTGTCGGCCTTGAGGGTGGCGTTCACCACGTCGATGCCGAGGGATTCTACCTCAGCACCCTTCTTGGCTGCCTTCCATGCGATGTAGGCGTCGAACTTGGCGAGCACGCCGAGCCATTCCTCTTCGGTGATGGCGTCCTTCTTAGGGAACTCGACGTCGAATACGAGGGCCTTGAGGGTTGCGAATGCGCCCTTCCATGCAGGGTTGATGCCTCCCTTCAGAGGGAGTTTGCCATCCGCCACGGGGCGGGCGAGGGGATAGGTGGCAATCTGGTCGGCCGCTGCGGCAAGGTCGCCGTCGCTGATGGCGCCGACCTTATCTACCGAAACGTCCACCACGCCGGCAACAGCGTCGTTGAAGCTGATGAGCTTGCAGCGCATGAACCAGTCGGCAATCTTTTCCTTGAGTGCCTCGCAGGCGGCGAGTGCGGCCTCGGTATTCTCCCCGAACGGGCCCTTCTCTTCCGCTGCCTTCCATGCGCTGTAGTCCGCACAGGCGGTGTAGAAGGCCTCGATCTGATCGGCGTTTACGCCATCGGCACCGCTGCGGTCTTTGGATGCACCGACGGTGGCGATAATGTTCTTGATGGTCTCCTTGAGGGCTTCGTCGTCGGCACTGGCCTCGGTGATGATGCCATCGCCGTTGAACTGGGTCTCCGCGAAGATCTTCTCGTTGTCGGAGGTTTCGGCCAGAGAGATGCCGTCAGCCTCGATCTTCAGGTTGGAGAGTATCTGGCGGGCGGATTTCTCGAGCTTGGCGCCTTCTTCGTTCTTGGTGTTGAAGTCGGAGAACTTGAGGGAATCCTGCCCTTTCAGGAGCAGGTCGGGGTTCTTGAGGACACCGGTGACCCACTGGGCCGCGGCTATCACCTCGTCTACGTGGATGCGTCCGTCGCCGTCGGCATCGAGGAGCTTGAGGGTCTTTTCATCGAACTCCAGCCCGGTGGTGGGACAGCTGAGCACCGTCCACTTCTTGCGGTCGAGCTCTCCGAGGTTGGCGATGTCCGCACCGCTCTCGAGCTTCACCCGCACGGAGCCTCCCACGGAGGCGTACTTCCAGTTGTAGTTTTCTTTCATATAAGGATTGATTTAGAATACGAGGATGGCCGCGATGGGGTAGTGGTCGGAAATGTAGGGGATTTCCGCATAGGTCTTGGTGATGGTCTCGTAGGAAGGGGCTGCGCTGAATCCGGACTCATATATATAGTCGATCACGCGGTTGCCGTACTCGCCGGTGCCGAAGCCCTGGAAGGTGTCCAGACTGTCGGTCTTGGGAGCGATGTCGCGCACGGATTCCATGCGGCCTTCGAGAGACTTGAGGCAAGGGTCGCCCAGGTCTACGTTGAAGTCGCCGGTGAGGATCATGGGATATCCTTCGGGATTGATTTCGTCGATGCGGTCCACGATGAGCTTGAGGCCCTTTTCGCGGGCTTCGACTCCAACATGGTCGAGATGAGTGTTGACGTAGTAGTATTTCTTATTGTAGCGCTTGTCCTTGAGCAGGGCCCATGTGGCGGTGCGGAAGCACTTGGCATCCCATCCGAGGGAAGGCTCCTCTGGGGTTTCGCTGAGCCAGAAGTTGCCCCATTTCAGGAGTTTCTGGGTCTTGGTGTTCCAGAAGATGGCCATGACTTCGCCCTTCTCCTTGCCGTCATCGCGGGGAATGCCCACGTGGTCGTAGTCCGGGCAGTTCTCTTCGAGATAGTCGAGCTGCATCTTGAGGGCTTCCTGCAGGCCGAAGATGTCCGGCTGCTGGTCTGCTATCATCGCGGGAGATGCGGGCTTGCGGAGGTCCCATTCGTTGGGGCCGTCTTTCGCCTTGCCTACGCGGATGTTGTAGGAGATGACTTTGAGGGTCTGGTCGCCTTTCTTGCAGCCCATGGTTGCAGGAATTATCGTGGCGATACTCAGGATGATAAGGATGACTTTCTTCATTTGGTTGGTGTTAGTATATCATACAAATGTAGTTTTTTTCTTCCATTTGTCAAAATAAAAGAAAATCCATACCTTTGCAGTCCTGTTTGCGAAAGGTTCGCGGCAGGCACGCCCTGCAGTCTGAAGCGCTGCATCGCGTTTAATATGGAGGAATGGCCGAGTGGTCGATGGCGGCAGTCTTGAAAACTGTTGTACGGCAACGTACCGGGGGTTCGAATCCCTCTTCCTCCGCTTCGCTCCGGAAGAGGCATTGGCGTGCGCCAATGCTCTTTTGTTTATTAGGGGCGCCGCCCCTAATGTACCCCGCGGCTCCCGGCCTTAGTCCTTCGGACCGGCCTCCGCCGTTCGCGCTGGTGCGCTCATTGCCAATCTTTGCCGTTCAGATCGGGACCGGCGGTTCGCCTGAAGGCTCAGCAAAGCCGTAATCCCTGAGTAAGAGGGATGTGCGCTGACTTCCACTGGCCTCCGCTGTTCGCGCTGGGGCGCTCAGAGACCCACGGGCAGGAAAACACGTCATATTCTGCCCGGACATAGGAAAAACGGCTCTGCGGGCAGGAAAATGCCCAATAATCTGCCCGGGCAGTGGCATCGGGTTATTTCGCGCTGGGGCGCTAAAACTATTTACAAAAACAGGCTTCGGCGGCCGATTCTTGTAAAAATAGTGGCAAAAATTGGCGGTTATTTTACAAAATCATGCATTCCAGGCGGGTTTGTGTAAACACGTTTATAAACGTTTAACCATGAGTTATTGTTTATTTTATAAACTTAACTATATTTGTAAAAGTTTATGAAATGAACTTAAATTATATAGGTATGAAACTGAAACATTTACTTCCTTTCCTTGCCATGGCGGCAGGAATTTTTGCGGGGTGTTCCGAGAAAGACGCAGAATTCTTGGATAAAGAAACCAAAGACGAACTTGCCGTCTCTCCTGCATCGCAGAAGATTGCCAAAGACGGTACGGCAAGCTTTACTTTCACTCTTACGCTGACTTCGCCCAGCGGAACAGTCTATAATCTCAAAGAGACGAATACCACGGCAACTGTCAGCTTCGAGGCAACCGGCGGCAGCGTGAGCCCTGCCAGTGCAACCACCGATGAAAACGGACAGGTTACCGTGACCTTCACCGCACCTGATCCGAAGACTTTTACCGGGGGAACGGTCAAGGGTGTCGTCAAAAATGTGAAGGGCGTTGTGGACCAGCAAGGAAACCTTGCCACCGCCACGGCGGAAGTGCTGCCTAGGGATGCATCGGATGACAAACCTATAGACAGGGCAGTGGACCTCAAAGATAATACCTATGCAATCGAAAAGGGTGGAGAGCTCATAGGAACATACCCTCTTTCCCAGACGGATTCCCGCTGGTACGTGGCTCGTGCTTCCATGGACAAGACCAAAGAGGCCCTCAAGATGGAACTGATGGATGAGGATCCAGTGCAGAGTACCATGGGATGGGGCATGTGGGAACTCCCCACAGATCTCAATGGTCAGGTTACCAATATCGATGAGAGTTTCACAAGTAAGTATTCCTGGGCGGCAGGTAAGTTCGGCTCTTTCCGTTCTGGAAAACAATTGTCTGCGCACATGGGAAAAGGTGGCAATGTGAAGAGCGGTCAGATTCAGATCAAGACAAGGACCAAGGGCTATTCCGGAGAGTACCAGTTCCTGTTTATCCTCGTATTCGAGAATGAATCCTGGGACAGCGCTACCCAGACCAATATCCCCGATGGCGAATATACCATCTACGGCAACGCAATCGTGAATGAATACAAGCCCGTACTGAACAGCTTCATGATCTCGGCACCTGCCGACTGGGTGCAGGTGGGTAAGAGCATTACCGTGGATGCCGACTGGTGGGACGATGGTGCCGAGTTCGATTGGAGCAAAGTCAAGCTCATCGCTCAGGAGAAGGGCCAGAGCAGTAGCCAGGATGTGGATGAAGGCTACTTCCAGTGGAGCGCCTCCGACCACACCCTCAAGGCTGTCAAGAGTTCCAACGACGTGAACGTGTATCTCAAGTTCCAGTATGGCGACACGGATATGAAGACCACCTGTCAGATTGCCACCGGTCCGGGCTGGGATTACACTTCTTTCTCCTTCGAACCTGCCCGTCTTGTCATGGATAAGTACGACGCCATGTACCTGAACGTTGACAAGTACGCACCTACTAATCTTACTTGGAACTGGGCTGCCATCGAAATCGATCCGGAAAGCGATCCCACGGAAGCCTTCTGGCTCGATAAGAATATCCATAAGCTCTATAACTTCAGCGGAAAAGCAGGCCAGACCTACAATCTTCGCTTCCGCATAAGGAGCAATTATTCGGTGGGCGCTCCACTTGAGGTGTATGTGGTGGATCAGAAGCCTGATTCCTTCGAGATTACCTATCAGCAGAACGGCACTTATAAGCCGTGGGCCAACGGCTCTCCGGATGGGATCTGCAACTATGGTATGGGTCTGTCTCTCGGTGTAGAAACCAAACCGGCAGACTGCTACTGGAACTGGGCCGACGTGGAACTCATGCCCGGTTATGACAATACTTTCTCCTTCTCAGGAGTTGGCGGCCGCGATGATCACCCGAAACTCATGCTTAAAACCAGCCATGACGGAACACATCCCGGTGTTCAGGTAGGGTTCCGCCTCAAGTATGACCATAGCAAGACATCATACATCTACGTAACTCACAACTAAATTTACTATCTTTGCCCCTGTTATGGAAGAAAACTTTGACGCACTCGAAGTGATAGCCCGTACCAGGGGCAAAGTGGAAATGGACAGCACCCCCACAGGAAACTATCTGTTCATTCTGTGGGGCTTGCTGACCGCGTTTTTCTATCTGCTCGAATTCTTTCTTTTGAAAGCAGGGCAGACGTGGGCCGGCTGGCTTTGGGTTGGTATTCCGGTTATCGGTCTGCCTTTGATGTACATCATGCTCCGCAGGGGGCATGAGAGGGATCACAGACGCACCCGCGGGTCGAAGCTCGTGCTGGATTACTGGATATTTGCGGCCTGCGCCATAGGCATAGGGGGAACCCTGTTCGGATTCCTGGACATCTATGAAATTGTAGAGAATCCATTGATTTGCCTTCTGGTAGGCATAGGGAGTTTCATTACTGGGGAAGTGTTGCGTTTCCGCACCATGATTATCTGTGGCCTGGCAGGTGCGGCCATTGGCATCGGGGCTTTCTGCTTGCAGGGAGACCTGTGGTTTTGGCAGACGCTTGCTATCGTAGTGGTGGCGCTGGTGGCACTGGTGCTCCCGGGAGTTTTATTCAATAAAAGCGTAAAAAGTGGAATTTAAAGACCTGGATCCCATACTGCACAACGAGTTGAGGCTGAAGATCATGGCGGCCCTGGACTCGCTGGACGACGCGGACTTCGTTTACCTGAAGGAACTTACGAAGGCCACGTCGGGGAATCTCAGTGTACAGCTTTCCAATCTGGAGGAAGCGGGTTACATAAAGGTCTCCCGCAGCGGTGAAGGCCGCGGATCCCATACGGTCTGCCGCATAACATCCAAGGGAACCCGGGCGCTGGGGGATTATCAGCGCGCCCTCTTGTCTTATTTTTCGAAATAGGTTATAGTTTTTTTCACTATCTTTGAAAAAACTATTAACCAAATGAGCAGAATCATAGAATGCGTTCCGAATTTCAGTGAGGGGCGCGACAAATCCATCATAGACGCCATCGTGGCTGCAATCGCCTCTGTAAAGGGCGTTAAGGTGCTTAACGTAGATCCGGGGGAGGCTACCAACCGCACGGTAATCACCTTCGTGGGCTCTCCGGAAGATGTGGTCGAGGCCGCGTTCCAGGGTGCCGCCATGGCAAAGGAAAAGATAGACATGCGCCAGCATCACGGGGCTCATCCCCGCAGCGGCGCCCTCGACGTGCTGCCTCTAATCCCCATCGCGGGAATCACTCTCGAGGAATGTGCCGAACTTGCCCGTAAACTGGCAGAACGTCTCTACAAGGAACTCGGCATCCCGTGCTACTGCTATGAGGCGGCGGCATTCAAGCCCGAACGCAAGAATCTGGCGGTGTGCCGTGCAGGAGAGTACGAGGCCCTGCCGGAGAAGATGGCGGATCCGGAGCGCAAGCCGGATTTCGGCGACGGATACAACGACACCGTTGCCCGGACCGGAGCCACCAACGTGGGCGCCCGCAACTTCCTCGTGGCGGTGAACTACAACCTGAATACCACCTCCACCCGCCGAGCTATGGCAATAGCCTTCGACGTGCGCGAGAAAGGCCGTAAGGCCAGAGAAGGTGGGAAGCTCACCGGCAAGTTGCTGAAGGATGAAAACGGCAACCAGATCTGGACGCCGGGCACCCTCAAGGGCTGCAAGGCAATTGGCTGGTACATAGATGAATACGGCATCGCGCAGGTGTCCATGAACATCACCGACATCGATGCCACCCCGCTCCACGTCGCATTCGAGGAAGTATCCCGCGCAGCAGCGGCCAGGGGCCTGCGTGTCACTGGTGCCGAGATAGTGGGCCTCGTGCCCAAGAAGGTGCTGGTAGAGGCCGGCAAGTTCTACCTCGAACGCCAGCAGCGTTCCCTCGGCATCCCCGAAGAAGAGATAATCAAAATAGCCGTCAAGAGCATGTCGCTGGATGACCTAAAGCCCTTCGACCCTCGAGAGAAGGTTATCGAATACCTGATGGAGGATCCCGCCGAGATGGCTAAAAAAGAGCATCTGGTACGCCTCAGCGTGAAGGACTTCGCGAAGGAGACCGCATCCGAATCTCCCGCTCCCGGCGGCGGATCGGTATCCGCCTGCATGGGCGCTTTCGGCGCGGCCCTCGCCACCATGGTGGCCAATTTGTCCGCGCACAAGCGCGGATGGGACGAGCGCTGGAAGGAGTTCTCGGACGTTGCTGAAAAGGGCCAGGCCATCATGAAGGAACTTATCGACCTTGTAGATGAAGACACTGCCGCGTTCAACAGGATAATGGACGTATTCGCCATGCCCAAGGGCACTCCGGAAGAGAAGGCCGCCCGTGACAAAGCGATGGAGGAGGCTACCCTCTATGCCGCATCCGTGCCGCTGAAGACCATGGAAGCTTCGCTGAAGGCCCTTCCGCTGGCGCTGGAGATGGCCGAGAAGGGGAATCCCGCTTCCGCCTCCGATGCCGGAGTGGCTGCCCTGGCCGCGACCGCGGCCATCCGCGGAGCTGCGCTGAACGTGCGAATCAACGCCGCCGGCCTCACGGACAAAGCTCCTGCCGAGCCGCTGCTGAAGCGGGCGGAAGAGATCATCGCAGAAGCCGAAAAGTTGCAGGACAAAGTGTTGGAAGCCGTAAACAATAACATAGGATGACCTTTCAAGAAGAAATACTGGCCGGAATTCCGGCGGGACTGCCGGAGCCTAAACCATACGACAAAGAAATAAACCACGCGCCCAAGCGCAAGGACATACTTACGGAAGAGCAGAAAGTGCTGGCGCTGAAGAACGCCCTGCGCTACTTCCCGGAGGTACTTCACGCAACGCTCGCACCCGAGTTCGCCGCGGAACTGAAGGCCTACGGTCGCATCTACATGTACCGCTACCGTCCTTCCTATAAAATATATGCGCGCCCGATTGACGAGTATCCGGCAAAGAGCAGGCAGGCCGCGGCCATCATGGCCATGATCCAGAACAACCTTGACGAACGCGTGGCCCAGCATCCCCACGAACTCATAATCTACGGCGGCAACGGGGCCATCTTCCAGAACTGGGCGCAGTATCGCCTGGTAATGCAGTATCTGGCAACGATGACCGACGAGCAGACGCTGGTGATGTATTCCGGGCATCCGCTCGGGCTCTTCCCCAGCCACAAGGATGCGCCCAGGGTCATCGTCACCAATGGCATGGTCATCCCCAACTACTCCAAACCGGACGACTGGGAACGTTTCAACGCCATGGGAGTGAGCCAGTACGGGCAGATGACTGCGGGGTCCTACATGTACATCGGCCCGCAGGGCATTGTGCACGGCACCACCATAACCGTCATGAATGCGGCGCGCAAACAAGGCGGAAGCCCGGCCGGCAAACTCTTCATCACCGCCGGCCTCGGCGGGATGTCCGGCGCACAGCCCAAGGCGGGCAACATCGCCGGAGTCGTCAGCGTAACCGCGGAAATCAACCCTAAGGCGGCCGAAAAGCGCTTCCAGCAGGGTTGGGTGGACGAACTCATCCCGCGCATCCGCGAGGCAGTGGCCGCCCGCAAACCGGTGTCCCTGGCTTACGTTGGCAACGTGGTGGATCTTTGGGAACGCCTGGCCAAAGAGGATATGCACGTGGATCTCGGATCCGACCAGACCTCCCTCCACAATCCATGGGCGGGGGGATACTATCCCGTGGGCTACAGCCTGGAGGAATCCAAGCGCATGATGGCGGAGGAACCCGCCAGGTTCAAGGAGGCCGTTCAGGCATCCCTCCGCAGGCACGTGGCGGCCATCAACAAGTTGGCTGCCAAGGGGATGTACTTTTTCGACTACGGCAATGCCTTCCTGCTGGAAAGCTCCCGCGCCGGCGCGGACATCCTCAAGAAAGACGGCAGCTTCCGCTATCCGTCCTACGTGCAGGACATCATGGGCCCCATGTACTTCGACTATGGGTTCGGCCCGTTCCGCTGGGTGTGCATGAGCGAGGATCCTGCCGACCTGGCCAAGAGCGATGCCCTCGCGGTGAAGGTGCTGGGTGAGATAGCCGCCACCGCTCCCGCGGAGATAGCCGGGCAGATGCGGGACAACATCCACTGGATAGAAGAGGCCGGCCGCAACCACCTCGTGGTGGGTTCCCAGGCCCGCATCCTCTATGCCGACTGCGAGGGCCGCACCAAGATAGCCCTCGCTTTCAACGAGGCCATCCGCAAGGGTGAAATCACCGCCCCGATAGTGCTCGGACGCGACCATCACGACGTTTCCGGCACCGACAGCCCCTTCCGCGAAACCTCAAATATATACGATGGGTCGCAGTTTACGGCCGACATGGCAGTGCAGAACGTGATAGGCGACGGTTTCCGCGGCGCCACCTGGGTGAGCATCCACAACGGAGGCGGCGTGGGCTGGGGAGAGGTGATCAACGGTGGATTCGGAATGGTGATAGACGGTTCCGAGGACTCCGCCCGCCATATACGGGAGATGCTCTTCTGGGATGTGAACAACGGCATAGCCCGCCGCAGCTGGGCCCGGAACGAGGGCGCCCGCTTCGCCATCGAGCGCGAAATGAACCGTACACCGGGGCTGAAGGTCACGCTTCCGAACATGGCAGACGACGACCTTGTACGCAGTGCTTTGAAATAACCTATAACCATGAACCACATAATTTCCAACGAACGACTCACACTCGAACGCCTCAAGGCGATAATCGACAATAACGAGAAACTTGTGCTCTCCGAGGCATCGGAAGGTGCCATAATCAAGTGCCGGGAGTACCTCGACCGCAAGATGGAAGACATCGACCGTCCCCTTTACGGTATCACCACCGGATTCGGATCCCTCTACAACGTAACCATCCCGAAGGACGAACTTTCGCAGTTACAGTACAATCTGGTAGTATCCCATGCCTGTGGCGCCGGGGAGCCGGTACGCCCGGAGATAGTCAAGCTCATGCTTTTCCTTAAGGTGCAGAATCTTGCCTACGGCCATTCCGGCGTACAGCTCATCACGGTTCAGAGGCTGATGGACATGTTCAACGAGGATATCCTCCCCGTGGTCTATCAGCAGGGCTCCCTCGGTGCGTCCGGCGACCTCGCCCCTCTCGCGCACCTGAGCCTTCCGCTCATCGGCCTGGGAGAAGTCATGTACAAAGGCGAGATTCGCCCTTCCGCTGAAGTGTGGAAAGAAAAGGGATGGGAGCCCATCAAGCTGCAGTCCAAGGAAGGCCTTGCGCTGCTGAACGGCACCCAGTTCATGAGCGCGCACGCTGTCTGGTCCATCCTGAAGAGCATGCGCCTCTCGCGCTGGGCAGACCTCATCGGTGCCATGTCGCTCGATGCTTTCGACGGGCGAATAGAGCCCTTCCTTCCGCTGACGCATCAGCTGCGCCCGCATACCGGGCAGATATCCACGGGCAAGCGCTTCATGTCCATCCTTGCCGGCAGCCAGCTGATAAGCCGTGCCAAGGAGCATGTGCAGGATCCCTACAGTTTCCGCTGCATCCCTCAGGTGCATGGTGCGGTGAAAGACAATATCATGTATGTCAAGTCGGTGATAGAGAACGAGATAAACTCCGCCACCGACAACCCCAACATCTTCCCGGATGAGGATATGATAATCTCCGCGGGCAACTTCCACGGCGAGCCCATCGCCATCCCGATGGACGCCCTGGCGATTGCGATGTCGGAGCTGGCATCCATCTCCGAAAGGCGCACATATCAGCTGATCCACGGCCTCCGTGGCCTGCCCAAATATCTGGTGGTCAATCCCGGACTGAACAGCGGATTTATGATCCCTCAATACACTGCGGCCTCGATCGTGAGCCAGAACAAGGGTCTCTGCTGGCCCGCATCCTGCGATTCCATTCCTTCATCGCAGGGCCAGGAGGACCATGTTTCCATGGGATCAAATGCGGCCACCAAGTTAGTACGCGTGGTGGACAACGCCGAAACCGTTCTGGCAATCGAGTTATTCAACGCCGCACAGGCCATGGAATTCCGCCGTCCAGCCAAGAGCTCTCCGCTGATCGAGAGAGTGCTGAAGCACTACCGTAAGGAGGTCCCGTTCATTACAGATGACGCATACATGCATCCTTTCATAGAAAAGTCCATAGAGTTTATCCGTAAGGAAAACCTCCCCATATGATTTTATTCAGGAACATAGGTGAACTCGCCGGCATAGCTCCGGAAGGCCTTCTGCGCAGGCAGGGAGCGGAGATGGCGGATGCCGGCATCCTTCACGATGCCTGGCTGGCAGTGGAAGATGGTAGAATTGTGGATTATGGGACCGGCCAGGCACCGGAGGCCGATGAGGTCATCGACGCCCGTGGCGGCATGATCCTCCCCACCTTTTGCGACAGCCACACTCATCTGGTGTATGCCGGATGCCGCGATGGGGAGTTCCTCGACAAGATAAACGGCCTGAGCTACGAGCAGATTGCTGCCCGTGGCGGTGGCATTCTGAACTCCTCCGACCTGCTGAATGCCACGTCGGAAGATGAACTGCTGGCGCAGTCGATAGAGCGTGTCCGAGAGGTGCTTGCGATGGGCACAGGTGCCCTTGAAATCAAGAGCGGCTACGGACTGAATCCGGAAGGGGAGATGAAGATGCTGCGCGTAATCCGCCGCATCCGCGAGAGCGTGCCGGCAAGCGTCCGCGCCACCTTCCTTGGCGCCCACGCGGTGGGCAGAGGATACACCCAGGGCGAGTATGTGCAGGCGGTGATAGATATGATGCCGCAGGCAGCGGAACTCGCTGATTATGTGGATGTTTTCTGCGACGAAGGCTTCTTCACCCCAGCCGAAACCGAGCACATCCTAGAGGCCGGAGCGAAGCACGGCCTGCGCGGCAAGATACATGCGAACGAACTGGCAGTCAGCGGGGGAGTTCAGGTGGGAGTGAAGCATAACGCCCTGTCGGTAGACCATCTCGAACGCACTACCGACACCGAGATCGAAGCCCTGCGCGGCGCCGAAACCATGCCGGTGATGCTCCCCGGCACATCCTTCTTCCTCGGCATCCCTTACGGCCGTGCGAAAGATTACATCAAGGCCGGCCTCGGTCTGGCCCTGGCATCCGACTACAATCCGGGTTCATCCCCTTCGGGAGATATGCGTTTCGTGATGGCCCTCGCCTGCATCCACATGCGCCTGACGCCGGCGGAAGCCCTGAACGCCGTCACCCTGAACGGCGCCTACGCCATGGGCGTAAGCGACATAACCGGATCCATCACCCGCGGCAAGCGGGCGGATTTCATCCTAACCCGGCCCGGCTGGACGCTCACCAAACTGCCTTATTTGCACCACACTCCATACATCCGTTCGGTGTATCTGGAAGGGAAGGAGATTTAAGTTTGGCACGGTTTTGGATTTTTGGTTAAGGTACCATAATGTACTAAATACCAAATTCTTATGAAACGTTCCATTTTATTGCTTCTCTCATTCGTTGTAACAGCGTGGGGTTGCACACCGGAAAAACTGCCCGGTGAACAAGAAATAATAGAGCAGAATACCGATGATGACGAGGGGACCGAAATCCCCATGGTCGGTGATCTCACCAACGATAGCGATGACAACATCGCCAATACTTCTTTCAAGAGCACGATAACCATCACTTTCGCCGCCTCCGGCGCTTCAGTCGCGGGGGACGATGCCGGAATCGTGAAGATAAACGGCAACCAGGTTACCGCAACCAATACTGGATCCGATGCCATCAAGTATGTGCTTACCGGCACTTCCGACAATGGCTTTTTCAAACTGTACAGCGGCAAGAAACAGGCGCTGGTGCTCAAGGACCTGAACCTGACCAACCCGTCCGGCGCAGCCATCAACAACCAGAGCAAGAAACGCACTTTCGTGGTTCTGGAAGGCACCAACAAGCTGGCCGACGGCGCGACCTACACAATTTCCGGCACCGAAGACCAGAAAGCTGCTTTCTTCAGCGAAGCCCAGCTGATCTTCAGCGGCGACGGTTCCCTTACCGTGACCGCCACCGGCAAGGCCGGCATCTCTTCAGATGATTACATACGTTTCCTCGGAAAGCAGACGGTGAACGTTACTTCCTCCGCAGGCCATGGCATCCGCGGTAAGGATTATATCCGGGTGGATGACGGCATAATCAATGTTGCGGTTTCCGCCGATATGAAGAAAGGTTTCAGCTCCGATTCCCTGGTGCGTATCACCGGCGGTACCACTGTCATGAAAATCACCGGAAATGCGGCTTACGACGAAGAAGATCAGGATTACACATCTTCCGGCGGCATCAAGGCGGACAAAGTGTTCGAAATGACCGGCGGCAGCCTCTCCATCAACAACACCGGCAAGGGAGGAAAGGGCATACGCGTCGGCAGCAGCACAGTGATGGAAACTCTCGGCACAAGCTATGTCACCGGCGGTACTATCGACATTACCACAAGCGGCCAGAAACTCTCCTATACGCTTAACGGAACCTCGGATGAAAAGAAATCCAAGGGCATAAAGATAGGCTGGGCGGTCAAGAAGGACGAGCATTCATACTCTGATTTCTCCGGTGATTTCGTGGTCGCCGGTGGCAAGATTACAGTCAACTGCTCCAACGCAGAAGCCATCGAGGTGAAAAAGACGCTTACCATCAAGGGAGGCGAGGTTTATGCATGGAGCAAGGCGGACGATGCAATCAACACTGCCAGCACCTTCACCATCGAAGACGGCCTGGTGTGCGGCATCTCCCAGGGCAATGACGGCCTGGACGCAAACGGCAATTTCTATGTCAAGGGCGGCGTTGTGTATGCCTGCGGCAAAGGCTCCCCGGAACTTGCCATCGACGCAAATACGGAAGGCAGGTTCAAGCTCTATGTAACCGGTGGCACCATCTTCGCCCTCGGCGGCCTGGAATCCGGCGCCAGCCTCACCCAAGCCTGCTATCAGGCATCGTCCTGGAGCACAAATAAGTACTATTCCATCACTGTAGGAGAGGATACTTACGTGTTCAAGACACCGTCCAGCGGCGGTACCAAGCTGGTGGTATCCGGAGCGTCCAAGCCCGAGGTCAAGTCCAACGTTACCGTGAGCGGCGGCACCGAAATATTCGGAGGTTACGGGGTGGTGAACGGCACCGTGAGCGGAGGATCTGCAGTCACCCTCAGCACCTACTCCAACAGCGGCGGCGGTCCGGGCGGTCGCTGGTAACTGAAAGTTATTTTTGTTATTAACAAAATAATTCCTATCTTTGCGCGCTTTTGTTCGAAGTGGCGAACAGCGATTTTACCACATCGGCAACAAGCCTTCCGGTTTTTCCGGGAGATTCCTGATTATTAACATATTAAAAACGCAAAACATGGCAGAGTATTTACAGCCGGCGAAAAAGCAGGAAGTTTTCGCAAAGTACGGGAAGTCCAACACCGATACCGGTTCTGCAGAGAGCCAGATCGCACTGTTCTCCTACCGTATCGCACACCTTACCGAACACGTGAAGGCAAACAAGAAGGACGTGGTTACCCGTCGCAGCCTTCTCCGTCTGGTCGGCAAGCGCCGTCAGCTCCTCGACTACCTCAAGGAAGTTGACATCGAAAGGTACCGTAATATCGTGAAGGAGCTCGGTCTCCGTCGATAAGAACGATGCTAAGGGATGGGCCCCGGCCCATCCCTTCATTTTGACGCAAACAAGACGCAATAAAGAAGTAATGAACGTAATTAAGAAACAGATTGTATTGCCCGACGGTCGGGTAATCGAGATTGAGACCGGCAAACTCGCCAAGCAGGCGGCCGGCTCCGCAGTCGTGAAGATGGGTGGCACCATGTTGCTCGCCACCGTGACCGCAGCTGATGAAGTGAAAGAAGGAACGGATTTCCTTCCCCTTTCGGTAGACTACCGTGAAAAGTATTACTCCGCTGGGCGTTTCCCCGGAGGTTTTTTGAAAAGAGAGAGCAAACCCTCAGACTATGAGGTGCTCATCGCCCGTCTGGTAGACCGTCCCATCCGCCCTCTGTGGCCCGAGGACTTTCACAATGAGATATTTGTCTATGTAAACCTGATTTCTGCCGAGAAGGATGTGCAGCCCGATGCCCTCGCAGGCCTGGCAGCCTCCTGCGCCCTCGCAACCTCCGACCTGCCTTTCGGCGGTCCTATTTCCGAGGTCCGTGTGAGCCGCATCAACGGTGAGTGGGTCATCAACCCCAACTTCAGCCAGATGGCGAATGCCGATATCGAGCTGATGGTTGCCGCTACCGAAGAGAACATCATGATGGTCGAGGGTGAGATGAAAGAAGTCTCCGAGGCTGACATGCTCGAGGCTATCAAAGTCGCCCACGAAGAGATCAAGAAGCACTGCCGCGTGCAGAAAGAGCTCATGCACGAGCTCGGCACCGACGGCCCCAAGCGTGACTATCCCCACGATGTTGAGGATGAGGAGCTGAAGGCTGCCGTGCAGAAGTCCTGCTACGACCGCTGCTACGAGCTTGCCAAGTCCGCAAAGCCCAAGAAGGAGCGTGAGGCCGGCTTCAAGGCCATCAAGGAAGAATTCCTGGCCACCATCCCCGAGGAGGAACTCGAGGAGAAGACCCCTATCGTGGAGCGCTACTATCACGAGGTCGAGAAGGAAGCCATGCGTAACCTTATCCTCGACGAAGGCAAGCGCCTCGACGGCCGTGCCTGCAACGAGGTCCGTCCTATCTGGTGCGAGGTGGATTACCTCCCCTGCGCCCATGGTTCTGCCATCTTCACCCGCGGTGAGACCCAGTCTCTTGCGACCGTCACCCTCGGCACCAAGATGGATATGAAGGAGATGGACGAAGTCCTGATCCAGGAAGACCAGCAGTTCGTGCTGCACTACAACTTCCCTCCGTTCGCCACAGGTGAGGCCAAGCCCATCCGCGCTACCGGACGCCGCGAAATCGGCCACGGCAACCTCGCAATGCGTGCCCTCAAGCCCGTGGTTCCGCTCGCACCCGAGAATCCTTACGCAGTGCGCGTAGTTTCCGATATCCTCGAATCCAACGGTTCGTCTTCGATGGCTTCCGTCTGCGGCGGCTGCCTCGCACTGATGGATGCCGGCGTGAAGATCAAGAAGCCCGTCGCAGGTGTTGCAATGGGTCTGATCACCGATGCTGAGCGCCCCAACGACCGTTACGCCATCCTTACCGACATCCTCGGTGACGAGGATCACCTCGGCGACATGGACTTCAAGGTCACCGGCACCGCCGACGGCATCACCGCCACCCAGATGGATATCAAGGTCGACGGCCTCAGCTACGAGGTGCTCGCAAAGGCACTCGAGCAGGCCCGCCAGGGACGTATCCACATCATGGGCGAGATGCTCAAGACCATCGCCAAACCGCGCGAAGACTACAAGCCTTTCGTGCCTCGCATCGAGCAGATCCGCATCCCCGCGGAGTTCATCGGAGCAGTGATCGGAAAGGGCGGCGAGACCATCCAGAAGATCCAGAAGGAGACCGGAGCTACCATCAACATCGAGGAAGTTCCCATCCCCGGTACCAACATTACCGAAGGTGTGGTTGATGTCGCCTCCGCCGATAAGGAAGCAATGCAGAAGGCTCTCGAGTGGATCAAGGGCATCTGCGCTGTTCCCGAGGCAGGACAGGTCTATCACGGAAAGGTGGTCAGCATCCTCGATTTCGGTGCATTCGTGGAAATCCTTCCCGGCAAGGAAGGCCTGCTCCATGTGAGCGAGATCGCATGGACCAAGACCGAGAAGGTCGAGGACGTGCTGAGCGTCGGACAGGAAGTGGATGTAAAGCTTCTTGAGATCGATGCCAAGACCGGCAAGATGCGCCTTTCCATGCGCGCTCTTACCGAGAAGCCCGAAGGCTATGTCGAGCCTAAGGGTGGCCGCGGACCTCGCCGTGAAGGCGGAAACGACCGTGGACCCCGCCGCGAAGGTGGCGAGCGCCGCGAACGTCGTGAAGGAGACCGCGGAGAGCGCCGTGAGCGTCGCGATGGCGACCGTCAGGACCGTGGCGAGCGCCGCAGCTTCAAGCCGCGCCGCGAGCAGGCTCCTGCTCCCGTAGCCGACGACTACAAAGAGCCCGTAGACGAACTCTACTAGGGTTTTCAATAGGTGACGATGCCGTCAATTTGGCAATTTTTCTGCCAAATTGACGGCATTTTCTATCTGGTTCGGGCTTTGTATTTCTTTAATCGTCCCGCCGAGGGATACGGCAAGATGGCCGGGTGGCCGGAAACCGTGACGATTAAAGTTTTTGAATTATGTTACCTGTACGTAGAACTGCTGATAGCTGGTTGCCGGACATTTTCAACGACTTCTTCGACAACAGCTGGATGGAAAGGACAAACTACACCGCCCCTGCCATCAACGTTATAGAAAATGAAAAAGAATACGAAGTGGAGCTCGCCGCTCCAGGCCTGACTAAGGAGGACTTCCAGATTCATGTCGACAATGAGGGCAACCTCCAGATCGCCATGGAAAAGAAGACCGAGAACAAGGAAGACAAGAAGCACGGCAGGTATCTCCGCCGCGAATTCTCCTACGAGAAGTTCGCCCAGACCCTTCTTCTGCCCGACGATGTGGACCAGGAAAAGATCCAGGCCAAGATGGAGAACGGAGTCCTGAACGTCCATCTCCCAAAGCGCGAAAAGAGCCAGAAGCCCGAAAAGGTGAAACAGATCACTATAGGATAAATCATTAAAAATCTTATATTTGTGCCATGAAGCATTTGTTTTTCATGGCACTTTCTTTTTTATGCCTTTTCTCCTGCAGCGCAGGTTATAAGAATCTTGATGTCGAACAGTTTGCCTCTGCAGTGAAGGAGGGGGCGTGCATCCTGGACGTGCGTACTCCAGAGGAGTTTGCGGAGGGGAGCATCCCCGGGGCGGTGAACGTGGATTGGAACGGGGAGGATTTCCTCGCGAAGGTGGACGCCATCTTCGATGCGTCTGAACCCTTGTATCTGTATTGCAGGAGCGGACGCCGCAGCGCGGACGCATCCAAGGCCTTGACCAAGGCTGGATATAAGAAGGTCTTCAACCTGCTTGGAGGATATAATGCCTGGACGGAAGCTGGGAAGAACATAGACCAGGATCCTCAGTATGCGGTGAACCTGCTCCCGGCAGGTGCTGACGCTCCCGAGATTATCCTGAAGGATATAGATGGAAAGGAAGTGAAACTCAGCGACTTCCGCGGCAGGCAGGTGGTGCTCGTTTTCTGGGCATCCTGGTGCCCGGACTGCCGTGCAGAGGTGCCTGAACTCAAGGCCATGTATGCGGAGGCCGATCCTGCCAAGGTGCAGTTCGTGTCCGTATCCTTCGACCGCGAGTTCGAGGCGCTCACAAAATTTGCGGCCGAGAACGAACTTCCCGGAGTGCAACTCTTCGATCCTGCAGGCAAGAAAGAATCCAAGGTAGGTGCCGACTACGGCGTAAAGTGGATACCTTCATTATATTTGATAGATGCTGAAGGCAATGTACAGCTCGGCACGGTGATGGTCTGGAAGATTGCTGCCGTACTGAACGGCGAGGCCATCCCTTCTCCCAGGCAGTCCATGGCCCGCCATTTGTGCGACGATCCCGACCATTGCTCCATTTAAACGATAAAGACATGAAAAAGATTCTGTTATTCGTACTGGCAGTCTTTCTTGCCTTTAATGCAGAGGCGCAGGTAAAACTCATCCGCAGCCTCCAGCCCGTCGAGTCGAGAAAGTACAAGCCGCAGATATACGATTATAAGAACAGGGAAACCTTCTACATCTCCATCCATCCCTACACGGACGGGTTCTCCCTTTGGAACGGCGTCCTCAACGACCAGGCCAAGGAATATGCATATGCAGTATTCTCCCTCAAAGGCCAATATGATAAAATCAGTTTCGTGATGGGTCCCGGCCAGAGCTACAGTTCGGAGCCTAACCGTTTCGCCGCTAACGACACCGGAGCCGACATCGTGCTGGTGAAGGCGGATGGGCGGAATCTTGTGGATGAGGTGGTGCGCTGTTGGGATGCTCCCAGGGAATACGTCCTGGACATAAGCGGCGTGGACATCCTCCGTTTCGAGAACTGGTCCGGCCTGGAGAGTATCTATTTCGGGGATGTGAAACTCTGGAAGAAAGGCCAGACTCCGGTGCTCCCGCCAAGGCCACAGGCTAATCTTGTAGCCAAAGACAAGGTCAACCTGGTAGAGGACATCACCCCACATCTTATCTGCCACAGGGGCTGGTCCATACCTATCACCAAGCACAAGTGGAGCGGTATCGAAGAATGGGAGCACATGAGCATCAACCGCAATCAGTACTACTCCGGAATAGCCTTCAGCGCCAGCCAGGAACTGGGAGAGGGCATCAGCAGCGGCTTCGCCTACTTCTGGCTCCAGAAGGCTTTCGACAAGGTATCCTTCGTCATAGGCCCGTGGGACCAGCAGAGTCACGGCGCCGAGGCTTGGTTCACCGTCAAGGGAGACGGCAAGATAATTTACGAGAAGCTCATAAAGCAGACGGACCTGGCGGAAACCGTAGTGCTGGACGTGACTGGCATCAACGTGCTCTCCATGCATTCCGGAGAGTTGGAGAAGATAAAAGACATGCTGGCCGGCATGAGCTTCGGCGTAGTGGATATCTACGCCTACAAGAATGGCTGTCCGGATATTCCCACGCCCGGCCTGGCCAACGCCTCGCAGGCGAAGCTTGCCGCTCTTCCGGACGTGGCGAAACTCTGCTCCAACATAAAGCCTTTCTCCGTCCGCGGTTCATCCAGCTTCGACAAGACTTTCTTCGACGGCTCTTCCTCCCACTACACATTCTCCATGGGCGGAGAGAAGTTTGACGAGGGCTTCATACTAACGACAGGTAACGGAGGCCTGTTCCTGGATGAAAATATCAACGCTTTTTACAGGTTCGACGTGGCAGGGGAGTTCGACTGGGTCAGCTTCACTGTGGGCACCCTCACCAAGCATCGCGTGCTGGACGACGATAAGATCCGCGTCTACGCCGACGACCAGATAGTCCTTGAGACGACCATCCATTCAACGTGGCCTAACCAGCACTTCACGATACCTATCTACAAGTGTCGCACCCTCACCTTCGCCAAGCCCGGCACCGGAAAGGACAAGCAGACATACTTCGGATTCGGCGACATCACCCTTTATCGCGGCAAGCCGGTGGCAAACAATCTGTTCGAGCATCCCAAACCGCCGTGCCCGGAGACCGCCGACCTCATCGACCTCTGCGGTGCGCCATATTTCCATTATGTTGGAAGGTATCTGAGCACCCTGACCAACTTCGACTTCAACGACTGTCTCCGTACAGGCCGTTCCCAGCGGGAGTATTTCCAGATGAAGGATGGCAGCAAGATATACAAGGGCATTATGCTGGAAACCAACATCCCCCTGCCATTTGAAGACATCTCCCTCACGGAAGCCGCTTTCATGTTCATGATGGGCGCTGGAAGTTCAATCAGTTCCAGTGCTGTCGGCGCAGCTACGGGCATTACCGCAGGCGCCGGACTGGCCGGTTCGGCGGGCATCCTGAAACTGGTGGGAGAAGGTGGAGGACAGAGTGCAGTGGCAGCTTTCAATCCTTATAAAGAGTATGAGACCTGCACATTCACCGTGGCCAACAGAAGTGAGTTTACAGATAAGGATATCTTCGGCAAGGATGTGGATCCGTACAACCCCGTTCATCTGTATGTATTCGCGGACAGGGTAATAGTCGGGGATTTCGTGCTGAACAATAAAATGCAGCCATCAACATTTACCGTTCCCATCAACAAGTGCGAACAACTCATGTTCTGGCTCCAGTGTGAAGGAGCCCGTTCCGGGCAGTACGTGCTTTACGACATGACAGTATCCAAGGCACCCTATGTGGCCCCGGAACCCGTCAAACCCGCTAAGAGCTCGGAAGTGACAAAACCCTCCGCCAAATCCAAGAAGGGGAAGAAAGAAGCGGAACCCGTGGTGTGGGATTTCAACGGTGCGCGTAGCAGAAACGATGCAATAGATCCCTTCCTTGCAGATGTGACAGCCGTATGGAACGAAACTCAGGATCTTAAGGACCACATGGGCGCCGACTATAACGTTAAGGAGACCTGGGTGGAAGCTTCGGACGGCGCAGTATACAAGATAGTATCGTTCGTAGACAGGACCGGCAACAGGCTGAGCACTACCGACATCCAGAAGGCTATCATCTCGGTGATAGAAGGTGCGACGGCACTGCAGAACAAGGCGAAATTGGCCATGGTGGGATTGCCCGCGGCATCCCTGGGCCTGATGAACCTGAAAACGATGGACGACATGAGTTTCTTCGGCAAGTATGTGAAGATGGGCAAGCCCGCCCTGAACCAGTGCATACAAGAGGCCAAGACCATGGTCGAGTTGAAGAACATGGAGCTGGAAACTGTTCAGTCTTATATCAAGAAGACCGTCAACGTCGGCCAGTACAAGAGTACGGCACGCGTTATGATCCTCAATCCTGAGCCCGGTGATGCCGTCCCGGCTGTCAAGCAGCGCCTCGAGTACTTCAGCTTCTAGATTTGCTATTGTCCCAAATAATGCATAATATTGCAGAACAAATAATTAATAACTGATCACATGAAAAGATTATTCTTGCTTCTCACCGTTGCGCTCGTAGCGCTGGTTTCGTGCAAAAAAGAGGATAGCGACTCATCTCTGGAAGGCCGTTGGAATGTTCAGAAGACCGAAACTGATTATTCCTTCAGTCTGATATTCAAAGGAAACAAACTTGATGTTTATATCATTGCCTGGGGTGTGCACGTTTCTGGCACCTACACCTATGCCAATAACGAGGTCACTTACAATATCACCTCAGCTCAAAAAGCATGGACAGATGTCTCCTTCGATGAAAAAGGTAAAATGATTACATATTCCTGGATGGCGGGAGATATGGATAAAGACACTTTCGAGCTCGTTCCCGGTTATGATTGGTATCCTCTCCCCGAAGATGATCCTTCACACCCTGGCGATATGCTGAGTAAGTTCAAATTCGAACTGACTTCCTCCACTACTGCAGAAACCGACCTGATGGGCGGCACCGCCTACAAGGCTAAATAGCGAAGATATTCGTCAGATCATCTATTGTGAGGGCTTCATCTACGGTGAAGCCCCCATTTTTTATACGGCGCAGGCTATGGAGGAAGGCTCCGCTGCCGAGGGCTTCGCCCAGGTCCCTCGCCAGCGCACGGATGTACGTCCCCTTGCTGCAGTCCACCAGTATCTCTGCCTGCGGCAGGCCTTCCGGCACTTCCGCCACATTGATTCTGCTCGATGCTGTTGACAGGCCTTTTTCCGGGACGGTACTACCTCCGAGAGGCATGCCACCCTCGGCACTGTTAGAGGGAGGGGCCCAACCGCAGGTTGGGAGGGATGCCGGCGCAGCCGGCACCGGATCGGAGGTAGTACCGTCCCGGAAAAACAGTGTTTCGAGGTTGTAGATGGTAATCCGGGAGGCCTGAAGCACGCTGAGGTCATCGACCGGAAGGCCGGCCTTGTAACGCTTGCGGGCAATCTCGTAGACACGCACACCATCTACGGACTTCGCACTGAACAGCGGCGCCACCTGATCCTGCTCGCCAAGAAAAGACGGCAGTACGGCCTCCAACTTCTCGCGTGAAACTCCCTCCAGCGGAAAGAACGCATCCACATCCTTTTCCCTGTCATAGGACGGAGTCGTGGCCCCGAAAGTGACACCGGCAATATACTGCTTGCGCTCCTTCTGGAAGGATTCCGCCAGTTTGGTGGCCTTTCCTATGCAGACCAGCAATACTCCGGTAGCCAAGGGGTCCAGCGTGCCGGCATGCCCGACCTTCAGGTTTTTCTTGCGGAAATGCTTGATGGCCATCCACTTGACCTTGCGTATGACATCGGCGGAAGTCCAGCGGTATGGCTTGTCCACCACCACGACTATTCCGTCGGGATAGTCTTCGATCGAATGGCTCAGGGCCATTCCGCGCTGAAGGACCAGGTAACTCATTCTGCAGATATCTCCAGCCGCCCGTTCCACGCATCGTTGGCGCGGTAGTGGGGCGCATATTCACATTCAATCGTGGCCACCGGTGCCTGGAAGGAGCCTGCACGGGTGACGTAGAACTCTTCCGAAACGGTGGTCTTCTCTTCGGGATAAACCTCGTACCAGCACTCGATACGGTCTGCCAGAACGTTGCGGTAGTATCCCCAGCGATAACCGGAAAGCTGGTTTACGGGAATCAGGCCGGCGCCGAAGGGGATGGTCAGCTTGACGAAGCTGCGATTTTCTTCGTTGGTGATGGTGTAGGAGAGCTTGATGCGGTCGCCGATCTTGCATACGTCCGGCCGAATGGCAGTTGCGATGGTCATTCCGTTGCCGGCGGCACGGATCTGGTCGAATGGCAGAGTGTACTCGGCCTTCAGCGCCAGCACCTTGGTATCCAGAATCTCATCGGGGCCGTTCAGCACCATGCCGAGGGCTTCTACATAGCCGGGATCCTGCTTCCAATCCTGAGTCTCTTTCTGCAGCATGATCCAGAGGCGGATGCCATTGGAGATATCGAAGTGACCGTGTTCATCCATGATTTCCGCCAATGCGCAGTGAGCGTCGAGCTCTGTCTCAAGCAGCCCGCGCCAAGGCATCACGGCATTCGGATAGTATTTCCCGCCACTCTTGTGCGGCTGCGCGTATTCCACCAGCGATTCTATGTCTGCCGCCAGCGACTTGCGGAGTTTGCGGGCGGTGTCGAGTTTGATGCCAAGTTTCGAGGCGAGTGCCACGCCACCATCCAGATTCAGGAAGTTCTCTAAAGTCTGCACGCGGCGGGCCTTGGCGGCGATCCATCCGTTGAGGCCACGCTCCTTCTTAGGCACGAGGTAGGCCTTGGCCTCCTTTCGGAAATCCGAATCCGTCTTCTGCTCGAAGCTCACCTCTGGGAAGAGACTGCGGGTGTGGAGATACTGCTGGAGCGAGAGCCCGCGGTACCACCAGCCGTTCTTTTCCTTCGCAAAGAAGCGAGCATCGATATAGTGCACTGCGGCGGCCTCATCCACTATCCCAAGCCCATGCACCAGGCGCAGCACCACGGCTGTGACCATGCAGGAGGATTGCATCTCGGCGAACCAGCCGAAGCCTCCGTCCGCATTCTTGCAGGCCAGCAGTTTTTTGACTGCGTCCTCCCTGTCGAATTCAGGTTCGAGGCCGAGCTTGCGGCAGAGACTCCAGGCATACAGGGCCCGGGCGAGGGAAATGGCATTGTCGCACTCGGGCTTGAGCTCGGTGGGGATGGCGTCCTTCAGCATCTGCCGGATATCTATCTCCTGAAGTTCAGGGATGGATCCGTCCACATTCTCGAACATCGCGCGGAGTTCCGCCTCCAGCGCTGCCTTGTCGGCACCTGACAGGAGCACTGCCGAATGAGCCTCGGTGAGGGTTTGCACAGGCTGCTTCACAGGCACTGTTACGAACACTCCGTCGGAGCCGTAAGTGCCTGAATCCGGGGCGAATACTGCCTTGATTCCGAGGTTCTCCACGGCGGGAGCGTCGAGGACGAAGTCCTGGCTGGCGCCGCCCTTTGCCGGCACAGTTATCTTGCAGGATGCGGTGCGCAGCACCTTGGAGGTCTTATGATCGATGCCGTCCAGCAGCTGGACGCTGAGGGTGCCCTTCAGGTCCTTCGATATCGAACTGCTGAGCGCGACTCGGACGTTGTACTTGTCTCCTTCGTAGAGGAACTGCGGCTCCACGAGACTGATCTTGACAGGGATGGTGACCACCATCTCATGGCGGATGGTCTCGTTACGCAGGGCCTTATCGTGCGCAAACAACTGCACGTAGTAGGTGGAGAGTTTGTCCGCATTGGTGAAACTGAAACTGATGTTGCCATCCTTGTCGCTGCGGAGGAACGGCTCCCAGGCGATGGTATTCGCGAAGTTCTCTCGTATGGGGATGTCGGGGGTGGCCTGCGGTTTTTGTTCTGCCATCTGGAATGGAATGGCTTCATCTGCTTCCGCAACCGCCGCATCAGCCAATACCATATTGCCTGCCGCTTTGCTCATGGACATCTTGGAAGTAAGGCCCCGTACGTAAACGACATTGGAATAGGATGCGTCGATGCCGTTGGCAGTGCCATAAGGAATATATGAACGCGAGATTTGCTCAGCCGTGAAGCGGTTCCATCTGTTGGACTCGTAGCGCTCCGTGCTCTTGTCGAAGACGGATGCTGCGCATTCTACCCCCGCCAGAGTCTTGATTCCGAAGGTGTAGCTTGAACCCGGAGCTGTAGTATCCAGGAAACGGGAGAAACTGAGGGGAAGGTCATAGCGATGATCTTCTTTGCGAATAGCGGTAGTGTGGGAGAATGTCCTCTTATCCTGAAAATAAATCAACATTACCGATATTAAATCGGGATCGCTATCCTTTAATGTGTATTCGACGGTGGTCGTTGCCGGCGCCGACTGGCCAACTCCCGGGGCGAAATGCTCCAGCCGTCTCCAAAGCAGTTTGCCTTCAGGCCCGTGAGCTTCCACGGCCATCCATACCGGCTTGTCTGAGGCCACTACCTTAACCGACATCTTACCGTGCAGGGCGGCCTTGTCATCGTCTTTGAAATAGTATTCGGTTTCTGTATGCTGAGAGTATTCAGGACGAATGGTGAAGGACTTGTTCCATTCCATGGTCTCTCCGCTGGCATCGGTCACCATTACCTTCAGATAATACCAATCGTAGTAGCTATTGGTTCTTGTGCTGTCGGTGGCGAAAGAGATGTCGAAACGCCCATCTTTGTCGGGATGAAGGATTCCGGATGCCCATTCTTCCGAACCGTGTCTGACGGAATATTTGATGGTGGAAGCCGTGAGGCTGTGCCCGGAATAAGCATATACATTACCGCCGGTGCGGATTTCCTTCACGGGGTGGAGGAACACGGATTGTTCGTCGAAGATCAGGTCGAAGGTGGGCAGGACGAAATCATCCACCCGGACCAAGTGCCGGATCAGGACTGTGTCCTGATTAATTTTGTCCACTGCGGCCTTGACAGCAATCTGGTACATTCCGTTGCGTCCGCTGCGCTTCAGTACGAAGTCTCCGGCAATGCTGCCGAACTCGTTGGTTTTCAGCGATTTACTTTCAATGACTTTGTTCTGGGGATCCTTTAATTCGACAGTAATCGCTTTGCCGGAACCGACAGAATTGAGGGAATACTTGCCTTTATAGATGATGGCTTTGAAATGCAGGGTCTCATCGGGGTTATATGCTCCTCTGTCGGTGATGATTACGGCGTTGAGTTTTTCATGGGAGTCGGAGTTGTCAACAGCCTTGAATGTAGATAGAGAAATATCCCGTGAGGATCTTTTCCCGGACTTTACTCTGATTTTATACTCGCTTCGCTTCTGGTTTATTTTGGGTGTCCACGATGCAGGGATGGAGGTGTAGCCATTTAAAGTGAGGGTAGCGGTCTGTTCCACCTTATCATCTTTCAGCAGTTCAATATCCACCTTCTTCATCGGCTCGCCGCTGATATAATCCACCGCCCAGATTCCGACGCCTGACGCATTGGTTCTGGCACTGGCGGAGATAGTGTATTTCTGCCATCTGATATCATCGGAGATATCCCCGTAGAAGCATTTGACATCGTAAGTGCCATCTTCAAGATCGGGGAGTTCGAGGAGAAGTTTATCCTCGGTGTAGTAACTCTTGTATGGGTTGGTAATGTATTTCTCCCAGATCTTATCTTTGCCCTTGAGCACTCGCGCCGTGACGGCTTCCATGTTCCGGAGAGAGATGGTCAGTTTGCTGTCTTTTACTTCGGCACTGATGCTCTTCTGGTTCAGTATTTCCAACTCATCTTTTGCCATCGTGCAGCAGTCGGCGATCTTCTTTTCATCTCCTTTGAATCCGGTACGCTTCTTTTCGAAAGCATTGCATTTGTCCCTCAGGGCCTCGAAATCTGCGGACTTGCCCTTCATCTGTCCGTTCTCATAATAGCCGAGTTCACAATAGCGGATGGAGAGAAGTTCCTGCTCCGCCAACAGTCCTGCGGCTTTGCCGTTCCATTTTTCGGCAAATGATTGAAGCCTGGATTTTCGGGCGGTCATAAGTTCATCGCCTGAATCGTACTTGGCAATCTTTTCGAACTCGGCAAAGGCAGAAAGGGGATAGGTCTTGAACTCCTGAATCATCCGCTCGGTATCCCCCAAACTCCAAAGGCAGTATTGATAGTCGTTCTTTAACAGGTCGGGTAGCAGCCTGCCACATTGCTTGCCGGTGATGCGATAGTCGCGGGAGTAGAACTCTGGGTTATGCGCGCTCTCGAGCAAGATTTTGTTTTTGTCGATGAAGGTGGCTTTATCCGCGTCGTTCCAGCCATAGTGGAAGTTTTTATTAGTGAAAACTGCCACAGGCTCGCCGAATTCCTCAATGTCTTTGTCTCTGGCGCTATTCTCGCTGTCCCTAAGCTTCCAGTTGGCGGAGATGCGCACCTGGGAGAGTTTAACCGCAGCATCGTAGAAGTCCCAGGTCAAGTGTTTAGCCTTGGCTTCGGTTTTGATTTTTTCAAGGACGCTTTCCTGGGTCTTTGGCTTATCTGCGCTTTCTGCCGCATAATACTCTTTCCAGAGGGCTACCAGGCTATGGTCGTCCTTGTCTTTAGGAGTGGAAGATGAGCTCAGGATCAGTGCAGTCATAAGTGTCAGTACTATAGGCTTTAAGATGTTCATAACTCCGTGGTTTTGTTAAACAAAGGCAAGGCTTCAGCCACCACGAAGGTGCTTCCGCCTATATATATGAGGGCATTTGGCAAGTCTTGTGCCAAATCGAGGGCCTGCCGGACCGCCGCGGCGACGGAGCCTTCCCGGCAGGCTTCTGCCGCTGGCTCGTCCCGGCCGGCTTCTGCCTTGCTTGCGACCGGCCTTTCGCTTACCCTGCAGTCCAGGTCCGGCCGCAATGCCTTCAGCCTCGCGGCCAACTCCTCCGCCCTCATTGCCCGCTGGTTGTCCGGCGCAGCAAGTATGTATTTTGCTTTAGCCGGCATCAGCGGAGCAATCCCCGCCAGATCCTTGTCTGCCATTATTCCGTAAATAATTATTACTGTTCGCGGCTGCTTACTTGCGAGCCCTTCCCCGTTAGCCAGAGCCTCCAGGCGCGCAAAGTTTTCTTTCAGCGCCGGCGGATTGTGCCCGATGTCACAGATGACCTCCGGTTTTTCACAAATCCGCTGCCACCTGCCCCAAAGACCGGTCCGTTTTCCTGCTTCTGCGATTGCATTCAATACGGACCTGGTGCACTTAGGGCCTTTTTCGCCCCAGGTCCCGCTCTCAAGGCCACCACCTGGTGCGTTTTCGGCTTCTGGCGCCCCAGGACCCCCTTCTAAAGCTGCCACCTGGTGCGCTTTCGGCCTTATTCGCCCCAGGTCCTCCGAGTTTTCCAAAATAGCCAGGGCCACGAGCACTGTATGGAGGTTGAGGTCCTGGCAGGGGCCGGTCAGGTCCATTCTGGACAGCAGGTCTTGCTCAAATCCACAAGCGGGCACGTCCGAAGCGAACACCAGGGGAGTTCCAACCGACGCGGCCACCTCCTCGAAAACCGGAGCGGTTTCGGCGTCCCGCACGCCCACGACTGCGGGCACTCCGGGCTTGAAGATGCCGGCCTTTTCGCGGGCAATCAAAGCGCGGGTGGAACCAAGTAACGCACAGTGGTCCAAACCGATAGAGGTCACCACCGACAAAACAGGCGTAATTATATTCGTGCTGTCCAGCCGGCCACCTAGACCAGTCTCGATCACAGCGGCATCCACGCCCTGGCGTGCGAACCACCAGAACGCCATCCCGGTGGTAATTTCAAAGAAAGACAGCCCCTCGAATGCCTCCTCATATAAACATAGAAACTCCCAGACCTCTTCTCTGGAAATCATCTCAAACCCATCCCCGGAAACTATCTTCATCCTCTCCCGGAAGTCCAGCAGGTGCGGCGACGTATACAGCCCTATCCGTCGGCCGGAGGGGCCGTTCGGAGACAAGCGGACGGGCAATGCGCGGACCGGGCTCCCCTTGCGGGACACGGCCGTGCCCTTTGCCCGTCGCGGATGGCCATCTGCGAGAACGGCCCCTCCAGCCGCGAGCGCCGAAGCCAGCAAACTGCACACGCTGCCCTTGCCATTCGTCCCCGCCACATGCACACATGGATAAGCCTTCCACGGGTCTCCGAGCACAGCGGAAAACCGCAGCATGCCGTCCAGCCCGGGCTTATAGGCATCGCCCGTAAAACCCACCTTCTGGACCGACTGAAAACGGGTAAACAGCGAATTCAGCCGCTCATTATATAACTCAATGCCAAATTCTGGTTGCATCTGAATTCAAAAATAGTTATTTTTGAGGGATTTTCGTAAAAAAGATGGAAATTAAGTCGTCAGTGCTGCATTCGCCCTACATTATAGACGGAGTCCGCCAGAGCGTGACTCCGGCGCAGATTTTGGGTGATGTGAGCATCTATCCTGCGGAAAAATCCCCTGCCGTGGAACCGTCTCCCCTTGTGGATGAGACCAAGGACGTGGATCCTTCTCCCGTGGCGCTGGATCCGAAGAAGGTGGAGAAGTATCTCTCAGCAATCCTGAAGGCCAGGCGCCAGATTCCCATGGAGTTCGCCGGACCCTACACGAGGGGACGCATCGCAGGAGCACTTCTGGACTGCATCTGGAAGCTCGGCCATTTCCGTCTGGGCGACCTCGCCCTCGAGATGCTCTGGAAGTGGAACAATCTGGCAGTGGGCAATACCGCTGGTTTCTACCACAGCGTCGAGGCCGTCGGAGACATGCTCGACGCGCTCGACATAAAACTTTCCTCCTACGACTGCATACACGCTGACGGTGAATGCTCCCTGGAAGTCACGGCATCGCTGCGTCCTACCAGTGATGACGCCGACCTTGTGGAACAGCCGAACACTACCCGCGATCCCCACATGGGAGCGGCGTCCATCCCCAACGTGCTGCAGCCGGACGATAATTCCTGGATCGTGTATATCCCCTTCGATTCTTCTCCCTACCGTCTTGGTGGCTCGCTGCTTGCCCAGGCCATGCAGATCAATTCTCCGCTGGCACCGGCACTGGACGACGCCCCGTATTTCGTGGACTGCTACGAAGTTGTGAGAGAACTGGTAGAAGACGGCATAGTGCTCGCCGGCGTCACCGTAGGGGAAGGAGGCCTGCTGACGGGTCTCAAGGGGATGGCCACCTCCCGCACAGGAGCCATACTCGACCTTTCCGACATCCGGCGTGCAAGCCGCGGAGCGGATATCGTGAGCATCCTGTTCTCCGAGATTCCGGGTGTCATTATCCAGATCAGGGACATCGATTTCGACTACATAGATGCCGAACTGCTGCTTCAGGACGTGGCTTTCTATCCCCTCGGGCATCCTGCCGCCAACGGCGGGGCCGTGCGGGTGAAGGCGTCCGCCAAGACCGGCATACAGAATATCCTCGAATCCCTCGTGCAGCGCCAGGGGGGAGAAGGGGAAGACTAAAACTAGTATATGGGAAAACCTAAGATCTTCGTGCTGGACACCAACGTCCCCCTGCACGACCACAAGGCCATCCGGCGGTTCCGGGACAACAATCTCGTGATTCCCATCGCCGTGGTGGAGGAACTCGACAAGTTCAAGAAAGGCAACGATACCCTTGCGTACAACGCCCGGCACTTCCTGCGGGATCTGGACAAGATATCCGACGGCAAATCCTTCGGTAAGGAAGGCCTGCCGATAGGCAAGGACCTGGGTCTCATCAAGGTGGAACCCAACCATCCCTTCCCGGACAACCTGAAGGACCTTTTCATAGATGACATCCAGGATCACCGGATCCTGGCCACGGCCATCTGGGTGAGGGACAACCATCCGGGCACCTTCGTGGCGCTGGTTACGAAGGATGTGAACCTCCGTATGAAGGCCAAGGCGGCCGGGATGGAGGTGCAGGATTATCTGACCGACCGCGTGGACGAGGCGAAGATAGAGAATGCCAACAGCGAGGTGCAGTACTACACCCTCCAGCCCGAGATACTTCAGACGCTGGTTTACGGCCCGGAGAATGCGATAGACTGGAAACAGGTGACGGAGAAGAAGCCCGAGTCCAACCAGCTGTTCAAGTTCCGCTGGGAAGGCGACAAGGGGGCCGAGACCATCTGCGCCCGCTTCGACGAAGACCGCGGAAAGATTGTGCTTATCAAGGCCCATACCGCCTACGGAATCAAGCCCCGCAACGACGAGCAGAAGATGGCGCTGGACGCCCTCCTGAACCCGAAGGTCAAGCTCGTGACCCTCACCGGAGGCGCCGGCACCGGCAAGACCCTCCTCGCCCTGGCGGCAGCACTTGAGCAGGAAAACGATTTCGACCAGATATACATTTCCCGCCCGACCGTGATCCTGGGCAATCAGGACATAGGATTCCTGCCCGGGGACAAAAATACCAAGATGACCCCTTTCCTTCAGCCGCTGATGGACAACCTGAACGTCATCAAGGGCCAGTATAAAGCGTCATCGAAGGAAGCGACGCACCTGGACGGTCTCCTGAGGGATGAAAAACTCGTAATAGAGCCGCTTGCCTACATCCGCGGGCGCAGCCTCGGAAAGGCCTTCTTCATCATCGACGAGGCCCAGAACCTCACCCCGCTGGAAGTCAAGACCATTGTCACGCGTGCCGGCGAAGGCACCAAGATAGTGCTGACGGGCGATATCTTCCAGATCGACCAGCCCTATCTGGACCAGTGGAGCAACGGTCTGACGCACACCGGTGAGAAGATGGACGGCCAGAAGATATTCCAGCATGTTTTCCTCCGGAAAGGAGAGAGGAGCGAACTTTCGGAAATCGCGGCAAAACTTTTGTAAAAAGACAGAATTTTTCCTAAATTCGCGGGATTTTTTGAAAATTGATATAATTACAGATACTATGGCAGAAAAAAAGAAGAGAGTCTATCGCTTTGGTGGCAAGACCGCCGAAGGCGATGGATCCATGCGTGAGCTCCTTGGTGGAAAGGGAGCCAATCTGGCGGAAATGAGCCGCCTTGGAATGCCGGTTCCTGCCGGATTCACCATTACGACCGAATGCTGCGCTGAATACTATCAGCTCGGCGGCGGATATTCCGCAGAACTCAAGGCTGAGGTTGCCGAGGCACTCGCCGCAACCGAGAAACTTATGGGCAAGAAGTTCGGTGATGCCGCCGATCCGCTCCTCGTGAGCTGCCGTTCCGGCGCCCGCAGTTCCATGCCTGGCATGATGGATACCATCCTCAATATCGGTCTTTGCTCCGCAACCCTTCCCGGAATGATCAAGAAGACGGGCAACCCTCGTTTCGTGTATGACGCATACAGGCGCCTCATCATGATGTATTCCGATGTCGTGATGGAGAAGGCCGAGGGCATCGAGCCCGAGGACGGCCAGGGAATCCGCCAGCAGCTGGACCGCATGATGCAGGAGCTGAAGGATGCCAAGGGCTACAAGTCCGACACCGACATCACCGCCGACGAACTCAAGGACCTCTGCGACAAGTTCAAGGTCAAGGTCAAGGAAGTTCTCGGAGTGGAATTCCCGGATACCGCTGAGGCTCAGCTTTGGGGCTCCATCGGCGGCGTCTTCAAGAGCTGGAACGGAAAGCGTGCAATCGCATACCGCCGCATCGAAAAGATTCCGGATGACTGGGGAACCGCAGTGAAC
>JAFRSW010000020.1 GCA_017427385.1 Bacteroidales bacterium
AGTTTTGGATTATTGAAAAGAGTATTAAGTTTACGGAAATGGTTGGATTATGATAGATTATTACCAAAATGGGAAAATAATGGGAAAAGGAAAAGAAAAAACCGCATTAGAATTGCCTCTAATGCGGTTTTTCGTGACTCCCACAGGACTCAAACCTGTAACCTTTTGATCCGTAGTCAAATGCTCTATTCAATTGAGCTAGGGAGCCGGAATTTCAATTTTTATTCCTCTGTGGCTTCGGCCTTCTTGGAGTAGTTGCGCTCCTTGATGCGGGCCTTCTTGCCGGTGAGATCGCGGAGGTAGAATATGCGAGCCCTGCGGACCTTACCATACTTGTTGACAGTGATGCTGTCGATGAAGGGTGACTGGTAGGGGAAAATCCTTTCCACTCCGATTCCGCCGGAAACCTTGCGCACTGTGAAGGTGCGGGTGTAAGGAGTTGCGCCGCTGATCTGGATGACCACGCCACGGAAGTCCTGCTTGCGGAACTTGTCGCCTTCCTTAATCTTGTAGGTAACGGTGATGGTATCGCCGGCCTTGAACTCGGGGAAGTTCGCTACATTCTCGTTCGCGAATGCCTTGTCTACTACGTTAAGTAAATCCATAATACTCTTTCAATTAAGCGCAGCGTCACTGAACCGTTCAACGAGAGGCTGCTTTTTGTGGACCGCAAAGATAGGAATATTTTTGGAACGCACAAAATTATTTGCAGAAATTCGCACTAAAAGTACTGGCTTTCCTTCTCGAACAGATTTTTGTCCTCGCGGGTAGGGTCCGGTTTGACCGCAGACGACTCTGCGAGCCGCTCCACGGCTTCCTTGTCGGACCCGCGCAGTTTGCGGGGAATCCATACCAGGATCTTCACAAACACGTCTCCCCTGCCGTATCCGTTCACGGAAGGCAGGCCCTTGCCGCGCAGGCGCTCCACGGTGCCCGACTGGGTGCCGGAATCCAGCTTCAGTTTGTAGGGGCCTTCCAGGCAAGGGATGGTGAGCTCGCAGCCCAGGATGGCATCCGTCACGGAAATCACGCGGGTGTAGAACAGGTTCTGCCCTTCCCTCTTGAACTGGGAATGAGGCAGTTCCTCGATAAGCAGGAGCAGGTCTCCGTTCACGCCGCCGCGGGGAGCAGCATGGCCCTCGCCGCGCACGGTTATCTGCATGCCGTTCTCCACGCCTGCTGGGATGTGCACCCTGATGGTCTCACGCTTACGCTCCAAGCCGGTGCCGTTGCACCTGCGGCAGGGATTGCTTACGATCTTGCCCTCGCCGTTGCATTGGGGGCAGGTGGAGTATGTGACAGTGCGGCCGAAGAAAGAATTCACCGTCTGGCCTACCTGGCCGCTGCCTTTACAGGTGGGGCAGGTCTTGATGTCCGATTCGTTGCGTGTGCCGCGCCCGCCGCAGTCCGGGCAGGGACGGTTGCGCTCGATGGTGACTTCCTTGTCGCAGCCGTTAAGTATCTCTTCCAAAGTGAGTTTCACGCGTGTGCGGATGTCCCGGCCGCGCATGGTGCGCGTTTCCTGGCGCTGCGAACCGCCGCCGAAACCGAAGCCTCCGAAATCGAATCCGCCTCCGCCAAAGCTGAAACGCCCGCCGAAGAGGTTCTCGAGAATGTCGTTCAGGTTGCCGAAGCCCTGGCTGAAGTCGGGGCCGTCGGCACCGTCCACGCCCGCGAATCCGAATTGATCGTATTTGGCGCGCTTCTGCGGATCGGAGAGCACGGAGTAGGCCTCGGAGGCTTCCTTGAACTTCTCCTCGGCCGTCTTCTTCTCAGCGTCCGTGCCGTTCACCCAGCGGTCCGGATGCCACTTGAGGGCAGCCTTGCGGTAAGCCTGCTTGATGTCGTCCTCGCTTGCACCCTTCTGGATGCCCAGGACCTCGTAGTAGTCTCTTTTGTCTGCCATAGTTTATGCTCCTACGACCACCTTCGCATAGCGCAGCACCTTGCCGTTCAGGGTGTATCCGGTCTGCACTACGTCTATCACCATGCCCTTCTGCTCCGGAGTGGGAGCCGGGAACTGGGTGACGGCCTCGTGCAGGTCCACGTCGAACTTGGTGCCTTTGGCCTCTATGACGGCCAGGCCCCTGGTCTTGAGGTAGTCCATTAACTTATTGTAGATGAGAGCCGTGCCCTCTTTCGCAGCTTCGTCGGAGCTCTTTGCGAGGAGTTCCATCGCACGCTCGCAGTCGTCCAGCACGGGAAGAAGGCCCTTGATGGTGTCGGCGGATGCCGAGCCAACCAATGCGAGGCGCTCCTCGGCGCTGCGGCGGCGGAATGTCTCGAATTCCGCCATCAGGCGCAGGTAATCATCATGCTCCTTTGCAATCTTTCCGTTGAGCTCTTCTATCTTCTTCTGCAGGTCTTCGCCTTTCTTCTGGGGCTTCTTTGCCTCTTTTGTATTCTTTTCTGACATAGTACTGCAAAGATACGCAAAAGTTCTGCCAAGCCGAAATGGCTGACATTATGTCAGCGTCCGAGGCGTTCCTTTATCTCGCCCCTGTGCTTGATGACGAAGTTTTCCACATACACACTGACGCAGGCCAGCACGAAGTATACGGCACCCTGGAGGCAGAGCGCACGCAGCTGCGGCGCAACGATCTCCAGATTGGCTCCGGCCGTGTTCAGGTTGATGAATGCCTGACATCCGAAGGTGGACGGGAAGATGTAGGAGAAGTACTTCCAGAACTCAGGGAATGCGGTGGTAGGCCAGCTGAATCCGGTCAGGAACACGCAGACGGGGCTCATGAAAAGGAAGAGTATGAATGCGGATTCGCGTCTGGTGACCAGTGTACTCCAGCTCATGCAGAAGAATACGCATACCGTAACGAAAAGGGCGAGAAGAACGAGGATGTCCTGGAAGCTGCCCCTTTGAGGGAAGTGGAACATGGCCGGAACGATGCAGGTAACGTAGATGCCTATTATCATGAATATCAGCCAGTAGACTGCGCCCCTTCCGAGCACTACGCGCCCTACCCCGCGGCCTTTCAGGTGATCCGGCAGGGTTGCGAAGCTGCGGTTTTCCTCCCTCATCGTTCCCACGCTCATGCTCATCCCGTAGAACATCACCTGCTGAACGATCAGCATCAGTATTGCCGATATCAGGAAGATGCTGTAGGAGAAGGCCCTGTTGTAGGGATTGATATCGTCATACAGCACGGTATTCACCGACTGGTCTGCCTGGGCATCGGTAAGGCCATCGGCGCGGAAGCGCTCCAGCTTTATGTTATTCACCTCGTGCAGCATCACGAAATTGGATCCCATCAGCACATTTTTGTAGTATAGGAAGCTGCTCATGTCGGCATAGATGCTGAATGTGGCGGTCTCACGATACGCCAGCCTCTGCCCGAAATCTCCCGGGAAGTAAATAATGCCGTTCACCTTGCGGGTCCGGAGCAGTTCCTTCGCCTCCTCCATCGACACGCACTCATATGCGATGTCTATCTCGCGCGTGGCGTCCATCTCCCGTATCATCCGGCGGGAATCGCTGCAGTCGGCGTTGTCTACCACAGCAACCGGGGAATCCTCCAGAATGCCGTTCTTGTAGACGTAATTATACAATATGGGATAGAGGAAGCCTGCGGCTATGAAGATGATCATCACCCCGCCATCGTGCAGGATGTTCCTCAACTCCAGGTTGAATATGTCCAGCGCGTCTCTAATTCCTTTCATAATCCAAATTCCAATAGGCATTCTTCAGCCTGCGCATCACAAAGAACGGCAGGAAGCAGAACAAGAGCATCGCCAGCACATACAAGTACCAGTCCCCGAAAGGATTGCCGAATATGCCGGTCTGCACATAAATTTCGTAGTAATAGCGTAATGGATACATCATCGTGAGCCCCTGCAGGGCTGAAGGCATCACCTCCACGGGGAGGGTGAAACCAGTCAGGGACAGCCCCAGCACACTGTAAAGCGCTCCTATGCTGAGAGCGAAGCGGCAGACCGGCACGCAGCCGATTATGAGCACCGCCACCGACTCGGAGGCCACCACCAGCAGCAGGCACGCCAGCAGCATGTTCAGCAGGCTCCCCTCCAGCGGGAAATGCATCCATTTGTAGAGGATGACTTCCAGACTCCAGCCGATAGCTGTGAAAAGGATGGTATAGAGGATGGTCTTGCCCATCAGGGCCGAGTAAATATCACCCTCCGTAACCTGCAGCAGATGCCGCCCGGTTCCATATTTAAGTTCTGTCCCCAGTGAATATATGAACACGATGACCACCACCATCTGAAGCATGCCCGGAATCATCATGTTCGCAAGGTATGCCCCGTAATTCATGGTAGCATTCCCTATCTGATGAACGTCTACATCCACCGGACGTAGCAGACCCATTATCTCGCTCTCGTTCACTCCCTTCATGCGGAGGACCTCACGCTGTACGGCACCCGAAGTCAGGTTGATCATCGTAAGAAGATCCTTCCATGCCAGGGAACCTCCCAGAAAGTACAAGCCATTGATATAGAAGCTGAAATGCGGCTGACGCTGAGCCTGGATATCGCGGTTGAACCCTTCCGGGATGAGACAGACGGAGGTTACCCTGCCACCCTGGAGATCCGCTCTGGCAGAGGAGAAATCGTCGTAATAGACAACCTTTCCCAGCTGGGTAGCGTCCAGCTGCTGGCAGAAGTTCCGGGAAGTGGAGCTGCGATCCAGGTCCACCACCGCAATAGGTACATCCGACGGCACCCCCTGCCCCAGGAAGGTCAGGTAGAACACCGTACAGAAAGCCATCACGGCCACGGTGCCTATGATGTAGATGGGCCTGCGGGCCCAGATGCGGAGCTCGCGGCGGATTACTGTGCGTATTTTCTGAATGAAAGTCATTTTACTCGATTACTATTGCCGTCATTCCGGGGCGTAGTCCTTTCAGCGTTTCCGCCGGAACGGCTCGCACCTCGAAGGTCTTGGCATCATACAGATCGCTTTCCTTGGTAGCCTTCCATGTGGCGTAGCTTTCACGCACGGCCATGTAATTAACTGTAGCCCTGATGGTTGCACCGTCGAGTGCAGGGATGCTGACGGTCAGTTCATCGCCCACGTTCATGCTGTGCAACTGGTCTTCGCGGATGTTGAAAGTAAACCATATATCGGAAAGATCTGTCACGCTCATCACCGGACTACCCTGCCCCACCAGTTCTCCCTGTTTGGGATAGACGCTTGAGACTATGCCGTCGGCAGGAGAAATCAGATAGAGTTCCTTGAGATAGGAATTCACTTCCTGGATGGCTCCATCCGCCTGATGCACAAGTGCTTCCGCGGCGGCCTTGTCTTCTGCACGTGCTCCACGCAAAGCCATATCGTACTGGCTCTTTGCAGCACGCTCCTGGGCGACTGCAGCATCATACTTTGCCTTGGTCTCATCGTATTTCTGTGCCGGGACAACCTTCTGTTCATAGAGTTTCTTCACACGGTCGAAGGATTTCTTCATGATATCTTCCTGAACCCTGGCCTGCTGCCAAAGCTGGTATGCGCCTGCTATCTGCTCGCGCTGGGCACCGTTCTTTGCCTTCGTGCTCTGCGCCTGCGCAGCGCTGCGGGCGGCTTCCGCCTGGGCGAGCTTGGCACGCACCTGGGGCGAGTCGATGAATGCGACGGTGTCGCCCTTGTGCACCTCCTGCCCTTCCCTGTAGTACAATTCCGTCACATGGCCGGGCACCATGCAGGAAATCCTGTATTCGGTAGCTTCTGCCTCTCCCTGAATAACCTGCGGACGCGGTTTGCTGACAAGATACCCTACGAATGTAATGATCAGGACTATTATTACCAGTGCGCTGATTCCTATTACAAGATTGTAATTCTTCTTCTGTTCCATATCTATTTTTCTTTTATTTCAATATCCGATGTGTAGTTTCCGAGGGCTGCTTTCAGCCTGGAGCTGTTGAGTTGGAGTTCGATGCCGGCATCTATGCATTCGCTGTGAGCCTTCAGCCATGCCGTCTGTGCACCCAGAGTCGTATTCACGTCCACCACTCCGGCCTCGTAGCCCGCCATGGCGATGCGGAGGTTCTCATCTGCACTGGCAAGGTCGTTCTGAGCCATCTCCACGCGGTCGTATGCCTCTTTCCGCTGCTGGCGTAGCTGGGTTACCTGCATTTCTATCATCTCGCAGGCATCATCGTACCTGTTCTGGTAGATGCGTTCCTCGGCCTTGGCCTTGCGGGTCTTCTGGAGAGCCTCGGTGCCATGGAAGATGGGCACGCTTACCATGACTCCCGCGGCCCAGTTCTGGCCGAAATCATTGCGGAAGCCGTGGTTCATGTTGGGATTGCTTATCAGGTAGTTGGCCGTCAGGGCGACTGTGGGAAGCATATCGGCACGGGCGATGTTGGTCTTTTCGTGGTAGATCTTGCGCGCCAGGTCGAGCCGCTTCGTCTCCGAACGGGACGCCCATATATCCTCCATTGTCTTAAACTGCTCTTCTTCCGGCAGCGGCACCACCTCGAGGGCCTCGTCGGCAAGCGTGAAGCTGGAATCCAAGGGAATTCCTATCTGCTTGCAAAGCAGCATCCTGGCGAGCACGAGGCCGTTCGTTGCCTTGGTCAACGCCATATCGGCCTCATTCGAGCGCACCTTGACCGTAAGTGCATCCGCCTCGGTGGCAACTCCTTCTCTGACGGCGATTTCGACATTGCCCTTCATCTTATGGAGAAGTTCGGAGTAGCTTTCGGCGAGCTTTTTCTTGTTGGCTACGGAGACCACCTGCCAGTAGGCCTGGTCTACGTTTATCAGTATCTCATCGTAATTGCCGTCGTATTCGTAGCGGGCCAGGTCCTCGGCATATTTAGCCATCTTGTTGGATGCGATTATCTTTCCGCCTACGAACAAGGGCTGCTGCACGCTGATGACGCCCACGTAGATGTCGGACAGGTCCGGATGGATGGCCTCGTCGATGGCCGCATCAACTCTCTCGCCCACTCCTGCAATGGCCGAATTGGCTTCAGCGGCGGTCAGGCGGTCCACTATTTCCTTTGCTTTGGGATCGCTCTGGATGTATGCACCCATCAGGGGGTGTGCGCTTATGAGGGCCATCAGGTCGTCTACTCGCGTATTGTAGGCAGTCTGGAGTTGGGCAGATTCGCCTTTGATATCGGGAATCTTTTCTTCATCCACCAGAGAGAACTCGCCTCCGGTGTGCTGGTACATACCGGTCGCGGTCACCTTCGGGAAGAAGTTCGCCGCGGCTATCCTGCGGTCGTATCCCGCCATTTCCACTTTTGCCCGCTGCTGATCCAGGGTCTTGTTCTTCGTTATTGCCATCTGACGGCATGCATCCAGGGTAAGGATGCCATCCTCTGCATCTGCAGGGATTCCAATCAATGCCAGCACCATGCCGGCAACACACATCAGTCTTTTCATTTCACTATTTTCGTTTTCACATATCCAAAGATGCAAACCGCTTGCCCTTTATGCATCCTTCTGATAATTAAAAGGCATACATTTATTACCAATTGGTCGAATTTGTCTACTTTTATACAATTTTTGACTACCTTTGTGAACAAAAAGGAAATGTTTTATGGACAATAACCTACACGTCATAAGCCTGCACGACCTGAGGAAATTCTTCCCGATGTCGGTCAGCGACAATTTGTCAGACGACTTCTTCCTCTCCGAGGTCCGCTACGGCGATATGCCCCAAATCCTCAATTACCCATGCCGCCTGGACGGCTACATGGCCGTATTCTGCCTCGAGGGAGAACTTCAGGCAGAAATTAACCTCAAGAGCTACAAAATCAAGGAGAACTCAGTGATAATCAATGTTCCAGGCAATATCGGAAGAATCTACAGCATAGAAGAAAAGCAGGTAAAGAAGCTGCATTTCGTGGTTGTAGCCGCTTCGAGCGACTTTCTTTCCAGTTCCAGGATGGACTATGTCCGCATGTTCAATGAGAGCATCGCAGTGCTGGACAATCCTTGCTTCGAGATGCAGCAGGGCGAGAGGGCAATCTTCGCCAGATACTTCGAACTCATAAACGAACTTGTGAAGGGAGGTCACAAAGACCTGAAACAGGTGCTGCGTGGAATCATCTCCTCCTGCCTTTATTATGCGGGATCCATCTGGCAAGACAAACTCCTGAACGCCGAGCGTCCTGATCCGGGCATGGGCCATAGCGTCCGCTCCAAACTGGTGCTGGAGCAGTTCCTGACACTAGTTTCGGAGCATCACGACAAAGAGCGCGGAATGGCCTTCTATGCCGAAAAGCTTTGCCTGACACCAAAATATCTTTCCAAACTGGTACGGACCGCTAGCGGGAAATCCGGCCCGGAATGGATAGACTCCTTCGTTATCCTCGAGGCCAAAAACATGCTCAAGTACTCCGACATGCCCATCAAAGAGATAGTCTACAAACTGAATTTCCCGAACTCCTCGGTATTTTATAAATTTTTCAAAGCACATACCGGCCAGACTCCGAGCGAGTATCGCGGATAATTTCTATCTTTGCGCCCTATGTCCGGATCGAGCAAAGACATACTTCTCGAGAAGCTTCGCGGAGGGCAGTCCATGTCACGCCGCGAGAAAATCAAGCTGGCCCTTTTCCTGGGCCTTCCTGCCATGCTTGCCCAACTGGGCACCATAGTCATGGAATATATCGATGCCGGCATGGTGGGGCGCCTTGGTTCCGAGCAGGCCGCCAGCATAGGTCTGGTTGCCACCAGTACCTGGATTTTCGGGGGATTCTGCTTCGCGAACGCATCGGGATTCTCCGTACAGGTCAGCCAGCTCATTGGCTCCCGCAACTATGCCAAAGCCCGTGAAGTAATGCGAAAGGGCTTTGTCAGCGTACTGATTTTCAGCCTGTTGCTTGCATTCATCGGCCTTCTCATCAGCCCCTTCCTCCCCTATTGGCTGGGAGGAGATGAATCCATCTGCGCCGACGCCAGCGCCTATTTTGCCATCTTCTGCGCCTTCCTTCCCATCATGCAGATTGCGGTAATCAGCTGCTCCATGCTGCAGGCCAGCGGCAATATGAAAGTACCGAGCATCGTGGAGGTTTCCGCCTGCATCCTGGACGTGGCCTTAAACTACCTGTTCATATACGTTCTGGATATGGGAGTGAAGGGCGCCGCAATAGGCACAGGGCTGGCAACCATGATCACACACGCATTCGCCATCTGGTATCTGTTCGTAGTCTGCCCGGAGCTCAACATTCTGCAGGATAGCAGCAGCTGGATTCCCGACAGGGAACACCTCAAAGCCGCTTTCGGCATCTCCGGGCCCATGTGGCTGCAGAACATCATCACCAGGGGCGCATACGTCATGAGCACGGTGATAGTCGCCCCTCTGGGCACCATAGCCATCGCCGCCAACTCCTTCGCCATCACCGCCGAGAGTTTCTGCTACATGCCGGGATACGGCCTGAGCGATGCGGCCACCTCGCTCGTCGGGCAGAGCCTGGGAGCAAAGCGCAAAGACCTCGCCCGCCAGTTCGCCTACATCTCCACTGGCCTGGCCGCCGCTATGATGACCGCTGCTGGGATTCTCATGTATATCTTTGCACCACAGATGATGGGGCTGCTCACGAACGACCCCGAAGTCATCGCCCTGGGAGTGAAGGTCCTCCGCATCGAAGCCTTCGCAGAGACGCTATACGCCGTTTCCATAATAGGATATGGCTCGTGCGTGGGCGCTGGAGATACCCTTGTGCCCATGGTTATGAACTTTGCCAGCATGTGGGTGGTACGCATAGGCCTGGCCCTGATCCTTACCCCGAAAATCGGCCTTGCAGGCTACTGGATAGCCATGTGCATAGAACTTAACGTGCGGGGAATCATCTTCTTCCTCCGCATTCGTGGCAAACGATGGATGAAAAAAGAATTTGCAGAATGAGATACGATTTCGATTTCAGCACTGAAGCCGCTCCGCGCGGAACCAATTCGGTGAAGTGGGACAGCTGTCCCGAGAACGTAATTCCCATGTGGGTGGCAGAAATGGACTTTCCTGCCGCCCCATGCATAATCAAAGCTCTCCAAAAGCGCATTGCCAAGGGAGTTTTCGGCTATACCCTTGTGCCGGACAGCTACTATGAATCCGTAGCACGCTGGTTCGGCGGCAGGCACGGATGGAGCATTACCCGCGAGCAGATCATCCCGGTGCAGGGAGTCGTGCCGGCCACATCCATCGCCATAAAAGCCATCACCGAACCCGGGGACAAAGTGGTCCTGCTGGTGCCGGCCTACAACTGCTTCTTCCATAACATCACAAACCAGGGCTGCGAGACATCCGAAAGCCGCCTGGTATGGAATGCGGATACGCACCGCTACGAGATCGATTTCGACGACATCGAACTCCGCTGCGCGGATCCTGCCGCCAAGGCCTTCCTGCTATGCAACCCCCACAACCCTTGCGGACGGCTCTGGAGCCGGGAAGAACTGACGCGCCTGGGGCAGATCTGCCTAAAGCACGGGGTGAAGGTAATCAGCGACGAGATTCACTGCGAAATCACCGCCCCCGGCACATCCTACGTACCCTTTGCCTCCATTTCAGAGGAGTTTGCGCAGAATAGCATATCCTTCGTCTCCCCTACCAAGAACTTCAATATTGCCGGCATCCAGATTGCCAATATCATTTCCGCAAATTCGGATTTCCGAGACAGGATGGACCGCGTTATCAATATATGGGAACATTGCGACGTGAACCAACTTGGAATCGTTGCCCTCGAGGCCGCATATTCCGATGAAGGAGCTGCCTGGCTGGAGCAGATGAATGCTTTGGTTCACAGCAACTTCCTCCTGCTGCGCAATCTCTTTGCAGAGCGCTTCCCATCCGTCCGCGTGCCGGAACTGGAAGCCACATATCTGCTGTGGGTGGATTTCGTAACCGCAGATGCAGGCAAGAGGGTTGCCGATTACCTGCTGGAGCGCCACGGAGTACGTATCAGCGACGGGGCAATCTACGGCGGGCCGACAGGCTGCCGCATCAACCTGGCATGTCCCGAGGCCACAATGAAAGAAGGCCTCCGGCGGATTACCGAAGGCCTCGATCACTTGATAGATTAAAATCAAAACGTATATTTAATCAAGCCCTGCACGCGATGGTTGGTAATCCAGTGCAGACCCTGATCATATAAGCCATTGCTCAAATTGATCAGGCTTACGCCACTGGCATCCGTCTTCTGACCATACTGAACCGTGGTCATCTCGTACTCCAGGCCAAAGGCCACCTTGCCAAGATTGTAGATGATGGTAGGCGTCACACGGGCCATCTGATTCAGGTTGTCGAAGCTGTTGCCGCTGAACCAGAACCCTACAGGTTTCTTGCCGGTAGCATCTGCGGCAAGAGCCTCCTTGGTGCCGAAATTCTTCACATACCCTGCGAAGAGGATAGCCTGGACCTTCTTTCCGTAGCAGAGGCTGATCCAACTGGAAGAGTTGCGGGTAGGAGTATACTCCCTATTGCCATCTTCCTGCACATTCTTGACACCGTAGCCGCCGTTCAGGTTCACATGGTCGCCGGCCTCGGCAAACACGGTCTTGAACTTCACGCTGAACAGGTCTTTTGCATACTGGGCATAGAAGAAGGGGGTGAAGGTAGTGATGCGGTCTGTGCGGAAACCGAAGTCGTCCCTAAGCACAGGCTTGATGCTGAGCATGTTTATACCGGCACGCATGGTAAGACCTTCCGCTTTATAGTTCAGGCCCAGATATATTTCGGGAGTGCAGCCATATTTGATATACTTTGCACTTTTGCCATCAGGGCCGGTAGAAGTATACTGCATCTGCCAGAGGGCTGCGCCGGTAAGGCTGAAACCGTCGGCGAACTTGTAATCCATCTGAGCGAGAGGCGTGCGGCTGAAGGGGCCGAAAGGCGCACCGGTGTTCAGGGAGAACACATCCGGCATGTCAGCCGCCATAGGATGCCAGCTCTGGCCTGCCTTGAAGGTCCAATCCTTCTTGGCGAGGGTAACGAATGCCTGGCGCAGGCGGAAATTGGCGGTGCCGGTGACCTTATCGTCTCCGAGACCATTGTAGAAGTCGCCTTCCACACGGGCACCCACTTTCCATCCTTCCACTTCATATCCCTTTACCTCAACCCAGAGGCGGGAGGTAAGGGCTGCAAAACGGAAGTTGGGATAACCATTGACATCCACATTCCCGGAAGGAACGGCAACAAATTTCTCGTCGAGGGGGACATAAGTGAAAAAGTCTTCGGTCAGACCCTTCATCTCACGGGTGTCGAATGCATAGAAGTTGCGAATGAATCCATGAACTTCGATACTGGGCTTGCTGTCCTGCGCAAATGCAGAGAAAGCTGCGGCCGCGAAGGCGAGTATGGTGATTATCTTTTTCATATTCAGTCAATTATGCAAAAGGGAATATCTTGGTGAGCCAGAAGAATCCAAACACGAAGCCAACGACGCCGATGATAATGCCAATCTTCGACATATCCTTGGTTTCCACCAGTCCGGTAGAAGCTGCGATAGCGTTCGGAGGAGTGGAGATGGGGAAGCACATTGCGATGGATGCGCAGGTCGCGATGAAGATGATCATCGCCTTGGTGCCTCCGAGTGCGATGAACGACGCATTGTTGGCTGCAGCAGGATCTGCCATGCCTTCGGCAACGACTATCAGGATAGGAATCAGCAGGGCCGCTGTTGCGGAGTTGCTGATGAAGTTGCTGAGGAAGTAGCATACCAGGCCGGCGATGACAATCACCAGCACCACGGACATGCTTCCGAAAGGAATTGCCTCGATCAGAACCTTTGCCAGGCCGGTTCCCTGCAGGCAGGTGCCGAGGGCGAAGCCTCCCGCCACCAACCAGAGAACGCTCCAGTTGATCAGCTTGATATCATCCTTGGTGAAGATTCCGAGCATGGTGAACAGGGCCAGAGGAATAAGGGCCACTACGTTGGAATTGACCTTATGAATTGCCTCGGTCATCCACAGCAGGATGGTTCCCACGAAGATGATCCAGGTGGCATAGTATTTCCAGTCTTTTGCTTTCTTGTTTTCGGGGATCTCAAGCACGACTTCCTTTGCCTTGAAGGGGAAGAAAATCTGGAGCAGGAACCATGCGAAAACAATCATGATGACCACGTAGGGCACCATGTGTGCCATCCAGGTAACGAAACTCACGTCTGAACCGGCTTCGGCCAGGAACTTGACTGCAGTTGCATTGGGAGGGGTTCCGATGGGAGTTCCAATTCCGCCGATATTTGCAGCGATAGGAATTGCAAGCGCAAGACCTACACGGCCTTTATCGTCCGAAGGAAGAACCGCAAGCACGGGAGCCAGGAATGCGAGCATCATGGCGGCGGTGGCGGTGTTGCTCATGAACATGGAGAAAACGCTGATCACTATCAGGAATCCGAGCAGCACGGACTTGGGCTTTTTGCCGAAGGGCTTCAGCAGCACACGGGCAAGCGTCACGTCCAGGCCGTATTTCTCTGCCATGATGGCGAGCACGAAGCCGCCGAGGAAGAGCATCACGACAGGATCGGCGAAGGAGGCCATCAGATCCTTGTAGGGAACCAGCTTGCCTGCATTGGGGGTGCAGAGGAATCCGAGGCCCTTGTTGGAAACTGTAAGCAGGGAAATGACGATAACCAGCAACGAGGTTGTCCAGTTGGGGATTATCTCGAATATCCACATGAGGGCAGCGAACACGAAGAGAGCGATCACGCGCTGCTGTGTTGCAGTGAGGGCGTCGATGCCGAAGAAGGATGTAGGCACGGCCCAGAGGAAGATTGTGGCTATGAGCACGATAGGCAGAAGTACACAATACTTGACATTGAATCTCTTGTCAGCCATATTAAGATTAATTATACACGTCAAAAAAAACCGCTTTCCTAGAAAGCGGCACAAAGTTAACAAATTATTTCTGATTTATGGCCGACCGGAACATATCAATCAGGGCGGCTATCGATTTGTGTATGTCGTAGTCTTCGGTGGATTCCGCGTAGCGTTCTCCCATCTCCTCCCTTTCGGTCGGGTTGTCCAGCCAGTAGTCGATGCAGGCGGCCAGTTCCTCCGGATCCTTCGCCGGGAAGAGGCTGTGCTCGTCGAGCGCGAACTGGGATGTAGCAGTGAGTTCTCCTTTCGCAATAACCGGCACAACACCCTGCTGAAGGGCCTCCAGGGCAGATAATCCCTCTACTTCCACAGTCGCGCAGTGGATGTAGAGATCCGCCTTTGCGGCCAGTTCTCGGAGCCCTTCGCGGTCATGAAAACGGAAGATGGGATCGTATTTCACTATGCCGTCCTCATATAGCTTGTGAGCCTTTTCTTCAATTGCATCCGCCTCCGGGCCGCGGCCCGCGAAGTATAGTTGGATGCGGTCGGCATATTTGGAGTATTTCATCGCTTCCAGAAGCGTGGGCTGGTCTTTTTCCACGGAAAGTCGCCCTATGCAGACCACCAGGAACGGCTTGGACGGATCCTGGATTCTGGTTGTCGCACGCGTATTCGCGTCGGGGATTATGCCGTTGGAAATAAGATGAAGCCTGGCCTTGAAGCCAAACTTCTGCAGACGCTCCATAACGTTCTCGGTGGGACACTGGATGTCGGAGCAGTGGTCGAACACGAGGTCGCGCCAGGCGCGTAACATATTCTCGTTCAAGAACTTCCAATCGCCGAGATTGATTGCACAGAAGAGGTTCTCTGGGTGAAGATGATAGGTTGCGGTACAGGGCACTCCGTGAAGTTTTGCAATTCGCGCAGTCACCATCTGGATAATGAAAGGTTCCTCGAGATGCACGACATCCGCCCACATCACGGCCTTCCTGATCGTGAGTATGTCCGTGCGGGCGAACTTGTAGCCGTTGGACTGCACCAGGCCGTCGAAAACCGGCACGTGGAAGTCGCCCAGCACATAGTCCGGCTGGGGCGTTTCAGCTTCGTGATTCCTGCCGGAAAGCACGCGGACTTCCTGCCCCGCCTCCCGCAGATACTGGACCGTGCGCCGGGCGGATGCCGAAAGGCCGTTGCCCGATGCGTAGTAGTTGTTGACGACAAAAAGAATCTTCATAGTTTAGTAATTGAATTTGAACTCATCCACATACACCGTGCTGCCGCTGCCCCCGGTGAACCAGGAGCCGTACCAGCTGGGAGTGACGACTACAATTGCGTATTTAGGTGTCTTGGCGTTCCTGTATTTGAAAGGAATGTCGAAGTGGATGTATCCTCCCGTATCTTTGGTGAGCTCCATCACCGCCCTGCCGATCACGCGCGGGTCGTTGGCAGTGTCGAAGAATTCTTCCTTGCAGGTGACGATGTGATAGGGCTTGTCCATATCCATCAGCAACACCTCTATGCGTCCGTAGTCCATCTTGCCTTTCATGTGCAGATAGGGCTCCTTGGCATAGTTTACGGGCTTCGGGATGTAGTGTACATAGCCGGAAAGGCTCTTCGGGCGTCCGGAGAACGGAATACCGAATTCGAGGTCTGCGCCCGACAGTTCCACCACTTTATTGAACTTTCCGGTGAAGAGATTCCCTGCCACGAAGGCCCACAACACCTTTTTGCTCTCGATTTTTGCCGCGGCCTTGCCCTCGCCGGGCACGGCCACGTGCTTATACTCGGGCGTTGTGCCGTTCACTCCCAGAGTGCTGAGTCCGGGGTTGGCGGAATCCCAGACACGCTTCGACGCCGGAGCATCCTTCATCCGTGCATACCAAGTGCCGGATTCCTTGCTCCAATCGTCGAAATCCATATTGTAGATCTGCTGGGCGCGCGTCGGAACAGCGCATAAAACAACCAGCAGGGATATTATCAATGTCTTATTCATGACAATCCCTGCTGGCTGCAAAATCCGTTCCTACGGGCAGAGGACTAGATAATCCCCTGCTCGAGCATGGCCTGCGCGACCTTCATGAAGCCGGCGATGTTGGCGCCCTTCACGTAGTCTACGCTGCCGTCGGCACGGGTGCCGAACTTCACGCACTGCTCGTGAATGCTCTCCATGATGGTGTGCAGGCGGTCGTCGACCTCCTGTGCGCTCCAGCTCAGGTGAGCGGCGTTCTGGGTCATCTCGAGGCCGGAGGTGGCAACACCACCCGCGTTCACTGCCTTGCCGGGAGCGAAGAGGACTCCGTTATTCTGGAAGAAGTGGATGGCACCGGGCTGGCATCCCATGTTGGACACCTCGCAGCAGCACCAGCAGCCATTGGCCTTCAGTTCCTTTGCATCATCCTCGCTGAGCTCATTCTGGAATGCGCAAGGGAGGGCGATGTCGCAAGGCACGCTCCAAGCCTTCTTGCCGGCGATGAACTGGGTCTTGCCGGGGAACTTGACCGCCATGTCCTCAACCTTGTTGCGGTTGGAGGCACGCATGTCTAGCATGTAATCGTTCATCTCGGGAGTCATTCCGTCGGGCACAATGCAAACGCCGTCCGGGCCGGAGATGGCAACCACCTTTGCGCCAAGCTGGGTAGCCTTCTTGACTGCTCCCCATGCCACATTGCCGAATCCGGAGATGGCAACCTTCTTACCCTTGATGTCGTGGCCTGCCTTATGGAGCAGGTGCTGGGTGAAGTAAAGCGCTCCGAAACCGGTTGCTTCGGGACGGAGGATGGATCCTCCCCAGGTCATGCCCTTTCCGGTGAGAACTCCGGTATGGTACTCGCGAGCGAGTTTCTGGTACATTCCGTTCAGGAAGCCGATTTCGCGGCCACCAACGCCCACATCGCCAGCAGGGATATCCTGGTCGGGGCCGATGCAGCGCCAGAGCTCAAGCATGAAGGCCTGGCAGAAACGCATGATTTCGGCATCGCTCTTGCCCACGGGGTCGAAGTCGGAACCGCCCTTTGCACCGCCCATAGGAAGGGTTGTGAGGGCGTTCTTGAATGTCTGTTCGAAGCCCAGGAACTTGAGCATGGAAGGGGTGACAGCCTTGTGGAAGCGGAGACCTCCCTTGTAGGGACCGATCGCGCTGTTGAACTGCACGCGGTAGCCGAGGTTGGTCTGAACCTCGCCCTTGTCGTCGATCCAGGTAACGCGGAAAGTGAAGATACGGTCGGGTTCGACCATCCTCTCCACGATCTTCGCCTTCTCGAATTCGGGATGCTGGTTGTAAACTTCTTCAATACTTTCGAGCACTTCCTGGACTGCCTGGAGGTACTCGCTTTCTCCAGGATGTTTTGCCTGGAGCATCGCCATTATTTCTGACGTTTTCATCTTGATTGTGTTATTAAATGGTTTTGGTTTATTTCACTTCCCAAGTGGAGCCGCTGTGAAGCAGGTCGTCCACGCAATGGATTTTCGATTTTGTCATCACGTCCTTCACCTGATCGCGCACGCCGTCGTCGTAGGTAACGTCCTTGACGTCCCTTATAACTCCCAGTGCCACAGGGAATTCCGGATATTTCATATTGGCAAGCATCATGTGGATACCGGCGTTCTCGCAGTGGGCGTCGTGCACCAGGATGTCGTCCAGAGTGTAGCCGTCCTGCCCTATGGTGACCACTTTGAGTCCGAGGCCGTCCAGCACGAGACCCTTGTCTCGGTCTTTGCCGAAGATCATCTTTTCGCCATGACGGAGAGTGATGGTGCGGTCTGCACGGGTGGCGGGATCGGAAATGTCCTTATGCGCTCCGTCGTTGAATATCACGCAGTTGGTGAGCATCTCCATCACGGATGTGCCGTCGTGGAGGGCTGCTGCCGTCATTATCTCTTCGTTGAGCTTGAGCTCCACATCCAGGCTGCGGGCGAAGAAAGTGCCCTTGGCGCCCAGCACGAGCGAACCCGGGTTGAACGGGTGCTCCACGGTGCCGTAGGGGGATGTCTTCGTGATGGCTCCGAACTTGGAGGTCGGCGAATACTGCCCCTTGGTGAGGCCGTAGATCTGGTTGTTGAAGAGGATTATGTTGATGTCGATGTTGCGCCTGATGGCGTGGATGAAGTGGTTGCCGCCGATTGCCAGGGCATCGCCGTCACCGCAGGCCTGCCACACGGTCAGCCAGGGATTGGCGACCTTGATGCCTGTGGAGATGGCCGTTGCACGGCCGTGGATGCTGTGGAATCCGTAGGTATCCATATAATAAGGAAGGCGCGAGGAGCATCCGATACCGGACACCACCACGTAGCGTTCCTTTTCGTAGTTAAGTGCGGAGCTCACCTTCGGGAGAGACCTCTGCAGGGCTGCCAGCACGGCGTGGTCGCCGCAGCCGGGGCACCAGCGCACTTCCTGGTCGGACTTGAAATCTTTAAAAGACAGTGTTGCCATACTACAGAGCCTCCTTGATTGCGGCCACGAGCTCGTTCACGAGGAACGGCTGCCCCTGGACCTTGCCACACTTTACGATCTTCGTCTCGGGGAAGAGCCCGAGAAGATAATTTGCGAACTGCCCGTTGTTGAGCTCGCACACCAGCACCTTTTCGAATCCGGAAAGGATCCTGCCGGTATTGCGGGGAACCGGGTAGATATAGTCGAAATGCACGCGAGAGACCTCAATGCCCTCGGCGCGGACTTCATTCACAGCGGAGAGTATATGCCCGTAGGTACCTCCCCAGCCTACCACCAGAAGCTTGCCCTTTTCGGGACCGTCCAGCTGGAGTTCAGGGATGTAGTCGGCTATCTTCTGCACCTTGGCCTCGCGTTCGGCCACCATCAGCGCGTGGTTCGCGGGATCGGAGGAGAGCACGCCGTCGTGATTCTTCTCCAGACCGCCCACGCGATGCTCGAAGCCTTTCTGGCCGGGAATGGCCCACTTGCGCACCAGGGTTTCAGGGTCGCGTTCGAAGGGTTTGAACTTCTCGCCTTCGGGAAGGCTGGTTGCGAACGGCGGCTTGATGGCCGGATAATCCTTCATGGAAGGGATCAGCCAGGGCTCGCTGCCGTTGCCGAGGAAGCCTTCGGAAAGCAGCATCACCGGAGTCATGTGCTCGAGGGCTATCTTGGCGGCGTTGAATGCCATATCGAAGCAATTGGACGGGGAATGCGCCGCCACCACGGGGATGGGGCATTCGCCGTTGCGGCCGTAGAGGGCCTGATTCAGGTCGGTCTGTTCCGTCTTGGTAGGGATGCCGGTGGAAGGACCTGCACGCTGCACGTCCACTACGACGAGCGGGAGCTCGGCCATCACCGCCAGTCCGAGAGCCTCGCTCTTGAGCGACAGGCCGGGGCCGGAAGTAGTGGTGACTGCGAGGTTGCCGGCGAATGCCGCACCGATGGCGGTGCAGATACCCGCAATCTCGTCTTCTGCCTGCAAAGTCTTGGCTCCCAGGCTCTTATGTATTGCCAGTTCCTCCAGGATATTGGTTGCCGGAGTGATAGGATACGAGCCGCAGAACAGGGGCAGGCCGCTCTTTTCAGATGCTGCCAGCAGGCCCCAGGCAGTAGCCTGGTTACCGGTGATATTGCGGTAGCTGCCCTTCTTGGGATGAGCCGGTTCGATGTGATAGGTGTTGGCTATCATCTGCATGTTGGCAGCGTAGTTGAAGCCATCTTTCAGAACCTTCTTGTTGGGCTCTATCACCTCGGGATGCTTCTTCGCGAACTTCCTTTCGAGATAGGAATAGATGTAGTCCAGCGGACGGTCGTAAATGAAACAGGCCATACCAAGTGTGAACATGTTCTTGCACTTGCGTATAGCTTTGATATCCATTCCGCTGTCCTTGAGGCTGAGTTCGGTCAGCCCGGTGATAGGGGCTACGATGAGCACCCTGTCCTCTACTCCGAGTTCCTCGAAGGGATTGTCCGTCTTGAAGCCTGCCTTGCGCAGGCCGGGCTCGTCGAAAGCATCGGAGTCCACCATTATCATTGCGGTGCGCTTGCACCATTTGGCATTGGCCATCAGTGCGGCGGGGTTCATGGCCACCAGCAGGTCGCAGAAATCGCCCGGGGTGTTCACATCCTCGCTACCTATGTGCACCTGGAAGCCGGAAACGCCGGAAACCGTACCCTGAGGGGCACGGATTTCAGCCGGATAGTCCGGGAACGTGGAGAGTTGGTTGCCGTAGATGGCGGACATATCTGCAAAAAGAGACCCGGTGAGCTGCATGCCGTCACCGGAATCACCTGCAAATCGTATCACAACATCTTTGGCATCGAGTACCTTATGTTGCATTATAAATAGGTTATAGTTTTAATACTGTGGGAATGTACCTGCTACTGGGCCTGTGCCTGAACCTGTGCCTTTGCGGCAAGTTCGGCCTGGAGAGCCTCCATGGTCCTGTCGGCAGGGATGCCGAGAGCCTTGCGGCACTCAGGAGTAATGTCGGTGCTCTGCGTTTCGTCTATATAGAGCACGGAACCGCGGTCGAATACGAACACATATCCGCCGGCCTTGGCAATCTCGTTCATCTTCTCCTGAGCCTTCTTGTAGATGGGCTCCATCAGCTTCTGCTGCTGCTCCTGGAGTTCCTGCTCGACATTCTGGCTGAATTCCTGGATGCGCTGCTGGATCTGGGTGAGTTCGTCTTCCTTGGTCTTGCGGGTGGCAGGTGTATAGCTGTTCACGTTCTGCTGATACTTGGAATACTTATCCTGGAATTCATTCATCATTTCCTGATAGGACTCCTGGGCATTCTTCTGCGACTCCTGCATGACAGCGCGGGCCTGGTCGGACTCAGGCATGAGCTGCACAAGTTCGTTGAAATTCACGTATGCGAATTTCTGAGCTGAGGCTGCGACACCGATGAGCGAAACCGCTACAATCAAAAGAATCTTTTTCATATCTAAACTAAATTAAAATTGTTGTCCAATAATGAAGTGGAACTGGCTCCCTCCCTTCTGGCCACTGGCGTCGGTATCGAAACCGTAGCCCCAGTCGATGCCGAGCAGACCCACCATCGGTAAGAAGATGCGCGCACCCACTCCGGCGCTGCGTTTGATCTGGAAAGGAGAGAAATCTCTGATGTCCGCCCAGCAGTTTCCTCCTTCCAGGAACACCAGCGCAAAGATGGTGCTTGAAGGCTGCAGGATGACCGGATAACGGAGTTCCACGGTGAATTTATCGTATACGTTACCGGCATATGCCGATCCGTTTGCATTGTATGTAGTCTTCGTGTATGGAGTAAGCGAGTAATTCTCATAACCACGGAGCGGGATGATATCGGAACCGTAGGTGCTGTAACCCGACATGCCATCGCCACCGACGAGGAATCCTTCGAACGGAGAATAACCCCAGTTGCGGTTGTAGTAGCCGAGATAACCGAACTGTGCCTTGGTCATGAGCACGAGGTCTCCAATCAGCTTGGTGTAGCTGGCTGCGGAGAATTTCCACTTATGATACTCGATCCAGCGGAAACGATGGTCCGAATCCCAGGTGTCATAGTCTATGTCCTTCCAACTCTTAACAGGTACTACGTTGCCATCGCTGTCGAAAGTATGTTTGCGGAAGAGGGAATAAGGCGGCGTCATCTGCAGGCTGAACTGGAAATCCGAACCCATGCGGGGATAAATCTGCTGGTCGGTGGAGTTACGGTTCAAGCTGATGGTGTAGCTGAGGTTGTGCGAAAGACCGTCATCGAAGAAGAAATATCCGGAGTACCAGTTGGTAAGCTTGTAGGTCTGCCAGCTGAGGCCGTTGTAGAGCACGAAATAGTTGTCCGGCCACTTCAGGCGGTTACCCAGCGATGCCGCGAAACCATAAATCTCCAGCATCCTGTCGTGGGTGAGATTGAAATATGTAGAGTTGGTCTGCCGGGTATAGTATGTGGATATGCTGAGCGAAGTAGGTTTCTTTCCGAACAGCCATGGCTCGACGAAACTCGCGGATAGCGCCGTGTAGTATGAACCGTTGGTCTGGAAGCGGAAAGAGAGGTTCTGTGCATCTCCCAGAGGAACGGGCCTCCATGCGCTCTTGTCGAACATACGGTGCGTGGAGAAGTTGTTGAAGGACACACCCGCGGTGGCCACGAAGGTGCGGCCGCCCCATCCTCCGGAAAGCTCCAACTGGCTGGAAGGCTTCTCCGTCACATTGTACACCAGGTCAACCGTATTGTTATTCTGGTTCGGAATCATTGAATACCCCTCCTGGCTCATGATGGATTCCGGGTCGAACTGGCCCAGGGAGGCGATTTCACGTATGGAACGCTCAAAGTCGCTCTGGCTGAAAAGATATCCCGGACGGGTAAAGATCTGCCTGCGGACTATCTTCTCACTGGTGAGGTCGTTACCGTTGATCACGATATTGTTCAGAGTCGCCTGCTTGCCTTCGGAAATACGCATCTCCACATCCACGGAGTCGTTCTGGATATTCGTTTCCACAGGGGTGACGTTGAAGAAGAGGTAACCGTTGTCCCGGTACATCTTCGAGATGTCGTACTCGTTCTGCTTGCCGCCGCCACGGAGGCGTTTCTCCATGGTGACTATATCATATACGTCTCCGGGTTTGATGGAAAGTATCCTGTTGAGCTGGTCTGAATGGTAGACGGAGTTTCCGGTCCAGGTTATGTCCCTGAAGTAGTATTTGTCTCCTTCCTCGATGGTGATATCGATACCGAGACGGCCTGGCTCGATGGTGTAGATGGAATCCTTCACGATGCGGGCATCCCTGTATCCCGCCTCATTGAAGGCACTGAGCAGGTTTTTCTTGTCGTTGGGATACTCCTTGGGGTCGAATTTCTTGGAATGGAAGAAGTTGTAGAATTTCGGGGACTTTGTCTTCTTCATGCTCTTGGCGAGCTTGTATTCCCCTACGTGTTCGTTGCCTATGAAGTTGATTTCCTTAACCTTCACCTTTTCTCCGCGGTCTACCGCGAAGTTCACGCGTATGGCCTTCTTGATAATGGTGTCTTTCTGCACCTCCGCCTTGACCTGGCAGTTCAGGAAGCCCTTTTCTGCATAGTACTTTTTAATAATACCATAGCATGTGGTCTCCACATAATCGGAGAACTCTCCACCACGGCGAAGGTTCAGGCGTTCCTGAAGATCTTTCTTTTCGCTCGACTTCACACCGGAGAATGACCAGCGCGAAACCCTGGGACGCTCGACTATGACTATCTTGAGATATGCTGAATCGCGGTCTGCGCTCAGATGATCGATCTCCATCGACACGTCTTCGAAATAACGCTGCAGCCAGAGACGCCTCACGATTCCGGACAACTCTTCGCTGGGAACTGTGATATCCATACCCTTTTGCAGCCCGGTCAGGGAAATAATCTGACTCTCACTGAAATAATTGTTGCCTTCCACGCTCACGCCGCCCACTTTATACTTCACGGGGCGGTTGTAATCCACCTCCACTCCCCCCTCCTGGGCAAACAGCACCGCAGCCGAAAAAAGCAGCGCCGACAGGGCAATTATCTTTCTGATCTTCATTCCTTATTTTACTTTTCCATATCGCCTGTCCCGCGAAGCAAACTCTTCGAGGGCAGCCAGGAGGCTATCCTTTCTAAAATCAGGCCAAAGTGTATCCGTGAACACAAATTCGCTGTAGGCGGCTTGCCAGAGCAGGTAGTTGCTGATGCGTTTCTCTCCGGAAGTGCGGATGATAAGGTCCGGATCGGGGAAGCCGGCAGTCACGAGGTACGGCTCGATGCTGCTGCCACCTTCCGCGGCCATACGGTCGGCAGCCTGCTGTATGTCCCACTTGCCGCTGTAGCTCACAAACACTATCATGGTGAGGCCCGTGTTGGCGGATGTGGCTTCTTCCAGATGGCTCACCGCTTCGTTCAGCGTGGCAGAAAGCCTCGCGCGGTTACCCAGCACGACAAAGCGCACATTGTTGCGCATCATGGTCTCATACTCGGCAGCCACGGCCTTGAACATGAGTTTCATGAGTGCGTCCACCTCTTCCTGGGGCCGGCCCCAGTTCTCTTCCGAAAAAGCGAACAGCGAAAGATAGGGAATCCCCCACTCCGCGCAGGCTTCGGTTATCACGCGGACGCTCTCGATGCCCTCTGCATGGCCGAACGCACGCTCCTTGCCACGTTCTTTTGCCCAGCGGCCGTTGCCGTCCATGATTATGGAGATATGATTGGGTAGTTTCTCTGGAAGCTTCATATCACTCTACTGTATTTCTAACATCCTGCCCCCAGAAGAAACGGCTCTTGAGGGCATCTATGAAATTCGATTTGCCCAGGCACACATGCCTGAGAGGAAACGGGGCGGTGCCTACGCGTACCACGGTGCCGCAGGGTATGGTGTAGCTGCGGTTGTCCAGGCTGAGGATCATGTTGCCGCTGCGGGATTTGCCTTTCAGCAGCACATCCGCACTGGCAGGCACCACAAGAGGGCGCAGGTTCAGGTTGTGCGGGGCGACCGGAGTTATCAGCCTTACAGGCGCATCCGGCAGGCATATGGGGCCGCCGGCACTCAGGCTATAGGCGGTAGATCCCGCACTGGTAGCCACCAGCAGGCCATCGGCCCAATAAGTGGGCAGAGGATTGCCGTCCACACACACATCCACGCCAAGCATTTCGACAGTGTCGCGATGGAGGCTGAGTTCGTTCACGGCATAGGGCCAGAAATCGGGGATGCCGGTGCCCTCGCAGGTCACCTTCAGCATGTCCAGCTCCTCGACCTCCCATTTCCCGGAGATGACTGCCTTCTCCGCTTCTTCCGCGGAATTCGCGGCCAGGAAGCCAAGGCGGCCGAAGTTGATTCCGAGGATGGGGATGCCTTTTTCGGCAACTAGACGGGCTGCGCTGAGGAAGGTTCCGTCTCCGCCGAAACATAGGGCCATGCCGGTGCCCGGCTGCACGGAATCCTCGCTCAGGATCTCATAAAGAGACGCACCTCCGGTGGCAAGGCGCGAAAGAAGATTCTCTATACGCGAATCCCCCCTGAGGGTGCTTTTCTTTATGTAGTATCCTATTTTCATTTAAACCTACAAATTTAACATTTATTTACGATTTTCAGCCGTTTTTGCTACTTTTGTATCGTTATGACCAAACTCAGCGTCAATATCAACAAGATAGCCACCCTGCGCAACGCCCGCGGCGGCAACATGCCGGACGTCACACAGGCAGCCTTGAACTGCGAGAAGTTCGGGGCACAGGGCATTACCGTGCACCCCAGGCCGGACGAGCGCCACATACGTTACAGCGACGTACGGGCCATCCGTCCACTGCTTTCCACCGAATTCAACATAGAAGGGAATCCCACGCCCCAGTCGTTCAGGGACCTTGTGATGGAGGTTATCCCGGACCAGGTAACTCTGGTTCCCGACGCACACGATGCCATCACGTCCAATGCCGGATGGAATACAATGGAAAACAAGGAATTCCTCACGGGCCTGTGCGGTCTTTTCCACGAAAAAGGCATACGCGTCTCAATTTTCATAGACCCCATTCCGGAGATGGCCGTGGCGGCCAAAGCCTGCGGCGCGGACCGCGTGGAACTCTACACCGAAGCCTATGCAGCGCAGTATGCCTCCGGCCGCGAAAAGGCAATCGAGCCCTATCTCCGCACCGCTCAGGCGGCCAGGGAAGCCGGTCTCGGCCTTAACGCCGGGCACGACCTCAATCTGGACAACCTGGCCTACTTTATCCGCACCATCCCGTGGACCGACGAGGTATCCATAGGGCATGCTTTAATATGCGATGCGATTTATATGGGCCTGGAACGCACTATCAAAGAGTATTTGGCACGGATTTAGAATTATTTGGTTATCTTTGTAGGCTTTACGCAGAAACAAAAACAATAAAACAATACAGTAATGAAGAAAATCGCTCTCATCATCAGCGCCGCAGCCCTCGTGTTTGCCGCTGCCTCTTGCAAGAACGTTAAGACCGCCGAAGGCACGGAAGGAACCGCTGCCAGCGAAGGACCCGCAGCAGGTGCAATCGTTTATTTCAATCTGGACCGCGTACTCGAAGAATACGATATGGCCAACGATCTCCGTACCCAGGTAGAAACCAAGGTCAACAGCATCCAGCAGGAAATCAACCGCCGCGGTACAAAGCTCGAGAAAGACGTGAAGGCCTTCCAGGACAAGATCGACAAGGGCCTGCTCACCCGCAGCGTGGCTGAGGTCCAGGGCCAGAAACTCCAGCAGCAGCAGAACAGCTTCCAGCAGTATGCCGCTCAGAAGCAGCAGGAAATGGCTGAAGAGCAGCAGGTTATGCTCAACCAGATCGCAGATGCCATCAAGACCTATCTCGACGAATTCAACGCAGAGAAGCAGTATGCGATGATCATCAGCACCCAGGGTGCGGTCCTCCCCGCCCCCGTGGCAGTTGCAGATCCCGAGCTGGACATTACCGATGCCATCCTCGAGGGCCTCAACGCAGCTTATGTGAAGACCAAGGCCAAAGAGAACAAGTAATTGAAAATCGCCATCCTGTCCGCGTTCCATCCCTTCAGGGGAGGTATCGCCCAGTTCAATGGAAACCTTTATCTTGAGCTGGGAAAGATTGCGGATGTCAAGGCGTTCAACTATTCCCGGCAGTATCCGGGATTCCTCTTCCCCGGCAAGACACAGTACGTGTCCGCCGGGGATGCTTCTTTTCCCCTTCCCTCCGATGCAGTCCTGGATACGGCCAATCCTTTCAACTGGCCCGGAGCCGCGCGCAAGATACGCCACTGGCAGCCGGACCTGCTTCTGATGCGCTACGTGATGCCGTATTTCGCCCCGTCGCTGGGCTTCGTGGCACGCAGGCTGAAAGGCAGCGGATGCAAGGTGGTGGCCATCGCCGACAACATCATCCCCCACGAAAGGCACATAATCGACAAGCCCTTCACCAAGTATTTCCTGGGTGGTCTGGACGGTTGCGTCACCTTGTGCGATGCCGTTTCCGACGATCTTCATCGCTGGGCCCCCGACCTGCCGTCCAAGGTCATATTCCATCCTCTCTACACCCATTTCGGGGAGAAACTTCCTCGCGACGAGGCAGAAAAGGCCCTGGGCCTTCAACCCGGCAAGAAGAACCTGCTTTTCTTCGGGCTGATCCGCGAATACAAGGGGCTGGACATACTTCTGGAGGCATTCAACAGCCTGCCGGACGATTATCAGTTGATAGTGGCCGGGGAATGCTACGGCCCTTTCGACAAGTATCAGGCTCTCATCGACTCATCTCCCGCACGCGACCGCATACATGTGTTCCGCAAATATGTAGGGGATGATGAGGTGAAGACTTACTTCTCTGCCGCGGATGTGACCGTGCTCCCCTACCGGAGCGCCACCCAGAGCGGCGTCAGTTCCACTTCCTACCACTTCGAGGTACCCATGATAGTGACCGCAGTCGGCGGCCTGCGTGAAACCATTGGTGACACGGGCACAGGACTTGTTGCGGAAGAGGTGAGCCCGGCAGCCATTGCCGGAAAGATAACTGAATTCTTCGGGGATCCCGCCATCCGCCAGGGATGCGTCGAGAGCATACGCCGGGAGTCTGAAAGGCTTTCGTGGAAACGATTCTCGGAAGAATTGCTTACATTTGCAGGAAAGTTATGATAAAGAGACTGTTTGCAATCATATTCATCGCCTTTTCGCTGGCCGGTTTCCAGGCTGCAGCGCAACAGTACGAGGCTCCTGAAGTCAAGATTTCGCAGGATAAGGTGCGCGTGAACGGCAAGAGCTATTATGCTCATGTGGTCACGGAGAAGCAGACGCTTTTTTCCATCAGCAAGGCTTATAATGTGAGTCTTCAGGATATTTATGATTCGAACAAGAATCTGGATCTCGAGAATGCGGGTCTGAAGGTCGGTCAGGTAATCTTTATTCCCACTCAACCTTCTGCCACGGCTTCGGCCGGTACGGCGGTTCCTTCTGACAATAAAACGGAAAAACCTGCAACTACCGGATCTTCGGCCATGGACCGCTGGCTGTTCCCCGGCAATAACCGCATGAAACCCGCTACGGAACCCGAAACGCAGGTTCAGCCTGCTGACGCGGAGGTGAAGGTTCAGCTTGACTCTCTGGCCGCCGCCGCAGACACGCTGGAAGCCTTCGTGCTGGATATCCCCGAACGCATCAGCGTAGCGCTCCTGCTTCCCTTCACCAGCAGCAAGCTTTCCGACAACACCGTAGACTTCTACTCCGGCCTTCTTCTCGCCGCCAGGGACCTGGGCAAATCCGGAGTTCAGATCGACATAGATGCCATCGATGTCCGCGACAGTTCGTCCATTACCGCGGCTTCCCTCAGCGGACACGACATCATCTTCGGCCCCATCACTTCCAAGGACATGAAGGCTATGCTGGCCAAGTGTCCCGAAGATAAATTCATCATCTCTCCGCTTGATCCACAGGCAGTTGCACTTGCGAAAGGATCCCCTTCCATACAGGCTCCCACTCCCACCGCCCTGCAGAACCAGGACGTCGTACGCTGGGCGATAGAGGATATGGCTCCTGGCGACAGCCTCGTGCTCATCACCCATAAAGGAGTGACGCTTTCCGAAGGCTCGAAATGCATCGTGGATGCCCTGAAAGACTCCGGAGTCAAGTATCATACTATCAGTTACGGTATCCTGGAAGGATTGCAGATACAGAAGGCTTTCGAATGGCACTGCAGCGCCAGCGGCGTCACCCGCTACATAGTCGCTGCAGATGATGAATCCTTCGTGAACGATGCGGTGCGCAATGTGAACCTGATGCTTTTCAAGAAGCACGACGTAGCTCTCTACGCTCCCTCACGCATACGCTCCTTCAACATGATCGAGACTGAGTATCTGCACAGCGTGAACACGCATATCAGCGCAGCATACATCACTGACTGGGGCAACAAGAACGTGAGCAACTTCATCATGGCCTACAGGGCCCTCTATAATGCCGAGCCCAATCAGTTCGCCTTCCACGGCTACGATACGATGCGCTTCTTCGTCGACATTTGCCGCACCTACGGCCGCCAGTGGCCGAAAGTGCTGCAGGATTACAGCGAACGCGGTCTCCAGACCGACTTCCGCTTCGTTCGTGAAGAAGGTGCCGCCGGATTCGTCAACAACGCTGTCCGCCGTGTAATCTACACGCCGGATTTCAAGGTAGTTTTACAGTAAGATTATCCCAGCAAAGACTTTGCGTTTGCTATTGCCTCGGGTGTGATGTGTTCACCGCTGAGGAGCCGGGCGATTTCCTTAACCCGTTCTTCGGGAGTGAGAAGATGCATGGTGGAAACATCTCCACTCTTCTCCACCACAAAATGCGCGGAGCCCTTTGCGGCGACCTGCGGCAGATGCGTAATCGCCAGCACCTGCATGTTCTCCCCCATCCTGCATATCATCTGACCCATCTTGTCGGCGGCGCTGCCGGATACTCCGGTGTCGATTTCGTCGAATATCATGGTGGGCATGCCGGTGTATCGGGCCATCAAAGCCTTGAGACTCAGCATAATGCGGGAGATTTCACCACCGGATGCGCACTTGGCCACATCCACGGGAGAAGCCCCGGTTGCAGAGAAACGGAATACCACCGAGTCCGAGCCTGTGGCAGAAGGATCGGCCGACACTACGTCGACCGCGAACACTGCCCTGTCCAGCTCCAGGAAACGGAGCGATTCCTGAATGCCGGCAGCAAGGCCGGGAGCCGCCTTCGAACGGGCGGCATGTATCTTTTCACAAAGTGCGAGATGGGCCTTCCTGGCCGCATCGAGCTGCTTCCCCAGTTCCGAAAGTCTGCCTTCCAGCGCATCCGAATCGAAAAGAGCCTCCGAATAGCGCTCGCGGGCGGCAATCAGTTCGGCCACGGACGCACATCCGTGCTTGCGCATCAGGTCGTAGAGGAGGCCCATGCGTTCCTCAACCTGTTCCAGGCGCTCCTGCGAGAGATTCACCCGGGAATCCATCTCCACAACTGTCTCCGCTATATCGGCTATCTCTATGCGGGAAGAATGCAGGCGTTCTGCCAAATCCGAACATCCGGGTACCAGCCCGGTTAGTTTCGTCATCAGGCGCTCAGCCTCCTTCAGGGCGGATTCCACACTCATGCCCTCTTCCGGCTCCAAAAGTGCGGAAGCGGCGGCAAAACTCTCTTTTATGGATTCCGCGTTGGCAAGCTGTTTCTGTTCGGCATCCAACTCCTCAAGTTCTCCATCCCGCAGGCGGGCCTCGTCGAGCTGCTTGAAGCGGGCGGCGTTGTAGTCGCGGTCGGCCTGCACGCGGGAAAGCTTTTCCCGCACGGCGTCAAGTTCACGGGAAATGGACTGGACTTCGTTCCAGCGTGAGCGGCACGCCTCCACATCGGCGGCGCATCCGGCATAATGGTCCAGAACGCTCATCTGGAAGCGGCGGTCCGCCAGCTGAAGGCTCTGGTGTTGGGAATGCACATCCACCAGCTGCGCGGATATCTCCTGAAGCAGCTGCACGTTTACCGGTGAATCGTTGATGAAGGACCTGCTGCGGCCGCTTGCGTTCAGCACGCGGCGGACAAGAAGGTTTCCACCGTCCCATTCAACCTCAGCTTCTTCCAGGATTGGGCGGATTGCCTCGGGGGCGGAAAACTCTCCCTCCACTATGCAGTTCTGGGCTCCGGCGGATATCAACGCGGCATCACCTTTACCCCCCATCAGAAGGGAAAGGGCCCCGAGCAGGATGCTCTTGCCGGCACCGGTCTGCCCCGTAATAATGCCGAGACCCTCCGGAAGAGAAATATCCAGAGAGTCTATCAGCACGTAATTCTCTATGTGAAGGGAGCGGAGCACGGCTACTCCTCGCTCTTGGCGGTACGGTAATAGATTTCGTCGTTCTCGAACTCGGAAATGGCTACGAGGTCGGGTTTGGGCTGACGCTCATAGTACTTCGAGATCTCGATCTGCTCCTTGTTCTCGAAAACTTCCTCCTTGGTGGCGTCCCGCTCATTGCGGAAGTCTTCCAGCTTCTTGTTGAGTTCTTTTTTCTCGGCCAGTGCTATCTGGTTCGCCCTCTTGGAGAGGATTACTACAGTTTCGTAAATGTTGCCCGTAGGCTCAGCCAGGTTCTTGATATCCCTGGTAATCGTGTTGACAGGTATTTTCTTTTCCATACTTCTTATACCTTCCGCCGTTCGCGGAAAGTTTCAAATTTTTTCTTTCGCCTTCTTATATAGGTGTTCGAGCTCCTTGCAACGTTCCGATTCCGGGTATTCACCGATGAAATTCAGATAATCGTCGATAAATACCATATAACGCTCCTTTTGCTTCTCAGGCACGCTGAGGAAGGCATATTTATAGGAAGACATGGCCGTATAGAACAGTATCTCCTCGCGGTAGATATTGTCGGCATCATCTTTCAGCACGTTGTGGAAAGCGACACGAGCCGCCTTGTAATCCTCCATCTTATAATACAGGTAGGCATTCTCGTAAGCCTTACGGTCCAGGCGCTCGTTAAGATCATCGAGCATCTTCTTGCAGAGAGCCGTGTGCAGGGAGGCCGGATGGTTCATAAGGTATTCGTTGATGGCTACGATCGCAGTGTAGCTCGGCGACTGATCCAGTTCCCAGCGGTATGTGCTCTTGTAGAGGCAGTCCAGGCGGAGGAACTCTGCATCATCGGAGAAAGGACTGCGCGGGAACTTGTCCAGGAAGGTCTTGAAGTTGGTTTCCGCAGTGTAGTAATCTTTGTCGCGATAGTTGCTGAGCGCCCAGTAGAACTGGACGGTGTCTTCCTGGGGAGTGCCGCTGGTGAGCACCGACATGCTCTCGAACACTTCCGCTGCCTTGCGGTATTTCCCCTTGTTGAAGAACTCGAAAGCAGCCTTGTACTTCGCGTCCACGTCGTTCCCGTTAAGGAGCTGTTCATACTCGCTCTTGCAGGAAGGCAGGATGCATATCAGCGCTGCCGCCGCAAGTATTATTCTCTTTAATCTCATTTCTTCAAATATTTTTCTGCGTCCAAAGCCGCACGGCATCCCGATGCCGCTGCGTTGATGGCCTGGCGATAGTGGGGATCCTGCACATCTCCAGCGGCGAAAACGCCTTCCACATTGGTGTGGGAGCTGCAGCCGTCCGTCACTATGTAGCCATTCCCGTCAATGGTCACCCACTCCTTGAAAAGGTCGGAATTGGGATGGTGCCCGATTGCAAGGAAGAAGCCGTCAACAGCTATATCAAAAACCTCGCCATCTTTGCGCTCGATGCGCACGCCGGTCACACCGGATGCGTCCCCAAGCACCTCGCGGGTATTGCAGTTCCAGAGGATCTCGATGTTGGGAGTGTTCTTCACACGGTTCTGCATAGCTTCAGAAGCGCGGAAGACATCCCGGCGCACTATCATGTACACCTTACGGCAGAGGCCGGCAAGATAGGTAGCCTCCTCGCAGGCGGTATCTCCTCCGCCCACCACGGCCACATCCTTCTTGCGGTAGAAGAAGCCGTCGCAGGTGGCGCAGGCCGACACGCCCATCCCCCTGTATTTCCTTTCGGAGGGCAGGCCGAGGTACTTGGCGGTAGCGCCGGTGGCGATGATGACTGCATCCGCCTCGATGGCAGGTGCTCCGTCGATCTCAAAAACGAAGGGGCGCTTGCCCAGATCTGCCTTGGTGATGATGCCGCGGCGTATGTCCGTGCCCACATTCTTCGCCTGGTCCCGCATCGCGCCGGTAAGGCTCAGGGAGTCGATGCCGTTGGCAAATCCGGGATAATTCTCCACCAGGGTGGTGGTGGTGAGCTGGCCGCCCGGCTCGGGACCTTCGTATAAAACTGGACTGAGACCCGCTCTGGATGCATATATGCCGGCAGTGTAACCTGCAGGGCCTCCGCCTATTATGAGAAGTCTGACTTTTTCCATTCTGCTACTTTTAAATCGCACAAATATAATCAATATTTTGCTATCTTTGCCCGACATGAGACGAATGAACACGGCACCGGATATGGAGAGATTCCGCTCCATCCTCAAGACGAAGGGGTTGAAAGCCACTCCCCAGCGTCTGGCCGTCCATGAGGCCATGCTGGACCTGGGTCACGCCAGCGCCGATATGGTGCGGGACTGGATCCTCCGCAAAGGCAAGGTGGCCATCACGGTCGCATCCGTGTACAACATTCTCTCGCAGCTAACAGCCATGGGCCTCTACCGCATCATCCCCTCCACCAGCGGAGTAGTGTGGTACGATTCCCTCACCAAGCCCCACCTGCACGTCTACAACCGCAAGAGGAACGAGTTCAAGGACCTGGAAGATGATGCACTGATGCTGAAACTGCAGGCGTTTTTCAAGGAGAATCCGCCCAAGGGATACAAGGTGGATGAGATAGACGTGCTTCTGTGCTGTCACCGAAGCAGGAACTCTAAAATTTTTTAACATATGAAACTAGTCAATCTTGGAGAAAAAGACACCCTGCTGAATTCTTTCATCGCTGAAATGAGAGACAAGAAAGTGCAGAAAGACCGCCTGCGTTTCCGCACCAACCTCAAGAGGCTCGGGCAGATATTCGCATACGAGATCAGCAAAACCCTGCAGTACAGCGTCAAGGAGGTGCCCACACCCCTCGGAACGGCAGAAGTGAACACTTTCGACACCAAGATAGTGCTTTCCACCATACTCCGCGCCGGACTGCCCCTCCACGATGGCATGCTTTCATATTTCGACAATGCAGAGAGCGCCTTCCTGGCAGCATACCGCAAGTATGATGCAGCCGACAAGTTCCACATAAACACGGAATACTGCACCACGCCCAACCTGGAGGGCAAAACCCTGATAATCGCCGATGCGATGCTCGCGACCGGTTCATCCATCATTATGGTATATGAGCGCCTGATAAGCGAGGGCGGCGAGCCGGAGCACACCCACATCGTATGCCCTATCGTGAGCGCGGTAGCGGTGGATACGTTAAAGAAAGCACTTCCTTCCAAGACCACGCTCTGGACCGGAGCCGTGGACGAGGAGCTCACCAGCCATTCATTCGTCGTACCGGGCCTCGGGGATGCCGGAGACCTTGCATACGGGGAAAAGGTGCAGGTGGATTAAAGTTCCTTGCGCCAGCGTGCGAGAGGAATTCCGAGCTGGCCGCGATATTTGGCAATGGTGCGGCGCGCAACCTTGTAGCCGCGCTTTTCCATCTCAACTACAAGCTGCTCATCCGTGAGCGGCTTTTTCTTGTTTTCGGCATCCACGCAGTCCTTCAGGGCCTTCTTAAGTTCACGCGTGGAAACCTCATCCCCCTCGCTGTTCTCCATGCCCTCGGAGAAGAAGTATTTGAGCGGGAAGATGCCGAAGTGGGTCTCGATGTACTTGCTGTTCACCACGCGGGAGATTGTGGAGATGTCAAAACCCGTCTTCTCGGCTATGTCCTTGAGAACCATAGGCTTTAGCTTGGCGTCATCGCCGTCCAGGAAGTAGTCGTGCTGGAAGTCGAGTATGGCCTGCATTGTGCGCTGGAGGGTGTTCTGCCTCTGCTTCAGGGCCTCTATGAACCATTTGGCCGAGTCTATCTTCTGGCGGATGAAAGTGGCCGCTTCCTTCTGCGCACGGTCTCCGGAGCCCTTTGCTTCGGTCACCATGTCGGCGTATTTCCGGTTCACGCGGAGCTCGGGGATATTGAAGCGCGGCATAGTAAAGGATATCTCACCATCGTGTTCCTCCAGCACGAAGTCCGGCACTATCTGCTGGGCCTGCTCGGCGTAGCTGTCGTCCAGCTGCCCGCCGGGAGCTGGATTGAGCCTGGTTATGCAGGAAATGGCGGCCTTCAGCCTGGTTTCATTCAGGCCCAGACGACTCATCACCTTATTGAAATGGCGGTTGGTAAACTCCAGGAACTGCTCGTTCAGTATGCGGTAGGCATCCTTCACATCCTCCGTCTGCGTGCGGGCTTTCAGCTGGATCAGCAGGCATTCGCGAAGGTCCCTGGCGCCGACTCCGGCAGGGTCGAACTCCTGCACTACCTTCAGCATCGCCTCCACCTCCTGCTCGGAAACTTCCATCCCGGCACGGAAGGCGAGGTCGTCCACAAGGGACTCGATGTCGCGGCGCAGATACCCGTCCGAATCCAGGCTGCCGATGATGAAGGCCCCTATCTGGTAGTCCCGTTCGCTGAGGTTGCGATAACCGAGCTGGTCCATCAGGCTCTCGGTAAAACTCTCGCGCACGGAGAAGGTGTTATACTCGGGGCGGGGGTCCTTCCCCCAGTTGTTGATGCGGGTCTTGTAGGCGGGAATCTCGCCGTCGTCCTTTATTTCATCGATGGAGATATCCTTGGGCTGGTCGTCGTCCTGCTGCTTTTCGGGATCGGGGCCGTCGTCCAGCACAGGGTTCTCCTCGAGCTCGGAACGTATCTTCTGCTCCAACTCCTGCACCGGCAGCTCGATCAGTTTTATGGTCTGGATCTGGAGAGGAGAAAGACGCTGTGTCTGTTTAAGTTCGAGACCCTGTTTCTGCATACCCTACTCTGCTACTTTTTTCAGCACTTTGAGTGTGTCCACACGGTATGCGCTGCGGTTTTCCACCGCCGGATACTTGAAGCGCTCCTGCACTATGAAGGCCGAAGGGAACTGCGCTTTGATGGGGCCCAGGGCCGCCAGGGCCTCGGATTTATTGCGGAAATCCCCTACCGTCACACGGAAATAAGGGCTGCTGAAACTCCTGTATGCCGACATCCCGGGATTCAGCACTTTGAAGCGGTAGAGAGCCGCCTCGCTGGCAGTGCGCGCAGTCTGGGAATTGTCGAAGAAGATGCGGATGCGGTAGCCGCTCACCATCTTGCCCCGGTTGGCCCGGATGCGGGTTTCCACGGCGTTGCGGATGATGCCGGACTGGCGCACGTTCACACCTTCGGGAAGCACGTTGAAGATAGTGCTGCCCTCGAGGGTGGAATCCACCGCCGCGAGCGGTGTGAAGATGAGCGAATCCACCAGCACATAGCCCGGAGGCACTACCTGCTGGGCGCGGGCAGCGAAGGGCAACAATACCAATATTGCGATCAGAAGCCTTTTCATTTCTTCATAAACTTTGTGAGTGGCACATCCTTATAATCAATATCCTTGCCAATCTTTCCCGCCACATTCGCACGGGCGTGGAGGTCGATTGTAAACTCCTCGGGATTGAAGCCCTTGTAGGTGGCGAGCAACTGCATAAGACCCACGCCCTCAGCAAGTTGCGCCTGCATAGGGATGCGGTAGACGCGGTTGCACTTGCCATCCACGTTCACAGGTTCGCAGGTCACCAACCCCATCACGTTGCCGTTCTGCTTCACCGTGGCCTCGATGTCCCGCACCTCGAAAGAGGGCGCAGGATTGTCGATGCCCACGGCCACCACCACGTTGGCGCTCCGCAGGCTGCTCGGCACCACGCTTTCCAATTCGAACGAAGACAGCTTTATCTTCTTGTACTTGCTCACGCACCCCGTCAGCATAAACGCCGCCAGAAGCAGGAGCAGGGATATTCTAATTAGCTTTTTCATATTATCTATCTTACAAAGATAACATATTTTTTGCATATCTTTGCGTCGTGAAAAAACTCTACATCGAAACCTATGGCTGCCAGATGAACGTGAACGACACGGAAGTGGTGTTCTCGATTCTGGGAGGGCACGGATATGCCCGCACGGAAGATATTGCCGGGGCGGATGTGATAATGGCGAACACCTGTTCCATCAGGGACAATGCCGAGCAGCGCATCTGGGGCCGCATCGACTATTTCAACACCTTCCGCAAGGCTAAGCCGGAGCTTATCGTGGGCATTCTCGGATGCATGGCGGAGCGCCTGAAGGACGCCCTGCTGGATACCGGAAAGGTGGATGTAGTAGCGGGACCGGATGCCTACAGGAGCCTTCCTGACCTGCTGCAGGCAGTTTATGACGGCGCCAAGGGCATCAATGTAGAACTCTCCCGCGAGGAGACCTACGGCGACATCTCCCCCGTGCGCATAGACAAGAACGGCGTTTCCGCCTTCATCTCCATAATGCGCGGATGCAACAACGTATGTTCCTACTGCGTGGTGCCTTACACCCGCGGCGCCGAGCGCAGCCGGGACTGGCACACCATAGTCCGCGAGGCCTGCGAATGCGTGGCCTCCGGATATAAGGAGGTTACCCTCCTGGGGCAGAATGTGGATTCATATCTCTTTGAGGATGTGAACTTTGCGAAATTGCTGGCGCTGGTCGCCGCCGTCTCCCCCACCCTCCGCGTGCGTTTCAGCACCTCGCATCCTAAGGACATCTCGGACGAAGTCATCGACACCATGGCCGCCTGGCCCAACATCTGCCACCACATCCATCTGCCAGTGCAGAGCGGCAACGACCGCATCCTGGAAAAGATGCGCCGCCGCTACACCCGGGAGTGGTATCTGGAGAGGGTGGCGCGCATACGCCAGGCTATGCCTGACTGCGGCATCACTACCGACGCCATCGTGGGCTTCTGCTCCGAAACCGAAGAGGAATTCCGGGACACCCTCAGCATCTTCGAGGAGGTGGGGTACGACGCCGCATTTATGTTCAATTATTCCGAACGCCCCGGAACCCTCGCGTCCCGCAACTATCCCGACGACATCCCTCTGGAAGTGAAAACACGCAGGCTGAACGAGTTGATCGAACTCCAGAACCGCCTGTCACTGGAAAGCAATCGCCGCGACGTGGGCCGCGAGTTCGAGGTGCTGGTGGAAGGCCCTTCCAAAAAAGGGAACGACCAGCTCTGCGGCCGCACCGGCTCCAACAAGATGTGCGTATGGAACGACAATGCGCACAAAGCCGGAGACTTCGTGCGCGTGAAAGTGGTGGATTGCACCAGTGCAACCCTGCTCTGCGAGCTTATTTAACTATCTGATCCTTAAGGAATTTGGCGAGGTCGGTCTTGAAGACCTCCCTGTAGCTTCCAAGGCCGTCTCCCTTGCGATACGGCGGATGGTTGAATCCCCAGCCGTGACCGCCTCCGGGATAGATGTGCATAGTGGACGTGATGCCATATTTGCGCAGCGCATAATAGTAATCTATGCTGTTCTGGATGGGCACTCCCCCGTCGTTGCCGCTGAGGCCGAGGAAAGTGACAGGCGTGCGGCCGTTCACCCTCTTATGCAGGGAATACCATTCTATATCTTCTTCCGAAGGGGATGTTCCGATCAGATTGTTGCGGGATCCCATATGGGTTACGCCCACCTCCATGCTGATGACAGGATAGATCAGTACGGAGAAGTCCGGGCGGGTGATATCGTCCACATAGAGGGTGGATGCGCTGGCGGCTAGATGCCCTCCTGCGCTGAATCCCATCACGCCTATCTTGTCTATCCCCCACTCCGCCGCATGATAACGGCAGTAGCGGAAGGCATTCTGGACATCCGTAAGCGGCACGGTCTTGTGCCCATAGGGCAGGCGGTAGAACATATTGCAGACCGCAATCCCTTGGCTCAGAAGCCATTCCACGGTGCAATAACCCTCATTCACCTCCGACACGAACCAGTAGGCTCCGCCGGGGCAATTGATGATCATAAGGCCGTTGGGGTTTTCCGGGAAGTAGATTTCCATACGGGCGGAGTCGCCGATGTCGTACACATCGCCGGAAGGCTTCACGGTCTCGGGGCCGTGCTTGCCGTTGTCTTCTCCGGGGCCGAGGGTGATGGCCACGCCGTCCTCGACTATCCCCTTTCCGGCCGCCTGGCCTTCGGGATAGAGATAGACTATCTTGTTCTGTTTGATGGGTTTGTCGTCGTTCACGCCATCCGCATGGAGGGCCAGTGGAAGCAAGACGGCCGCCAACAGTAATATCTTTTTCATTATTCCACGAATGCTACTATTTCACCTTTGACAACGTTCTTGCCCTGCTTGCCGAGGACTGCGACGATGCGCCCATCGCGGGCGGCAGGGATTTCTTCGCGGCCGTAGTAAGTCTGCACGTATCCGACCGGCTCGCCTGCCTTGACGGCGGTGCCGGCGACGGGTGCGGCAGAATCATCCTCCACATCCACCTGCCAGAGCAGCTGGCCCTTGACGGGAGCCTGCACGGGCACTGCGTGAGGATACTTCTGAGTATATTCTTCCACGCTGAATTCGGGCATCTCCACCACCGGGCGGACCACCTTTATGGGAGCACCTGCCTTGGCGCGGAAGTCCTCAAGTTCGGTGTTGAAGCGCTGCTTGGCGAGGCCGGAGCGGAAATCGCGGTACTGTCTCTCGTGCATGGCGAACTCGAAGAGCTCTTCCTGGTCGGGACCCTCGTCCCATCCTTCCTCCTTCATCATCTGGCGGAACTTCGGGAGCTCGTCGGGATACTCGTCCTGCGGATTGCCAGTGTAGAACTCCATGCCTTTTTCTTTCGCGAGCTCGACGATTTCGGGAGCGAGGGGGCCGGGCAGTTTGCCCATCTTGCCCAGGATCATGCCCCAGGTATCCTTGTCTATGGTGGTCCAGCGGGAGTTGCCCTTGATGACGTTCAGCAGGTTCATCAGCGCAGTGTTCTTCACATACTGGCTGAACGGGGTCACGAGGGGCGGATAGCCGAGGCGAGGCCAGACGTACTGCACCTCCTCGAAAAGCTTGACCATGAGGGTGTCCAGGGTCATGTCCGGACGGCCTGCGGCACGCTCGGCGGCGTTCACCGCGCCGAGGAAAGGCTTGAGGTCCGCCATCATCGAGCCCATCATTCCGCCGGGGAGGCCGCAGCCTACCAGCAAAGAGGTCATCTGGGCGTTGGTCGGATTGATCCAGTATCCCAGGAAGTCGTCGATGAACTCCTGCGTAAGCGCACGGACCTGCATGTAGGCATCCATGTTAATATCTTTCACCAGGAAACCGTCGGCCTTCATCATTTCCCGGATGGTGATCACGTCCGGATGCACCTTGCCCCAGGAGAGGGGCTCCACGGCCACGTCCAGATAGTCGGCGCCTGCGCGGGCCACCTCCAGCATCGATGCAGGGCTGAAGCCGGGGCCGGTGTGCCCGTGATACTGCACCTTGATGTGCGGATATTTCTTCTTGATTTCGGTCACCAGTTGCGCCAGGAAGGTGGGACGCCCGACGCCTGCCATGTCCTTGAGGCAGATCTCGTCGGTGCCGTATTCCACCAGATGGTCCACCACGCCCATGTAGTATTCCACGGTATGCACCGGGGAATGGGTGATGGACAGGGCGGCCTGGGAGATCATGCCGGCCTTCTTGGCATATTCGACGGAGAGTTTGAGGTTGCGATGGTCGTTCAGGCCGCAGAATGAACGGGCGATGTCGGTGCCCTGTGCCTTCTTCACCTTGAACATCAGCTCGCGCACGTCAGCGGGTACCGGATTCATGCGGAGGGCGTTCAGGCCTCGCTCGAGCATGTGGGTCTGAATACCGGCCTTATGGAAGGGCGCAGTCCACTGGCGGACGGAGATGTTGGGGTTCTCTCCATAGAGGAGATTCACCTGTTCAAATGCCCCTCCGTTGGTCTCCACGCGGTCGAAGCATCCCATATCTATTATTGCCGGGGCAACCCTCACCAGCTGGTCCACCCGGGGCTGATATTTGCCCGAGGACTGCCACATATCCCTGTAAACCAGGGAGAATTTGATTTCTCTTTTCATAATAGTACAAAGATACGAAATAATCTTGCAGGGTTAAAATATTTTTGTACCTTTGCAATCCCTAACACGGTGCGATTAGTTCAGTTGGTAGAGCACCAGATTGTGGTTCTGGTTGTCGTGGGTTCGAGCCCCACATCGCACCCAAAAAGTCCGCCCCTTCGGCGGACTTTTCGCGTGCTCGTGGGGCTATAAGCCCATTTTTTAGGGGCGCTGCCCCTAAAGTACCCCGCCGCCTTATGTCCCTAACGTCTTCGCTTCGCTCAGACCGGGACCGGCGGTTCGCCTGACGGCTCAAACACCCACGCTCTTTCCTTCGGACCGTTCTTCAGCCACGTTTTAGGCCGATTTTTGTGGATGAACTGATGGTTTTTGGCCTTTCAACCACATTTTGGGGGCTATTTTGTGGATGAAATGCGTTGCCGTTCGCGCTGATGGACTCAGAGACCTGCGGGCAGGAAAATGCCCAAAAATCTGCCCAGGCAGTGGCATCGGGCATTCCGAGATGGGGTGCTCAAATCTATTTACAAATACAGGCTTCGGAGGCCGATTCTTGTAAAAAAAGTGACAAAATTCAGCGGTTTTTTTACAAAATCTTGCATTTCAGACCGGTTTGCGTAAATACGTTTATAATCGTTTAACCTAAAAAAAGACTTTACCCCAAAAAGACCATTCTTTTTACTATATTTGCCATTATGAAGAAAACAATAATCGCAATACTGGCAGCGGCGACCATGGTGATGGCCGGCTGCGGCAACAATGGCGGCAAGGAAAACGGCGAAAAGGCTAAGCAGGCCTCGGCGCAGGCTGCCATAGAGAACATCTTGAACCGCAAGAGCGTGCGCAATTTCACGGGCGAGAAACTCACCGAGGAGCAGATCACGACTCTGCTGAAAGCGGCCATGGCTGCACCCAGCGCCATCAATATCCAGCCCTGGAGTTTCATCGTTGTGGATGACGATGCCATCAAACAGAAAGTATGGGGCGACAACTGGCAGGCGGAGATGTTCCTGAAGTCCGGCGCCGTATTCGTTATCTGCGGGCAGACCAGTTCCATGCGCAAACCCTCCGGCCAGCCGGATGCCGAACCCGTTAAATGGGAGAATCCTTTCTGGTATGAAGACTGTTCGGCTGCCGCGGAGAACCTGCTTCTTGCCGCAGAAGCGATGGGCCTTGGAGCCGTCTGGACTGCTGCATATCCGGTAGAGGAGAGGATGAAGACCTATATCGACGGCCTGGGCATTCCTGAAGGAACCCTTCCCCTCTGCGCCATTCCTGTAGGATATCCCGCAGGCGACGAGCAGCCCAAAGACAAGTGGGATCCCGAAAAGATTCACCGTAACCGCTGGTAGCCGTAACCGTTCCATATTATTAAGAAACCAACCATGTTATACTTCCTCCTCTCCCTCGCTTTATTATTGACCACAAGCTGCACCGGCAGCGAACCCATGGACAAAGTAGCAGAACGTGTGTTCGAAAGGGCTCAGGTCCAGCTCACGGCATTGTACAACTCGACTCCCGAAGACAAAATGCCTGTCACATTCGAGAACGGCAAGAATAAGTTCGGAAAATTCAACGGATGGACCAGCGGATTCTTCCCCGGAAGTCTCTGGTACATCTACGAATACACCAAGGATCCCGCAATCAGGGAAATGGCTGAAAAACAGACAGAAAAGCTGGACGGAATAATCGAGCTCAAGACCCATCACGACATAGGATTCCAGGTGAACAGCAGCTTCGGCAACGGCTATCGTCTCACCGGCAACGAGGCCTACAAAGACATGGTCATAGCGGGCGCGGACAAACTCTGCACACGCTTCAATCCCACCGTCGGTTGCACCAGGAGCTGGGAGCCCAGCAAAAAATGGCAGTACCCGGTAATCATCGACAACATGATGAACCTGGAAATCCTTGCAAACGCTTATCGTATCACTGGCGACAAGAAGTACATGGAAATCGCAACATCCCATGCCAACACCACCCTCAAGAACCATTTCCGCGAGGACGGCAGCTGCTTCCACGTGCTTTCCTACGATGAAGCCACGGGCGAGGTAATCAAAAAGCAGACACACCAGGGCTTCTGCGATGCCTCCGCATGGTCCCGCGGCCAGGCCTGGGCGCTTTACGGTTTCACGATGATGTACCGGGAAACCAAGGATCCGGCATATCTGGAGCAGGCAAAAAAGGTAGCCGCATTCATCATTCCCATGCTTCCCAAGGACGGGGTGCCCGAATGGGATTTCAACGCTCCCGGCACCAAGCACGCCTTCGACATGTCGGCCAAAGGCGCTCCCAAGGCGGAAGACTACCACTGGCGCAAAGGAGATCCGGTGCTGCGTGATTCATCCGCAGGGGCCATCATGGCTTCAGCTTTCGTGGAACTCAGCGGCTACACCACCGGAAAAGAGAGCGCGAAATACCGCAAAACCGCAGAGAAGATACTCCGCACACTCGCATCGCCTGAATACATGGCGGAAGAAGGAGAGAACGGGAACTTCCTTCTCAAGCACGGCGTAACCAACCTCCACCGCTGGGACGGTGTGGATATTCCTCTTACTTACGGGGATTATTACTTCCTGGAAGCGCTCTTGAAGTTCTGCAAATAGCAGCGAAGCGTATTCTTCATCAGCATCGCGATGGTCATGGGGCCCACCCCTCCGGGGACGGGTGTGATCCACGATGCAACATCAGCGCAGGATGCGAAATCGACATCCCCGCACAACCGGCCGTCCGGCATGCGGTTGATACCCACGTCTATCACTATCGCCCCGGGCTTCACCATCTCGCCGGTAATCAGCCCGGCACGGCCCACAGCGGCCACCAGCACATCTGCCTGACGGCATACGGCACCCAGGTCGGCGGTGCGTGAATGGGCTATGACCACAGTGGCATTTCGGTCCAGCAGGAGCTTTGCCACCGGCTTGCCTACTATGTTGCTGCGGCCCACCACCACGGCGGTCTTCCCGGTAAGGTCCACCCCCGTGCTGTCCAGCAGGCGCATCACGCCGGCGGGAGTGCAGGGCACGATGCAGTCCTTGCCGATCCACAGGCCGGCCACGTTGGAAGGATGGAAGCCGTCCACATCCTTCTCGGGAGCGATGGCCACCAGCACCTTCTCTTCGTCGATATGCTTGGGAAGCGGAAGCTGCACCAGGATGCCGTCCACGGCAGGATCTTCGTTCAGGGAACGGATCTGCGCGAGAAGTTCATCTTCCGAAACGCTTTCCGGAAGCTCTATCTGACGCGACTCCATGCCGGTGTAGGCGGCAGCCTTGACCTTGTTGCGCACATACACCTGGCTGGCGGGGTTCTCCCCCACTATTATCACGCAGAGGCAGGGAACACGCCCTCCGCGGGCAGCGATTCCGGCGACCTCCGCCTTTACTTCGTCTTTTACGGCCTGACTGATGGCCTTTCCGTCTATAATTCCCATAGTATCAGATTCCTTCGCTTTGCTCGGAATGACAGTCGAGCATAGAATGACAGTCGAGCGCGCAGTGCGCTATATCATTCCTGTAAAACAAATTCTCGCAGGCGATCTTTGCCACCTCGCGGTAAACATTTGCACGTGCATCCGCCACATCGGCACCAGTGCCGACCACCATCAGCACGCGGCCTCCGTTAGTCACCAGTGAGCCGTCGCGGAAGGCAGTTCCCATGTGGTATACCCTGCCCTTGACATCGTCCAGGCCCGAAATGGCGAAACCCTTTTCGTACTTGCCAGGATAGCCCTTCGAGGCGAGCACCACGCCCAGAGTCACCGCATCTTTCCAAACAGGAGCCGGGGCCTCGCGGCCGGATGCCACGGCATCAAAGATATCAAAAATATCGCTTTCCAGCAAAGGCAGCACCACCTCCGTCTCGGGATCACCGAAACGGGCGTTGAATTCTATCACCTTGATGCCCTGAGGAGTCTTCATCAGGCCGCCGTAGAGCACACCGCTCAGCGGGCAGCCTTCCGCCACCATCCCGGCCGCGGCCTTGCACATTATCTCCCGGAAGGCGAACTCCCAGTCATCGGCAGTAATGAAAGGCAGCCCGGTATAGGCACCCATCCCTCCGGTATTAGGGCCCTTGTCGCCGTCGAATGCGCGCTTGTGGTCCTGCGAGAGGGGCATGGGATACACGTTGGTGCCCTCCACGAAGCAGAGGAAAGAGAATTCGGGGCCTGTGAGATAATCCTCTATCACCACCCTACCCTTGCCGAAGGCCTCGTCCAGCAGCATGTCGGACAGGGCAGCGCGGGCTTCCTCCATGTCCTGGGCTATCACCACACCCTTACCTGCGGCCAGGCCGTCGTATTTGATGACCGCCGGGAACGGCCTGCCGGACACATACTCCAGTGCCTTGCCGAAATCCTCGAAACTGCGGTATGCGGCGGTGGGGATGCCGTACTTCGCCATCAGTTCCTTGGCGAATTCCTTGGAGGATTCAATGCGCGTGGCTGATGCCGTATGGCCGAAAATCTTCAGGCCCGCGGCGCGGAAAGCATCCACAATCCCTACTGCCAGAGCAGCCTCAGGGCCGACCACGGTGAGGTCCACCTCGTGCTCCAGCGCGAAGGCCTTAAGTCCCTCTACATCAGTGTCTTTCAGAGGCACGTTCTCCGCCAGCAGGCCTGTGCCGGCATTGCCGGGAGCGCAGTAGATCTTGCCCACCTGCGGACTGCGGTTCAGCGCATCCACGATAGCATGTTCGCGCCCGCCGCCGCCGACCACCAGCACGGTCTTCATCAGATAGTTCTCCAGATTGATTTCCTTGCCTCGCACGGCAGTTTTCTGGGTAGGAAGAGGATATACAAGGCCCATATTCGACTAATGTTTAAAATGTCTTACTCCGGTGAACAGCATGCAGATGCCCAGTTCGTCAGCCTTCTTCACGGCATCCTCGTCGCGGATGCTGCCGCCGGGCTGGACTATCGCCGTCACGCCATATTCAGCTGCCAGGGCGACGGTGTCGTCGAAAGGAAGGAAACCGTCCGAAGCAAGGATGAGGCCGGAGGTGAAACCGGCAGCCTTTGCTTCTTCCAAGGCGATATGGGCGGAACCCACCCGGTTCGTCTGCCCTGCCCCTATGCCTATGGTGTGGCCATCGCGAACGACAGCTATAGCGTTGGATTTCACGTGCTTGACTATCTTCCACCCGAATTCCAGGTCCTTCATGATGGAAGCAGAAGGCTTAACTTTGGTAACGCACATCGCGGGGGTAATCTCCTCAATCTGGGTATCCAACTGCTGTACCAGCAGGCCGCCGTTCACGCCAACGTACTGGGGCACGGATGCACCAGTGCGGGTCATGTCCACCTGCAGCACGCGGAGGTTCTTCTTCGACGAGAGGATCTCCAGCGCCTCGGGCGTGTAGGAAGGAGCGATAACTATCTCGAGGAAGATGGGTTTCATCCCGAGCGCCACCTCTGCAGTGAGCTCGCGGTTCACGCCCACGATTCCTCCGTAGATGCTCACCTTGTCGGCCTCGTACGCCGCCTGCCAGGCCTCTTCAATGGTGGCTCCCACCGCCGCGCCGCAAGGATTCATGTGCTTGAGCGCGAGGCAGAAGGGCTCTTCGAAGTCCCGCAGCACGTTCAGGGCCGCGTTCGCATCCTGTATGTTGTTGTACGACAGCTCCTTACCCTGAATCTGCTTGGCATGCGCCAGCGAGAAGGGCACGCTCTCCGCGCTGGCATAGAAGGTGGCTTCCTGATGAGGATTCTCGCCATAGCGCAGGCCCTGCTTGTAATCGAATTCCAGGAACAGCTTCTCCGGCAGCCCGGCCTTCTCCCGCATGTAGCGCGAGATACACATGTCGTATTCAGCGGTGTGCGTATATGCCTTCGCCGAGAGCTTCAGGCGGGTTTCGGGAGATGTTTTCCCGTTCGCGCGGAGCTCCTCCAGCACGGTGCCGTAATCTGCAGGATCGCAGATGATGGTAACGTCCTTCCAGTTCTTGGCGGCGCTGCGCACCATCGAAGGCCCGCCTATGTCTATGTTCTCGATGGCTTCCTCCAGCGTCACGCCTTCCCTGGCGATGGTCTGGCGGAAAGGATAGAGGTTGACGCACACCAGGTCGATGGTGTCTATCCCCTGCTCAGCCAGGGTTTCCATGTGTGCGGGGATGTCGCGGCGCGCGAGGATACCCCCATGCACCTTCGGATGCAGGGTCTTCACGCGTCCGTCCAGAATCTCCGGGAATCCCGTGACCTCGCTAATTCCTATCGTGTGCACGCCCTTGCTCTCAAGCAGCTTCTGCGTGCCTCCGGTTGCGATTATTTCCCATCCGAGCTCAACCAGGCCCTGCACGAACTCCACCAGGCCGGTCTTGTCGCTCACGCTTACCAATGCTCTCATTTTATCAACTTTGCTATTGTTTCTACATATAACTTATGCTCGATCTCATGCCCTATGCGGTGCGCTTCTTCCGGGTCGCTGCCTTCATATTCATAAGCCTTCTGGGCGATGATGCGGCCTCCGTCCAACTCACCGTTCACGTAGTGGATGGTAACACCCAGCACCTTCACCCCGAATGCAAGCGCATCCTCCACCGCATGAGCGCCCTTGAAGGCCGGCAGCAGCGAAGGATGGATGTTGATGATGCGCCCCTCGTATGCCTTGAGGAGCACGTCTCCGATTATGCGCATATACCCCGCCAGGCACACCAGTTCCACTTTTCTGGCATCCAGGAGGCCCGCGATCTCAGTCTCGAAATCCGCCTTGCACGCATAGCTCTTCGGATTGAATACGAAGGTCTCGATGCCCCTCCGGGCCGCCTTCTCCACCACCGCCGCCCCCGGCTTGTCGCAGACCATCAGCGCGACCCGCGCATCCAGACGCCCGTCCGAGCACGCATCCGCTATGGCCTCGAAGTTCGAGCCGGTGCCGCTTGCAAATACCGCTAGATTATGCATACGCCTTCCTTATCAGTTACTTTTCCTATTACGCTCGCCTTTTCGCCTGCGGCTTCGAGGATCGCGATGGCCTTATCGGCCTCTGAGGCATCCAGAACCGCGACCATGCCAATACCCATATTGAAGATATTGAACATCTCGCGATGCGGCACTCCACCCCACTTCTCCAACATCCTGAACACCGGCAGAATCTCCCAACTCCCCTCCTGAATCTCCAATCCCTGCCCCGGCCGCAGCACGCGAGGGATATTCTCGTCGAAGCCGCCTCCGGTGATGTGCGCGACTCCGTGCACATCGCAGTTGCGTATCACCTCGAGCATCTGCTTCACATATATCCTGGTGGGCGTGAGGAGCACCTCGCCGAGCCTGCGCCCGCCAAATTCGGGAATCTCATCGAAATAGGAAAGCCCAGCATCGGCCACTATCTTGCGCACCAGACTGAAGCCATTGGAATGCACGCCGCTGGAGGCGATGCCCACCAGAACGTCCCCAACCTTCACCTTGGAACCGTCTATAAGTTTGCTCTTCTCCACCACGCCGGTGGTATAGCCCGCTATGTCGTATTCTCCGTCGGAATACATGCCCGGCATCTCGGCGGTCTCGCCGCCTACGAGGGCGCATCCCGCCTGGCGGCATCCTTCCGCCACGCCGGCCACTATGGCCTCGACCTTGGCGGGAACGTTGTGCCCCAGAGCCACATAATCCAGGAAAATCAGGGGTTCGGCCCCCTGCGCGAGCACATCGTTCACGCACATCGCCACGGCGTCGATGCCTATGGTATCGTGCTTGTCTATCGCGAATGCAATCTTGAGCTTGGTGCCCACACCGTCGGTTCCGCTCACCAGCACGGGTTCCTTAACTCCGAGGGCGGAGAGGTCGAACATGCCTCCGAAGGAGCCTATGTTGCCCATGGAACCGGTGCGCGCGGTGGACGCCACGTGCTGCTTGATTCTTCTAACTACTTCATATCCGGCTTCGAGGTTAACGCCGGCGTTTTCGTATGTCTTTGCCATATTAGTCTGTTATTACATCATCGTAGAGTAAAGTCGGATATTCGCCCGTGAAGCAGGCCTGGCAGGGATCCGCGCAGCCGAAAGCGGACTCGCGCGTGGATTCCGGGCTCAGGTAGCCCAGGGAATCAGCCTCGATGGCCTTGCAGGCCTCCTCCAGGTTGCGCTTCGAGCAGAGCAGCTCTTCTGCAGTGGAGGTGTCCACGCCGTAATGGCAGGGGAAGCGCATCATGGGGCTGGCGATGCGCACGTGCACCTCCTTGGCCCCGGCGGAACGCAGGAGCTTAACTATCTTGAGGCAGGTAGTGCCGCGCACGATGGAATCGTCCACCAGAATCACGCGCTTGCCTTCCACTATGCTGCGGACGGGGGAAAGTTTCATCTTCACGCCCAGTTCGCGCATGCTCTGCACTGGCTGGATGAAGGTGCGGCCCACGTATTTATGCTTCACCAGACCCATCTCGAAGGGGATTCCGGCCTCCTCGGCATAACCGAAGGCAGCGCTCAGTCCGGATTCCGGCACTCCCACCACTATGTCGGCTTCCACCGGATTCTCCCGGCACAGGCGTCTGCCCGCTTCCTTGCGGTACGCGTGCACGTTACAGCCGTCGATGTCGCTGTCCGGACGGGCGAAGTAGATGTATTCCATCGCGCACATGCGATGGCGGGAAAAACGGCTCCAGACGGTACTGTGCATGCCGTTCTTGTCGAAAGACACAATCTCTCCGGGGTTCACGTCCCGGAGGAACTCCGCACCCATGATCTCGAATGCGCAGGACTCGCTGCCCACCACGTAGCCGTCCCCGAGCTTGCCTATGCAGAGGGGTTTGATGCCGTATTTGTCCCTGGCGGCATAAACGCGGCTGCGGGTCATGATGATGAAGGAGAATCCTCCCTCCATCATGTTCAGGGCCTTGACTATGCGGTCGATGCGATCCTCGTTGTAGTTCTTCTTGATGAGGTGTGCGAGAAGTTCGCTGTCGGTGTCGGTCTGGAAGATGGTGCCGTGTTTCTCGAGATAATCCGCTATCTGCTTGGCATTCACCAGATTACCCTCTCCGGCAACCACGAAGTTGCCGCTCTTGTGACGGAAAAACAGAGGTTCCACGTTCTCGGGGCCGCCCTTGGATGCATTGGCATACTTCACGCTGCCCACGCCCATGGAGCCCTTCAGCTCACCTACCTCGCCATTGGTGAATATCTCGCTCAGCAGTCCCTGCCCGCGGTAACGGTAGGATTTGCCGTTTTCGTCGAAGGTGGCTATGCCGCCGCCTTCCTGCCCGCGGTGCTGCAGGTTATGAAGCCCGTAATAAATATAGGTGGATGCGTCCTTTACGCCGTAAACTGCAAGTAATCCCATTTTCTAATGAATATCAAGTTTTTCAAGTCTGTCCAAAACGGTTTGATAGGATGCGACAACGTCGCTGAGATCCAGGCGGAAACGGTCCTTGCCGAGCCTCTCCCCCGTTGCCTCGTCCCAGAGGCGGCAGGTGTCGGGGCTGATCTCGTCCGAAAGGATGAGTTCGCCGTTGTCCGAGGCATGGCCGAACTCGAGTTTCATGTCCACCAGTTCGATTCCAATGCTGTGGAAGAGTGCCTCCAGCAGGCTTCCGGCCTTACGTGCCACGGCCATCATGATATCGATCTCATCGTAGGTGGCAAGCCCGAGGGCCACTGCGTGGTGCTTGTTGATGATAGGATCTTCCAGGTCGTCGTTGTTGTACACCAGATCCACGATGGTATTGCCGGGGCAGAAGCCATCCTCCACTCCCAGGCGCGTGGCCAGGTCGCCGGCGATGCGCTTGCGCCAGAAGACCTCTATGGGGATGATTTCGATCTTGCGGCAGAGCTGGTCGCGCTCCCCTACCTGCTCCAGGAAGTGGGTGCGGACACCGTTCTTGTTCAGGTATCCCAGCAGGATGGCCGAAATACGGTTGTTCAGCACCCCTTTCCCGTCGAAGCGGGCGCGCTTGATGCTGTTGTAGGCAAGGGTCACATCCTTATATCGGAAGATGACCTTATCGGGATCTTCGGTCGCGAAAACCTGTTTTTCGTTACCGTCGAAAAGAAGTTGTTTTTTATCCATTGTTTCTGAAATAGTTGACTGCGTTTTCAAATATGGGCTGGCGGCACTCCCCTGCTATGTTCTTGAACAGATTCCCCTCGTAGCGCTCGCTGTGCCCCATCTTGCCGAGTATGTGCCCGTCCGGGCTGAGGATGCCCTCGATGCCGTAGGACGATCCGTTGGGATTGTCGATGTAACGGAAGGCCACCTGGCCGTTCTCGAACAGCTCCCTGGCCAGTTTCTCGTTCACCACGAACTTGCCCTCGCCATGGCTGAAAGCTATCGAATGCCTGTCTCCCAGCCTAAAGGAAGACAGCCATGGTGAATTCACGGATGCAACTTCGGTGGTGGCGATGAGGGATATGTGGCGGTTGATGTCGTTGCGGAACAGTGTCGGGGAATCCGGGGTGACGCAGCCGGTCTTGCCATATGGCAACAGGCCGCTCTTCACCAGGGCCTGGAAGCCGTTGCATATGCCAAGGATCAGCCCTCCGCGGGCCTGCAGGGCCGCTATCGCCGCGGATATCTTGGCATTATTGATGACGTCGGCAATGAATTTTCCGCTGCCGTCGGGCTCATCGCCGGACGAGAATCCGCCGCAGAATGCCAGGATGTGACATTCGTCGATCCTGCGTGCCAGACTGTCGATGGAGTCGAGGACGTCCTGGGGATGGAGGTTGCGGAAGATGAAGGGCCGGACTTCGGCGCCTGCCTTCCTGAATGCCTTGGCTGTGTCGTAGTCGCAGTTCGTGCCCGGGAACACCGGTAGACAGACAATGACTGCGTCCTTGTCTGTCATTGTCTGTAGGGGGCTCTGCCCCCTAGAATACCCCCGCGGCTCCCGGACTTCGGACATCGCTCGAGCGATGTCCCGTCCTCCGCCGTGCGTGCTGAGGCACGCATTACCCTGCCCTTTGCCCGGCGCGGATGGCCTCGTGGGAGCGTCCTGGTCAGTCGCCTCCACGCGCGGAGGATATAATTTCCAATAGCGAGATTCGTACGCCTTTTCCAGGGCATCGAGAGCCATATTGACTCCGTTGATGCAGATGCCCATCTCGGCAACGGTGCCAAGAAGTTCGGCAGCCGGGAAATCCAGCTCGCCGGCAGCCTCGACCAAAACGGAACCGTATCCAAGCGAGAAAAGATCCCTCTCGGAAACGTTCACCTTCACTCCCAGGGCATTGCCCATCGCCATCTTCACCAGACCTTCAGCCACGCCGCCGTAGGAAAGCGACCACGCGGAAACTATCTTCCCTTCGAGCACCTGGCTGCGGATGAAACTCCAGTTGGCCTTGAGGGCGTCGGTATCAGGCATCCAATTCTTGAGCGGAGTATGCCGGATCAGGTATATCCTGTTGCCAGGGGCCTTGAATTCGGGAGATATGACCTCGCCCGCATCCACGGTAGTGATGCCGAAGGCCACGAGGGTGGGCGGCACGTGTATGTGCTCGAAGGTGCCGGACATGGAGTCCTTGCCTCCGATGGACGGAAGGCCGAGGGCGTCCTGCATCTTCAGGGCGCCGAGCAGGGCGCTGAAAGGCTTGCCCCAAGTGTGGGAATCCTTGGTCATGCGCTCGAAGTATTCCTGATACGAGAAGCGCATTCGGCTCCAGTCGGCACCCGAGCAGGCCACCTTTGTGCAGGCCTCCACCACTGCGTAAGCTGCTGAATGATAGGGGCTCCAGAGGGCGATGTCGGGGTTGTAGCCGAAGGCCATCACGCTTGCGGTATCGGTGTAGCCGACCACAGGCAGCTTCTGCACCGAAACCTGGGTCTCCGTCATCTGGCGCTTTCCGCCGAAAGGCATGAGCACCGTGGAACGTCCGATGGTGGAGTCGAACATCTCGATCAAGCCCTTCTGGGATGCCACGTTGGGGGATGACATGGTGGCGAGCATCTTTTCCTCTAGGCCTATGCCTTTGGGCTCGCGCACGAAGGGATCCTTCTCCTCAACAGCGGCGATGGCGGCCTTGGCATAATGCTTCGCGCCGGCACTGTCGATGAACTCGCGGGAAAGGTCGCAGACCAGCTCCCCGCCGTTCCACATGCGCATCCTGCCACGGTCGGTGACATCCGCCACATGAGTTACTTCTATGTTGTCGGCCGAGCAGAGGGCGCAGAAGGCGTCTACATCCTTCGCCTCGACCACGACGGCCATCCTTTCCTGGGATTCGCTGATGGCAAGTTCGGTAGCGTTCAGGCCGGCGTACTTGGCAGGCACACGGTCCAGCCAGATGTCCAGGCCGCCGGCGAGTTCGCCTATGGCCACGCTCACGCCGCCAGCTCCGAAGTCGTTGCTCTTCTTGATGAGGCGCGTGACCTCCGGACGGCGGAAAAGCCTCTGCAGCTGGCGCTCTTCGGGGGCATTACCCTTCTGCACCTCGCTGCCGCAGGTCTCCAGCGAACTTTCGGTGTGTTCCTTGGAAGAGCCTGTGGCTCCGCCGATTCCGTCCCTGCCGGTGCGGCCGCCGAGCAGCAGCACCACATCGCCGGGAGCCGGGCTCTCGCGGCGCACGTCGGAAGCTTTGACGGCTCCCACTACGGCACCTATCTCCATGCGTTTGGCAGTGTAGCCATCGGCGTAGATTTCCCGCACGTGGGTGGTTGCAAGGCCTATCTGGTTACCGTAGCTGGAGTATCCTCCCGCAGCCTTGCGGCTGATCATGCGCTGGGGAAGTTTGCCGGGAATCGTATCCGCCACGCTGGCGGTGATGTCCCCCGCTCCGGTCACGCGCATGGCCTGATAGACGTAGGCACGGCCGGAAAGAGGGTCGCGTATTGCGCCTCCGAGGCAGGTGGCGGCTCCGCCGAAAGGTTCGATTTCGGTGGGATGGTTATGGGTTTCGTTCTTGAACTGCAGCAGCCACTTCTCGGGCTTGCCGTCCACGGTGGCGTTGATGAATATGCTGCAGGCGTTGTTCTCTTCGCTCTGCTCCTGGTCGTCCAGCTTGCCGTTGGCCTTCAGCCAGCGGGCGCCGATGGTTGCGAGTTCCATAAGGCAGAAAGGCTTCTCTACCCTGCCAAGTTTCTCGCGCATGGCGCCGAACCTGCCCAGGCTCTCCTCCAGTTCGGGTTTCAGGAAGGAATCGTCGATGGTGATTTCTTCGATTTCGGAGGTGAAGGTGGTGTGGCGGCAGTGGTCGCTCCAGTAGGTATCCAGGATGCGAAGCTCGGTCTCGAACGGATCGCGGCCCTCGGCCTTGAAATAACGCACGACCTCGCGGAGGTCGTCGGTGTTCATGGCCAGCCCGTGGTCCTTGCAGAAGGCGGCGAATTCGCTTTCGGGCATCTGCGTGAAGCCGGTGAGGTCCTCGAGCGGCTTCACATCCGCCTGCTCGTTCTCCTTCAGCACGGAGAGGTCCTTACGGCGGCATTCCACAGGGTTGATGTAGTAGTGGGCTATCCTGTCCAGGTCGGCCTGGGGAAGGCTGTCGTCGAATATCAGCAGGCGCGAGCTTTTGATGCGGATGTCTGCCTTGGGGTCGATCAGGTGCACGCAGTCCACGGCGGACGATGCTCTCTGGTCGAACTGGCCGGGGATGTATTCCACAGCCAGGTATTTCTTTCCGCAGAGGTCGATGGAGTCCGTCACAGTGTCGGTCACCGTCTCGCCGAATACGCTGTAGCGGCACTTCTCCACCAGGGAGTCGGAAAAGCCGAACAGGTCGTAGACGTTCAGCAGCCGGAGCGACTTGATATCTATGGACAGATTCTCGGCAAGTTCAGCGCGCAGGCTCTCCGCCTCAACGCTGAACGCTTTCTTTTTCTCTACGAATAAACGCTTGTTGCTCATATCATTAAATTGTATGCCCACCGGCGCAGTTGCGGGGTGGGCATTCAGGGTTAGATTACAGTATTCAGGACCTTGTCGCTCTGCTGTTTGCGGAATTCCTGCAGTTTTGCAGAGAGGCCCTCGTCCCCCAGGGCCAGTATGCTAACTGCGTACAGTGCGGCATTTTTGGCTCCGTCTATGGCCATCGTGGCCACCGGTATGCCGGAGGGCATCTGCACTATGGACAGGAGGGAGTCCAGCCCATTCAGCGCCTTGCTCTTTACGGGCACTCCGATGACAGGGATAGTCGTTAGGGCGGCAATCACTCCGGGCAGATGCGCCGCTCCGCCGGCTCCGGCAATGATAATGTCGAAACCATTATCCTTCGCCGCCTTCACATAATCGGCCAGGGGGCCGGGATTCCGGTGTGCGCTTAAGACCTTCTTTTCGTAAGGGATGCCGAATTCTTCCAGGGTGGTGCACGCCGGGGCCATCACGTCCCAGTCGCTCGCGCTGCCCATGATTACTGCTACTTTGCTCATGCGAAGAAAAGTTTTGATAAGGTCATTGGATCTATATACTCCCCATCCTTGTAAACACGCATGTTGCCGGATGCGATCTCATCTATCAGCATAACCTTGCCATCCGAATCATATCCGAACTCGAACTTGATGTCGTATAGCACCAGGCCCTTGGCCTTCAGGTCGTCCGCCACCACCTTGGTTATGCGCTGTGTCATCTCTTTGATGGCATCGTACTGCTCGTCCGTCATGATGCCGAGGACGATCAGGCCGTCCTTGGTCACGAGAGGATCACCCTTGGCGTCGTTCTTGAAAGTCATCTCCACGTAGGCGGGAAGGTCGGTGCCGGGTTCTATATACTCTCCGTAACGCTTGATGAAACTGCCTACAGCCTTGTGACGGCAGATTACCTCCAGTCCGTGTCCGAACACTTTAGCAGGTAAAACCTCCATCGTGGTATCTTTCAGATTTGCACTCACATAGTGGGTACGGATACCTGCGGCATTGAGTTTCTCAAAGAAATAAATGCTCATTCTGAGATTCACGTCTCCCACGCCTTCGATGGTGAGACCGATGGAGTTTTCGCCGGGATCGAACACACCGTCCTTACCGGTGCAATCATCTTTGAACTTGAGAAGATAATGACCGTTGTCGAGAGCAAAAACGTTTTTCGTCTTGCCTGTGTAAACTAGCTTCATATAATAATAGATGTATAGAATCCTACCAACAACGGGATACAAATTTACAGTTTTATTCGTATTTTTGAAAGCATTATTCCTACGACTTATGAACAAAAACACCAAGAGTTTTCAACAATTCCTCCTTCTTCTTTGCAGTTTTGCACTTGCTTTCTCTTTGAGCGCGTCCGCCCAGGACCTCAAACCAGCCAAAGACAAAGCCACGAAAAAGTATGGTTATCAGGGCAAAGGCACTAAGACATGGGTGATTCCGCCCAGTTTCGACGATGCCAAGAAGTTCGTCGACGGTACGGCAGAAGTGGAGATTGACGGTCACTGGGGATTGATCGACCAGGCCGGAAACATGATATTCCCCGCAATCTACGACAATATAGGCAAGTTCGACAAGAACGGCTACTGCGAACTCATGCGCAAAGTGAACGGCACCAAACTGCGCGGCATCGCCGACCGGGACGGACGCATAGTCATCCCCGTGGAGGCGCGTGGCGTTGACGTAGACCGCAGCGGCGAGTTCATGTATGCAGAATACGACACTGAAGTGCCAGGATTCAAAGCAGAAGCAATGTGGGGTATTTACGACAATCAAGGAAGGGAACTGCTGAGCCCGCAACTGTCCTACACTCCCACGTTCAGGGACGGCACGTTCATAGGTAAATCCGAAGTCACCGGCCTCTATGGCATCATCGGCTACGACGGAACGGTGCTGCAGCCCTTCCAGTATCTGAACATAATCCGGTCTTCCGGCTCATTCAAAGCTCTTGGCACAGATCTTACTCACTATATTTGGAGTCCTGACCTCAGGGACGGCCAGTCGATGCGCGAGCCCAGAGCCATCAAACCCTACGATCCCCAGGGCGACCCCGTGCGCGCAGCGGCTTGGCAGAAAGGCCCCATCGGCAGAAGGCTCTATGCCAATATGGTGCGTGTGGTCGAATTCCATACGGGATTCCTTGGCAGCACTAAAGCGGCCTGCAACATGCTTCACATCGACTGGGGGCGCGGACGCTTCATACGCCTCGAGCCCTGCCTGATATCCGGAAGCATACCCGGTGCCATGCGCTACGGCGGAGGCAACCGCTATTACACCCTCAAGGCCCTGCTCTACGAAGCGGACGGCACATTCGTCCAGGAAGTCTGCAGCCGCGGATGGCTTGAGGGCGACTTCAGCGAAGGCGCCATCTACAATGCCGACGGCAAACAGCGCTGGGCCATCATGGCGAACCCCAATGCCCTTGGTCTCCCCGCCTACACCATGGATATCCACGACTATCGCGCTTTCGGCCACGAGGATGTGTTCGAAGGCCTCGGATTCAGCATTTCGGAGCTCTCAAAACTGCAAAGGCTCTACGATTTCACTACCCGCTGCAAAGACATCTACGAGACGGAGAACGTGGGCGTCAATTCATATATTCCCCGCATGCCGAGTTCCGTACATGCAAGGGCAGAGCTCGCTGCCTCTAAATCCCACATCTTCCACTATGCATTCCATATGGGAGACGTCGTGAACTGCGCAGTCCGGCATAAAGACGGCAAGGATTTCGTAGAACTTTTCCCGGACCTTACCTGCATTTATAAAGACAGGATCGACGATCCTTCCTACACCATGTCCGAAAGGGAGGAAGTGATTTACTGGGGCCCCAACAACGCCCGTACCGTCAGGCTGAGCCTGGAGGCTATGACGCACAATCCGGAGAAATATACCCTGGACGATTCGCACGGAACCGGTTACTCATACATGCTTGTGCTTAACATGTTCGAAGAAGACGGAACATGGCTCCGCACGCTTGCAGCAGCCCCCTGGGCCGATTATTTCCAGGATGGAATCCTGGTCTTCGAGCCTCTGGGAATCGCTATGATAACTCCTTTCCGCGGGCACAAAGGCGGTGCCGGCAAGCCTCAGGGCTCCGGTATGGGACAGCCCAGCCGCACCGGCGGGAATACCGTTGAATCGCATGGAGGATCTCGTGAAAGCGCAGGCGTGGCCGACAATTCCAAACCTGCTCCCGCTCCAGGCGAACTCCAGCCTCTCCCCCATACGCTTTCGGCTCTGGAAGCCGCTGTCCGCATTTAAACTAAAGAAAGCGTCCGAAGTGATTCGGACGCTTTCTTTAATTGTTATTACCGATTACTGTTCGTCGGGAGCGTTGCCTCCGCCGTAGTCGGGGCCGGGGCCCTGAGGGCCTCCCTGGGGGCCTCCCTGAGGGCCACCCTGACCGGGATTGAAACCGGCGCCGCCCTGAGGACCGGCCTGCTGGCCAGCCTGATACATCTTTTCGAATGCCTTGCTCAGAGCCTCTGAATAACGGTCGATGTCTTCGAGATTCTGGTTCTTGACAGCCTCCTTGAGAGGATTCAGGTTGCTCTCGACCTCTGCCTTCACATCGGCAGGGACTTTGTCGCCATTGTCCTTCAGGAACTTCTCGGCCTGGAAGCAGAGGGCGTCGGCATTGTTGATCTTGTCTACACGCTCCTTGGCAGCCTTGTCGGCGTCTTCGTTGGCCTTAGCCTCGTCCCGCATACGCTTGATCTCGTCTTCGCTGAGTCCGCTGGATGCCTCGATGCGGATGTGCTGTTCCTTGCCGGTGCTCTTATCCTTAGCAGAGACAGACAGTATGCCGTTGGTGTCGATATCGAAGGAAACCTCGATCTGAGGGATTCCACGAGGGGCGGGTGCGATACCATCGAGGTGGAAGATTCCGATCTGCTTGTTGTCCTTTGCCATCGGGCGCTCACCCTGAAGCACGCGGATCTCTACTGAAGGCTGGTTGTCTGCAGCGGTGCTGAAGACCTGCTCCTTGTGCACCGGGATGGTGGTGTTGCTTTCAATAAGCTTGGTCATCACGCCGCCGAGGGTTTCGATACCCAGACTCAGAGGAGTGACATCGAGAAGGAGGACATCCTTCACATCACCTGCGAGCACGCCGCCCTGGATGGAGGCGCCGATTGCGACGACCTCATCCGGATTGACGCTCTTGTTGGGCTCCTTGCCGAAGAAGCTCTTCACCAGCTCCTGGATCTTGGGGATACGGGTGGAGCCGCCTACGAGCAGGACCTCGTCGATGTCGGAGGTGCTCAGATGGGCATCCTGCAGGGCCTTGCGGCAAGGCTCGATGCTGCGCTGGAACAGGTTGTCGCAGAGGGCTTCGAACTTGGCGCGGGTAAGGCTCTTAACGAGGTGACGGGGAACGCCGTCGACCGCGGTGATATAAGGAAGGTTGATCTCGGTGCTGGTCTGGTTGGACAGCTCGATCTTTGCCTTTTCGGCAGCTTCCTTGAGGCGCTGGAGGGCCATAGGATCCTTCTTGAGGTCCAGTCCGCTGTTCTCGGAAGCGAATTCGCTGGCGAGCCAGTCGATGATGACCTGGTCGAAATCGTCGCCGCCGAGGTGGGTATCACCGTTGGTGGACTTCACTTCGAAAACACCGTCTCCGAGCTCCAGGATGGAGATATCGAAGGTGCCGCCGCCGAGGTCGTAGACCGCGACCTTCATGTTCTTGTTTTTCTTGTCGAGACCGTATGCAAGTGCTGCGGCGGTGGGCTCGTTGATGATACGCTTCACATCGAGGCCTGCGATCTTGCCGGCCTCCTTGGTGGCCTGGCGCTGGCTGTCGGAGAAGTATGCGGGAACGGTGATGACCGCTTCCGTAACGGGCTGACGCAGATAGTCTTCCGCGGTTTTCTTCATCTTCTGGAGGATGATTGCGGAGATCTCCTGAGGAGAATACATGCGGCCGTTGATATCTACACGGGGAGTGTTGTTCTCGCCTTTGACCACGCTGTAGGGAACACGTGCGGTTTCCTTGCCTACCTGGTCGTAGGTCTCACCCATGAAACGCTTGATACTGAATACTGTGTTCTTAGGATTGGTGATGGCCTGACGCTTGGCGGGATTACCCACTTTGCGCTCGCCGTCTTCTGTGAAGGCTACCACCGAAGGGGTGGTGCGCTGGCCTTCGTTATTGATGATTACGGTAGGCTGATTGCCTTCCATGACCGCCACGCAACTGTTCGTGGTTCCGAGGTCGATTCCAATGATTTTTCCCATAATATGTGTCCTTTTTACTTATTATCTGCAATTCTGTCACCCTGGGGCGACGCTTTTCTTTATAACGAAAGCTGTGCCACCGGGCGAAAACTGACAAATTGTCATTATCTTTGCACTGCAATGGATTACGCAGACATAGCATCCCGCATAGTTTACGAAGACAACCACCTCCTGGTCATAGACAAGAAGGTGGGCGAAATAGTGCAGGGAGACAAGACGGGCGATACTCCCCTCTCCGAAACTCTGAAAGCCTTCATCAAGGAACGCGACAACAAACCGGGAAATGTGTTCATGGGCGTGCCGCACCGCCTGGACAGGCCTGTGAGCGGGCTATGCGTATTTGCAAAGACATCCAAGGCACTGGAAAGGCTGAATGCCATGTTCCGGGACGGCGAGGTTCACAAGACCTACCTGGCGCTATGCTGTGCCGCTCCTGAACAAAAGGAAGGTCTGCTGGAAGACTGGATGGAGCGCAACGAGAAACTGAACAAGAGTTTCATCACACGCAAGCCCGGGCCCAAAGCGAAGCTCGCCAAACTGCGCTACCGTCACGTTGGCGACACCGACCGCTACCATCTTCTGGAAGTGGAACTCCTCACCGGAAGGCATCACCAGATACGCTGCCAGCTCGCCCACATAGGCTGCCCCATCAAGGGAGACCTGAAATACGGCGCACCCCGTTCCAATCCCGACGGAGGCATATGCCTGCAGGCTCACAGCATCACTTTCCTTCATCCCGTGAAGAAGGAACAACTTCATCTGGAGGCAACTTTACCTCAATCTTGGAAAGTTCCGGACGGGGTTTTTGAAGCCTGAGCCTGGAAAGCATGTCGGACGGGGTCTCGTCCATGAATATCTTGAAACACATATTGTAGGTGACCTGTGAGTGGAACCCGGACATGAAGGCCAGTTCTATAACCTTCAGCCAGGGATCCGCCCTCATCAGTTCCACCGAATAAAGAACCCTGTGCCAGTTCACGTACTGACGGAAATTCTTTGAAGTGAACTTGTTGATCGCGCGGCTGATGTAAACCTTATTCAGTTTCAGCGTATCCGCCATCTTTTCCATAGTGAACCTGTCGTCGAGATAGGGCTTATGGTCCCGCATGAACTGTTCTATACGCCTGTAAGACTTTGACAGGATGGCATTGTCCACTTCGGGTATGGCGTCCGACATGCGGCCGCTGGTTAGCAATATAGTCTGTATCCTGCGTTCTTTCCGCTCTCCTATCATGATGGTCCTGCCTGAATATGCACGCACATGCAGCAGGATATCCAACACCAGAAGGAAAACCGAAGCCGCCAGCATCACCATGGCATCTGCATCACAGCGCACCAGGGTTATTACCCCCACGCAGGACGCCAGGATGAAAAACGAGTAGACAGTCCTGGAATCTTCTTCCGCACAGCACCAGGCGGCATCCTTACGAAAGATTGCCGACGGCTCCTTGTATTTGCACATCATGCATCTGACCGCATAGATGAGCGTAAAAACAACCGTCGGCAGCAGGAACAGGTATTCGACGGTCATTGTTTCGCCCAAAGCAAGCGCGGCACCAAGGTAGTACAATGAGCATACCGCGCTGAAACGGGCGGAACTCATGGGATCGTCTCGCGTGAGCGGATACGCGATATAGATGACCGCGGCCGCGAGCAGATAGCAACAGAGGCGCATTTCCATACCGTCCGGTTCTTTAGTTGCCAGATCCAGCATAAAAAGCATTATGAACAAAGCAACAGGAAGCACCCGGAGCATCAGATGAATTGTAAAGATTCTTTTCATTATAATGGTTTTTTGTTATCGGCGGCCAAGTTATAACAAAAACCCGCTCAGGAGGTAGTCCTGAACGGGGGTAAAAACTAAAATAAATGTTTGCGGTACGATAAAGATTTTACCTACATAAAAAACCTACATTTTTTTCTTTATAACATCGAATCCCTTTCCATAAACACCGGTGACCGAACTGACCGACAGGAAAGCATCCGGGTCGATGGTCTTGATGTAGCGCAGCAGCAGGTTAAGGTCAGCCTTTCGGGTGAGCACCATCAGCACCTCCGTGTTCTCCTTGGTATACCAGCCCTTGCCGTCCAGCACCGTCACACCCCTGTGCAGGTCTTTGGTAATAGCATCCGCGATCTCGGCGTAGTGCTTGGAAAGGATGAAGAGCTGAACGCTCTGGCGGGAACCGGAGATTACAAGATCCAGCACCGTACTGTTGATGGTTATGAGGATAAAACCATACACCACCGTGGTCAGTTTCTCCACAAAAGGCACAAGATCGCCCGAAGGCTTGTATGAAGGCACCAGGAGGGAAGAAAGGATGATCACCACATCCATATAAAGGATGAGGCGGCCCGGAGAAACGTTGTGGTACTTGTTCACCATCAGAGCGATGATATCCGTGCCACCGGTACTGCCGCCGGCGACCATGGTAAACCCTATTCCTACCCCGGTCATGATACCGCCCATGATGGTACTCATCAGTTTGCCGTTGTCCAGGGCTATGGCCTGGATGAAATCGGCAGGAATAATGGTCTGGAAAACATTCAAACCTATGGATGCCAGTACCGTGGCAAAGATGGTTTTCCATCCGAAGCCGAAACCGAGCACGAACAGCGCAGCCACGATCAGCGCCACGTTGATCACGAAGTAGGAATAACCTATCTTGATGACCCCGTGGGTAGCATACTGCAGTATTGCGGAAAGACCTGTTATTCCGCCGCCAACCAGATTGTTGGAAACCAGGAAAATGCTCCACCCGAGTACATACATCAGGATGCCGAATGTAACCAGGGCATATTCCTTGACCGTACGGCCGATGCTATTCTTGTTTATCACCATTGTCTTTTTTCTTCTTTCTGGAATTCGAGATACCTGCTTTGATTTCCTCAAAACCCTCGCCATATACACCGCCGACCGGATTGACTGTCATGAAGGCCCTCTCATCCGTCTCCTTGATGAACTTGGAGACCTCCGGGACCTCGTTGCGGCGCATGAGCAGCAACAGAACATCCTTTTCCTGCTTCGTATACCAGCCTATAGCCTTCAGCACCGTTACTCCGCGCTCCATCTTCCTGGTGATGTAATCCGCAATCTCTTTATGCTTGGACGAGAAAACCAGCAACTGAACCGCCCCCCTGTCGCCCACGACCACAAAATCGATTACGCAGGCATAGGCGGCCATCATGATATAACCATACATCATGTCACCGAACGCCCTGCCCGGCAGGAAGAGTATGGAAGTGATGATGATGAAGTCGGTGATGAGGAACATCCTGCTGAGTGCCACCGGCCAGTACTTGTTCACTATAAGGGCCACGATATCCGTGCCGCCAGTGCTTCCGCCCTTGCGTATGGTAAGGCCTATACCCACAGCCTCCAGCACACCGGAAATAACGGGGATCATTATCTTCTCGGGAACATAGAAGAAGTTGCCCGGGACTGCCTGAAGGAAACCCAGCCCGGCGAAAACCTTCAGTGCAAGTGCCTGTATGGCAATGCAATACAGGGTGCGGAAACCAAAACCTATGCCGAAGACCAGAACCGCCAGGATGATCAGGAATGCATTTATGACGGTGAAGGAGTAGGATGCGATGATGGCACCGCCGGTCGCATACTCGATGACCGCGCAGAGACCCATAAGTCCGCCTGCGGACATCCCGTTAGGAATCATGAAGCATTCCCATGCCACGGTGACGAATAGCACGCCCAGCGTCATCACCAGATAATCCGTAAGGATGGAGACTACTTTATTCTTTTGTTTCATTTTACCACGATGTTGACAATTCTGCCGGGTACCACTATCACCTTGACAATATTCTGCTCTCCCACCCACTTGGCCGTCTGCTCCATGGCACGCACCTGAGCCTCAACCTCTGCAGGAGATGCGCTCTTCGGCATATCCACCATGAAACGGGTCTTTCCGTTGAAAGACACCGGATAAGTCACGTTGTTCTCAACCGTCAGTTCAGCTTTGTATTCGGGGAAAGCGGCAACGGTAACGCTCGTCGTGTGTCCCAGCCTCTCCCAGAGCTCCTCGGCGATGTGCGGAGCGAAAGGACAAAGCAGCACCACCAGGGGCTCCAGGACTTCACGGGAGTTGCACTTGAGGTCGGAAAGCTCGTTGACCGCTATCATGAATGCGCTGATGGTGGTGTTGTAGGAGAAGGATTCTATGTCTTCCTGCTCCTTGCCAATCAACTTGTGCAGGGCCTTGAGTTCCGCGGGAGTCGCCGGTTTATCCGTAACCAGGAAGTTATCCCTGTCGTAGAACAGCCTCCAGAACTTGCGGAGGAAGCGGTTCACGCCGTCGATGCCTTTGGTATCCCAGGGTTTGCTCTGCTCCACGGGGCCAAGGAACATCTCGTAGAGCCTCAGGGTATCGGCTCCGTAGCTGTCGCAGATATCATCGGGGTTCACCACATTGTACATGCTCTTGCTCATCTTCTCCACGGCCCATCCGCAGATGTATTCGCCGTTCTCGAGGATGAACTCCGCATCGTTGTACTCGGGCCTCCAGGCTTTGAAAGCCTCCAGATCCAGTTTGTCGTTATGCACGATGTTTATGTCCACGTGGATTTCGGTGGTCTCGTACTGGTCCTTTAGGCCGAGGGATACGAACTTGTTGGTGCCTACCACTCGGTACACGAAGTTCGAGCGTCCCTGAATCATACCCTGGTTCACCAGCTTGCGGAAAGGCTCATCCTCGCATACGTAGCCGAGGTCGTAGAGGAACTTGTTCCAGAAGCGGGAATAGATCAGGTGGCCGGTTGCGTGCTCCGTGCCGCCCACATACAGGTCAACGTTCCTCCAGTATTTATCCGCCTCCGCACTCACGAGAGCCTTGTCGTTGTGGGGATCCATGTAGCGCAGATAATACGCGCTGGAGCCCGCGAATCCCGGCATGGTGCTGGTTTCGAGAGGATGTCCCCCGTATGTCCAGTCCTTGGCACGAGCCAGCGGCGGTTCACCGTTCTTGGACTTGTAGGATTCGATTTCCGGAAGGAGGAGAGGCAGGTCCTCGTCCGGCATCGGCGTGGCTATGCCATCCTTGTAGTAGATGGGGAAAGGCTCGCCCCAGTAGCGCTGACGGCTGAAGATGGCGTCGCGAAGACGGTAGTTGGTCTTGCGCCTGCCAAGCCCGTGGGCCTCAACGTAGTCCTTGGCGGCCTCGATGGCCTCTTTCACGTTCATTCCGTTCAGGAAGCCGGAATTGATCATCACGCCTTCTTTTGCATCGAAGCTCTGCTCGCTCACGTCCGCACCTTCAATCAGGGGGATGATGGGAAGGCCGAACTTCTTGGCAAAGGCATAGTCCCGGCTGTCGTGCGCAGGCACCGCCATGATGGCACCGGTGCCGTAACCCGCCAGCACATACTCGGAAATCCAAATGGGCACCTTCTCCCCTGTGAGGGGATTGATGCCGTAAGAGCCTGAGAATACACCGGTTACGGTTTTGGTTTCGGCGATGCGCTCACGCTCGGTCTTCTTCTTGACTTCCTTTATATATGCTGCCACCGCCTCTTTCTGTTCAGGGGTGGTGAGTTCATCTACGAGTTCGCTTTCCGGCGCAAGCACCATGAAGGTCACTCCGAACACGGTATCCGCACGGGTGGTGAAGATGGTGATGGGCTTGTGAATGTCTCCGCAAACGGTGTCGAACACCATCTCGGTGCCCTCGCTGCGGCCTATCCAGTTGCGCTGCATCTCCTTGAGGGAATCAGACCAATCCAGAGTCTCCAGGCTGTCCAGCAGGCGGCCGGCATAAGCCGACACGCGGAGCTGCCACTGGGTCATCTTCTTCTGCTCCACCGGGAAACCGCCGCGGACGGAAAGGCCGTCCTTGACCTCGTCGTTGGCGAGCACGGTGCCCAGGCCTTCACACCAGTTGACGGACGTTTCTCCCTGATATGCAATGCGATAGCGCATCAGGATGTCGGATTTTTTCTTCGCGGAAGCCTTCTTCCAGGCCTCGGGGGTGATGTCGTCGTAACCGGTAGATTCGAATTTGGCGATCAACTCATTGATAGGGCGTGCCTTGTCCATCTCGGGATCGTACCAGCTCTTGAACATGCGGATGAAAGCCCACTGCGTCCACTTGTAATAATCGGGATCGCATGTGCGGAAGGAACGGTCCCAGTCGAAGGAGAAACCTATACGGTCCAGCTGACTGCGGTAGCGAGCCACATTGTCGGTGGTCGTCTTCTCCGGATGCTGGCCGGTCTGGATGGCATACTGCTCTGCGGGAAGGCCGAAGGCATCGTACCCCATTGGATGGAGCACGTTGAAGCCCTTCAGCCGCTTGTAGCGGGCATAGATGTCGCTCGCTATGTAGCCCAGGGGATGCCCCACGTGCAATCCCGCACCCGAAGGATAAGGGAACATGTCCAGCACATAGAACTTGGGTTTGGAAGGATCCTCGACTGTCTTGTAGGTCTTATCCTCCGCCCAGCGTTTCTGCCATTTCTTCTCGATACTTCTGAAATCGTAATCCATATATCTTATTTCTTTGCTTTTTTCAATTTAAATTCGACATTGAGCGTAAGCTGGCTCCGAACCGGCTTTCCTCCGAGTTTGCCGGGCTTCCAGTCCGGTGAGGCCTCAATCACGCGCACAGCCTCGTCATCCAGCGAAGGATGCACTCCCTTAACCACCTTCACATCCCGCACCTTGCCCTTCTCGTCTATCACAAAACTAACCTGCACCCTGCCGCGTATGCCGTTCTCCACGGCATACTGGGGATATCTCAAATAGGTATAGACCCAGCGAGCGAGGAAGAAGGAAGGATCTGAAGAGCCGAAGAATGCAGGCTTGACATCGCAGTCGGAGAATGCAACCAGCGGCACTCCGGACGGATCCGAATCGGGCCTGAACCTGGGTGCAGGGCCGTTTGCGAGCGACAGGGAGAAATTGTAGAAATACTCGCACTGGCGGGTCATCTCTTCATACTCCAGAGGATCGGTTCCCGTACGGTAGACCTTGCCGGGTTCCAGGGTAGTGAACAGAATGGAAGGAATCTCCTTGCCATAAAATGAACGGAAGTCGGAAATCCCGGGTTCCACCGTGGTGACCGTGGGTCTGGCAGGCTGAAGAGATTCCGCCATCAGCCCCACGATATGGTTCATATCTGCATTGGAACCGGAATATGCATACAAGCCGCGGTTGGGATTGTCGAAATAATCCAGGCCGATGTATGCATCTATCAGCGGTGTTTCCGGGAACGCCCTGTTCAGGAAATACCAGGAGCCCGCATTGGCATCGTCCGCTCCCCCGAAAGCTGCAATCAGCACGGAACGCTGAAGCAATACACGGTTTGTGCTCAGTTTTTCCGCCAGGCTCATAAGTGCCGCCAGGCCGGAACCGTTGGACGCAGAAAGGCGTGTGCCTATCACTATGTAGCGGTTACGGAGTTGCCTGCCATAGCCCGGGATCCAGGCGAGGACATTCCGGAAAGTGGCCGTGTCGCCGTTTTCGCGCTTGATGCCGAAGTGGGTATAATCCGAACTTTCATACAGTTCCATACCCTTGGAAGCCAGCCTGTGCGACACGAATTCTGCCAGGGCATCCTCCCCTTTGAGGGCTGAAATGGAATCAGCCACGCTGCGGAGCCCCTGTGCTTCTTCTCCGGCAAACAATTCCGAATAGCCCTGCGCAGATGCAGACAGGGCCATGATGATCGTAATTACAAAAAGTGCAAAACGCTTCATTTGCTTATTCATTTACAAGAATCCATACATCCTTTGGGCAGAACGATTCCGTCCGCACCTTCCGGAGATTATCCCATAAATGTGCCAAAGCGTCTGTTCCCCCTACACCGACGGCGATAAAGCCGTTTCCGTAAGGGATTTTTACCACCTCATAACCGGCATTAGCTATCTTGGATGCCAGCCAGGAGGCGTTGTCGGCATTCCAGAATGCGCCGACTATGATATAATAACGTTTGTCGAGTCCTTTTGTGTCCGCACGTCGGAGACTGGCCAAAGGCAGAAAAACCTCGCCGGATTTCTTGATCTCGTCGAGGATGGCCAGCGAATCCGCCTTTGCCTTCTCTATGCGGCTCAGGGAGTCCATGCGGGCCTGATGAGCCGCTTCTTCGCGTTGGATCACTTCCTGCTTTGCGGCGATTTCGTCGGATGTGGGCCGGCCAGCCAGCCTGCGGAACGCATCGCATCCCTGGAGCACCGACGTACCCAGCATCACGAGCAGCATTCCCGATATGAACTTTCCTTTAATCATAGCTTACAAATATAGAAAAAAGTATCAGCTTTCTGCATCGAAGGCTTTCACTATTTTGCTTACAAGAGGATGCCGCACGATATCCCTGTCGTCGAAGAATACCGTGGCCACGCCCTTCAGGTTCTTAACGAGATCTATCCCCCGCAGCAGGCCCGAATCCTCCTTGTGGGGAAGATCCACCTGGGTGGCATCGCCGGTTACTATGAACTTGGCATTGGTGCCCATGCGGGTGAGGAACATCTTCAGCTGCCCCATATTGGTATTCTGAGCCTCGTCGAGGATTACACATGCGCCGTCGAGTGTGCGGCCGCGCATATAGGCCAGCGGAGCTATCTGGATGGTGCCTCCGGCGATGAATTCCTGCAGCTTCTTCGAAGGGATCATGTCTCCGAGAGCATCGTAGAGCGGCTGGAGATAGGGGTCAAGCTTGTCTTTGAGGTCTCCCGGAAGGAATCCCAGCCTCTCCCCCGCCTCGACAGCAGGACGGGTGAGGATGATGCGGCGCACCTCGCGGTTCTTGAGGGCGCGGACCGCCAGCGCTATGGCGATGTAGGTCTTTCCGGTTCCGGCAGGACCTACCGCAAACACAAGGTCGTTGTTGAAATAGGCCTTGACCATCTTTTCCTGGTTGGCATTGCGGGCACGGATAGCCTTTCCTTCGTTGGTGTGCACTATCACGGCATTGCCATGTTCGGCGAGCACGGAGGAGGAAGGGCGGCCTGCGAACAGGTCTTCTACGTCGTACACCGTGAGATTGAGTTTGTGTTTGCGGAGCGATACCAGTTGGGCGAACTTAGCGACAAAGTCGTCGATCTTGGCCTCATCGCCCTCCACAAGTATCTCATTTCCCTTTCCGGACACTTCCAGGCCGGGATAATAGGTGCAAAACTCATTCAGGATGCGGTTCCCGGGTCCTAGTATGCTGACCGGATCCGCAGTGTCCAGCGTGATGGTTTTCTTCATTCTATTCCAGTAACTTTCTTGACTCTTTCCAGTGTTTGGATCATATTGTCGTAGTCGGTGCAGTCGATCCAGTCCTGACGCCTTCCTATTTGTTCCTTTACTATTACCGTGCGGTAACCATCCGTTTTCTTGCCAGGCAGGGTGCACCACAGAAAATGCAGTTCCGGTTCCGGCAACTTCCTCTGGCCCGGCACCAGATTCAACACTACGGCCAGCTCCAGACGGGTGTTCACCGCGCTCATGTTCGAAACGGCATTCCCGAGCGAATAGACTACAGGCACGCCGTTAATGTGCGTAGTATCCTGAACGACGTGCGGATGGGCGCCTATTATGGCATCCGCCCCCTGCTCTACCAGCCATCCGGCCCACTTCCGCTGCGATTCGTTATGAATCAGGGAATACTCCTCTCCCCAGTGCGGAAGCACTATCACAAAATCCGCAAGCTCCCTGGCCCGCTTCATCTGCCCTGCGATCTCTTCCCTGTTCATCCGGCTCACTTTGGGATAAGCCACGGCGGAACCAAGATTAGTTCCGTAGGTAAAGTTCACCAGGGCGATCCTGACTCCTTTTACATTGAGTATCAGAGGATTGTTCTTCCGGTATTGCTCCTCATCCAGGCCGCTGCCCGTGAATACGGTATATTGTTTCAAAGTACGTTCAAGCCCTTCCGGTCCCTTGTCCAAAATATGGTTGTTCGCCGTCATCAGCACGTCCACTCCGGCATCCAGGATGCTCGTGAGGTAGCCGTCCGGAGCGCTGAATGCGGGGTACCCCGTAAAGGGTGGCCCCGCAAGCGTAAATTCAGCATTGGCTATTGCCAGATCCGCTTCCGAAAGTAGCGGCTTCAGGTCTTCCAGAAAAAGAGAGTGGTCGAATTGCAGCTGCCTCGTGTGCATCATCACATCTCCGATGATGCAGATACGTACGGTATCGACCTCTGCAACGGCTGAACTTCATTTGCCGGAAGCTACGACTGCCTCATACTTTTCGTACTTCTCCTTATATACAGGATCGTCACGGAAACGGAAGCAGGCGTTCTTGATGTATTCTGCGATCGTGAGTTTGATCTCGTTGTCCTTAGAGACCTCGTAAGCCTTTTCGAAGGGCTCGATAGCGGCCTTCAAAGTCTTGTCGTACTCTTCCACGAGAGCAGCATACTTGGCATCGTCCATCTCGAAGGAAGCCTTCTCCTGGACCTCTACTGCATGATTGTAGAGATAAATACCCTTGCCGATATAGCCATACTCGTAGGTCTCACTGATTTCTCCGCAGTGATCGTATGCCTTGAATGCCTCTTCCACCTGAGGAGGATCCATCTTGAGGCGGATGTTGCCTTCAACATACCAGAGGGATGCATTGCCGGGCTCATTGGCCTTGGCAACATCGAGGAGCTCGAAGAGACGGTCTGTGCTGCCACCGGAAGTGGTGTAGTAGTTGATGAGGCCGATGAGGATGCTCTGGCTCTTGGGATAGTTCACGAAACCATCCTCAAGATACTTGACAGAGAGTTCCTTGTTCCCCTGCTTTTCCGCGATGGTGGAAAGACGGGCATACACGTCTCCGTCATCTCCATAATAATTATGCTCGAGGCACTTCTCGAAGAACACCTTGGCCCTGTCGATGTCGGATGCGATCCAGGCGGTAAGGCCGGCGTTGTAGATGGCGTTGGTATCCAGCTGTGCGTAAGGCTCGACAGTCGAAACCTCGGCGGCCGCCTCGAACCATTTGGATGACTCAGCATACTTCTGGAGGGAGTATGCGGCAACGGCATCGTTCGAGTACTTGTCGTGAATAGCTGAAATAGCCGCGGCGATATCTTTGGTCTTCTTGCCCTTGACATCGAGTTCCTGAGCCTTCTTATATGCCTTCACCGCCTCACCGAGAGGATTCTCAACGGCGGGTTTGGTGGTAACTATGAAAGCGAGCCTTCCGTTAGAGAAATAGTAATCTGCAGTTTCGTAGTGCTGCACGGTATAGGGCTCACCCTGGATAGTGACCTGTTCGTTGCCGGTGGGCTTGACACCGTTCATGAGAAGAGCGAGGTCGCTCTCTCCGGCGCCGATGTAACCGTTACCCTGAACGGCGTTGTATGCATCCACATAAGTCTGACCGAGCTTGAGCCAGGTGGCCATGTTGGCAGCCTTCTTCTCATTGAGAGTGGCAGCCTTTGCAGCTTCGACTTTCTTTGCAGCAGCATCGGCATCCTTCAGCTGCTGGGCATTTGCAACCTGCACGGAGGCAAGGAGGGCAAGTGCGAAAATAATCTTTTTCATATCAGTTAATGTTAGTAATTATTCGTTTTCTACAGGTGCTTCTGCACTTTCCGTGCCAACTGCTTCTTCCTCAGGCCCATCCTCGTTCTTGGCGACCACGGAAACGGCCGAGATGGCATCCCCTTCGCGGAGGCTGATAAGCTTCACGCCCTGAGTGGCGCGACCGGCCACACGGGTGTCGGAAACAGCCATGCGGATGGTGAGTCCGGAACGGTTGATAATCATGAGATCGTCGTTCTCGGTTACATTCTTGATGGCCACGAGACTGCCGGTCTTGTCAGTGATGTTGATTGTCTTCACGCCCTTGACTCCCCTGGAGGTCAGCCTATAGTCTTCGGGGTTGGAACGCTTGCCGAATCCGTGTTCGCTCACCACCATGATGGTCTGCTCGGAAGCGTTCTCGCGATTGGGATCGTATGTGAGCACACCGATGGCCTCGTCGTCCCCGACCAGGTTGATACCCTTCACGCCGGAAGCTCCGCGGCCCATGTCGCGCACAGCGCTCTCGCGGAAGCGCACGCAGTAGCCGTTGCGGCCGGCGATCATGATATCTTCTCCGCCGTTGGTGAGGACCGCATCCAGCAGGGCGTCGCCTTCGCGGATGGTGAGGGCCTTGATACCCTTGTTGCGGCTGCGCTTGTTGGAGTAGTCTTCGAGGCTGGTCTTCTTGATGATACCTTTCTTGGTGACGAGTGTCACATAGTGGCTCTGCACATATTCGGGATCTTCGATCTTGGCTGCGTTGAGATAGGTGCGGATGCTGTCGTCCTGGTCGATGGCAAGCAAGTTCTGCACTGCACGGCCCTTGGAGGCGCGCACGCCCTCAGGCAGCTCGTAGACCTTCATGCGGTAGCACATGCCCTTCTCCGTAAAGAACAGCATGGTGGAGTGCATGTTGGCCACATAGATATGCTCGATGAAGTCTTCGTCCCGGGTGGTGCCGCCTTTCTTGCCCACGCCGCCACGGGCCTGAGTGCGGAACTCGGTAAGCGCGGTGCGCTTGATGTAGCCGAGGTGAGAGATGGTGATGACCACGTCTTCGTCGGCATAGAAATCTTCAGGGTTGAACTCGTCCGCGCTCAGCGTGATCTCGCTGCGGCGGGCGTCGCCGTACTTGGCCTTCATCTCCTGGCACTCGTCCTTCACTATCTGGAGCTGCAGCACCTCGCTGCCGAGGATCTCGTTGCAACGTGCGATGAACTTCTCCAGTTCCTCGAACTCGGCCTGAAGCTTCTCACGCTCGAGACCGGTGAGCTGGCGCAGGCGCATCTCTACGATAGCCTGGGCCTGGGCATCGGTGAATCCGAACTTGGCCACCAGGCCTTCGCGAGCCTCGTCTACGCTCTTGGATGCACGGATATGGGCGATAATATCGTCTATGATGTCGATGGCCTTGAGAAGGCCTTCGAGGATATGGGCGCGCTTCTGGGCCTTTTCCAGGTCGAACTTCGTGCGGCGCACAACCACCTCGTGGCGGAAATCCACGAAGCTGGCGATAATCTCCTTGAGAGAGAGGGTGCGCGGGCGACCCTTGACGAGAGCCACGTTGTTGATGGCGAAACTCGACTGGAGCGGGGTATATTTGAAGAGGGTGTTGAGCACCACGTTGGTGTTGGAGCCCTGCTTTACGCGGAAAATGACGCGGACGCCCTCGCGGGAAGTCTCGTCGTTCATGTAGGTGATACCCTCGATCTTCTTGTCTTCCACCATGGAGGCGATGCGCTCGAGCATCTCCTTCTTGTTGACCATATAAGGAATCTCGGTGACAACTATGGTCTCCTGGCCGCGGTCGTTCACTTCGATGTCGGTTTTGGCGCGGATGACCACACGGCCACGGCCGGTGGTGTAGGCGTCCACGATGCCCTGGCGGCCCATGATGATGCCACCCGTCGGGAAATCGGGGCCCTTTATGTGTTCCATCAGGCCTTCCACGTCGATGTCGGGATTGTCGATATAGGCACAGATCGCGTCGCAGCATTCACCGAGGTTGTGCGGAGCCATGTTGGTGGCCATACCCACTGCGATGCCGGCAGAGCCGTTGAGCAGCAGGAGCGGAAGCTTGGTGGGGAGCACCGTGGGTTCCTCTTCGGTGTCGTCGAAGTTGTTGACCATGTCGACAGTGTTCTTGTCGATGTCGCACATGATCTCTTCGGTGATCTTCTGGAGCTTGGCCTCCGTGTAACGCATGGCCGCGACAGGATCGCCGTCCATACTGCCGAAGTTGCCCTGGCCGAACACCAGCGGGTAGCGCTGATTCCACGGCTGCGCGAGGCGCGCGAGGGCGTCGTATACGCTCGAGTCTCCGTGAGGATGGTATTTACCCAGAACCTCACCCACGATCTTGGCGCACTTGCGGGTGGGGCCGGAGGCGCTGAGCCCAAGACCGTCCATGCCGAACAATACCCTGCGCTGGACAGGTTTGAGACCGTCCCGCACATCCGGGAGGGCGCGCGAAACGATAACCGACATGGAGTAGTCGATATAGGCGCTGCGCATCTCGTGGTCAATCTCTACAGGCTCGATGTAACCGTGATTCACTTCGTTGATATTTTCATCAATATCCATATTGTCTCTCTACAATTTAATGCTTGTTTATAAACACGCAAATTTAACAAAAATATTCGATTAATTTGCTATTTTTGCAATCAAATATGCCCGCTTAAAATGAAGATTTCCAAAGAATTTGACGCCATCATAGGATTTGCCCGCGAAGAGGCCATGCGCACCGGCAGTTTCAGCATCGAAGCAGACCATCTCTTCCTCGGAATCCTTCGCCACACGGCCAATTCCGCGGTGGATACCCTTCATTCCCTCGGAGTGGATACAGCCGGATGCAAAGCGGAAATAGACGCCCAGGTTTTCCATGAGCAGGGCATACCCTACGGAGCCGAAGACAGCATACGCCTCGGAAGGGAAGGCGGCAACACTGTGAGCATGGCCATAGCCGAAGCCATGGCCGAAGGTGCCGGCGAAGCGGGCGCCATCCACCTCCTGAAAGCCATCTGCAAACAGGAAAACTGCCACAGCAGCGAATACCTGCGCAAGCGCGGTATTTCAAGCAAGAACATCGGTAAAGAGAAACAGGCCACGCAGAAATGCGATACAGAGATGAACAAGAAGAACCTCGCCCTGCTTCTCTCCACTATCAACTTGAATATCAACAAAAACAACATTGTCAGCTGATGAAGCGTTTTATCCTCACCGCCATCCTCGTTTCCGTCGCAATGCTTGCTGGTGCACAGCAGAGAGTGCGCATCAACATCTCCCCTGCCGGAGAGTATATGTTTGCCCAGCGCGACACATGCCAGCTCTTCATGTCGGTTTACGACCCCGTGGAAGGCAGCGAAACGTCCATCCAGGGTAAGCAGAAGCCCTGCATCCTCTTCGTTTTCGGAGGAGGCTTCATCATGGGCGACCGCAACGCCAAGGCATACCTGCCATGGTTCCGTCTCTACAACGAAAACGGCTACCGTGTCATCACCATCGACTACCGCCTCGGCCTCAAGGGCGCAGGCAATGTGGGTGTGAAAGATATAGACGTCATCTACAACGCGATACAGATAGGCGTAGAAGACCTTTACAGCGCCACCGCGTTCATAATCGACAATGCCGAGGCCCTGGGCGTGGATCCTGCCAACATAGTGATAGCCGGATCCTCCGCCGGAGCCATCATCTCCCTCCAGGCAGAGTGGCATCTCTGCAACCGCAGCGGCCATTCAGACATGCTTCCTAAAGATTTCCGCTATGCCGGCGTGATGTCCTTCTCCGGGGCCATTTTCTCGCGCGATGGCAAGATCCGCTACGCACAGGAGCCCGCCCCCACCCTGCTGATGCACGGCACTGCCGACAAGATTGTGAACTACAAGCACATTGTGTTCTTCAAGAACCGTTTCGAAGGCTCCAAGCCGCTGGCAGATATCTACGCAAAGAACGCCTATAATTACAACATCTACCGTTACGAGGGCAACCAGCACGAGATCGCGAGTTCCTTCGTGCGCAGTTTCCCGGAGCAGCTCCGCTTCCTGGAAACCAACGTGATGAAAGGCGAAAAAAGGATCGTCGACGTAAGCGTCAGCGATCCTTCGATAAAGGTCTGGAATGTAAATTCCACCAAGGAAATCTACAAGAACAACTAGGCTGTCAGCTTGTCCAGCACAAGTTTCACAAGCTCGTTAACCCGGGGCTTGTAGTCGGTGTTGGCATCCTTAAGATAGCGGTGGGCGATTGCGCAGCACACGGTGATGGCGTCGTGGCCCAGCTTGGCAGCCATTCCGGCGAGAGCCGAGCCTTCCATCTCGAAGTTGGTGATCTTATAGCCCTTATACTCGAACTTCTCGAAATCCTCGAGCATATTCGGCATGGCGAGTCCCTGACGGACCACGCGGCCCTGAGGGCCGTAGAAGCCCGATGCCGAGATGGTCATGCCCTTCACGGTGCAATCTGCGAACAGGTCTATGAGCTTCTGGGAGCCGCGCACGAAGTAGGGATCCGGCAGATGCTTTGCCCAGTGTGTGGCCTTCTTGAAAGCCTCCTCGAAGTCCAGGAGTGCGATCTCGTCGCGGCCTTCATACCAGTTCATCAGGCCGTCGCAGCCCACAGAGATGTGGCTGAGGATAAAGGATCCGAGAGGGATCTCGGGCTGGATGGCGCCGCAGGTGCCGATGCGGACGACGGTGAGCGTCCTGTGCTCGGGCTTGACCTCGCGGGTCTTGAAGTCCACGTTTGCAAGGGCATCGAGTTCGGTCATGACTATGTCGATGTTGTCGCAGCCGATGCCATGGGAAAGCGCCGTGACGCGCTTGCCGTTGTAGATTCCCGTCGCGAACGCGAATTCGCGGGACTGTCCCTTTGCCTCGATGGTGTCGAAAAGGGGCTCGAACATCTTCACACGGCCGGGATCCCCGAACACGATAACGGTGTCCGCAAGTTCCTCGGGCTTGATGTGGATGTGGAATGCCGAACCGTCGGCATTGATGATGAGTTCAGATTCAGGTATTCTCATGGCTCAGTGTTATTATTTGCGTTTGGAGGAACGCAGGCGGGATGCGCTGCGCACCAAGAGTTCGTCTCTGAGTATGGCTCTGGCGGCCAGGAAATCGAGGATTGCGGCAACTATGGGAAAGATTGCCGTAAAGCTGAGGGACGGCCTGGGATCGGCCGTAAAGTATGATACTGCCATCCATATCTGGAGCCCCAGCAGGAGCAGGGCCGCAAGGTTGGAAAGCCGCATCTGCAAGGTACGGGACTTAAGCGCCACTATGGCCAGCAGCTGTGCGGCCAGGGCGATGCTGAAGAGGATGATGAATCCTGTCCCGTATGGCTGGAAGTACATTGCCACGAGAAGCCCCGAGGCAATCAGTAGATAAAGGGTCTGTATTCTCTGCCACATAAGTTATCTTTCGTTGAATCTGCCAAGCACCAACGCTTCGTAGGTCTTGGATACCGGCACGTCCCCGATGCTGTCTATCCCGAGATCCGCGTAATAGCCGTCTTTCTCTTTATGCAGCACCTGCACCTTGGCCATATTGATTATGTATTTCCGGTGGCAACGCACCAGGTCACTGCCCTCGAAACTCTCTTCCACCGTCTTGAGGCGGCATCGGAGCATATACTGCTTGATGCTTCCGGTATAATCCTGATACCAGACCTTGATGTAGTTGTCGTCGGATTCTATATAGTATATATTTTTCAGCCGGACACTGAGTTTCATCCCGCCTTCATTATCGGTCAGGGTGATCACCTTCTCGTCCGGCGAAGACACGGCTGTGTCGGAAACCACACCGCTCATGTTCATAAGCCTCACTGTCTTGATGCTCTTGCGCCACGCCAGCAGCACAATCAGCACGAAGCACACCAGCGTGAGCGCCAGTGCTGCAATAACCAGTGAAACTATGGCAACGGCTTTCATTATTCTCCGGCTTCCTTCAGGCGTTCGGCGTTCTCTGCAACCTGCAGCTGGTCTATGCACTCACGTATGTCGCCGTCCATGAAGGCGGGAAGGTTGTACATTGTCCAGTTGATGCGGTGGTCGGTCACACGCGACTGCGGATAGTTGTAGGTGCGTATCTTTGCGGAACGGTCGCCTGTGGAAACCATGGTCTTGCGCTTTGCAGCGATGCCGTCCAGATACTTCTGATGCTCCATGTTGTAGAGGCGGGTGCGCAGCTCCTCCATGGCACGCTCCGCATTCTTGATCTGGGAGCGCTCCTCCTGGCACTGCACCACGATTCCGGAAGGGATGTGGGTGAGACGCACGGCGGAATAGGTAGTGTTGACTCCCTGTCCGCCCGGGCCCGATGCGCAGAAGAGGTCCTTGCGTATGTCGGCGGGATTGATCTCGATGTCGAACTCCCCTGCCTCGGGGAAGACGGCCACGGATGCAGCCGAAGTCTGGATACGGCCCTGGGTCTCGGTCTGGGGCACGCGCTGCACGCGATGCACGCCCGACTCATACTTCATGATGCCGTAAACTCCATCCGGCCCGGAAAGCTTGAAGACCACCTGCTTGAATCCCCCCGAAGTACCGGGAGCCTGGTCGGTGATTTCCAGCTTCCAGCCCATGCTCTCCGCAAAGTGCTGATACATGCGGAAGAGGTCCCCGGCAAAGATGGCGGCTTCGTCGCCGCCGGTGCCGCCGCGGATTTCCACAAGGGCGTTCTTGCTGTCGTCCGGATCTGCCGGAATCAGTAACAACTTGATATTCTGTTCGATATCAGGTATCTGGCTTTCTATTTCATTGATCTCATCCCGCGCCATTTCCTTGAGTTCCGGATCGCTTTCGTTCATGAAAACGTCCTTTGCGGAAGCCAGGTTATCCAGCTTCTTCTTATAGTCCAGCCCTGCTTTGATGATGGGCTCGAGTTCCTTGTAGTCTTTGTTCAGCTGAACGTACTTCTTCATATCCGACATCACGTCGGGACTGGCAAGCTGCTCCTGGAGCGAAGCGAACTTGTCTTGAAGCGATAGTACCTTCTCTAATAACTTGCTGTCTGCCATATAATGATTATTCTCCTATCTTCTTGATGTAGCAGCGGCGGCGCATGAACGGCTCGTGCTCGTAGCTGTTCCAGATGTTCACGGCACTGTTGCTCTCAATCTGGGGATTGGATATCGCCCAGCGCATTCCCACGCGTATGGCCTTGTCCGCCATTTCCTTGTAATACACCGCCGACACTCCCTTGTTCTGCCACTCCGGCACGGCCCCGTTGATCATGAGGTCGGTGGTCTCGAAGTTGTGCATCGCGCGCAGCAGGTGGAACCATCCGAAGGGGAAAAGCTTGCCTTTCGCCTTCTGGAGGGCCCTGGATATGGTGGGGAAGGAAATGCCGAATGCCACTATGTTGTCGTTCTCGTCGAGCAGCACGCAGCTGGCCTTGTCGGATATGTAAGGCATGGAATCTGCCGCTTCCTGGTCGATTTCGGCATCGGTGAACGGGATGAAGTTGTATACCGTTTCTGCGAAGCTGTCGCTGTAGAGGCGGAAGAACTTCCGCACCATTTCCGGATCTTTCTTGAGCTTGTCCAGACTGCCGAAATGGAGGTTGTAGCGCTCTTCGACAATCTTCGCTACGCGGCGGGCCTTCTCCGGCACTCCGTGGTTGGCCACCATCTTGTACTGCAGCCAGTCGCACTCCTTCTGGAAGCCGAGCTGCTCCATGAAATCGTTGTAGTAGGGATAATTGTAGAGGCAGTTGAAGGGAGGGATGTTCTCGTAGCCTTCCACCAGCATGCCCTGCTTGCCAAGGGTATTGTAGTAGAGAGGGCCGTGTATGGTGTCCATCCCCTGCTCCTTCGCCCACGCTTCGGCAGTCTCGATCAGCATGCGCGCCACCTTGATGTCCTTGATGGTGTCGAACCACCCGAAACGGACGCATTTCTTGTCGTAGCGCTCGTTGTAGCGGGGGTTGATCATGGCGCAGATGCGCCCCACCGTCTTCTTGCCGTCCAGCACCATCCACATCTTGTGCACGCAGTGCTCCAGTGCGGCATCCTTGGTGAGGTTGCGCACTTCCCTGAAGTGCAGGGCGGGCACGTACTGGGGGCATCCCTTGTAGAGGATGTCCGGGAAACGCACGAAACGGATGATATCCTTGGCGTCGTTGACTTCAATTATCCTGTATTCTGCCATAGTCTGCAAATATAACTCTTTTTTATTTCACCGAGAGCCAGTGGGGCCCGAAGCGCTCGAATGCGGCGCGGTCCAGAGCCTCGCGGTCGTCGGGATGAGCGATGCTGATCATCAGCCTGGCGCGCTCCTGCAGCGACTTCCCGTAGAGGTCCACGGCACCGTACTCGGTGACGATCCAGTGGGCGTCCGCACGCGGGGTAACGACACCAGCCCCGGGATTCAGCGTGGCCACGATCTTGTTCTTGCCCTTGTTGGTGCGGGATGCGAACGCGGTGATGCTCTTGCCGCCCTCGCTCATGGACGCGCCGCGCACGAATTCCACCTGGCCGCCGGTGCCGGAGAAGATGCGGGTGCCGATGCTGTCGGCGCTGATCTGTCCGGTGATATCCACCTCCGTGGCCGAATTGATGGCCTTCATGCGGGGATTCTGGCGGATGACGAAGGGGTCGTTCACGTATTTGATGTCCCGCATCAGCACGTCGGGATTGTGGTCGATGAAAGAGTAAACCTCGTTGCTGCCGAGCAGGAAGGATGCCACGATCTTGCCTTTGTCGATGGCCTTGCAGGAGCCGTTGATGACGCCCTTCTTGATGAGGCGCAGCAGGCCGTCGGCGAACATCTCGGTGTGGAGGCCGAGATTCTTGTGGTTCACCAGCTGGGCCGCAAGGGCGTTCGGCAGGGCGCCGATTCCCATCTGTATGCAGTCGCCGTCTTCCACCAGGGCCGCGCAGTTCTTGCCAATGAGCACCTCCGTGGGTGTGGGTTCTGCGAATGCCGCCGTCACCAGCGGGGTATCGTCCTGAACCAGATAGTCGAACTGGTCCACGCTGAGAAGGTCTCCGTATGCAAAGGGCACGTTGGGGTTCACCACTCCTATCACCAGGTCGGCGCTCTCGACGGCCGCGACCGAGCAGTCGACGGACGTACCCAGTGACACCCTCCCCTGCTCATCCGGCAGGGAAACCTGCACCAGAGCGGCTCCGAGAGGGATCTGCCTTGTGCGGTAGAGCTTCTGGCTTTCTCCCAGATGCACGGGAAGATAATCGGCGTATCCGGCATTCACGTTCGCGCGCACGTTAGGACCCAGGAAGAAGCCCTGGTCGAAGAAGATGCCCTCGTAGCGGGGCTCGCTGTAGGGGGCAGGGCCTTCGGTGTGGAAGTGATGGAAATGCAGGTCCTTCACATCCCCGGCGTCAGCGCGGCGGCAGAGGGCGCTGATGAGTGCATGGGGCACGCTTGCAACGCTGCTCAGATGAATGTGGCTACCGGAAGGAATGTGGCTGACCGCCTCGTCGGCGGATACGTATTTGATTGGTTTCATTGGCTATATTTCTTATTTTGCAATAACTTACAAAGATAAGAAATATTTGGGACTTTACAGCCCTTTAGCCTTGCCTTCGTCCCAGATTTCGTCCATTTCCGCAAGGGTCATCTGCTTGAGGTCGCGCCCCTGCGCTATGGTCTGTTCTTCGAGATAGGTAAAACGGCGGCGGAACTTCTCGCAGGCCTTGTCGAGGGCCACCGAAGGATCCACTCCGTAGAGGCGGGCTGCGTTCACTACGGCGAACAGAAGGTCGCCGAATTCTTCTTCCTTATGTGCGGTCCCGGGCTCTTCTACGGCCTCCCGGGCCTCACCGAATTCTTCCATCACCTTATCCCAGACCTGCTGCGGCTCTTCCCAGTCGAAGCCCACACTGCGGGCCTTGTCCTGCATTGCATAGGCTTTCAGCACCGGTGGGAAACTCCTCGGCACACCGCCCAGGATGGTGCGGTTGCCGCCTTTCTCCTTAGTCTTTATGAGTTCCCAGTTCTTCGCTACTTCCTCTTCAGTCATGCCCTCGGACGCACCATTTCCGAACACGTGGGGATGGCGGAAACGCATCTTCTCGCACAGGCCATGGATCACGTCCGCAATATCCCAGCGGCCTTCCTCTTCGGCTATACGCGCGTAAAATATTATATGAAGGAGCACGTCGCCGAGCTCCTTGCGAAGGTCCTTGTCGTCGCTGCGCAGCACCGCATCGCTCAACTCATAAACCTCTTCCACGGTCATCGGCCGCAGGCTTTCCGTGGTCTGCGCCGCATTCCACGGGCACTTCGCACGCAGCGTCTCCATTATCTCCAGCGCCTCAGCGAACGCCGCCAGTTTTTCTTCTTTCGTATGCATGGGACTATTTTGTAAAGAACGAGAAATGCACGCGGCCGTAGACCTTCTCCTTCACAAAGCAAGGATGGGTGGTGAAGGAATGCTCGTCGCCGTGCTCGAGGATGAAGTAGCAGCCGGGGTGGAGGATGTCCTGCGAGAGGACCTTGTCGGGTATGGTATCCAGGCCCTCGAGGGCGTAGGGCGGGTCCGCGAAGATGAGGTCGAACTTCTCGGTGCAGATGGGAAGGAAGTCGAAGACATTGTCCCGCACCATGGTCACGTTCTGCAGGCCCAGGCGGGCGGCTTCGCGCTTGATGAAGGATGCATTCTCCCGAGCCATCTCCACGCAGTAGACACGTGCCGCGCCACGGGATGCGAACTCAAAACTGATGGCCCCGGTGCCACCGAAGAGGTCCAGCACCTTCAGGTCTTCGAACTCGTATTCATTGTTGAGGATATTGAAAAGGCCCTCCCTGGCAAAATCCGTGGTGGGCCTCGCCGCATAGCGCTGCGGCAGTTCTATGGTCTTTCCCTTGAGGGATCCGCCGATGATCCTCATATCTGCTCCACCGACTTGAAATAGCGGTAGAGGCTCATCTCTTCCTCGGGGCCCACGAAACTGCGCATGCAGATGGTGGAGACCTCGGGGTTGAGCTGGAGCTGCTTCATCGCCAGGAAGATGTAGTATTCGGCGGTGGTGAAGTCCGCCGCCTGGAACACGTTCGCAAGAAGCAGGCTTCCGCCCTGGGCGATCGCCAGGAAGAGATACCCCTCCTTATGGGAAGCGACTATCTTGTTATAGTCCCGGCATGAGGGCAGGTCCCGGAGCAGATAATAGAGCTCTGGCAGGGCCTCAACTCTCTCATTATCAACCGCATACACCAGCACGGCATCGTACTGGGGCACCTCCACCCACTTCACGGAATCGCTCTCCTTCAAACACGCGACTTCTGCGAGAATCTCTCTTGCAGAAGTCGTATTGAAGAAGTGCGTCGGCACTAGAGTGCACGCAGGTGTGAGAATGGAGACTTCCACCTCTACTCCCAGTTACCGGCGTTATTGTTAGGTGCGGTGACGGAACCCACCTGCAGGCCTTCGTAGCGGTTCTGGTCTTTCTTCTCGGCATCGAGGTTGATGCGGAGCTGATTGTCCATACCCTTGAGGAGGGCCTTGTAGGGCATCTTGGCCTCGAACAGAGGCACGGGCACACCGGATACGGTCTTTACGATAGCCTCCATGAGAACTTCCTGGCCTCCGGAGAAGGGGATGTACTTGAGGGAATCAACCACGAAATCGTCGCGATGTGTAAAGAGGGTGTCCTTTACGGGGATCTTGGTTTCTACGGAGAACACAAGGTTCTTGTCTCCGGCCTCATAGAGCTTGAGGAAGTCTTCTCCCGTCATCTTCTTGCGGGATGCCCTCTTGATCTTCTCGGTGTGTGCCACTGCCACGGAATCGTCCAGTGAGCCGACCTGCATCACGATTTCCATCTTGCCGTTGTTGTAGAAGTCGGCCAGGGAATCGACGGTGGAGGTGAACTTGCCGTTCACGCTCTTGAATGCCACCTGAAGGGTGCGGATGTCCTTGAGGCGCTGGATTGCCACGCTCTCGCGATAGGCCTTCTGCTTATTGAAGTTCACAGGCTTCATGATGCTCTTGACGATCAGGTCTACAAGAAGGACGCACAAGAGGAAGAGGACAATCTCCAGAATGATCTTTACTGACTTTTTCATATTCTCGTTTTAATTATTTCAAGTATATCCGCACAAAGTTAGAAATTTCATTTTTCAAATGCAATATTCTTATTAAATTTGCTCGCGAAAAAATATGGAAAACATCTCTTCCTTAAGCCATCTGCTCGGAGCATCCCGCAAGGTCTCCATAATTGTGCACACGCACCCCGACGGTGATGCGCTCGGCAGCGGTTGCGCCATGGCGGAATACCTTACCCGGAGGCTTGGGAAAGATGCCCGCCTGATTGTCCCGGACAGCGTCCCCCACACACTCACCTTCCTGGAAAAAGGATTTGATGTCCTGGACGCTTCCGCGGAACCGGAAGCCGCCACAGAGAGGATAGCCGGATCCGACCTCATCCTCATCCTGGACCTCAACCAGCTTCACCGCACCGAGCAGCTGGAGACCGTTATCGCCTCCTCCCCTGCCACCAAGGTGCTGGTGGACCACCATCTCCGTCCGGACACCGAACCCTTCGCGCTGGTGTTCTCCGAGCCGGAGAGGTCGTCCACCTGCGAGCTGCTCTATTTCATCCTCAAGGAGATGGAAGGCGGCAGCATCGCAGACATCCCTTCCAAGAGCCTCTATGCCCTCATGGTTGGAATGACCACAGACACGAACAACTTCGCCAACTCCGTGATACCCACCACTTTGCAGATGGCATCCGAACTTCTGCAGGCAGGTGTGGACAGGGATGACATAATCGACAAACTCTACCACAGCGACAGCGAACAGCGCCTGCTTTCCTTCGCCGACATGATATCCAACCACCTGGTCATCCTCCCCTCGGGAGTATCCTACATGATAATGACGGAAGAGATGCAGACTGCTTATGGAGTGGATGCCGGCGATACCGAAGGCCTGGTGAACATGCCGCTGAAGGTGGACAGGGTGCGCATGAGCATCTTCATCCGCGAAGACGCAGGGCATTTCCGCGTGAGCATACGCTCCAAGCGGGGCCTGTCCGCCCGCAACATGGCTGCGGAGTATTTCCACGGAGGCGGACACGAGCTCGCTGCCGGCGGCAAGATTTTCTGGCCGGAAGACATCCCTTCGAAAGATGCAGCCGCCGGATATCTCGAAGAGATTGCGGCACGATTTCTGCGAAACGAAACGACGAACTGAAAGAAAGCTATGAAATCAAGATATATCATTATAGCGGCCGTCCTCTTTGCGCTGGTTTCCTGCGCGAAGGAGAAAAGCGCCGGCCTCAACGACGACACCAAGCGCTATTTCGACGCCTGGATATCCCAGAATCATCCCACCGCCACCAAAACCCCGCTTGGAGCCTATATTCTCAGCGAAACCCCCGGCACTGGTACATTCATCAGCGATTCTGCGTTCGTGAGGGTCAATTACACCACCTACACCCTCAAGGGCGCCCTCGCGACAACCACGCTGGAAAAGAAAGCCCGGCAGGCCGGAAGCTATGACAAATCTTCATACTACGGCCCTGTGGTAGCCTGGCGCGGAGAAGAGCAGGATAATCTGGCTGCAGGCGTGGAAGAGGCCCTTTCCACGATGAAAGTCGGCGGGCGCAAGACGGTCGTCATCCCCGGATGGCTCAGCGAGTCGGAACGTTACGATTCCGAAGAGAAATACCTTAAGAACTGCTCCGGCACCGATTATATCTACGAACTCGAACTTGTGGATGTTTTCAACGATGTAGACCGCTGGGAGCGCGATTCGCTGCTTAAGTTCATGGCTGCGAACTATCCTGCCGCAAAAGAAGACACCACACTCACGGGATTCTTCTATGTGAAGACCAAGGCCGGAGAAGACAAGGAATTCGCTTCCGATACCACCATCTACCTCAACTATACAGGGCGCCTGTTGAACGGCAAGGCCTTCGACACCACCATCAAGGATACCGCAAAGGTCTGGGGTCTTTATTCCGCAAGCAAAGAATATGCTCAGACAAAGGTGAACTGGTATAGCGCCAGCGAAAATTACAACTACATCACATTAGGTAACAACAGCAGCGACTCAGAGACCGGAAACACCATCACCGGCTTTGCCTACGCCCTCGACAAAATGCACCCCGGAGAGGCCGGCAAGTGCTTCTTCATTTCCAAATACGGATACAGTTCCGGCGGCTCGGGATCCACTATTCCCGCTTATTCCCCGCTCTGCTTCGAATTAGAGATTACGGAAGCTCCTTAGGCCTATGGCAGAGTCAGTTCAGGGCAAAGCTCCTACCGAGCTTGAAACCAAGAAGATAAGCACGTTGCTAAAAGAATACGCGGTCCCTGGCATCATTGCCATGACCGCGAGTTCTTTGTACAACATTGTGGACAGCGTCTACATCGGCCACATAAAAGACGTGGGCGCGCTGGCAATCTCCGGCCTTGCCGTCACCTTCCCCATCATGAACCTGGGCACCGCCATCGGCACCCTGGTGGGCGTGGGAGCATCCACCCTGGTCTCCATCCTCCTCGGTCAGAAGAACTATGTGACCGCCAACAAGGTCCTGCCCAACGTGGTGACGCTGAACGTTGTGCTGGGGGCGCTGTTCGGCGGCCTGATCCTCGCTTTCCTCAAGCCGGTGCTATTCTTCTTCGGCGCCAGCGAAGCCATCTACCCCTTCGCACGGGACTACATGGTCATCATCCTGGCCGGCTTCATCGTCACTCACCTGTATTTCGGGCTGAACGGGATGATACGGGCCACAGGCAATCCCAAACTTGCAATGGGGCTCACGCTGTTTACCGTAATCTCCAACGCAATCCTCGACCCCATCTTCATCTTCGGGCTGGGCCTGGGAGTGAAGGGCGCGGCCATCGCGACGGTCATCTGCCAGACACTGTCGCTGATCTACAGCCTGGTGTACTTCTCGTCCGGCAAGAACGTAATCCACTTCGGCAAGCGCATCTTCGGCTTCAGCTCCAAGATCGCCCGCACCTCCATGGGAATAGGCCTCGGGCCCTTCCTGATGAACACCGCGGCCTGCCTGGTGGCCATGTTCATCAACCAGCAGCTCCGCAAATACGGCGGCGACCTGGCCATAGGCGCCTACGGCATCATCAACCGCATCTCCTTCATGTTCGTCATGATAATCATGGGCCTGAACCAGGGCATGCAGCCCATCGCCAGCTACAACTACGGCGCAGGCAAGGGCCGCAGGGTGAAGGAGGTCTACTGGCTCTGCGTCAAATGGGCCACCCTGGTCAGCATCGTCGCATTCATCATATTTGAAGTCTTCCCCGGCCCGGCCGCCGGCATGTTCACCAACGACCCCGAGTTGAGAGGACTGGCAGTGCATGGCATGCGCCTGATGAACTGCCTCTTCCCCATCATCGGTTTCCAGATAATCAGCACCAACCTTTTCCAGTGCCTGGGGATGGTGAAGAAGAGCGTGTTCCTGTCGCTGAGCAGGCAACTCATCTTCCTGCTGCCCGCTCTCTACCTGCTGCCTCTGGCCTTCGGAATCGAAGGCGTTTGGCTGAGCTATCCCGTATCCGACGTGCTGGCCTTCACCTGCACGGTAATCCTGATAATACGTCTTATCCGTCAGCTCGAACGCAGTGAGAATCCACAGTAAGATAATCGTCCTGATGCTGGCACTAGTGCTGGCTCTCCCGTCCTGCAGGCACGGGGGAAAGACCGCACCCCACGCCATCCGCGGCATCAATGCCGTGATTACCAACGAGATGTCCGACTGCGAGGTGCTGGCAAAGATGGAGAGGGATGTGAAGGTTTTCATGCAGCGCTGGCAGATCCGCGGCATGGAACTGGCGGTAATGCGCGGAGATTCCCTGCTTTACGCCAAGGGCTTCGGAGTGGCCGATCAGGCCACCCAGGAACCCATGCGCCCGGGAACTATAATGCGCGTCGGGTCCGTCAGCAAGCTGCTCACCGCGGCGGGCGTCATGAAGCTGGTGGAGGATGGAAAGCTGCGGCTTTCCGACAAGGTTTTCGGCCCTCAGGGCATCCTCAGCGACACCCTCTTCACAAATCATATTAAGGACAAGGCCTACTACGACATCACCGTGGAGCAGCTTCTGCGCCACGAGAGCGGCCTCACCATACGCAGAGGGGACCCCATGTTCCGCATGCGGGACTGGATGACCATCTACCGCCTCACAGAAGTCCCCGACCAGGAAAAACTCACATCCATAGCCGTGCGCCAGCGTCTGGGTTATGCTCCAGGCAAGGGCCACGAGTATTCCAATTTCGGATATCTGCTGCTCAGCATGATAATCGAGCGCAAGACCGGGAAGGACTATGAAAAATGGATGCAGGAGAACATCCTGGAGCCGGCAGGCTGCATGGACTGCCATCTGGCGCACAATTCCTATGAGGAAAAGATGCCCGGCGAGACCCGCTACCACATGCAGGACAACGATCCTCCCGTGCCGAAATACGACAACAGTGCCGATTCGGTGGTCCGCTGCTACGGCGGCAACGACATCCGCCTGCTGAAGGGAGCAGGCGCATGGGTTATGTCCGCACCGGAACTCGCCCGTTTCATCGCCTCCATCGACGGCAAGCCCGGCGTGCCGGACATCATCAGCAAAAAGAGCGTTCGGGAGATGACCGCCTTCAGCGAAGACCACAAGTTCGGCCTCGGCTGGAACAGCGTCGATCCCAAGAAGGGCTGGCAACGCACCGGGTCGCTTTCAGGAACCAGCGCATACGTGACGGTGTTCCCGGACGGCGAATGCTGGATCCTTATCTCCAACACCCATGCATGGAAAGGTCCGAGATTCTCCCGGACCGTCCATAACTTTATTCAGCAGTGTAGGCAGCGATACAGCGCCAAACTGCCGGAGAATGATCTGTTTACATTGATTCAATAACCTCGCGGTTAGCAGCTGCCACGCGCTCGGGGATGAGTTTGTCCACTTTGCGGTCGTAGGTCATGAGGCCGTTGACCTCGCGCTCCACGTCTGTGGTCTGGGTATAGACCGCTGCGGAACATCCCTCCTTCACCAGAGGCAGAAGCTGCTTGGCGAATCCCTCATACTTGGCGGTGGTTTCCTCCACGGTGGATAGTTTGACGTATCCCCAGTTGCGCTGGTCCACCCAGGTGTGGCCTTCCACAGGCAGGCCGATGCCGCCGTATTCGCCGAGCACGTTCACCATGGCCGGATCCCATATGCGCATCGCGGGATTCGGGTAATGGTGCGAGTCGAGAATGTCCCCCACTCCGCCGGAAATCCAGTTGCCGCCGGATGCCATGTTCACGAGGCGGAACGGATCCAGAATCTTGGTCATCTTGACTATCTGATCAGTGTCGAACTGGCCCCAGGCCTCGTTGAAGGGCACCCATACCACTATACAGGGGAACTTCTTGTGCTGGTTGACTATTTCCTGCCACTCGTGGATGAAGTTTCCGCGGGCACGCATGGAGAGCTGGTCGGAGTTGCCGGCATCGTACTTATCTATGCCCTGCCCCCAGTCTTCACCCTTACAGCGATCCACGCTGGGCATGTCCTGCCATACGAGGATACCGAGCTTGTCGCAATGGTAGTACCAGCGGTCCGGCTCCACCTTAACGTGCTTGCGTATCATGTTGAATCCGAATTCTTTGGTGCGCTCCAAATCGTATTTGAGGGCCTCGTCGCAAGGGGCTGTGTAGAGGCCGTCCGGCCACCAGCCCTGGTCGAGGGGTCCGTAATGGAACAGGGGCTTTCCGTTCAGCGCCATGCGCTTGTGGCCGTCGGCATCTTCCACGATGGATATCTCGCGGAAGGCGGTGTAACCTTCAACCTTGTCGATGATCTTGCCATCCTTCACGAGCTTGATGCGGAGGTCGTAGAGATAGGGATCGTCCGGGCTCCAGAGGTGCGGGTTCTCTATATTGAGGGAGGCCCTGCCGTCGCTTGCCTGCGCGCTTGCGATCACCTTTCCATCCTCCAGGAGTTCAATCTCAGCCTCGCCGTCGCCACGGATCTCGGAGAAAACCCTGAGGCTGCCATCGATCTTGGCAAGTGCCTGATAATCGGCAATATGGCCCCATTTATCCACGGCTTCGGCCCAAACCGTCTGCCAGATGCCGGACACCGGCTGATACCAGATGCTGCCGCGCTCCGGACTGAAGGTCTGCTTGCCGCGGGGCTGAAGGCTGCCGGTTTCGGTGGCATCCGTCACCTTGAGCACGATTTCCTGCTTGCCGGAAGTCAGGAAGGGACTGATATAGAAATCGAATGCAGCGTATCCTCCCCTGTGCTCGCCGGCCTTGTGGCCGTTAACCCAGAGTTCGCATCCCCAGTCGACCGCACCGAAGTGCAGGATGACGGCTTTCTTCTTCCAGCCCATGGGAAGTTTGAACGTGCGCCTGTACCAGAGAGCGTGATCCGCATCGAGGCTGCCTGCCACTCCGGAAAGTGAAGACTCCAGCGGGAACGGGACCAGGATGTGGCCGTCCGGAGCGGGCATCTCGTCGCCTTCCTTGGGGGCGATGGCATACTCCCACAGGCCGTTCAAGTTCAGGTAGCTGTCGCGAACCATCTGGGGCCTGGGATACTCCTGATGTACTTTTGCCGGGTTGATGTCTTCTGCCCAGGCGGTGCGGATGTGGTCCCCTGCAGGGGCCCATTCCACCTTGGGTGCGCATGCGCAGACGAGTGCCGCGCATAATAAAGAGGAAAGGATTCTGTAGTTCATATTTTCAGTGTCATTTTGCACAAATTTACGAAAAATATTATCTTTACAAATTGTGAAATCTAGACTGCTGATAATCCTGTCTTGCCTGAGTGTTTTCTGCTTCGGGGCCAAGGCCCAGTCCGAGAACCTGATTCCCCGGGACGAAGAGTTCCGCGGCGCCTGGCTCGCAACCGTGGCAGGGCTCGACTGGCCCAATGTAGACGAGCTGGGCATTATCCAGCAGTTCCATCTTCTGGAGCAGATAAAGGGCCTGCGGGAGCTGGGATGCAATACGCTTATCTTCCAGGTAGTCAGCAACATGGACGCCCTTTATCCTTCGAAAATACTGCCCTGGAGCGCGGTGCTCACCGGCACTGAAGGCAAGGATCCCGGCTACGATCCTCTGGAACTCGCAGTGCAGGCCGCACACGACTGCGGCATGCAGATTCACGCGTGGATAAATCCCCTGCGTGTCTGCCGGGACGATGTGACACCGCATGACAGCCTCCACGTGAGCATCTCGCATCCTGAATGGGTGCAGAACTACAGGCACAAACTCTATCTGGATCCGGGTAATCCCGAAGTGGTCGGGTTCCTGGCCTCCATCGCCCGTGAGATACTGGAGAACTACGATGTGGACGGGCTGCATATAGACGATTACTTCTATCCGGACGGGCTGCAGAAAGATGCCAACAGTGCCAGAAACGGCTGGCGGAACGACATGTACGAGCAGTACGGAAAAGGCGCCAAACTCGACGACTGGAGATTCAAGACCATCAACGACGTGGTGGCTACGCTCTGCCGCGTTACTCATGAAACCCGGCCTTCGACCGTGTTCGGAGTCTCCCCTTCCGGCCGCCTGGTGAACACCTGCCATCTGTATGCGGATCCGCGTATGTGGGTGAACGAGGGTTCTGTAGATTATCTCGCTCCGCAGCTCTATTGGGCTATTGGGCGTACCGATGCGGCTGCCTTCGAGCAGGTGCTGGACAGCTGGCGCTTCGTTTCGAAGGGTGTGCCGGTTTACGTGGGCCTCGCGGCGTACAAATACGCCCAAGGCATCACCCGCGGGCAGGACGCACCCTATCTGACTCTTGCGGAATTCAAGCGCGAACTGGATCTGTGCCGTGCGACATGGTATGTGAAAGGGCACATCTGGTTCCGCACCAAGGATATTCTGCGGGATGATTTCCGGTCTTATATTTTGTCTGAGTTATACTATCAATAATTTATTATGAAAAAGTTCTTGTTGATTTGCACTGCAGTGGCAGCCACTGCATGTTGCTGCGGAAAGCAGGCAAAGGTTTCCGCAATCGTAGCCGGTCCCGACAAGGTGGCGGCAGTTGTCGTTGAATATGCTGAGGCTCTGGATGCAGAGTCCGTATGCCCCGAGGCTTTCGTGGTTGAAGGCAAGGAGGTCGTCTGCGCCAAAGTTGTAGACGGCAACAAGGTCGTGGTCGCCCTGAAGAAGGAGTGCTGCGGCGAAAAGCATGAGTGTGGCGAGAAGCATGAATGCGGCGAAAAGCATGAATGCGGCGAAAAGCATGAATGCGGTGAGAAGAAAGAGTGCTGCGAAGAAAAGAAGGCTGAGTGCTGCGAAGAGAAAAAGCCCGAGTGCTGCGAGGAAAAGAAGGAAGAGTGCTGCAAAGAAAAGTGCGAAATTCCTGTTCCGGACATTGCAGTTCAGCAGGTAGTCGACCTCAAGACCGCCGAAGGCAAGGTGGTGAAGGCATGGAAGAAGGCCGTCAAGGCTACCGAGGCCGTTCCCGCTCCCCCCTGCCACAAGAAGCCCTGCTGCGGCGAAAAGCCTGAATGCGGACAGCAGACCGGATGCGGCGCCCAGCCTTGCGACAAGCCTGCAGAAGAGCAGTGCGACAAATGCAAGGAAGCTGCTACCAAATAAGCGTGCCCAGCAACTGCCTGAGCAGCAGCACTTTAGCCAAAATGGCCTGGTTGAAATCAACCAGGCCATTTTGCTTATATCGCTGAGCCATAGCAACTTACATGGCACGTTCAACCATAAAAATGTCGGTTTCATGGTGTGAATTGTCCGATTTACGGACTTTGGTTTTTCCATTAAAGACAAAATGACTACTTTTGCCGCATAATTTATCAGGAACCCGGGTTATGAGTTATTTCAGCATATTCGACACATCTTCCACTCCTGTCAAGGACCGTAAAAGGCGTTACTTCTTCCTGCTTGTCAACGCCATCGTCCTGAGTTGGGTTGTCTGGTCCATCGTGAATTTCAGGAACTATGCAGCGTTGCCCCAGGATGAAGTCCTCAAGGAAGTCCTGGTGGATATGCTGGAAAGCGTCATTGAGGTCACTGTGCTTGTGTCCTTGTCTATATTGTACTGCAAAATAATCTTCCGGATTTTTTGGGGGAACGAAAGGACACTTAGCAAGCTGTTTTCCCAGGTCATTATCCTGACCTTGTTGAATGCTTTGACCTCGTTGGCAATCGGATGGTTGTACAGAGTGATCTATCCGACGGATGAGGGAATCATGCTACGGATATTCATATCCGATTTTACGGTCGTGTCCATCCTTTCAACGACTTATTTCGTTTCCTTCCTGATGAGCCGGCACCGCGATGAAAAGGAAGCCAGGCTGCTTGCCGAGAAGAAGGCAGCGGAAGAAAAACTGACGGCGGCCCAGGCGAAGCTGGACAAACTCGCCCTGCAGACAAACAATCATTTCATATTCAATAGTTTCAGCACATTGGGAGGAATGATCAAGACTCAGCCGGACGATGCGGAGAAATTCCTCCAGGGGCTTTCTGCCATGTACCGGTATCTTGTCCGCAACGCCGACAGGCACCTGATTCCTCTCAAGGACGAAATCCAATTTACGGAGAACTACGCCAAGCTCGTCCACTACCGTTACGACGGAGTCAGGATCAAGATAGACGACGCCCTGCGGAAAACGGATGCGTTAGTGACGCCTGTCTCCATACAGCAGCTTGTGGAGAATGCCGTGAAGCACAACCGGCACGGCGACGAAGAACAACTCCTTGTGGAGGTGTTTCGAATCGAAGACTACATCGTGGTCAGGAACAATATCCTGGAGCTTTCCGGCAAAGAGGCCGGGAGCACCGGATCCGGACTCAAAAACCTCGCGGACAGGATCCGCTTGATTGCAGGAAAAGATATAATCGCAGATAATGACGGGGCGACTTTCACCGTGCGCGTCCCGCTGATTTATGAAGAGGATCTGAATGATGAAAGTATGGATTATTGAAGATGAAAGGGCGCTTTCCAAGGCGCTCTCGCAGCAACTGAAACGGCTCCGGCCGGAAATCGAAATCGCAGGAATATCGACAGGGGTAAAGAATACTCTTGCGGCTCTGCGGGGCCATGATGACTTGGACATCATTTTTGCCGATATCAAGATTGACGACGGGCTGTCATTCTCCATTTTCGACAAATTGGAGACCGGAGCCATGGTGGTGTTCACTACGGCCTATGACGAATATGCGCTGAAGGCTTTCGACTACAACTGCGCCGATTACCTGCTTAAGCCAATCAGCGACGAGGCTCTGGAAAAAGCGCTCATCCGTTGTGAAAAGCACCTTTCCCGAATGAGCGGGGCCCAGGTCCGGGAGATGTCCGGAGAGATTGTCCGCCGCGAAGTCAAATACAGGAAACGTCTCTTCCTTGATTATGGCCAGGGGACATTGATATGTCCCATATCCAAACTGGCCTATGTCTTTACCGAGAGGGGTTATACTCGCGTTTTCATGGACGACGGGAGATTCGGATCGACGGACAACTCTCTCAGCGAGCTTACGGAAAGTCTTGATCCGACTCAGTTTTTCCGCGTGAACCGCCAGGCCATCGTCAATATCGACTTTGTGGATGCAATCGAACACGGGCCGGGACGGGATTTCATCGTGAAACTGCGGGCTCCCTTCCAGAAAATCTGCCTCGCAATGACAGCCGAGAAGATGAAACAACTAAGGATTCTTCTGGAAGAATAACGGTACACAAGCCCGGCCAAATGACATGAACCCCGAAAGTTAGACAAAAAACTTTCGGGGTTTTTGTTATGCGAAAAACACACACATTTGAAGATCGCCTTAAGTATATGAGAATGCTTGAGGAGGGTTATTCCGTTAATCACATCTCAACCCATTATG
>JAFRSW010000021.1 GCA_017427385.1 Bacteroidales bacterium
ATCTTTTGGTGAGAGAGTTTTCAAACCGTATCTGAGCCTTGATGTGTCTTTCAAGAAAAATACTGCGGTGGTTTTAGCAGTGTGGACCCACCTCTATCCATTCCGAACAGAGAAGTTAAACGCACTTACGCCGATGGTACTGACCGACCAGTTGGGAGAGTAGGTAGCCGCCGTTCTTCGAAGGCCCGATCGCGAAAGCGACCGGGCCTTTTTGTTTCCTTCGGAAACCGAAGAACGGCGCCTACCCTTGTCGGTCACCCCCAAACCCCCTCTCCGGGGGCTTAGTCGCAGCAAGTTGCTCCAAACATGGGTCCAAAACCGAAGAACGGCGCCTACCTTTTTGTTCAGGGGCTCTGCCCCTAAAGTACCCTGCGGCTCCTTGCTCCCGTATTTTGCGCTTGCAAAATACCCGCACCGCCTGGCACGCTGGGGCGTGCCTTGGAAGGGGAGCCAGTCGCTTCGCTCCGAATATCTTCCAAAGCCATGCAGCAGCTAAGTCGTTGGAAGTCAAGCGGTTGCTGGAAAGAGAATCGGCGAAAATGACTGATTCTCTTTCCGGTAATCTACTGATAATCAATCATTTAAGTGCTGCAAGCTGCTAGGAGCGCGCCTGTAGGGCGATGCGTAAGTCCTCGCAGGAGGTGAAGCGGATACCGCGGATGCCGACGGCTTCGGCACCGGCGGCGTTGGCGGGGTTGTCGTCGATGAACACGGAGTCCGAGGCCTTAAGAGAATACCTGTCCAGCAGCAATTGATAGATTTCGGGCTGGGGTTTGGTGACGCCTTCATAGCCGGAAACCACCATACCCTCCAGCAGACGCAGCGCCGGATAATCATCTTTAATGAGCGGGAAAGTCTCTGTGGACCAGTTACTTAGGCCGAACAGGCGGTGTCCGGCAGCCTTGAATTCAAGAAGCAGATCATACATCCCCGGGATAGGCCCGCCTATCATCTTTATCCAGTCGCGGTGGAACATCTTTATCTCCCGGGACCACTCCGGGAATCGCGCAGAAAGCTCCGCCACGCCCTGTGCGAAAGGCTTGCCGCCGTCCATCTGGAGGTTCCAGTCCATCGTGCAGATGTTCTGCAGGAACCAGTCTGTCTTGGCCCTGTCCACGAAGTACGGGTCGTAGAGATGGTGCGGGTCCCAGTCTATCAGCACCCCGCCGAAATCGAAAATCAGGTTCATGCGATAAATCCGGCGAAATATCCTGCAAAGAGCACATTGCAGATAAGATATCCGACCACGGTCGCAACTATCGTGCTGATCAGCCCCGGCATCATGAATGAGTGGTTAAGCAGATACTTGCCTATCACCGTCGTACCTGACCGGTCGAAGTTAACGGTCGCGATGTCGGAAGGGTAGTTGGGGATGAAGAAGTATCCGTACACGCTGGGCATCACGCCGAGCAGCACCGGACCTGCGATTCCAAGTTGGTAGGCCAGAGGAAGCATCGCCACGACCACGGCTCCCTGCGAGTTGATCAGCACCGAAACCATGAAGAATACGATCGCGATCGCCCAGGGTGCGCTTTCCACGATGCCTCCCAGCATGGTCTTCATCTCTTCCATGTAATTGGCGAAGTAAGTGTCTGCCAGCCAGGCGATTCCATAGATGGCCACTACGGCCACCATGCCGCTCTGCCAGACAGCGCCGGCAACTGCCTTCTTGGGCTGCGCCTTGCAGAACATGATGTTGCATGCGGCGGCCATCAGCATTATTATCTGAATCACCAGATTCATCTTGGGGATATTCAGATGCTGGGCCAGAGTCTCCTCTCCCACGTGTATCATCTGCATGAATGCGAAGCACACGATGATGAGCAGGGCGCCCAGGAAGATGAACACGGAGGCCTTGGCTTCGCGGGTGATGGTCTTGTCGAGGGTGGTGGCGGAGTTGCCGTACATGTAATTATAGGTCTCGGGGTCCTTCAGGCGTGCCAGGAAGGCGGGGTCTTTGTCCAGATCCTTGCCGCGCCTGTAGGAGGCGGCAGCCGCGCACATCAGACCGATGAGGCAGGCGGGGATGGTGACCATCAGCACTTGAGGAATCGAAACCATGTATCCGTTCGCATTCGAAATTGTAACGAACGCAACCACGGCCGCCGCTATGGGCGAGCAGGTGATACCCACCTGGGATGCCACCGAGGCCACTCCGCAGGGCCTCTCCGGGCGTATCCCCTTCTTGAGGGCGATGTCGCAGATGATGGGCATGATAGTGTAGACCACGTGGCCGGTGCCCACCAGCACGGTGAGGAAAAAGGTCACCAGCGGGGCCAGGAAGGTTATATGTTCGGGATGCTTCCGGAGCAGGCGCTCCGCCACCTGTATCATCCAGTCCATACCGCCCGAGGCCTGCAAGGTGCCCGCGCAGGTGACCGCAGCGATGATTATGTAGATGACGTCCGTGGGAGGAGTGCCGGGCTTGAGCCCGAATCCGAATACGAGGATGGCGAGGCCGATGCCTGAGATGGCCCCAAGCGCGAGGCTGCCGTAGCGGGAGCCCACATATAGGGCCGCCAGCACGATCAGCAACTCGATGATCATTGTAAAGGTCATAGTTTTTAAGCGTTTGCGACCTTAAAGTTAATAAAATTGAAATAATTTACCTATCTTTCGGAGAAATAACACAAAACTAACTAATAATTAAGCAGTTATGAAAGCCTTCGGTAATAGTGTCATAGTATTGTTAAGCATTTTTGCAATCATTTCCTGCGATGAAGCAGGCAATGAACAGAAAGGCATCAAGTTCCTGGACGGTTCGGCGGAGAATGTCGGAGTCCAGGTAGGTGAGCCTCATACTACGGTTTTCAAAGCAGAAGGAGAATGGAAGGCTGAACTTGTCGAATCGCCCGATGCGTCGGACTGGCTGGAGATCTCTCCTGTTTCCGGCCCTGCTGGCGAAGAGAACCGCATAGTGCTTACTGCCACCAAGCCGAATCTTTCCGATAAAACCAGAGGAGCCCATGTTAAGGTTTCCCTGCTGGACAACAGTATGCCGGGGGATCGCTTTGATGTCATGCAGGACATAACTCATGTCTTCATAGAAACCATCAAGACCAATCCGTCCGGGAGTATGGAATTGAAAGTTGGAGAAACCAAAACCATCAATACAACCTATACCCCGGACTATGCAAATACGGAATTGCAGATGACCTGGTATAAACACGGCGGGGAAGATCTTTACGATGTCACTCCCAGCAAAAACGGGCACAGCGCAACTGTCAAAGGTCTGAAAGCGGGCGGCCCGGCGACTCTCGCCGTTTGGGCGACTGCTGACCCAAAAGGTTCTGCGAGTCCCATGGCTGAAATTAAAATCACTGTCATAAACAACTAATACTATGAGAATCAAATACTTGTTGATAGCCATTTCGGCTTTGTCCATGCTCGTCGCGTGTGAAGGATTTGGTGGAGATTCGGCAAAGCTCAAGATTCTGGGTAATGAAAAGCATTCGGTGGAACTTGGCGACGAAGGCCGCGCCTCAGTAATGTTCTATGCTCCCGGACCATGGACTGCCAAGCCTGAGTATAGCAATTCCGATGAGCCGCAATGGATGCGTGTGGAGCCCGAATCCGGTGAGGCAGGTGATTCGCTCATTCTGAACATCATTGGTGTAGGAAACAGGCCGACGGACCACACTTACGGAGGCAAGGTGCGCATTACCCTAAAGGATGGTTCAGATGACACAAAAGTTATTGTTTCCTGGAAAGAGGCTCCCTTCGTGCCGGTCAGTGTGGAGAGTTTTACCCTGAATCCGGCCAGCCCGTTGACTATGAAAGTGAATGAAAGGAAGGTGGTTCAGATTGTTTATTCTCCCTCAAACGCCACGGATCCCAGCTTCCATGTTGATAAACCGGACGGTACGGCAGCTTTCGATATCCATTGTCCATTCGAAGGGGCAAAGGACAAATTCCAGATTATCGCCATGCAAGCAGGCACGGGCGTTGTCAACATCACCGAAGCCTCTGGTTTATCCGCAAGGATGGAAGTGACTGTAACACAATAAAAAAGAGCAGCGGATGACCGCTGCTCTTTTTGTCTGGAACAAGTAAAACTTACTTGATCTTCTTGTAACCATAGGCAGCGGTGTCGCCGAGTTCCATCTCGATCTTCATCAGGCGGTTGTACTTGCAGATGCGGTCGGTGCGGCTGAGGGAGCCGGTCTTGATCTGGCCGCTGTTGGTAGCAACTGCGATGTCGGCGATGGTGGTGTCTTCGGTTTCACCGGAGCGGTGAGAAGTGACGGTGGTGTAGCCGTTGCGGTGTGCCATCTCGATGGCGTCGAGGGTCTCGGTGAGGGAACCAATCTGGTTCACCTTGATGAGGATGGAGTTGCCTGCACCCATCTTGATACCCTTCTCGAGGTACTTCACGTTGGTCACGAAGAGGTCGTCACCCACAAGCTGGCAGCGGTCGCCGATGGCCTTGGTGAGCTTCACCCAGCCTTCCCAGTCTTCCTCGGAAAGACCATCCTCGATGCTGTCGATAGGATACTTGGTGATGAGCTTCTCGAGGTACTTGATCTGCTGCTCGCTGGTGAGCTTCTTGCCGCGAGGATCCTTCTTCTTGCCGTCCTTCAGCTGCTTGTAGTCGTAGAAGAACTTGCCGTCCTCCTTGAAGCAGAACTCGGAAGCTGCGCAGTCCATTGCGATGGTGATGTCCTTGCCGGGCTCCAGACCTGCGGCCTTGATGGCCTCGATGATGCAGTCGAGAGCATCGTCGATGCCCTTCAGAGCAGGAGCGAAACCACCCTCGTCACCCACTGCGGTGGAGCATCCGCGGCCCTTCAGAACCTTCTGCAGAGCGTGGAAGACCTCAGCGCCCATGCGCACGGCCTCAGCCTCGTTGCTGGCGCCGACGGGACGGATCATGAACTCCTGGAATGCGATAGGGGCATCGGAGTGTGCACCGCCGTTGATGATGTTCATCATAGGAACGGGAAGCACATAGGTGTTGGTGCCGCCGATATACCTGTAAAGAGGAATGTCGAGGTAGTTGGCTGCTGCGTGGGCAACTGCGAGGCTGACGCCGAGGATGGCGTTTGCACCGAGCTTGCTCTTGGTAGGGGTGCCGTCGAGCTCGATCATGGTCTTGTCGATAGCCCTCTGCTCGAGAGCGCTCATACCGATGATAGCGGGAGCGATGATGTCGTTCACATTGGCAACTGCCTTGAGAACGCCCTTGCCGCCGTAACGCTTCTTGTCGCCGTCGCGGAGCTCGAGAGCTTCGTTCTCACCGGTGGAAGCTCCTGAAGGAACTGCTGCCACACCCTTGATACCAGATTCGAGGATAACCTCTACTTCGACTGTCGGATTTCCACGTGAATCGAGGATTTCGCGACCTGTAACTTGAATAATTCTCATAATTTTATACTAAAAAGTTGATAATTTGCCTTAAATGCGGCACAAATTTACTAAATTCCGTCATATTTATCAATTATTTATACATTTTCGGGCGTTTTTCTGCCGGCGGGAGTATTATTTGGTTGCGCGGGCAGGAATTCCGGCGTTTTTCTGCCGGCGCAACAGTTTTTGCGGGCTCCGGGCAGGAATCGGGGCGTTTTTCTGCCCGCGGGGGAGTTTTCGGAACCAGTTGTTGCGCTAAGGTCGAAAATTAGTCAATTAGGAATCTTTTTTGTAACTTTGACGATTACGCGCCGGACGGGTGTTCCGGCAGTAAAAAAGATAATATGTCAGCAGTTACAGGACACATTTCCCAGATAATCGGCCCCGTGGTGGACGTGCATTTCGACCTGAGCGAGAAGCAGGAGGCCGCCTTGCCGTCCATCCACGACGCCCTCAAGGTCCGCAAGGCCGATGGAAAAGCCCTTATAATAGAGGTGCAGCAGCACATAGGTGAAGATACCGTGCGCTGCGTCGCCATGGATTCCACCGACGGCCTGCGCCGCGGGTTGGAGGTAGAAAGCACCGGCAGTCCGGTCACCATGCCCGCCGGCACGCAGATCCGCGGCCGCGTGATGAACGTCACCGGCGATACCATCGATGGCCTGGGCGAACTCGACCGGGAGGGGAGCCTGCCCATCCATCGCGAAGCTCCCAAATTCGAGGAACTTACTACAAGTCAGGAAGTTCTCTTCACCGGCATCAAGGTCATCGACCTGCTGGAACCCTACCTCAAGGGCGGCAAGATCGGCCTCTTCGGCGGCGCCGGCGTGGGAAAGACCGTGCTCATCAAGGAACTCATCAACAACATCGCCAAGAAGCATAACGGATTCAGCGTCTTCGCCGGAGTGGGCGAGCGCACCCGCGAGGGCAACGACCTCCTCCGGGAGATGATAGAATCCAAGGTCATCAAGTACGGTGACGAGTTCGAGAAGGGGATGGAGGAAGGCAAGTGGGACCTCTCCAAGGTGGACCGCGAGCAGATGGCCCAGAGCCAGGTGGCGATGGTCTTCGGGCAGATGAACGAGCCCCCGGGAGCACGTTCCAGCGTGGCCCTGAGCGGCCTGACCCTCGCCGAATCCTTCCGCGATTCGCAGGATCCCACCGCCCCCAAGGACATCTTGTTCTTCATCGACAACATCTTCCGTTTCACCCAGGCGGGTTCTGAGGTGAGTGCCCTGCTCGGGCGTATGCCTTCCGCTGTGGGATATCAGCCGACGCTGGCCACCGAGATGGGCCAGATGCAGGAGCGCATCACCTCTACCAAGAACGGATCCATCACCTCCGTGCAGGCGGTCTACGTGCCTGCGGACGACCTGACCGACCCCGCGCCGGCAACCACCTTCAGCCATCTGGATGCCACCACGGTGCTCAGCCGAAAGATAGCCACCCTCGGTATCTACCCTGCGGTCGATCCCCTGGAATCCACCTCCCGCATCCTGGACCCGAACATCGTGGGCAAGGACCACTACGAGACGGCCCAGCGCGTGAAGCAGATACTCCAGCGCTACAAGGAACTGCAGGATATCATCGCCATTCTCGGAATGGACGAGCTGTCGGATGAAGACAAGGTCACCGTCAACCGCGCCCGCCGCGTTCAGCGTTTCCTCAGCCAGCCCCTCCACGTGGCCGCCGCCTTCAACGGCTGCCCCGGCGTGATGGTGGACATTGAAGATACGATCAGGGGTTTCAAGGCCATCCTGGACGGCGAGGTGGACCATCTCCCTGAGCAGGCCTTCCTGAACGTGGGCACTCTGGAAGATGCCATCGCCAAGGGAGAACAGATACTGGCCCAGGCAAAATAAGATATGGAACTGCAGATCATCACACCCAACGGATCCGAAAGGCACGAGGCCACGGCGGTATTCCTCCCGGGCGCGGCAGGCGCCTTCGAGGTACTCCGCGGCCATGCGCCGCTCATCTCCACCCTCGTGGCGGGAGATATCCGCTGGCGCGGCAAGGACGGTGTGGAATCCTCCCGTCCCATTGCATCCGGTGCCGTGATGATCGAAAACGATATTATAAAGGTTTGCGCAGAATGAAGAAGGTTTTCGCCATACTCGTGATGCTGCTGTCGTCAGCCCTTTGCAGGGCCGACGACCTGGACATCGGCGGAATCATCTTCGACCACGTTCTGGACAGCTACGAGTGGCACATCACCGAGTGGCGCGGCCATTCCGTAGCCATCCACCTGCCGGTCATCCTCATAGACGGCGGCATCAAGACCTTCAACTCCAAACATATACTTGAAACGGGGGGATACGAGGGCTACCACATTGCTGCCAAAGGCGAGCCGCACGAAGGCAAGATAGTGCGTGCGGATGGCAGCAAGCCCTTCGATATTTCCATCACCAAGAACGTGCTGCAGCTGATGATGAATGCCCTCCTACTGCTGGTGGTGGTGCTTCTGACCGCCCGTTGGTACAAGCGGCACGATGCCCTGAAGGAGCATCCCACCGGCATCGCGGCCCTGATGGAGCCGCTCATCATGATGGTGCATGATATGGCCAAAGAGAACATCGGCGAAGAAGACTACCGCCGCTACTCGCCCTTCCTGCTTACGGTGTTCCTCTTCATCCTCTTCAGCAATTTCATAGGCATACTGCCCTTCTTCCCGGGAGGCGCCAACCTCACCGGAAACATAGCCTGCACGATGGTGCTGGCGCTCTTCACCTTCTTCACGGTGAACCTCACAGGCACGAAGCATTACTATAAGGAGATATTCTCGCCGGATGTGCCCGGGGTTCTGAAGCCGCTGATGGCCGTGATAGAATTCTTCAGCGCCCTGGTGAAGCCGATTTCGCTCACCATCCGACTCTTCGCCAACATGCTCGCGGGCCACATCCAGATACTCTGCATGGTGTGCATCATCTTCATAATGGGGAAGATGGGCATGGCGATGACCGCCGGGGCAACGGTGATTTCGGTCCTCTTCGGAATCTTCCTGGACGTGCTGGAAATGCTTATTTCCTTCATCCAGGCATACATATTTACAATGCTGTCGTCCATCTACATAGGCATGGCGAGGCAGAAAGCTGAATAACAACTTTTAAATAATATAATTATGGTACTCGCAATTATTCTTCAGGCAGTTGCCGGTGCAGCCCTCGGAAAGGCCGGCGCCGCGGTAGCAGCAGCTCTCGCAGCATTTGCAGCAGGATTCGGAATCGGCAAGGTCGGTTCTTCCGCAATGGAGGCAATCGCCCGTCAGCCCGAATCTGCCGGAAACATCCGTTCCAGTATGATCGTAGTCGCCGGTATGATAGAGGGCGCAGCCCTTCTCGGCATCATAGTCTGTCTGCTGGCCGTAGTGCTCAAGTAAGTCATGAACCTTATTACTCCGGATAGCGGCCTTCTGTTCTGGATGGTCCTCATCTTCGGCATCGTGTTCTTCATCCTTGCCAAGTGGGGCTTCCCGGCCATTACCGGCATGGTGGATGAGCGCAACAAGCACATCGACGAGTCGCTCAGGCTCGCCGACGAGGCGCGGGCGCGCATGGCGAAACTTGCCGAGGAGCAGGCGGAGCTGATAGACCAGACCAGGCAGGAGCAGGGGCGCATCCTCAAGGAGGCGGCCCAGGCACGCAGCGAGATTCTTGCGCAGGCCAAGGTGGATGCCCAGGCGCAGACAGCCCAGATGGTGGAGAAGGCGCGGGAGCAGATCGCGAACGAACGCGAGACCGCTCTTCGCGATATCCGCCGTCAGGTGGCGCTGCTCTCCGTGGATGTTGCGGAGAAGGTTCTGCGCGAGCGCCTCGCGGCCGATGCCGAGCAGCAGGCACTGATAGACCGCCTGACAGACGAGGCTGTCATTCCGAGCGAAGCGAAGGAACCGAGTTCTGCGAGCTATGCGACCGCAGGAAGCAAATCTATTACCAGTTAAGCTATGAACCAGGGTGCAGTTTCCAGTCGTTACGCCACAGCCTTCCTCCGTCTTGTGCAGGAAAACGGCCGCGGGGAGCAGGTCTTCACCCAGGTGAGGGCCCTGCTCGCGGATCCGTCTTCCGCCCCGAAGCCGCTGGAGCCCGACCTTGAAAGCCTGGTGCTGCTCCTTAAGAAGAACCGCAGGCTGGACTGCCTCAAGTTCATCCTGCACGATTTCATCCGCCAGTGGTGCAAGGCCGAGGGCGTGGTCATCGCAAAGCTGATAACCGCGGTGCCGTCCCCGGGCCTCTCCGAAAGGCTTGAGGCGCTCCTGCGGGAGCACACGGGCTGCCGGATTATCATGGAATCCGCCATCGACCCCGAACTTCTCGGGGGCTTCGTGCTCGAGCTCGAAGATGAAATGCTGGATGCGAGCGTGCGCCGCCAGATCGACGACATCCGCCGCCAGCTTGTACAAAAGAACAACAGAATCATATGACTCAGAATACAATCAAGGCCAGCGAGATTTCCGACATCCTTCTCGGACAGCTGAAAGACATAGACACCACCGTGCACTTCGAGGAGACCGGCAAAGTGCTGCAGGTGAGCGACGGCGTGGCCCGCATCTACGGCCTGGTGAATGCCGAGGCCGGCGAGCTGCTGGAGTTCGCCTCCGGCGTGAAGGCCGTGGTGATGAACCTCGAAGAGGATAACGTGGGCGCGGTGCTGCTCGGCCCTACCGACCAGGTGAAGGAGGGAATGAGCGTGCGCCGTCTCGGCCGTATCGCCTCCATCCGCGTTGGCGAGAAGATGGTCGGGCGCGTGGTGAATCCGCTCGGAGAGCCTCTGGACGGCCTGGGAGAGATTGCCGGCGAGCTGTTCGAGATGCCGCTGGAGCGCAAGGCGCCGGGAGTGGTTTTCCGTGAGCCGGTGACCGAACCTTTGCAGACCGGCCTTAAGGCAGTAGACTCGATGATCCCCATCGGGCGTGGCCAGCGCGAGCTCATCATCGGTGACCGCCAGACAGGTAAGACCGCCCTCGCCATCGACACCATCATCAACCAGCGCAGCAACTTCGAGGCCGGCAAGCCCGTCTACTGCATCTACGTGGCCGTGGGCCAGAAGGGTTCCACTGTGGCAAGCATCGTGGAAACGCTGCGTGCCAAGGGGGCGATGGACTACACCATAGTGGTGGCTGCGACGGCATCCGATCCCGCTGCCGTGCAGTATTATGCGCCTTTCGCCGGGGCTGCCGTCGGGGAGTACTTCCGCGATACCGGCCGTCCGGCCCTGATAGTTTACGACGATCTTTCCAAGCAGGCGGTGGCCTACCGCGAGGTGTCCCTCATCCTGCGTCGCCCGTCCGGCCGAGAGGCCTATCCGGGAGATGTGTTCTATCTGCACAGCCGCCTGCTCGAGCGTGCTGCCAAAATCATTGGCCAGCAGGAAGTTGCGGAGCAGATGAACGACCTGCCGGAGTCGCTGAAGGGCCGCGTGAAGGCGGGAGGATCGCTCACCGCCCTGCCCATCATCGAAACGCAGGCCGGTGACGTTTCGGCCTACATCCCTACCAACGTGATTTCCATTACGGACGGGCAGATCTACCTCGAGAGTTCGCTCTTCAACCAGGGATTCCGTCCGGCCATCAACGTGGGTATTTCGGTGTCCCGCGTGGGCGGTTCGGCCCAGGTGAAATCTATGAAGAAGGTGGCTGGAACCCTGAAGATAGACCAGGCGCAGTACAACGAGCTGGAGGCGTTCAGCAAGTTCTCTTCCGATATGGACAAGGTGACGGCGCAGACCCTGGACAAGGGCCGCAAGAACAACCGCCTGCTGATCCAGCCGCAGTACGCTCCCATGCCCGTGGGTGAGCAGATCGCGGTGCTTTTCTGCGGCACGCACGCCCTCATGGCCGATATTCCTCTGGAGAAGGTGTCCGAGTTCGAGGGACTTTTCCTGGACAGGATGCGCGCTTCGCACGCGGATGTGCTGGACACGCTGGCTACCGGGAAGATAGATTCAGACGTCGAGGCGGTGCTCACGAAAGTGGCCGCCGAGGTGGTTTCGCAGATTAACGCATAGGGTTTATGGCTTCGCTTCGGGAGGTTAAGGATCACATTGCGTCGGTTCGCAGCACGCTGAAGATTACTTCGGCGATGAAGCTGGTTGCGTCTGCCAAGTTGAGGAAGGCGCAGCAGGCGGCGGAAGGCGTGAGGCCGTACACCGAGGCGTTGGCCGGCATGCTAGCAAGCGTGCTGGCGGAACCCACCGCGAAAAGCAAAGGGCAGGTCTGCGACCCACAAGGGGCCAGCAGTACCTGCATTGCTTTTCCGCAGGCCCCCGCTCCCGCCAGCACGCTTGTCATTCCGAGCGAAGCGAAGGAATCCAGGGTGGGAATAGTGGCGGTGGCGAGCAATTCGTCGTTGTGCGGGGGATTCAATATCAATGTTATACATAAGGTGCAGGAGGTGGTGAGAGAGATTCGCGATGGTGGGGGAGAGGTTGAGGTTATTTCTGTGGGGCGAAAGATGGCGGAGGCGATGCGGAAGGAGGGGTTCGCTCCGGAGGATCATGCTGACCTTGTGGGGCGCAATACCTTCGAGAAGTCGGCTGCGTTCGCCCAGACCCTCATAGATGCCTTCGATTCCGGCCGCTACGGCCGTATCCTTCTGATATACAATCATTTCGTTTCCACCGCTTCGCAGAAAGTCCAGGTGGAACAGTACTTGCCGTTCGCTTCTAATGTCATTCCGAGCGAAGCGAAGGAATCTGATTTCATCCTTGAACCCTCCCGGGAGGAGATTCTGGCGACGCTCCTGCCGCTGGTGATGCGGTTGAGGATCCATACGGTGCTGCTGGATTCGATTGCGGCGGAGCATGCGGCACGTACGCTGGCCATGCAGGCGGCGTCGGACAATGCAGAAGATCTGCTTGCGGAACTCACGCTTGAATATAATAAAGGTCGCCAGCAGAAGATCACTTCCGAAATTCTCGACCTGATAGGAGGTGCGCAGCAATGACGGCGGCGATTCTGGGAAATGGGGAATTTCCCCGGAAAGAGTATCCGATCTGGCTTCTCAAAAATGCGGATCTTGTGGTCTGTTGCGACAGTGCGACATCCCTTCGCAGGCTGCAGAAAATCGGCATAGATCCGGTGGCCGTTGTGGGGGATATGGACTCGCTTCCAGCTACCCTGCAAAAGGCCCTCGGGAAGCGGGCCGTCAAGGTGGAAGAACAAGACTACAACGACCTTAACAAGGCCTTTCTATGGCTCCTTCAGAATTATCCGCAAGTAACTGATATTCACATACTTGGAGCAACTGGAAAAAGCGAGGCCCATGCTCTTGGAAACCTCTCTTACCTAATGTTCTGGGAGCAGGAACACCGGCTCTCGGAACGGGGTATAAACGTGGATATTGTCTCCGATTTCAACACCGTTTTTGCCATAAAGGACAGTTGCGATCTTCATGTCGGGGAAGGCCGCAAAGTTTCCATTTTTTCACCGGACGAAAGCCTCCGCATCTCTTCTACCGGATTGCAGTGGCCCACCGATGGCGTGGCCTTCGGTTTCTGGTTCCGGGGCACGCTCAATCTCGCTGATTCTGACGTAGTTTCCCTCCGTTTCAACCACCCTGCACCCGCTCTGATCGTTCTGGATTAAGGGCAAAAATGCCGTTAAAAAGGTACTAAATGGCGTTTTCCTTTATAAAAAGTTTGGATTTTTGATTTATTTTTCCGAACTTGCCGGCTCAATTGTACTTATTTGTACCCATGCGCGTATGCGTAAAGGAATTGACAACTAGTATAGTTAGTATAGTTTATTGTTTAATTAATCAAATGGCTTATGAGAAAATTTAAGCTCTTTCTTGCATCCGTAGCCATCCTGCTTTCAGGTGCCGCGGCACTTGCCCAGAACATCACTGTGAAGGGTACTGTGTCCGACGCTGCCGGAGAGCCGATAATCGCTGCGGGTGTAGTCATTGATGGTACTACGAAGGGTACCGTAACCGGTGCGAATGGTGAATATACCATTTCCGTTCCCGCCAATGCGTCCCTCCGCTTCAGTTCCATCGGTTACAAAGACCAGCTCATTCCCGTTGATGGAAAGGCGGTTATCAATGTAACCCTCACAGAAGACGCGACCAAGCTTGAAGATGCAGTCATCGTGGCTTACGGTACGGTGAGCAAGGAGTCCCTCACGGGTTCCGTCACCACCCTGAAGTCCGACGAGATCGCATCCGCTCCGGTTACGTCTGTCGACAAGATGCTTGCCGGTAAGCTTGCTGGTGTCACCGTGACACAGGGTTCCGGCCAGCCTGGTTCCACCTCCACCATCCGTGTGCGTGGTACCTCATCCATCTCCGCAGGCAATGAGCCTCTGTGGGTTGTGGACGGCATTCCGATGATGGCCAGCGACTTCCGTCAGCTTGCAGCAGTCGGTGTCGGCGGCGGTTCATCTTCCACCTTCCTCAATCCTAACGACATCGAGAGCATCACCGTGCTGAAGGACGCTGCAGCAGCTTCCATTTATGGTTCCCGCGCAGCAAACGGTGTCATCCTCGTTACCACCAAGAGCGGTAAGAGCGGCAGGGCAAAGTTCACCGCCCGCGCAAAATATGGTGTGCAGCAGCTTGCCAACGACAACAACCTCCGTCCTCTCACTGGACTCGAGGCCCTCGAGTACAAGCGTACCGCTGTCATCAATGCAGGAAAGGATCCTGACGACCCTACCGGAAGCATGTATTTCCCTTACACCCTCCTCGAGAACGGTGCAGACAACTGGTACAAGGAGTTGACCAAGATCGGTTCCATCCAGGAATATGAGGTCAACGCTACCGGCGGAAGCGACAAGAATTCCTACTATTCTTCCCTTGCCTACCACAAGAATGTCGGTGTTTACAACTTCACCGATTTCGAGCGTTTCACCGCACGTGTCAATGCCGACAGCCAGCTCACCAAGAGCCTGAAGACCGGCGCAAGGGTCAACCTCAGCTACTCGAACTCGCACTCTCCTCAGATGGGTGGTAGCTACTACATCAACCCGCAGTTCGCAATGTGGCATCCGCTCCCCTGGCACAAAATACGCAATGAGGACGGCTCCCTCAACTACGATATTTCCGAAATGAGCAACAACAACCCTCTCGGTACCGCCAACGACGATTACAACGATAAGGAGTACCGCCTGCAGGGCAGCTCATACATAGAGTGGAAGATATTCCCCAGCCTTACTTTCAAGACCACCAACGGTGTGGAATTCCTCTTCATCGAATCCCACCAGTATTGGAGCCCCAACGGAAGCAAGAAGGGCCGTGAGGCAACAGCGTTCAATATCTGGACAACGGATATGCGCTACACCACTTCCAACACCCTTACCTTCGACAAGGCTTTCGGTGACCATCACGTCCGTGTGATGGGAGGTCAGGAGGCAATGACCGACACCTACAAATATATTTATGGATATTCCCCGGGTGTCGATCCTCTTATTCCTTATCCTACCACTGCGACTGCAGAGAAAGATCAGGTCGATTACAACATCGTAGAGGAAACCCTCCAGTCCTTCTTCGGCTATGCTGAGTACAGCTTCGCCCATAAGTATTCGATCCAGGCCACTGTCCGTAGGGACGGCAGCTCTCTGTTCGGATCCGCCAACAAGTGGGGTACCTTCTACTCCTTCGGCGGCAGCTGGAACATCGCGAACGAGAAGTTCATGAAGCCCATCAGCGGCGCTGTCAGCCAGGCTAAACTCCGTGCTTCCTACGGTGTGAATGGTAATAACAACATCTCTGCATACAGGGCCTACGGCATCTATGCGACCGTCCAGAACCTCGGCGCAGTCGGCGCAGCTCCTTCCCGTCCCGAGAACCCTGAGCTCTCATGGGAAAAGAACAAGACCTGGAACGTCGGTTTGGACTTCGGTCTGTTCGACGACCGCATCACCGGTAGCGTTGACGTTTACAACCGTCTGACCACCGACATGCTCCTCGCAACCCAGGTGCCTTACACCACCGGTTTCGGCAGCAACACCAAGAATGTCGGTTCCATCCAGAACAAGGGTGTCGAACTCCTCCTCGAGGGCGTTCTCTTCCGCAAGGGCAACTTCTCCTGGACGGCCGGATTCAACATCGCTTTCAACCGTTCCCTGGTTCTTGACCTCGCCGGTAACGAGTTCCTCACCATGAGCGACTCCCGTATCGACGACAGCACTTCCATTCGCATTAAGGAAGGCAACAGTCTCTATACGTTCTATCTGCGTAACTGGGCAGGCGTCAACCCGTCCAACGGTGACGGCCTCTTCTGGACTGAAGACGGCACCCTCACCAACGACCGCAACAAGGCAGAGTACATCTATGTCGGATCCCCTGAGCCCAAGGCGACCGGTGGTTTCAACACCAACATCACCTGGAAGAACTGGACTCTCGGCGCATACTTCCAGTTTGTTGCCGGCAATAAGGTCCTGACCTCCAACTCCTATGTGGACGATGGTTACAGCCTCACTGCCAATACTTCTAATGCTGCCCTCAACTACTGGAAGCAGCCCGGCGACACCGGAGTCACTCCCAAGCCCGTGGCACAGAACCCCGGCGTCTATCATGCCGGCTATTCCACCCGCTTCCTCCAGGACGGCAGCTATCTGCGTATCAAAGACGTCACCCTCTCTTACGATGTGCCTTCCAAGTACACGGACGCCATCAAGATCAAGGGCGCACGCATCTACGTAAGCGCACTCAATCCTTACACATTCCACAATGTGACCGCACTTGATCCGGAAGCAGGTCCCCTCGGTAACATCGAGGTCGGTGTGCACACCGCAGTCAAGTCTCTCATCGGTGGCGTGGAGATTTCATTCTAAACAAGGAGGATGAATTATGAAAAAGATCAGTTTATATATACTCGCAACCGTAGCGCTTGTAAGTCTTGCAAGTTGTGGAAAAGATTTCCTCGAGAAGGCTCCCAAGCTCCAGCAGTCCACTGAAATTCAGCTGGCTACCTACGATGGCCTCAACTCCGCTACCCTTGGCGCTTACTACTACCTGAGCTCCACCGGTTGGTACACCGGCGACCGTGTCGTTGAAAACGAGATGCGTGCCGGCAACGGTATGAAGCAGGCCTTCAAGAACTCCGGACGCTGCACTACCGGTTACAACTGGCAGTACACCGCCGACGCTACCAACACCACAATGTGGGCATATTGCTACTACACCGTGGCAATGGCCAACAATGTGATCGACAACCTCGAAGGCAAGGCCGATGGTGAGACCGTCACCGATCAGGATCTCAACAACCTCAAGGCTGAGTGCTTGTTCCTCCGCGCTTTCGCACACTTCGAGAATGTTCTCGTCTTCGGTCAGCCCTACACTTATGTGAAGGCTAACGAGGCTTCTCTCACCGATGCCCAGAAGCTCGGCGTTCCTTATGTCTATCATACCGACGCTACCGCAAGGCCCGCACGTGAGACCGTCCTCAATACTTACGATTATATCGTAAAGGACCTCCTCGAGGCAGAAAGTATTATCGATCCCAAGTATGTCCGCAGCGGCGTCGCCGATAAGCTCGGCACCGTGAACATCTACACCATCCAGGCTCTCCTTTCCCGCGTATATCTCTATATGGGTGAATGGCAGAAGTCTGCCGACTATGCCACCAAGGTTATCGACAGCGGCAAGTTCAAGATGTGGACCGCCAAGGAATGGCCCGATGTATGGGGCGCAGACTTGGGCTCCGGCGAAATCATTTTCGAGGTTTACGGAAAGATCTCCAACGGAAACAACGGCTCCTGGGACGATATCTCCTATCTTACCAACCCCGAGGGCTATGGCGACCCTGTTGCCACTCCTACCCTCCTCGGACTTTATGAGGCAACCGACGTGCGTCTGACCGATGGTTTCCGTACCGATGCCAAGAAGGAATCCGGATATTTCTGGACCAACAAGTATCCTGGAAAGGGTGACCGCAGCCCCAACGACGTGAACAACGTTCCTATCCTGCGCCTCTCCGAGATGTATCTCAACCGTGCTGAGGCCATCCTCAATGGCGCAGTCGTTGCCGGGGTTAACGGTATCGACGACCTCAACATGATTCCTAATAACCGTGGTGCAAGCGCATACGCAGTTCTCAACAAAACCAACATCAAACTCGAGCGCCGCAAGGAATTCGCGTGGGAAGGCAACTACCTGAACGACCTCGCCCGCTGGGGAGACGGTGTCACCCGTCCCGCTACCGACTTTGTGCTTGGAACCAAGAACCAGAATGTGGAATTCCCCAGCTATATGTGGGCGCTTCCTATTCCCAAGCGCGAACTCGACCTCAACGAGAATCTTGTGCCGAATCCCGGTTATGCCAACACGAAATAATTAAAGGAGGAAGACAATGAAAAAGATTTTTGCATATATAGGAATCGCAGCCTGCGCAGCTGCACTCCTTTCTTCCTGCGGAAAAAGCAATGAGGCTCTTGTATTTGACGATAGCAATGCATTCGTAGCCTTCAACTCAGCCAGTGAAAGCATCGACGAGGATTCCGCGGATACACTCCGCATTGCTGTTACCCTTGCTTCTGTATCTGGGCTCAATGAGCGCATCAGTTACACCGTAAAGGACAGCACTGCGAAAGAAGGTGTCAACTATACTCTTACTGATGCCTCCAAGACTCTCACATTCTCGAGCACCGAACGTGTTCAGTATATCGAAGTGGTTCCCAAGGCCGATGGCACTTACACCGGAGACCTTATTTTCACCATCACCCTCAATCCTTCTGCAAATGTCCAGCTTGGTGCATCTTCAGAATGCGTTGTGAAAGTAAACGACATCGACCATCCTCTGACTCCTATCCTTGGTGCATACACAATGAAGGCAACCAGCTTCTTTAATGGACCCGCCAGTGGAACTGTATACATTTTGAAGGATGATGCCGACGATCATATGGTATGGATTCGTGGCCTTTACTTCTCTGCAACCGGAAACACCCGTACCGATTTCGACGTCTACGGAAATGTAAATGACGACCTTTCCAAGCTTGTGGTTCCTTTCGGTCAGACGATGGTTTACAAGCAGGGTGGTCAGGATGTATATTCGAGCGGTCTGACTGCGGATGGCAATATTGTTGACAGTGGTTCTGTGACCGCTACTATCGACCTCGCCACTGGCACTATCAATTTCGGTACTACGTATGGATTTGTTCTGTGGTTCGGTAGTGGCTCCGCCTTCGAAGCTTGGGCGCCAGGCATAGTCATGGTCAAACAATAAAAGTAAACGATTATGAAAAAAGTATTATTCGCAATATCAGTAGTTGCCCTGGCTCTCGTTTCGTGCGCAAAGTTCGAACCCGAGACCCCGGTGACCTTCGATAGGGCTTCTGCCCCTTCGCTGACGGTCAATGTGACCGGCGATAACTCGGTTGCTTTCGAGATTCTCCCTGGAAAGAACACCGGTTACTATGCATACGCTTTCTTGAAGGGTGAGGTCGATCCCGCAACGGTTGATGCCGCCACCCTCCTTGCAGGTAAGGTTTCCGGCTCCATGGATAAGGAAGTCGCCAATGCTGCAAAGAAGGATACCCTCAAGAATGAGGTCAAGAAGCTCACGCCCAACACCAAATATACCGTTGTGGCCGTGGCTGCTTGCAGCACTACCCAGACCCTCAGTAAGGTTGTCGGCCAGACTGTTACCACTTCCGATAACACAATCCCCGCCGTTGATGCCAGCAAGGCGACGGTGGCAGTCGAAGACAGTGTAATGGTATTCACCGTTCCCTTCGACGATCCTATCACCCTTACAGAAAATGCTGCATTCGTGATTCAGCTTTATGCTATCAACTATGCGAATGCGGCTGGCACCCTGCAGCCTATCGGCGCAGCCCCCGTGCCTGTAAAGAATGTGAGCGTCGGAAAGGATGGCGCCAGCCTCGTGGTCAATATCCCCAAGGAGGTCTATGTTCCCGGCGAATTCGTCGCCCTGAACATCGGCCCCGGTTCCGTGAAAAACGATGTTGATTCACTCAACGCCGCATTCACAGCCAACACACTTACAACCAAGAGCCGGAGCGGTCTTGTCGGACAGTACAAGAATGTGAATTTCGATCTCGAAAGTCCCATTGCAGAAGACTCTATTGTGAAGTTCCAGAACCCTGCAACCTTGGCAATTGAGCTTGCTGCCGATTTGAAGGGCACTCCCAACGTGCTATTCTATGGCGAAGAGGACATTGTCGTTACCGCTATAAGTGCCGCCTCTGGACGTAAAGTTGAATATACGCTCAATAACTGGGATTACGACGCAACAAGGACAAAACTCGTTCTTGGTCTTGATGAAGCTCCGGAGTTTGGCTATTATTCGAACTTCGCCATCGCTGAAGGTGTTCTCGAAGATTTGTATGGCAATGTCAACAATGCTCTCGATATCGAAGACCAGGTGTTCTGCTCCTATGGTTATACTTTGGCCGATATTACTGGTGATTACAATGTCACCTCGGTTGATGGATTCACAGGATCCGATGTTGTGACGACTTTAACCATTGCAGCATCCGACAACGCCAAGAAAGGCAACATGATGTTTACAAGCTTTATGGGTCTTCCCATAACGATCTATGGATCTTTTGATCCTGACCTTGGTATAATTCATCTCGAGAAACAGCCGTTCACGCTTGGTGCGAATACTTATAACTTTGAGTTCTATAAGGATCCTTCTGCAGACATTTCTGTCCCTGCAGCTGGTACTTTGGTAAACAATAGCACAATGTTCACCATTGATGATGGCTCATCGTACTTAGCCGCTTACTATTCTTTGAATGCAACCCGCATTTAGTATCGGTATTCTTTAAAAAAGGCACTCGCACTTTGTGTGAGTGCTTTTTTTATTATATTTGCGATTATGAAAAGATTGATCATACTTGCAGGTCTGCTGGCCGGAATGGCCGCAGCCGCACAGACACCCAGTTCAACCTGGCCATATCTATACGACAATTTCACTCCCGGTGTCATCTACATGGATGGCGGCGCCAAGAGCGAAGTGCTCATGAACGTGCAGGTGCGTCACGACAAGCTGCACTTCATCGATAAAGATATTATCAGGGAAGCAAACCTCTCGAACGTCATTGCCGTAACGATAGGTAAAGACAAATATATTCCTTTTAACGGCGAACTCCGCAAGATCGTTGCCCAGAACGACAACGGCGTTGTGGCGGTCTCGCTGCTCGGAGACTTCGCAGCCCTCCAGGAAACGGGCGGCGGCTACGGGGCATCTTCCGAATCCGCATCCACCCGCAAGCTCTCTTCCGTGGAAGTTGACGGACAGGTGAACCAGAACCATATGCTCATCCTTCAGGAAAAGGAGAACGGAGCGGACTTGAACATCATCACTACCTATTATATTATTAAAGGGGGCAGCTGCATCAAGGCTACCCGCAAAGATATTGAAGCCTCCCTCTCAGATGCCGCCAAGGCGAACTGGAAGACCTGGCTCAAGACCAACAAAATCAAGTGGAAGGATCCCGAGAGTCTGCTGAAGGTCGTTGATTTCCTCAGCGACAATAAGTAAAACAGAGAAATGAAAAAACAAATACTATTTTTTATCCTGGCGACTGCGCTCGTGACGGGCGGATGCCAGGCAGTCAATGAGAGAGCCCTCGCGGAACAGCCGCAGAAGGGTGGGGCAAAGGTGCTGAACGACTTCGTGCCGGAAGGCGACCTGTTGCCGTATGTAAGCATAAAAGTCAGTGAAGAACTTGCAGCTGAGTTTGAGGCCGCGATGGATGAGGATGGCTACGTGCAAGTCGCCAAGGTCAAGAGTCTTCCGGGTGACGGAATAGTGCGTATGCGCCGCCTGTTCCAGAACGGTGGCAAGTTCGAGCCCCGCATGCGTGCCAGGGGCCTGCACCTGTGGTACAAGGTGGATTACGACCAGACCCGCAGCGTGACCAAGGCGGGCGCAGCCCTCGATTTCCCCGGAGTGGAAATCATCGAATACAATCCCCGTATAGAGATCGTCGGCAATCCCAAACTGGTCTCTTATGTCGAGCCCAGGGATGTAGCAACCCTCACGGCCACCATGCCATTCGACGACCCAATGCTGGATGAACAGTGGCACTATTACAATAACGGCTCCGCGTCTTCATCTGTCAGTGGATGCGACGTGAATGTTGTTCCCGTGTGGAAGAACTACAAGACCGGCAGCCCGGATATTATAGTAGGAGTCGTGGACACAGGTATAGATTTCGAACATGAGGATCTGGCCGCGAACATGTGGGAAAACCCGGAAAAGAAGGGCAACAACCGCTTTGGGTATAATTTTGCAAAGAATGCTTTTACTGTAAACCCCGGTGATCACGGAACCCATGTTGCCGGCACTATCGCTGCGGTCAACAATAACGGAACGGGAGTATGTGGAATTGCCGGAGGTGATGCAAAGAAAAAAGTGAAAGGTGTCAAACTGATGTCCTGCCAGATTTTTGACGGAGAAGAACAGGGCTCAGGCGCCGAAGCTATTATATGGAGCTGCAATCATGGTGCAATCATCTCCCAGAATAGCTGGGGTTTGACTAAGCCGGCCACAACTTCACAAGCTCTCAAGAATGCGGTAGACTATTTTACCGACTATGCCGGCTTCGACGAGAATGGCAACCAGGTAGGGCCCATGGCCGGAGGCATAGTGATCTTTGCTGCCGGTAACGACAATTCGATTACCCCTTACGGAACGGATTACGAGCGGATGTACATCGTAAGCGCGGTAGGTGCAGACTACAGACGAGCCTACTATTCCAACTACGGTCCGTGGGTGCACATTGCAGCCCCCGGCGGTGATGCCAAAAAAGGAAATCAGGTTTTGAGCACATACCCCGGCAATAAATATGGACTTGCCCAGGGTACCTCGATGGCCTGCCCTCATGTGAGCGGTGTCGCTGCGCTGATACTGGCCAACCGCATGGCAAAGGGATTCAAGAATTCGGACCTCCGCAACTTGATGAACAAGTCCGCTGTGAACATCAGTTCATTCAATAAAGGCATAGAGATGGGTATAGGCCTGATCAATGCCTACGGCGCGATTGCAGGTTCGGGAGGAAAGGCTCCGGACAAACCGGCTGCTCCGACTCTCTCCGCACGGTCGAACAACGTGATATGCACGATAACCATACCCAAGGATGATGACGACGTCACGCCCAGTGCAATCTATGTGTACTATAGCACTTCCGATTTCACCAAGACGGACAATGCCGAATTCGCAATGTTCTATGTTGGGGACGATGCCACCGTGGGGTCCACCCTGCAGGGGACTATCACAGGCCTGGAGTTCAATACCAAATACTACATGGCCGCCCAGGCGGCAGACCTTGCCGGCAACCGTTCGGGACTTACAGCCCGTGTGCAGGTCACTACCGGCGGCAACAATGCCCCTGAAGTCAACAAGCTCGGCGCTACATCCGTCACCATCAAACCTCACGAGAAGGCTTCGATGGACTTCAGCATCAACGAACCGGACGGGCACTTCTACACGATAGAGCTCAAGAAGGGTTCCACCGGTACGGTGCTCGACACCCTTACCAGGAATCTCCCGAAGATTGTGCTGACCGGCGCAGACACCCCTTCAGGGAGTTTCAAGGACACACTCGTAGTAACCGATTACTATGGCCTCAGCGTGCAGCAGATAGTGGACTACACCGTTCTCGAGAACCATAAGCCCTATGTCGGGAAGAAGCTGGAAGACGCGGCCTTCTCGTCGAAGACGGAAGCCGCGACCGTGCTGGATGCCAAGGATTATTTCAAGGATGACGACGGTGAGGATCTCACCTACGCCATCACCCTCAGCAACACCATGGTGTGCAATTTCTCATACTCTTCGGGCAAGTTCTATCTGACGCCGATGAACTTCGGCAACGCCGACATCACCGTCGAAGGTACGGACGTGCGTGGCGAGAAGGTTTCGCAGAGCTTCCGTGTGCTGGTGCGCGATGGCAGTCGCAACGTGGACATCTACCCCAATCCTGTGAGCGATGTTCTGAACATCCGCACGGGTGAAGATGGCATGTGGCATGTGCGCATCATCTCCCAGACCGGCGCCGTATTCTATGATGCGACGCTGGAGATAGGGCCCTTCGATCCCGTAAGTGTAGATATGACTAAGGCCTATCCGGGCGTGTATACCGTCATCCTCACCAAGGACGGCAAGGAAGAGAAGTTCAATTTTGTAAAGATCTGATGCCATGAAGAAGATATTGTCCATAATGATACTCGCCGCCGCTTTTTCGGCGGCATCGGCACAGACTCTGCCTTCGTTGCTCGTTAACGCGGACCCTGCAGCAATGGGAGCCGCAGGCATATCGGCACTGGGTTCGGATGCCCATGCCCTTCAGGGCTATGCCGCATCTTCCGCCCTTATGGAAGGGATGGTGGCGGCCGGAGTCAGTTATGCATCCTGGCAGCCAAAGGCGGCCTCCGACAAGGTGCTGGATGCCTCCGCGTCCGTGCTGCTGATGGAAAAGTTCTCCGTCGCTCTGGAGTATAAGGGTTTCACTCAGCCAGAATACGAAGTTACCGGCGCCACCGGTGCCGTCAGTCAGGTCACTCCGACCTTCACCCCGAAGGAATCCTCCATCGCGCTGGGCCTTGGATACCGCATCATGCCCGGGCTTGCCGCGGCCGTTACCGTGCGCAGCACTTCATCCGTGCTCGCCAAGGACGCGAAAGCCTCGGCGTTTGGCATAGACGTGAGCGCTGCCTATTCGAAGGATAAACTCCAGGCCGGGCTTGCGGTCTGCAACCTTGGCGGAAAGGTGAACTATGGCGGTGGAGATTATTCCCAGCCATCGCTCTTCAAAGCCGGTGCGGCCTACGAGGCCGTCAAAGGCCTGAAGGCCGGTGCGGAGGTTTCTTATCTCTTTGCCGGAGCCTTTGGAGCCTCCCTTGGAGCAGAGTATTGCATAGCCGGAATGGCTTTCGCACGCGCCGGATACCATCTTGGAAGCAAGGATCTCGGTATTCCTTCCTTTGCTTCCGTCGGGCTTGGCGCCGAGTTCGCCGGAGCTGCGCTGAATTTTGCTTATCTGCTTGCATCGGATACAGTGGGAGGAAGCCTGCTGGTCGGCTTGAGCTATGCTTTCTGATGTGATGAAAAAACTGTTTTATCCGGTTTTGCTGGCGCTCCTGCTGGTATCCTGTGTGCAGCAGAAAGAAGTCATCAAGGAACCATCCGTCCTGAAAATAGTGCCTGAGGCTTCTAAGGGAGAATCCTGGCGCGCACATGATATAAAGATCATGGTCGTATGCGACCTGGATGCCGACGTTGAATTGGTAGACACTCCTTGGGCGTTGGTCACCGGATCGGAAGTAACCGGCAGCGGCCAGACTACCGTTACCATAAGGGTGGAGGCCAACGATGGCGAACAGGCTCGCAAGGGCATGGTCGTCGCCACGTGCGGAAAGAGTTCCACTGTTGCAACTTTCACCCAGAATGCCCTCGGTTCTAAGTTGGGTATATGGAATTACGACGGAAAGGGAGGAGACATCCCCTTCGAGCCGCTCAAGTTCCAGACTTCTGTGCGCCGCTACTCCGACGGCACGGTGGCAAGCCGTCTGCTGGACCCTGTGGGACAGAAGTTCCTGGCGGTAAAAGGACTCCCGGCCAAACCCACACCCGGCACAAAGACCACCCTTACCCTTATCCAGAACTGGATGGATGCCGTGTCCGTTGAGAGCGAAAGGGAAATAGAGATAGTCAAAACCGGCGACGGCAAGATTTGGCTGTCGGACGGCGATGCGGTGTATGTGCTTAAATTCTAGGGCTTTATGAAAAAGATCATACTTACCATACTGGCCCTGTTTGCCTCGGTCGTCATAGCCAGGGCCGTCCCCGCCACGCCATCTCCCTTCCAGCACCGTCAGCCGGATGGCTCCGTGGTCACCATCTATATACACGGAGACGAGTTCTACCACTATCTCACCTGCAACGGGCAGGTTGTGGTCATTGGCAAGGACGGGTTCATACATCCCGCATCCAAGCCTGTGCTGGACAAGAATCTGATCCGGCAGAAGCGTGCCCGCATGGCAGCTCCGGGCCGCAAGGCGACGGCCGGACGCAGGGAAGAAGACCGCCTGAGCCTTGGAGACAAGCATTTCCTGGTGCTCCTGATAGAGTTCGACGATCTCAAGTTTACGCTGCCTGATGCTAATAATGCCTTCACCCGCATGCTGAATGCGGAGGGGTATTCCGAAAACGGAGGCACGGGCTCCGCTGCAGATTACTACCGGGATAATTCCAACGGCAGGTTCAAGCCGATTTTCGACGTTTTCGGCCCTGTGAAGGTTTCGAAGGGCTATGCATACTACGGAGAGAACGATGAGAAGGGTTATGACAAGCATCCGGACGAGCTCCTGCTGGAAGCTTGCGCCCTGCTTGACGACCAGGTGGATTTCTCGGTTTACGATCACAACAACGACAAGTTCATAGACAATATCTTCTTCTATTATGCCGGGCACAACGAGGCGGAAGGAGCCGATGCAGACCACATCTGGCCCCATGCATCGGGAGCTTATGACAAAAACCTGGTTTTGGATGGCACTCACACAATGAGCTACGCCTGCACTTCCGAATACAGTGGCCGCAATGGCAATAGCATGGCGGGCATAGGCACTTTCTGCCATGAATTCGCCCATGTGCTCGGTCTGCCGGACCTCTACGACACCGATTACGAAGACCACGGCACATCCGTCAATATGTATGATTTCTCCATTATGTCCGGGGGAAGCTATAACAACAATGGCTGCACTCCACCTTATATGTGCGCGTTGGAACGCTGGATGCTGGGCTGGATGGATACAATCAACACGACATCAACCCCCGGCGATTATGTTCTGAAACCCGTTCAGGAAGACGATTGCCTGTCCACACCGACGTCGGTAGATGGCGAGTTCTTCATGTATGAAGTGCGTAACGGGCAAGGTTGGGACTCATACATCCTCACCAGAACGACTTCCCCTGCGCCGCACGGAATGCTCATCTACCATGTGGATATGTCCGATAATCCGGTTGCGGGCACTACGGCTAAAAATCTTTGGGACAAGAACGAACTCAACTGCTACTCAGATCATCCATGCTGCTATATTGAAAAGCCAAAGAACTCTTATAGCGATTATAACGATATGCTCTGGCCTGGCACATCGGGCTACACCGGTTTTGAAGGCACGGAGTGGGCAGGAAGAAAAAGCGGATTCGTTTTGTCTGACATTGCATGGAACGGAGATCAAATGGGATTCAAGATAGAGATCCCTACTGAAAGGGTGCTGCATGGCAAGGTCAGCGATTCTTCCGGACGGCCTATTTCCGGCGTATGGGTGACTGCTGATACACAGACGGTGAATACCGATGCAGACGGAGTATTCTCCTTTACATTCCCTGTGGATGTGAAGGAAGGTATCGAAGTCAGTTTCACGAAAGAGATGTATCGTCCCGTCAAGAGGCAGCTCCGTGTCCTTACGGCAGAAACCGTGATGGATGTGACTATGCTGAGCATTTTCGAGAGCGAGCCGGTAACGCTCTCCAAGCATGGCCCGCCCTCTAACCTGGGATTGGGCCTCCAGGGCGATAATACCTCGTGGTCGGCAACGATAGGCGTACGTTACACTTCAGACGAGCTGGAGGATTACATAGGAAGCACATTCCAGAAGATCAATTTCCAGATTCATGGGAACAGTGTGGTGAAGATGGATGTGTTCGTCGATTTCGGAAGCAATCGCGTCTACACCAAAACCTTGGGATCACTCAAAGGCGATGTGATCAACACAGTGGATATTTCCGATGCCAACCTGGTTATCCCCGAAGGGGAGGATGTTATTTTCGGCGTCTCCGTGAAGGACATTGACCTTCAATACTGGATGAGCATCGACAATCTCGATTATATTCCCGGTGGCGGGGTGATATGGACGTCCTACACGGAAACGGGCCATACTTCCTGGGTGGATGCCGGATACAACTTCTTGATAGACTGTGAGATAATGCCTGGTGGATCGGTTTATGAGGCTATGGCTCTCTATACCCTCGCCAATCCCAAGAAGGGAGACGCATACCCGGTCGGTACGGTTCTGACACTGGCGCTGAACGGCGCAGGTGAACCTGCGCAAAGCGTGGAGTGGTACTACGATGGCGCCAAGGTTTCAGACAGTACGATAACCCTGTCGGCGGCCGGTTCCCACACTTTGAAGGCAGTGCTCAAATATTCGGACGGCAGCACGGAAGAAATTGAGCAAGCCATTCAGGTCCAGTAATCGAAAAAAAGCAGTATCTTTGTAGGATTTTACTTTAGATACTGCTTTTTATTATGATGACTTCCAAGGAAATACGTCAGAAATTTCTAGACTTTTTCGAGGCAAAGGGACACAGTATCGTTCCCTCCGCACCCATGGTTGTAAAGAACGACCCGACGCTCATGTTCACGAACGCCGGCATGAACCAGTTCAAGGACATCTTCCTGGGCAACACCACGCCTAAGATGAAGCGTGCGGCCGACAGCCAGAAGTGCCTCCGCGTGAGCGGCAAGCACAACGACCTCGAAGAAGTAGGACACGATACATATCACCACACAATGTTCGAGATGCTCGGCAACTGGAGCTTCGGCGATTACTTCAAGACAGAGGCGATCGACTGGGCCTGGGAGCTGCTTACGGGCGTCTACGGCATCAACCCGGAACTCCTGTACGCTACCGTATTCGAGGGTAGCGCCGAGGACGGCACCGCCCTGGATGAGGAGGCCCGTCAGGCATGGCTCAAGCATCTCCCCGCAGAGCGCATCCTGCTTGGCAATAAGCACGACAACTTCTGGGAGATGGGCGAGACCGGCCCCTGCGGCCCCTGCTCCGAGATCCACATCGACATCCGCACCGAAGAGGAGAAACGCGCCAGCGGCATCCCCGGACGGGACCTGGTGAACCAGAGCGATCCTCACGTGATTGAGATCTGGAACCTGGTGTTCATGCAGTTCGAGCGCAAGGCGGACGGCCATCTGGAGCCTCTCCCCGCCAAGAACATCGACACCGGCATGGGATTCGAGCGCCTCTGCGCGGTGCTGCAGGGCAAGAACAGCAACTACGACTCCGACGTCTTCTCCGGCCTGCTCGGCAAACTCGGGGAACTCTCGGGGCATAAATACGGCGAAAGCAAGGATACCGATGTGGCCATGCGCGTGTGCGCAGACCACATCCGCGCCATCTCCTTCAGCATCGCGGACGGCCAGCTGCCCTCCAACGTGAAGGCCGGCTACGTCATCCGCCGCATCCTTCGCCGTGCCGTGCGCTACGGCTACACCTTCCTCGGCTTCACCGAACCCTTCCTCTGCCGCCTCGTGCCCCAGCTAATCTCCGACATGGGAGATGCCTACCCGGAGCTGAAGGCCCAGCAGAAGCTGATAGAGAGCGTCATCCGCGAAGAGGAACTTGCCTTCCTGCGCACCCTCGACCGCGGAATCAAGCTCCTGGACGACTACATGGCCAAGAACGCGGCCACCAAGGTGCTGCCCGGCGTGGACGCCTTCGTGCTCTACGATACCTTCGGATTCCCCATCGACCTCACCGAGCTGATCGCGGGCGAGAAGGGATACAAGGTGGATCTGGAGGGCTTCCAGGTGGAACTCGGCAAGCAGAAGGAGCGCGCCCGCAACGCCACCGCCAATGAATTCGGCGACTGGACCGTCTACCATGAGGGTGAGGATGTGGAATTCACCGGCTACGACACCGTCGAACAGCCCGGCGCCCTGCTCCTCAAGAGCCGCAAGGTGGTGCAGAAGAACAAGGAGATGCTCCAGCTCGTATTCGACCGCACCCCCTTCTACGGAGAGATGGGCGGCGAGGTAGGCGACACCGGCGTGGCGATTGCCGCCGACGGCGAGGAGATAAAGATCCTCAATACCGTCAAGGAGAACAACCTCACCATCCATATAGCGGACAAACTGCCCGCCGATCCGGCCGGTGGCTTCACTCTGAAGGTGGATGCCGCCCGCAGGCAGTGCATAGCGAACAACCATACCTGCACCCACCTGCTGGACCAGGCCCTGCGCGAGATCGTGGGCACGCACGTGGAGCAGAAGGGCTCCTTCGTGTGCGACAAGTATTTCCGCTTCGACTTCTCTCACTTCGAGAAGCTTTCCGATGAACAGATACATGCCGTAGAGGCTCGCGTCAACACCCTGATACGCAGCAATTTCCCGCTCGTGGAAAACCGCACCGCCACCATGGCGGAGGCCCAGGAGATGGGCGCCATCGCCCTCTTCGGCGAGAAGTACGGTGACGTGGTTCGCGTGGTGAAGTTCGGCCCCAGCGTTGAGCTCTGCGGCGGATGCCACACTTCCCGCACCGGCAACATAGGCCTCTTCAAGATTACCTCCGAATCCGCCATCGCGGCTGGCATACGCCGCATCGAAGCCGTCACCGGCGAAGAGGCGGAGAAGATGGTCTGCACAATGCAGGAGACCATCCGCACGGCCCGTGCCATGTTCGGCGGCGTGCCCGGTCTCACGGAGGCCATCCAGCGCATGATAGACGAGAACGACAGCTTCAAGAAGCAGATCGCCGAAATCGCCAAGGAGAAGACCTTGCAGCTCAAGAAGGCCCTACTCGAGAAGGCGGTAATGATCAATGGCCACAACGTGGTGAAAATCAACGAGTCCCGCGACCTGGCCATGCTTCGTGACGCTGCTACCATGCTGCAGAGAGAGGCGGAGAATCTGGTGATTGCCGCCGCGTTCGAGACCGGTGGCAAGCCCCAGCTGCTGCTCATGTATTCGCAGGATCTGGTTGCCGCTGGCAAGAATGCCGGCGCCGACATCCGCGAAGCCGCAAAACTCATTCAGGGAGGAGGTGGAGGCCAGCCCGGTCTCGCAACCGCTGGCGGCAAGGATATTGCAGGTCTTTCCGATGCCCTGGACAAAATGATTGAAAAGATTTGAAAAAGCTCGACCGCTTCATACTCACGGCATTCATAGGACCGTTCGTCGCTATCCTTGTGCTCGTCATATTCATCCTGATGATGCAGTTCCTCTGGGTGTATATCGACGAGCTCGTGGGTAAAGGCCTCGGCCTGGGCGTCGTGCTGGAATTCATGCTTCTGGGCGGATGCACCATCCTCCCTCTGGCCCTCCCTCTGGCCACCCTGCTGTCGTCCATGATGGTCCTGGGGCAGATGGGAGACCATAACGAGCTGATGGCCATCAAGGCCGCAGGCATATCGCTCGCCAGGGTAATGCTCCCGCTCATCATAGCATCGGTCTTCATCAGCATCGGGGCCTTCTGGATAGGCAACAACCTGGTGCCGGTGGCCTGGAACGAGATTTACACCCTGCGGGACGACATCAGCCATACCAAGAACGAAATCAAGATCCCTGCAGGCACTTTCTACGACGGCATCGACGGCTATGTGCTCCGCACCGAAACTCAGGACGAGCAAGGCATGATGCACGGGGTGATGGTGTACGACCACACTTCCAACAAGGGCAACACATCCCTTTCCCTGGCCGATTCCGCTGTGATGAAGATGAGCAAGAACAAAGATTATCTCACCTTCACCCTCTACAACGGCACCAACTATCAGGAGAACAACGTGCGCAAGTACAGGGACACTACTCTGGAACTTCAGCACATCGACTTCGAGAAGCAGGAGCTGATAATCCCTCTCAAGAACTACAGCTTCCAGAAATCCGACAGCAGCCGTTACGGGGACCAGGTGAAATCCATGCGCCTCCGTCAGCTTAAAGAGCAGAAGGATTCGCTGGACAAGCTGGCTACGAAGGCCCTGGAGAACCGTTACATGCAGATTACCCAGTATGGCAGTTTCTCCCTCAAGGACCAGCTGGATACGGCCAAGCTTGAAGCCAGGGCCCGTTACAAGAACTATTTTTATGACGACAATTATCTCCGCTGGGACAAGGTTTCCAAGAAAAAGAAGGCCTACGAGAAGGCTGCTTCCTCTGCCGAGAGGATGGGTACCAGCATCATGGCCTACACCAGCGAGGTTTATGAATATTACTTCTATCTCCGACGCACCAACATCGAGCTTTTGAAGAAGTTCGCGCAGGCCCTCGCATGCCTGCTGCTGTTCTTCATCGGCGCTCCGCTGGGAGCTTTCGTGCGGAAGGGCGCGCTTGGCGTGAGCGCCATCATCTCGGTACTGTTCTTCGTGCTCTACTGGGTGGTGGATATCACCGGCACCAAGCTTGCCCGCGACGGAGCCGTTGGAGCCACGTTGGGGGCGTTCATCTCAGCCGTAGTGCTGGCGCCGATCGGGGCTTACCTCACATCGCGCGCCATCAAGGATGCCACCCTCTTCAGCAACGACTCGCTGCTTAACTACTGGCGCAAGCTCAAGAGCCGCATCGCCGGCCTGTTCCACCGCAAGCGCATAGTTTTCATGGGCACGCCGGAGTTTGCCGTTGCTTCGCTGGATGCGCTCATCAAGGCCCGCTACAATGTAGTTGGCGTGGTTACGGTGGCCGACAAGCCCAGCGGGCGTGGCCTGGAGGTGCATGAGAGCGCGGTGAAAAAGTATGCCGTGGAGCATGGCCTGCCGGTGTTGCAGCCTGTCAAGCTTAAGGATCCCGAGTTCCTGGAGCAGCTTGCGGCATGGAAGGCGGACCTGTTCGTGGTGGTGGCGTTCCGCATGCTGCCGGAAGAGGTTTGGCGCATGCCCAAGCTCGGATCGTTCAACCTGCATGCCGCCCTCCTGCCTCAGTACCGCGGTGCCGCTCCTATCAACTGGGCGGTTATCAATGGCGAGCGCATGACGGGTGCGACCACCTTCATGATAGACAAGGATATAGATACCGGCGGCATCATCCTGCGCCATGGGCTCCGTATCGGGCCCGAGGATACCGCTGGGGATGTGCACGACCGACTGATGGCGCTTGGTGCGAAGCTGGTGGTCGAAACTACTGAAGGTATCATACAGCATAATGTGGAGACGCGGGTGCAGAAGTCGTTTATCCAGGGTTCGGAGGTGCTTAAGCCGGCGCCGAAGCTTACCAAGGAGAATACGCGTATCGACTGGTCGGCTCCTGCCGAAACCATACGCAATCTGGTGCGTGGCCTGAATCCTTATCCCTCCGCCTGGACCACCCTTGTCCGCGATGGCAAGGCTACGGATGTAAAGGTCTTCGCAACTGCCGTTGCGGAACCCGCAACGGCAGTTGCCGGAACGGTACGAACTGACGGCAGCAAGCTATTTGTCGCTGCCGGCGACAAATGGCTGGAAGTGAAGGAACTGCAGTTGGCAGGCAAGAAGCGGATGAGTGCGGATGCATTCCTGAGGGGATTCAGGGAAATAGAGAGTTACAAGTTCGTGTAGGATGGCGAATTATGTGTTCAACCCGATTACTTTGCAGTACGAGGTTCGCGAGGAACCCCGTTACGCGAAGTATGTGCGAACGGGGTTGAGCATACTGGTGGTCGGAGGGCTGTGCTTCCTGTACTTCTGGCTTTTCACTTCGGTTTTGGGAATGGATCTGCCAAAAACCGCCCGCCTCAAGAAAGAAAACGCGATGTGGCAGTCCAAGATCGCCCTGGCGGAACGTCAGCTGGATATCTGCGAGGAAACGCTGCAGGGAATCGAGGAGCGCGACGACAATGTATACCGGTCCATTTTCGGCTTGAACGTGATTCCGGAAGAGGTTAAGGCCGCCAAGCCCGATCCTCAGGCCGATCCGCTTACCGCGCGAATCAATTCGCTGACCAAGAGGGCATATGTGCAGAGCATGGCCTTGGACGAAGTTTACGGCATTGCGCTGAATGCGGGTGACATGGTCTCCCACATCCCGGCCGTGCCTCCCATCCTGCCCAAATCCGGCTCCTACCGCATGGCAAGCCCCTTTGGCTACCGAACGGACCCTGTTTACGGAGGCACCCGCTTCCATGCCGGGCAGGACTTTGCCGCAGACGTGGGATATCCGGTCTATGTTACCGGAGACGGCGTGGTGGAGAAGGTGGATTACGGTTTCACAGGCTATGGCAACGAGATAATCGTAGACCATGGCTTTGGGTATCGCACGCGGTACGCCCACCTCAGCCGCATCGATGTTGCAAAGGGGATGAAGGTGACGCGCGGCGACCAGATCGGCGCCATAGGCAAGACAGGCAAGGCTACGGGCCCGCACCTGCATTATGAGGTAATCTACAAGGGCAACGCCATCAACCCGTACAGCTACATGAACCTCGACATGACGGTCGAGGAATACATAGCGATGATAACCCGCCGCAGGGAGGAATCCGGTACCCGGAAGAAATCCACCCTCGAACTGCTTAAAGAACACGGCCGATGAGTAAGAAGAAGTTATATACTTTCGACGCGGCCGCCATTACGGTTCGCAAGATTACCAAGTCGGTGTGGACTACGGTGTGGTCTGTCGTCAGGGTGATCCTGGTGTCGGTGTCGCTGTTCGTGGTGATCTATCTCATCCTCTCCCTGGTGCTCAGCACCGATGTGGAGAAGCGCCTGCGCCGGGAGAACCGCCAGTACGAGAAGGTGTTCGCCACCATCCCGGAGAAGCAGCAGCTGCTGTCCGAGTCCATCGACATACTGGCCCTGAAGGACAGCCGCATCTACGATGAGGTGTTCCATACCGTGGCTCCGCCGGTGGATCCGGTTGGGTCCCTGAACTTCCTCTTCGGAGCGGATACCATCCCGGATACGAAGATCGTGACCTACACCACCCGCAAAGCGGATGCCCTGCTGAAGACAGCCTCGGAGGTGGATGCCGCGTTCGAGAAGATATACCGCACGATGGGGAAGAAGGGCTTCGTGATGCCGCCCATGGCCATTCCGGTGAAGGATGTTTCCTATCCGCAGATCGGGGCTTCCACGGGCCCGCGCCTGAACCCGTTCTACAAGACGGAAGTGGCCCACCACGGGTTGGATTTCATAGTGCCGCAGGGCTCGCCGGTGTTCGCTCCGGCCGACGGGACGGTCGAGAAGGTGGTGCGCACGTCCAAGGGCGACGGCAATACTGTAACCATCAGGCATTCAGGCGGATACGTCACACGATACATGCATCTGGACGAGATTTTCGTGACGGACGGACAGCGTGTGCGCAGGGGAGGGAAGATTGCCACCGTGGGCATGTCCGGAAACGCATACGCCCCGCACCTGCACTACGAGGTCAAGTTCGGCGGAGCCTTCCGCGACCCGGTGAACTACCTCTTCGGATCCGTGGCCCCGGACGAATATCCGAACTACCTGTTCATGTCTATAAATACCAGACAATCAATGGATTAACATATGAGTAAACTGTTCTACACCATCGGAGAGACCGCGGAGATTCTGGGAGAGAATGTTTCCGCAGTGCGCTATTGGTCGGGGTACTTCGAGAAGTTCCTGAAGACTTCCCGCACTACCCGCGGCGACCGCCGCTTCACCCCGGAGGACATAGAAACCTTCAAGCAGATCCACTTCCTCCTGAAGGAGAGGGGCCTCACCCTCGAAGGTACGGCGAAGCAGCTTGCCGCCGACAGGGCGTCGGTCGACAGACGCGTGCGTGCGCTGGAGTCTCTCAAGACCATCCGCGAGCAACTCGTAGAAATCCGCAAAGGCCTATGAAAGTAAAGGATATCATCGCTGCGATCGAGGAGTTCGCACCTGCGAACATCCAGGCGGAATACGACAACACAGGCCTGCAGGTGGGCTCTCCCGAGCAGGAGGTGCATGGGCTTCTGATAGGCTTCGACTGCACCGCCGCGCTGGTTGAGGAGGCCGTACGCCATGGCTGCGACATGATCCTCACGCACCATCCCCTCATCTATCATCCCCTGCGGAACCTCTATCCGGAGGATCCGGGAGCTGCTGCCGTGATTGCCGCCGTGCGCAACGGGGTGGCGGTGTATGGCTGCCACACCAGTGTGGACAAGACCCCCGGTGGAGTGAGTTTCGCGCTGGCCGGGAAGCTGGGCCTGCAGAATGTGAAGGTGCTGGATCCGGAAGATGGCGGAGTCGGTTTCGGAGCGGTCGGCGACCTGCCCGAGGCGCTTCCCGCACTTGAGGCCGTGGCTCTGGTGAAGAAGGCCCTCGGCACGCCCGCCGTGCGCTGCTCAGCCCCCGTAGAAGGTTCTGTGAGCAGGATTGCGGTATGCGGAGGCTCCGGCACGTCGCTCATCCCGGCGGCAATGAAAGCCGGCGCCCAGATGTATGTCTGCGGCGACATCTCCTACCACTATTTCTTCCAGCCGGAAGGCTTCATGGTGGTGGATGCCGGACATTTTGAAACAGAAGTTGAAATAACAAAGGTCCTGCTTTCCGTTATACGGAAAAAATTTCCTACCTTTGTATCCCTTATATCCGAGAATATCGGGAAGGCTAATCCGGTAAATTATTTGTAATTACAATATGGCAACCAAGAAAACAGTAAAGAAAGTCGAAACCCCGAACGATTCGCGCGAGACCTTCGTCAGTCTGCAGAAATCATTTGCAGACTCCGATCTTTCCGTAACCGAGAAGCTCAAAGTCCTCTATCAGCTCCAGGCCGCCGACAATGAGATCGGCAAACTGGTGCAGCTCAGGGGCGAACTTCCCGCAGAAGTGGAAGCACTCGAAAGCGAGATCGCAGGTTTCAAGGCCAAGATCGAGCGCCTGAACGAGGCCATCAAGGGCGAAGAGGCCGCCATCGAGGTGAACAAGGCCAAGATCACCGAGCACGAAGGCGACATCGAGAAGTACAAGGCCCAGCTCGAGAACATCGCCAACAGCCGTGAATACGACTCGATCAGCAAGGAGCTCGAGAACGAAAACCTCCTGCTCCGCATTGCCGACAAGTTCATCGGCGAAGCAAAGGACCGCATCGTAGAAGACAAGAAGCAGATAGAAGAGCTTGAAGAGCGCATCTCCGTGCGCAACGAAGACCTCGCCGCAAAGAACGAGGAGCTCGCTTCAATCGTCAACTCGACCGCAGACGAAGAAAAGACCTACACCGACAAGCGCGACGCCCTTGCAGCCAAGCTGGACGCCCGCACCATGAGCGCATACGAGCGCATCAAGAACAGCACCCACAATCACCTCGCAGTGGTTCCCGTCTACAACGGAGAGGCTTGCGGAGGATGCTTCAACACCATCACTCCCCAGCGTCTGGTAGACATCGCATCCGGCACCAAGCTGGTCATCTGCGAGCATTGCGGACGCATCATCGTGAACCCTGAAATCTAGGATCCGTACCGTATGGCAGAGCAGAAGACACGCCGTAAGGCACAGCCGAACATCGACACCCTCGGGCTCGAGATAGGGAACAAACCCCCTCAGGCCCTGGAGGCGGAAGAGGCCGTGCTCGGCGCAATGCTGCTCGAGCCGGCGGTGGTGGACGCCTCGATGGCGGAACTCACCAAAGACTGCTTCTACGACAAGAAGAACCAGATGATCTTCGAGGCCATGGGCAAGCTTGTCCAGGATCATACATCCCTCGATATCATCACGGTGAGCGAGAAGCTCAAGGCCCTGGGCAATCTGGAGGCCGTGGGTGGATCCGTGGTGCTGGCCAACTACTCCGAAAGGGTGGGTTCGGCCGCGCACATCGAGTACTACATCAAGATCCTCAAGCAGAAAACCATCCAGCGGGACCTCATCACCGCATCCTACGCCATCCTCAAGGATGCCTTCGACGACTCTGTAGATGTGGACGACCTCATCGACATGGCCCAGACGAAGGTGTATGATGCCGTGCAGAACAACGTCCGCAAGGATGTGCAGGAAATCGGATCCGTGCTCAACGATGTCATCTCCGACATCCAGGAGCGCCAGGATTCCACAGGTCTGAGCGGGGTTCCCTCCGGATTTCCCACTTTGGACCAGATCACCCAGGGCTGGCAGCCGAGCGACCTCATCATCCTCGCCGCCCGTCCTTCCGTGGGTAAGACCGCCTTCTCGCTCAACATCGCGCGCAATGCGGCCGTCGACCACCACATGCCCGTGGCGTTCTTCTCCCTGGAAATGTCCGCTACCCAGCTTGCCAAGCGTCTCGCCATCAGCGAAACCGGCCTGAGCGCAGACAAGATCAAGGGAGCCATCCGCCTGGAGCAGTACGAATGGGAGCAGCTGGAATACAAGATCAAGGATCTGGCCAAGGCCCCCCTCTACATCGACGACACCCCCGGCCTGCCCCTCATGGAGTTCCGCACCAAGGCCAAGAACCTGGTGAAGAACAAGGGGGTGAGGCTGATCGTGGTGGACTACCTCCAGCTGATGCAGGGCCCCGCCGAACTGCGAGGCATGCGCGAGCAGGAGGTTGCATCCATCTCCCGTACCCTGAAGGCCACCGCGAAGGAGCTGAACGTGCCCATCATAGCACTGTCCCAGCTCTCCCGCCAGGCTGTGCAGCGTACGGGCGGCGCCGGCAAACCCCAGCTTAGCGACCTCCGCGAATCCGGCTCCATCGAGCAGGATGCCGATATGGTCATCTTCATCCACCGTCCGGACTATGTGGGCCTCAGCGAGAATCCGGAAGACAAGGAGAAGACGCAGATCATCATCGCCAAGCACCGTAACGGCGAAACCAGGGATATCGACATGGTCTTCAAGAGCGAACGCGTCAAGTTCCTCGAGATGAACGACGTGCTGTATGCCCAGCAGGGCCCCGTCGCATCGGCCATGAACAACGAGTTTGAACAGTAGGCCTATGTCTGCCCCGGAAATCTCCCATATAGGGAAAATAGTTGCAATCGATGCGGACTTCATCACGGTAGAGATCGTGGCGGAGTCCGCTTGCGCTACATGCCATGCCGCCGGAATGTGCGGCACGGCGGATGCCACGCACAAGGCCATCACCGTCCCTGCTACCGTTGGGAACTGGGCCGTTGGCCAGGAGGTGCAGGTGCTGCTGAAGCGCTCCATGGGCTTCAAGGCTGTCTGGCTGGCCTATGCCATCCCTCTGGCGGTGCTGCTCGCAGTGCTGCTGGGGCTGAATGCCGCCGGCGTGGGCGAACTGGCATCCGGGCTGGTCGCCATAGGTGCTGTAGCCCTCTACTATCTTGTCCTCCTGCTTTTCAGGGACAAGCTGCGGAATGAATATTCTTTTTACATAAAGGAGAAATAATGGATTCTATCGTTATCTGGACTATCGTTATCCTGGCCGGTCTAGGCCTCGTACTGGCCCTGATGCTCTTCTTCATCGCCAAGAAATTCAAGGTTGAGGAAGATCCCCGCATCGAGCTGGTCGAGAAGACTCTGCCGGGTGCGAACTGCGGTGGATGCGGCTATGCCGGATGCCATGCTTTCGCCGATACGGCCGTGAAGGCTGCCGACCTGAGCGCGCATTTCTGCCCCGTCGGGGGAAATGACGTGATGAAGCAGGTTGCCGCCATCCTCGGAATCGAGATGGTGGAGAAGGCGCCCCAGGTTGCCGTGGTGCGATGCAATGGCACTTGCGCCGTGCGCCCCAAGATCAATGTTTACGACGGAGCTGCCAGCTGCCGCGTGAAGGCCGCCCTCTACAGCGGTGATACCGGCTGTGCTTTCGGCTGCCTCGGCTGCGGCGATTGCGTTGCCGTCTGCGAGTTCGGCGCTCTCAGCATGAATCCCGAAACCGGCCTGCCGGTGGTGGATGATGCGAAGTGCGTGGCTTGCGGAAAGTGCGTCGCAGCCTGCCCCAAGAAGCTCATCGAGCTGCGGGCGAAGGGCCCGCGCGGCATGCGCGAGTTCGTGTCCTGCCGCAATACCGACAAGGGCCCCGCTGCAAAGAAGGCCTGCGGAAATGCCTGCATAGGCTGCGGCATCTGCGTGAAGACCTGCACGCACGAGGCTATCACGCTGGAGAACAATCTGGCGTATATCGACCCGGCGAAGTGCAAGCTTTGCCGCGAGTGCGAGGCGATGTGCCCGACGGGCGCCATCCACGGGGTGAATTTCCCTAAACCCCTCGACCGCGAAGGCATAAAGGGACGTGTTGCTGCACGTAAAAAGGAGGTAAGCAATGAGTAAGATAACGTTTGCAATCGGCGGAGTCCATCCGGACGATGCGAAGTTGGCGCGTGGATGCGCCATCGAAGTGCTGCCCCTGCCGGAAACGATGTATGTGTCTATGGCACAGCACCTTGGAGCGCCTGCCAAGCCTATAGTGGAGGTTGGCGACAAGGTGAAGACGGGCCAGGTTATCGCCGAGCCCGGCGGATTCATATCCGCATTCGTGCACTCGCCCGCATCCGGCACCGTCAAGTCCATAGGCCCCCGCAAAGACCTGGCCGGCAACCCCGTCACCCATATCGAGATCGCCGTCGAAGGTGACGAGTGGGTCGAGGGCGTGGATCTTTCCGACACCCTCGTGACTGAGATCCCCGAAGACCGCGCGGCCATCCTCGACAAGATCAAGGCCTGTGGCGTGGTAGGTCTCGGCGGAGCCACCTTCCCCACACATGTGAAACTGAACCCCGCCCCCGGGAGCGTGGCCGAGTGCCTCATCCTGAACGGAGCGGAGTGCGAGCCATACCTCACCAGCGACTACCGCATCATGCTGGAGCGCACCAAGGAGATAATCGTGGGTGCAGCCATCATGCAGAAGGTGCTGGGCGGATGCCGCACCGTCATCGGCATAGAGGAGAACAAGCCGGAGGCCATCGAGGCCATGCGCAAGGCCCTCACCGAGCTGCCCTACAGCATCGAGGTGCTTCCTCTCAAGAAGAAGTATCCGCAGGGCGGCGAGAAGCAGCTGATCCAGGCGGTGATGCACCGCGAGGTCGGTTCCGGCGGCCTGCCCATCAGCGTCGGCGCGGTCGTGCAGAACGTGGCCACCTCGCTCGCAGTCTATGAGGCTGTGCAGAAGAACAAGCCTCTGATTACCAACACCCTGACCATCACCGGCAACTGCCTGCCCGTGGAGAAGATGCACAATTATCTCTTCCGCATCGGCATGCCGCTCAGCTACATTGCGGAGTACGCCGGGGGAGTGCCCGAGGGTGCCGGCAAGCTCATCAGCGGCGGCCCTATGATGGGACGCGCCATCGCCAATCTCGATGCCGCGACCGTCAAGGGTTCGTCGTCCATCCTTTATCTCACCGCAGAATCCACCAGGCGCGGACAGGAATCCCTCTGCATCCGCTGCGGCCGCTGCGCCGATGCCTGCCCCATGGGGCTGGAGCCCTTCCTCCTCCGCAAGCTCTATTTCGCGGGAGATGTGGAAGGCCTGGAGGCCAACGCCGCGCAGGATTGCATAGAATGCGGATGCTGCCTGTTCAGCTGCCCCGCTTACATCCCTCTGCTGGACCATGTCCGTCAGGCCAAGGGTATGGCGATGGCTGCGATCCGCGCAAGAGCTGCTAAAAAGTAACGATCATGGCATATATAGTATCACCCAATCCTCATATACATGCAGCGGTCAGCACTAAGAAGCTGATGCTGGATGTGATAATCGCCCTGTGCCCGGCGGCCATCGTGTCGTTCCTGTTCTACGGGCTGAGCGAAATCGCCATCATGGCGTTCAGCGTGGCATCCTGCGTGGTGCTCGAATGGGCCATCACCAAGTATATGCTCAAGAGGCCTTCCTCCACCGGAGACCTTTCCGCCATAGTCACCGGCATGCTGCTGGCCATGAACCTCCCTCCGACCTGCCCCCTGTGGGTGGTGTTCATCGGTGCGGTCGTGGCCATCGCGATAGCAAAGATGACCTTCGGAGGCATAGGGCAGAACATCTGGAATCCCGCCCTGGTGGGCCGTGTGTTCCTGCTCGTATCCTTCCCGACCTATATGACCGACTGGACGGTTCCCGCCGGATTCATCTCCAGCGTGGATGCCTTCAGCGGAGCCACCCTGCTGGGTCAGGTGCCTATCCTGGGTGCCCTGGAGGCCGATAAACTCGTCTCCCTGCAGACTCTCTTCCACAACGTTGGCGGGTCCGCCGGTGAGATATCCGCGCTTGCGCTGCTCGCCGGCTGGGTGTACCTGCTGGTGCGCAAGGTCATCAAGCCCTGGATCACCCTCAGCATCTTCGCCACCGTGGCTCTGGTCGCTCTGGTGTTCCATGCAGTCGATCCCGCCCAGTACACCGGGCCCCTCTTCAACCTGCTCACCGGCGGCGTCATCCTCGGAGCCTGCTTCATGGCCACCGACTATGTCACCTCGCCTATGGGCACCTGGGGCGGCGTCATCTACGGCATCGGCATAGGTTTCATAGTGATGATGATACGCTACTTCGGGTCCTATCCCGAGGGCATGTCCTTCGCTATCCTGCTGATGAACACGGCGGTGCCGCTGCTGGACATGAAGTTCCACCATCGTAAATACGGGAGGAAGTAGATATGGCGGCTAAATCATCTCTTATCAACATGGCTGCGTGCCTGACGGGGGTTTGCCTCGTCTGCGCCGCGCTGCTGGGTTTCGTCTATGTGGTGACGGATGAGCCTATCAAGGCCGCCGCTGCCGCTGAAGCCCAGGCTTCCATCGCCAAGGTGCTGCCCGAGGGAGGATCGATCTCCGAGGAGTTCTCCTCCGAGGCAGAGGGGATACTCGGATACTTCGTGCAGACTTCCGCCGACGGCGAGACTACGGCCTACGCCGTGAAGACTGTTACCGGTGGCTTCGGGGGCCCCGTCACACTGATGGTGGGCGTGCTTCCCGACGGCACCGTTTTCAATACTTCCGTGCTTTCGCACAGCGAGACTCCGGGCCTCGGGGCCAAGTGCACCGAGGAGAAGTCGGCGTTCCGCGAGCAGTGGAAGGGTTTCAAGGGCGTCCTGTCCGTCAAGAAGGATGGGGGCGATGTGGATGCCATCACGGCTTCTACCATCACTTCCCGCGCCTATACCAAGGCTGTCGCCCAGGCGGTTGAACTTGTAAAATCTTTGGGCCATGAGTAAGTTTTCATTGATAACCAAGGGCCTGCTGAAGGAGAACCCGACCTTCGTGCTGGTGCTGGGCATGTGCCCCACGCTGGCCACCACCACTTCGGCAATGAACGGCCTGGAGATGGGCCTAGCGACAATGTTCGTGCTCATCCTCTCCAACATAGTAATCTCCCTGATAGCCCCCATCGTGCCGGACAAGGTGCACATCCCCGTGTATATCGTGGTGATAGCCACCTTCGTGACAGTGCTGCAGCTGCTGATGCAGGCGTACGTGCCGGATGTCTACAAGACCCTCGGCCTGTTCATCCCGCTCATCGTGGTGAACTGCATCATCCTCGGCCGCGCAGAGGCCTTCGCCAACAAGAACGGCGTGTGGGATTCCGCGCTGGACGGCATCGGGATAGGCATAGGTTTCACCCTGTCTCTCACCGTGATCGGCATCGTGCGCGAGATACTCGGCAGCGGCTCCGTCTTCGGATGGAAGTTCATCTCCGGCGACGGCATGCTGGCTTTCGTGATGGCTCCTGGCGCATTCATCGTGCTCGGATACCTGATGGTACTGTTCAACAAACTCGCTAAAAAGTAGGACGTTATGGAATATCTGCTCATCATCATCTCGGCGATCTTCGTCAACAATATCGTCCTGGCGCAGTTCCTCGGCATCTGCCCCTTCCTGGGCGTGTCGAACAAACTGTCCACCGCATCGGGCATGAGCCTGGCGGTGTGCTTCGTCATCACCCTGGCCACGGTTGTGACCTATCTTATCAATAAGTTCCTGCTGGTGCCCTTCGGGCTCACCTTCCTGCAGACCATCGCCTTCATTCTCGTGATCGCGGCGCTGGTGCAGACCGTGGAGATCGTGCTCAAGAAGGTGTCGCCTTCGCTTTATCAGGCTCTGGGTATCTTCCTGCCTCTGATAACCACCAACTGCGCCGTGCTCGGTGTGGCTATCAATGTGGTTACCAAGCAGTTCACCTTCGGGGGAGAGGCCCACATGCTGGGGCTGGGAGAGGCAACCGTGTATGCCTTTGCAACGTCGCTGGGCTATGGCCTGGCCATGATCCTCTTCGCGGGCATACGCGAGCATCTGGCTCTGAACGAAGTGCCCAAGGCCTTCAGGGGCCTGCCTATCGCCTTGATTTCCGTGGGAATCATGGCTCTGGCGTTTCTTGGCTTTTCAGGAATAGTTTAATCTCTTCGTATAGGGGAGCGTAATACTCCTTCAGGTATTCGACGTTGCGGGAAGCGGTTGCGCTGACCGCAGCGTCGGTGCTTTTGGGGAGGGTGGCGTGCAGAAGCATGCCGCCACCGATGAATGTGGCTGCGTATAATTTAGAGAAGAAAGCCCCCACTCCGAGCGCGACAATGGAGCTGTTGATGAGGAAATACTTTGATGCCTGGGACCAGTCTCCGGCATAGGCCAGGCCAGCTCCGGGTATGACGCTGAGCAGCATTGCCGCATCTTCGCTCTTGTGGCGAGGCTTGCCGCCGGGGGCCTGCATCCCGGCTTCGCCCATGAGAGCGACGAATTCATCCATCATCCCCGCTTCGTAGGCTGATGTCATTTTGAGCCTGAGCAGTTTTTCGCTTGCAGATTCTGTGAGCCCGAAAGAGCTGATACGGCCCAGGGTTTCATAGGCGCGGGCGCTCTGGCCGTCAAGTTCCAGATACGCGGCCTTTTCCATAATCAGTGAATCTCGCTCAGCCTTGTCCGAACTATCCCAGCAGGCCATCTCGCACATAGCGGCCCGGAAGTTCGGCTGGGCGCAGAGGCTAAAACTGATGGAGAGGAACGCGCAAATCGAACATAAGAGTTGCTTTCTGGGCATCTTCATAGGTTTGTCTGATTACTGAAACGGAAACGGCGCTGCCGTATATGTTTGCTGTATAGAATAGGGTGAAAATGGAAGCCAGGGCGATCGTACGCCAGTCTTTTATGCCCAGTTTCGCCCAGGATTCGGCGCTCATCACGCCAAGGGCTCCCACGACCAGGAAAGTGGAAACACCGCTTCGGAGATCTCCCGCATATATCTTCCCGGATCCCGGGATGACTGCTGACATCACAACAGCGAGCAGGGGGCTTTTCTCCTTATAGTCCGGCAGTACGGGAGATGATGCCCAGATATCCGAGAATTCCCTGGCGTTGGTGTAGAAAGCGCTTGTGGAGGGAATTTCCGAAAAGAATCCCGCCGCCTTCGGGAAATCGTGTATATCATAGCAGAGGACGCCTTTCAGATAGTTCAGCGTATCCGATTCGGCGAACAGCCCGTCTGCAAACAAAAGGGCGGCAGCATCCTCGTACAATCGGGAGTTGAGGGCGTAGGAAAAGAAATCGAGCCGGTTCCTGTCCATTGTCATGCATGGCATGCCGCAGGGTACAGACTGCACGCAGAAGAAGGGTGTGTTGATCCGGTCGGTCTTTTGGCGGAGTTCGTAGATGCCGCCGGTGCGGGCGATCACTGTGGAGTTCATGATCTTGTCCGCAAATGAAAGGGGCCCTCCGGCGAAAGACACAATTCTGCTGGCCAGAATCAGGAATATCAGGCAGGAAATGTGTCTCGGGTAATGCATTATTTCCGTTGTTTAGAATAGGCTTTGAGCCCGTCTTTCATACTTACGGATACGGCCCCCTGCGGGATGCGGAAATAGTGATCATCCGCACGTACATCTATTTCCAGGTTCTTGTAGATGTCGAGACGTACCGTGGAATCCGTCTTTTCTTTGAGATAGGATATCTCGGTGACTCTCATGGGGAATGGAAAACCTTTCTCTATCTTATAATTGGAGAAATAGGTCTTGGTGATGATGCCCCCTTTCTTGTTATAGTATGCGCAGAAAACCGGGAGGGAATCGCTGTTGTAGGCTATCTCCACCCATGCGCACATGCCCCCGGTCTTGCGGGGTTCGAAACGGCGTACCGTATAGTCGCCATCCTTTTTCGAGGACTTAAGGAAGAATCCCTCGCGTGAGAGGCCCATATCTTCGACACCTCCTTCTGCAAACAGATACAGGAGTTCGTCCGAGGCCTTCATCATGTCCGGTTCCAGCGGCATGACTTCGTTTGTGGCAGGGTAGTAAAATTGGGAAAAGCCAAAGGGCGAGGTTATGGAATAATAGGATTGCCCGCCGGACTGCCACTTGATGGTGAGATCGCCACCTTTTGAATAGTAGATATGCTTCGTGGCAACCTTCATCTTGCCGTCTTTTACCGTTTTGGATTCAGCGTCTACGTGATAGAAGCGCTGGGCACGGGACGGGGCGGCGCTCAGGACGCAGAGCACCGAAAGGATAAGAAAAAGGCGGCCGGTACCGACCGCCCTGTTGCCTTGATGCAGCATATGCTAGATCCACATGATGAATGCGGGGTTATCCAGATATGAGGCACTGCCGTTGATCAGGTCGATGATCAGCATGATGCCGTCGATGAAAGGAATAACTCCGAAAATTCCACCAACTGTCAGGAAATACCAGAGGCAGTTAATGGGCTTGGTGCCGAGGATGAGCCTGTGGATTCCGAGTCCGCCTAGACCGATCCAGTCCACCACGAGGGCGACTACGTTGGTGATTGCGGGATCGCCTCCAATGGAAGCGCTCATTGATGTGGCTGCTGAAGAAGAAACCTCGAAGACGGCCTCGGTGAAGAGGGCGTCGATGGAAGCTTCGTCAACAGTGTAGTTGGTGGCGTTTGCCACTGCAACGAATGCGAATACTGCAACGATTGCTGCAAAAACTTTTTTCATAAATACTAGTGTTTAAGAATTAACACAAAGATTGTAAAAAAATAATAAATATGCAAACGAAAATGAGTAACTTTGTGTTCACAATTAATAACCCTCCATAATGTTCAAGATTCTTGAAAAGAAGATGCTGAACCCGACCATCTGCAAGATGGTGGTGGAAGCTCCGCGCATCGCCAAGGCCGCCCTTCCCGGGCAGTTCCTCATCGTGCGCGCAGACGAGCCCGGGGAGCGTATCCCCCTTACTATCAGTGACTACGACCGTGAAAAGGGAACCGTGACCATAGTCATCCAGCCCATAGGCGCATCCACGCGCAGCATGGTGAACGACTTCGAGGCAGGGGACTCCTTCGCCGACGTGGCAGGCCCTCTTGGGAATCCTTCCGAATTCGTGAAGATGAGCCCCGAAGAGCTTGCGAAGCAGAAGGTGGTCTTCATCGCCGGCGGTCTCGGTACGGCACCCGTCTATCCCCAGGCCAAGTGGCTGCACGAGCATGGCGTGAGCGTGGATGTCATCATCGGCGCCCGCACCAAGGACCTTCTCATCTATGAAGAGGAGTTCAAGCCCGTGGTGGACAACCTCTATATGTGCACAGACGATGGCTCCTACGGCTTCAAGGGAGTGGGGACCGCCCGTCTCGAGGCTCTGGTAGCCGAGGGGAAGACTTACACCCAGGCGGTTGCCATCGGCCCCATGATCATGATGAAGTTCTCGGTTCTCACCTGCAAGAAGCTGAACATTCCCATCTGGGTCAGCATGAACACCCTGATGGTGGACGGAACCGGCATGTGCGGCGCCTGCCGCCTTTCGGTCGGCGGAGTGACCAAGTTCGCATGCGTGGACGGTCCCGAGTTCGACGGTTATCTTGTTGATTTTGACGAAGCTATGAGGCGTTCAGCCCAGTATAAGGCCGAGGAGGGCCTGGCAAATGGCAGCAAATAGAATCCCCCGTGTTCCTGTGCGTGAGCAGGATCCCAAAGTGCGTGCGCACAACTTCGAAGAGGTGTGCTACGGCTACAATAAAGAAGAGGCTATGCTGGAGGCATCCCGCTGCCTGCATTGCAAGAACCCCCGCTGCGTGGCATCCTGCCCCGTGGGCGTGAAGATTCCAGATTTCATCGAGCTGGTCGCTGCCGGAGATTTCGCCGGTGCCGCCGCAAAGATCGCGGAAGATTCATCGCTTCCTGCAGTTTGCGGACGTGTCTGCCCTCAGGAGACCCAGTGCGAAGGAAGCTGCGTGCTCGGCGTCAAGTTCGAGCCCGTTTCCATCGGCAAGCTGGAGAGGTTCGTTGCTGACTGGACATTCGCCCAGGGCGAGAAGGCCGTCGAGGCTCCCAAGTGCGGCGGCAAGAAGGTCGCCATCATCGGCTCGGGCCCTGCAGGTCTCGCTTGCGCGTACGACCTTGCCAAGATGGGTTATGATGTGACCATCTTCGAGGCCCTGCATAAGGCTGGCGGCGTGCTCGAGTATGGTATTCCCGAGTTCCGTCTCCCGAAGGAGAAAGTGCTGAAGCGCGAGCTCCAGGACGTGATCGCCGCCGGTGTGAAGATCGAAACCGACGTCATCATCGGCCGCACCGTCACCATCGACACCCTGATGGACCAGGAAGGCTTCGAGGCCGTGTTCGTGGGCACCGGAGCGGGACTTCCCAAGTTCATGGGCATCCCCGGCGAGAACTTCAACGGAGTCTTCTCCGCCAACGAGTTCCTCACCCGCAATAACCTGATGAAGGCTTTCCGCGACGACTACCGCACTCCTATCCACGCCGGCCAGAAGGTCTGCGTCGTGGGTGGTGGCAACGTTGCGATGGATGCCGCCCGCACGGCCCTGCGCCTCGGTGCGGAGACCACCATCGTCTATCGCCGTACGGAGGTCGAGCTTCCCGCCCGTAAGGAGGAAGTTCATCACGCCAAAGAGGAAGGAATCGACTTCCAGATGCTCACCAATCCCGTGGAGATCATGGGAGATGAGAAAGGCTGGGTGCGCGCCCTCAAGTGCGTTCGCATGGAGCTTGGCGAGCCCGATGAAAGCGGCCGCCGCAGCCCTGTGGTCATCCCCGGCTCCGAGTTCGAGATTCCTACCGAGACCGTGATCATGGCTCTGGGTACCTCTCCCAACCCGCTGATCGCCCGCACCACTCCCGGTGTGGAGAGCAACAAGCGTGGATGCCTGGTGGCCGATGAGGCCGGCGCAACCACCCGTCCCGGCGTCTTCGCCGGCGGTGATGCCGTCACCGGTGCCGCCACGGTCATTTTGGCGATGGGAGCCGGCCGCAAAGCCGCCGCCGCCATCGACGAGTACCTGAAGAACAAGTAGTTTTTATGAAACTGCAGCTCATTCCAGCGGTCGCAGCAGCAATCCTGCTTGCGACCGCTTGCTCTGTTAAACAGGTCAGCCCTGTGGAGGCTGCCATAACGGAAAAGGTCGCCGAACAGCTCGGGGACCTGGACAATATGTATTTCAGTTCTTTGGCTCTGGTGGATTCCACCACGTTTGGAGAAGAACTTGCCCGGCGCCGCAACACGCTGGAAACCAGGCGTCAGCAGAACCTGAAACTGGCCCGGGACTACGAGGCCGCGGGCAAAATGAGGAACGAAGCCAAGAAGCGGGAAGATGCCGCGAATGATTTGAAGCACCTGGAAGGCCTGGCCGCCCTGGAGCAGCGTCTGGCGGAACATGATTCGCTGAATGTTGTGGAAGTGTATATCTACAAGTTCTCCGGCCGCGCCCGCAATTATAAGGGAACCGTCACCATCGACGACATGTACGTGTCCATCACCCCTGCGGTCGAAGTCGTTGCGATGGACTACAAGAAGGAAGGTGTCCTGAAGTCTACGGGCCACCTGATTCCCGGATACTCTGATTTATTTGAATAGCTTGGTGGGGAAGGTGGAATTTTATGGCCGTGACCTTCCCCACGATTATGGCCTTGCAGGGCCCTGGGATGCAATATTGCTGGGGAAGGTCTGCCATCTAAAAAGCCACCTTCCCCAATCATCAGTAATGACGGCCGTCCGTCCACTTTTGTTAATCATTATAAATAAGGATTGCTAAAGCAGACCGGTTTGGCTAAATTTGTGACGTGGACAGCTACAAAATAATCAGACCCGCTTCCCGGACACGCCACGCATCATCCTGGAGGCGCGCGTCTGCCGCCCCGGCTGGCTCATAGAAATGGAATGCGAGGCTAGCGGTTGTCTATCAGCTGTACGGTAGCTTCGGGGACACCGAGAACCTTCACCGGGCGGCCGGCGGTGCACACCACACGCGAAAGATCATCCGCCTCCACGCCGACCATCCTCACCACGGTAGTATCATACACCATCCCCTCCGTATCCAGCGCATGCAGCATGCGGATCTCGCTGCTGCCGATGCGCGAATCCTTTAGGATGATGCTGTCCACCGGGGTGCGGCTCTGAATCAAAGCAGGTATCTCGTTAAGCACCTGCACCCTCTCGAACACGATGTTGCTCTGCACGGGGATCTCCGCGTAGGGGTAGAAACTGCGGGAGTACTGGTCGTGGTCGAAGTGCAGGCAGAGGGCCACCTTGCGCTTCTTCTCCAGCCGGATGTCCCGGAAGACCACGTTGCGCACGCCGCAACTATGGCAGACGCCCCGGTCCTGGCTCATAGTCCAGGTGATGCCGTCCGGGTAGGTAACGGTTCCAGAAAGGTGCTCCGGGCGGCAGGTGGAAACGTAGTTCACCTTCACCTTGGGGCCGTTGGAACGATAGATGCGCCCGCCGCAGACCACGGCATCTCCCGAAGACTGGATGTCCATGCCGGGTTCCCAATCGCGCCAGCCGCCAGCAAGGATGCGGGCGAAGAAGCCGGTGGTACCGTTGGCAGGATCGTCCAGGTCGGTGCAGTCCTCGATGAGGCCGTTCTCTATCCAGCCGAGTTCGGGATTGGAGGTAGTATAGTCGTGCGCATTGAGGGCGATGGGATCGTCGTAGGTGCGGAACACGCCGTGCCTCACCACAAAATTGCGCCCCGGTCCGAAATGCACCGCATCCTTCATGCCCTCGATGTGCACGTTCTCCACCACCGCGTTCTCGAAGGTGCAGATCTGGATGGCGAAGTCGTTCGGGGGCAGGTCGAGGAAGGTGTAGCCATCCAGCACCAGGTTCCGCACGTAGAAGAAGCCGGTGTGGCAGCACATGCCCACAATGGTGGGGATGTCCACGGGGCGGCCTCTGCCGGCGTCGATGCCGTTGGCCTTGAGCTGCAGGCCCTTGATGCGGATGTTGTCGTTGAATTCGCGGGTGAGGGCGCCACGGTTCAGCAGCACGAAGCGCGCGGCGGTGCCTTCTGCGTCTTCAGCGCGGCTTAGGATGGCGCCGGGCGCGAATTTCAGGTCGGTGCCGGAATCCAGGAAGATGGTGCGGCAGAGCCTGTACTCGCCCGGTTTGCGTACGCGGATGCGCCCGCCGCCGTCCAGACAGCGCTGGAAGGCCTCGGAATTGGCCTCAGGGGTGTTCTCGGGCAGGAAGCCGAAGGTGTCGGCGTATTTGGTGTGCGTGCATGCGGCGAGGGTGCATGTGAGCGCGACTGAAAGGATGTGCTTGATTCTCATATTTACAAAGATAGTAAGGATTTTTTTTACTAAATTTGCGCTCGGAAAAAACGACACATCAAAATATTATGCAACACATTGATTCTTACGATTTCACCGGCAAAAAAGCTATTGTCCGCGTTGATTTCAATGTACCCCTTAACGAAAACTTCGAAATTACCGACGACACCCGCATCCGCAGGGCTATCCCTACGCTGAAGAAGGTGCTCGCAGGCGGTGGCTCCCTCATCATCATGAGCCACCTCGGCCGTCCCAAGAAGGTCGATCCCAAATTCTCCCTCAAGCACATCGTCGCCCATGTGAGCGAGTGCCTCGGAGTGCCCGTGCAGTTCGCCCCCGACTGCCAGACCGCTGACGCACAGGCTGCTGCCCTGAAGCCGGGCGAGGCCCTGCTTCTCGAAAACCTCCGCTTCTACGCCGAGGAGGAAGGCAAGCCCCGCGGACTCGCAGAGGATGCCACCGACGAGGAGAAGGCTGAGGCCAAGAAGGCCGTGAAGGCCTCCCAGAAGGAGTTCACCAAGAAGCTCGCTTCCTACGCTGACTGCTACATCAACGATGCATTCGGCACCGCACACCGTGCACACGCCTCCACCGCCCTTATCGCCGCATACTTCCCGAACGACAAGATGTTCGGCTACCTGATGGAAGGCGAGATCAAGGCCATCGACAACGTGCTCAAGAACGCCAAGCGCCCCTTCACCGCAATCATCGGCGGTTCTAAAGTTTCTTCCAAGCTCGCAGTGCTGGAGAACCTTCTTCCGAAGGTGGACAACCTGATCATCGGCGGCGGCATGGGTTACACCTTCATCAAGGCCATGGGCGGAACCATCGGCAACTCCCTGCACGAAGACGAGCTCATCCCTCAGGCGCAGGACATCATGGCCCGCGCCAAGGAACTCGGCGTGAACCTTTCCGTTTCCGTTGAGACCGTAGTCGCCCAGGAATTCAGCAACGACGCAGCCCACAAGACCGTTCCTTCCATGGAGATTCCTGAAGGATGGGAAGGCATGGATGCCGGTGCCGCTTCGCTGAAGAAGTGGAAAGATATCATCCTCGGTTCCAAGACCATCCTCTGGAATGGCCCCGTGGGCGTGTTCGAGATGGAGACCTTTGCGAAGGGAACCCTGCAGATTGCCGAGTATCTTGCCGAGGCGACCGCAAACGGCGCTTACACCCTGGTCGGCGGCGGCGATTCCGTTGCTGCAGTTACCCAGATGGGCTATGCCGATAAGGTTAGCTATGTCTCCACCGGTGGCGGCGCAATGCTCGAAGCCATCGAAGGCAAGGACCTCCCCGGCATCGCCGCGGTTCGCGACTAAGATTAAAAAAACCTCCCGAAAAGGAGGTTTTTTTATTAGCGGCAGCTGATTTCCAGCCGGCTTTCTATTGTGTAGTCGTAATCCTCGTCGTAGATGGTGGCGACGCCATCCTTGGATACCATATACTTTTTGCTTTCGCCCCGGCGGATGGTGTCGGTTATCTCCGTGGATCCCGGGTTGAATTCCGGCCGGACCTTGTAGCTGACGCTGTCCGGGCCCGCCTCCAGTATCTCGATTCCTGCATCCTCCATGTCGAAGGAGGAATCCCTGCGGAGGGTGGCGGCGTTCTCGTAAAGGTTCATCCCCCGCTCGGGGAATAGCAGGAACCTGCCGGTATAGTTGTAATCCATGCCCTGATGATGCTCGGTGACTAGCAGGACCGGGGTCTTTCCGTCGGACTTGATGCTATCCGTGTCAAGGCTGTCGTCTATCCAATCGCCCTCGAACTTCCGGCCGTTCGCGAAGGTGTAAATGCCGTGGCCGTTCTTGTTGCCGTAGTCGCTGAACTCGCCCTCGAACCTGGCCCCGTTGGCATACTCCCAAACTCCGTGGCCGACAGTCCTTCCATCTTCGAACTCGCCTTCGAAACGGTCCTTGCCATCGGTGAATCTTCCGTCAAAGCTATCCCGGACGATCACGCCGTGCCCTTGGCGCTTGCCTTCGCGGAAGGCGCCAGTGTAAATTTCGGATACGGTGCTGAGATGGACGCCGGTTTCGTCGCTCTGCCTGGCTGTGCCCTGGCCGTGTTCCTTGTCGTCCTGCCACTCGCCCTTGTAATCGTAGCTGTGGCTGGCACCCCCGCCGCTGCTAAACTTGTGGTAATGGCCTTTGCCACAACGCTTTCCGTGCTGCCACAATCCATCGTATGAAGCATAGTAGCCGTTGAGTTTATAGTCCATATGGCCGCTTCCGTGCGGCAGGCCGGCCTCGTCGACATCTCCATAATAGCTGTCGCCGTTCTCGAATTCTATCTCCTGCGGGTCCAGCATCTCCTCATCCTTGTGCTGCTCGAACAGCTCCTTGCACTTAGCATCTCCCAGGTCCATCCCTGTCTCCCACAAGTCGAGCGCCCCATTGACATCGGATTTGTAATCGGGGGTCCAATCTCCATCGTACAGCATCTTTCCCATGTAAGCGTAGGCGCCGGCTTCTCCTTTATCCGCCGCTTTCGAAAATGCAATCCAGGCCTCGGCCATATTGTATTCGTCGTAGTGGTATTTTCCCTGTTCAATAAGGGGAAGGGCGTTCAGTTCTTTTTTGGTCATATGCTTGAATGGTTGGTTGCTGATGATGGCGGTGATGGCGGTGGTGGCGGTGCGCTGCTAGCGGACGAGGCGGACGTAGATGCTGAGGGGGAGGGTTTTGCCGAAGGGGTCGGGGAGGGCCAGTTCGCCGCTTGATAAACCCTCCGCGACGGGCAACCCAAACGCCTCTCTGACCAATGTTTCACCCAGGGCGGCGGAGTAGCCGTTGGAGTAGAGGTTCAGGACCATGAAGGAATCCTTCGGCTTCAGGATGTGGGCCACGCCCTTCAGCAGGCCGAAAAGACTCTCGTCCAGCTTCCACTTCTCCCCGTTCGGACCGTGCCCATATGCCGGAGGATCCAGGATGATGCCGTCGTAGAGGTTGCCGCGGCGCTCCTCGCGCTGCACGAACTTCATCGCATCCTCCACAATCCAGCGTATGCCGTCCATGCCACTGGCTTCCATGTTCCCGCGGGCCCAGGTGACCACCTGCTTGATGCTGTCGAGATGGGTGACATCCGCTCCAGCCGCCTTTGCCGCCAGTGATGCGCCGCCGGTGTATGCGAAGAGGTTGAGTACCTTCGGCGTATTATCAGCCCCTGCTAAACGCCTGACCTGCGAGTAGATGAATTCCCAGTTCGGGGCCTGCTCGGGGAAGACTCCAACGTGCTTGAAGGCGGTGAGGCCTAGACGAAGGCGGAACTTGAGCCCGTCCTGCAGGCCGGGATAGGAGATGTACCACTGATCGTCTATCTTCTTACGGCGTTCCCAGGTGCCCCGGTCTTCGATGGCGCCGGATTTGGCAGCAGACCCGGCGAGCTTGAATGCGACTTGCGACAGACGCTTCCATTCGGCCTCGGTCAAGCTCTTGTCCCACAGAGCCTTGGGCTCGGGACGGGCCATCACCACAGAGCCGAAACGCTCCAGCTTCTCGCCGCAGCCGCTGTCCAGCAGCTCATAATCTTTCCATTGTTTATCCGGGAATTCTACCATAATCCAGCCATTTGTCAACAAAGATAAGAAATTTAAGTTTAGGCAAACCATAAGATTTTTGTTATGGTGGTGTTAAAACACGCAATCGTCAGCAGAAACATATATTAAAGCAATTGTTTGCCACAATTATTTGGATTATTCGGCGCGAGACCCCAATTTGTGCCACCATTAAAGCGTTGTTAATTATGGAGAAGGGTTACTATCACGTCTATTCTTTCGGGGAGGACACCCCGAAACTTCTGACCAGCGAGCGCGAGTTCGTGGTTGCAATGAATCTGCTGGCATATTGCACTCTTGTATTCGGATGCAAGGTTATGGCCTTTGTATTCATGAACTCACATTTTCACCTTGTTTTATACGGAACCGAAGAGGAATGCAGACAGTTCGGAATCCGACTCATGAAGATGATACTTCACAGAATAAACAAGGCCCGGATCAAACCGTACGACTTCCATGAGGTTGCAATATCTGCCGACTCTATAGCGACCAAGGAGGATTTGATGAGTATCATCGCATATGTTCTGCGTAATTCCATCGAGGCGGGATGATAGGAGAGCTTCCTGTCAGAACCAGGGTAGCGACGCTGGGGGTTCATTATGATTATCCGGCTGGATGGACATTCACCCCCGATGGCCTCATTCTTCCCAAGCATTATGTCGACCATAATGCGGTTGAAGCGATATTTGGAGGGATTGGCCAACAGGATGGCGGAAAAAAGTCATGGCCGCGGGTTTATGAAAATAGATATTGTGGACCGGATTGCATTAGCCAAAAAGCTGAAGGTGGCCAGAGGAACGGGTGTCAAGCAGTTGGCCAGAGTGTTGGATATAAAAGAATCTGTACTTGGCAGTATTATGTCGTAATCCATTTACAAAAACTGGCCTGGAATGGCACATTATGTAAAAAAACCTCCGAAAAATGGAGGTTTTTTTACAAATATCGGCAATACAAGGGCGTTTGTGTAAAAACGTTTACCGGGCGCGATGCACGAGGTCCTGGAAAATGGGGAGGAAGGTGGTGTCGCCGCCGCGGGCGTAGAGGAGTTCGGGATGGAACTGCACGCAGACGATGCCGTCATATTCCCAGGCTTCCACCACGCCATCGGCAGCCCGAGCTACCACGCGGACCCCGGCTCCCGGCTCTTTCACTGCCTGATGATGAAAGGAGTTGACCATCAGCGAATCGGCGCCCAGAATCTCGCGCAGGCGCGAGTCGGGTTCCAGATATATCATATGTGTGCCCACCCCGTCCGGTTCGCTCTGTCTATGTTTGATGGCAGAGGCAGTGCCGTTCACGGAAGTTTTTTGAGTGGTGTATTGCGTCGGCAAATCTTGGTATAGCGTCCCACCTAAAACCACATTCATAAGTTGCTCGCCACGGCAGATGCCCAAGATGGGCAGGCCTGCGTCCAGAGCGGCACGGGCCAGGAGAAAATCGCTGGTATCGCGACGGTAATTCACCTCCACGGTTTCGTTCCAGATACCCTCGCCATAGCGGGCCGGATCCACATCCTCGCCGCCGGTCAGAATCAGCGCATCCACATGCGAAAGCGCTTCCACGGCCTCATGAAACGATAGCACCGGCGGCAGCACCACAGGCACACCGCCCGCGGCACGGACGGCCACTGCATAGGCGTCGCTCACGTCGATGCGGCCGCGGTCCCATCCGGCAGAAATGCCCACCACTGGAGCCCCGCCGCGGGCGCAGCCGGCCAGAAGCAGCAGCACCAGCGCAAAACATGCGGCTTTGCGGAGGGTCATATTTGTGCGTGCCATCATCATTTGGTGGTTGCGCTGTCGATCATATCCGTGAACTTCTTCTCTATCTGCGTACCGAGCTCCTTCTCGCCGGCGCCCTTCAGCACGTCGGCCAGATAGTAGACATAGTTGCCGCAGAGTTCGAATTCATCCTGCGCAAAGCTGTAGAACTCCAGATAGAAGGCAGAAGAGGCCAGAAGTTCGTCGGCATACTTCACTGCCAGTTCGCGGGCCTTGTCGGGCTGCCCGAGCTTATAATACAGCTCTACGGTCTTCACAACCATATAGTCGTTGCCGCTGAACCCTATCGGAATGGCGCAGATGGGGAAGTTGACCATAGCGGCTTCGCTGCGGTCCAGCATCTCCAGTGCGCGTTCAGGCTGTCCGCATCCGATGAATGCGTTGGCGCAGTTCACGTGCAGGCTGCGTATGCCCATCACCGCCAGGAAAGTGTAGCAGTTCTGGTAGTCCACGAACCACCCCGGAGTCTTCAACGCCTCGAAACTGTACACCTCCGTCATGTAATGCCAGAGCTCGTCCGGATCCACGATCCCGAATGAACTGGAGGAAGGCCTGTTCTTGAAAGGCACCAGCTTGGTGGAGAAACCATCGCTCATAAGGTACTCCTTGATGCCGATGTTCAGGTCGCCGCCGTTGCTGAGCATGTTGAGCGGACGGTCCCACTGGTAGTTCGACAGGAAGTCCAGCACGAACAGCTCGGGCTTGGTCAGGTAGTCCTTGTCAGCGGGGATCTGCAGGATCAGGGTATCCAGCATGCGGTCCGCCATCGCCTCCGATACTATCCCGCTCGCGAGAGCGTTCTTCTTGTTCACGGGTATGGAGATCTTGCGGGACGCGATGTAGTCGTAGCGCCTGCCGGAACTCATCTGCACCTTCACCTGAGGATGCTTGAAGAGGGTCATCACATCCGAGATGCTCATCACGCGGTTCCTCTGGTCGTAGATGGGGATGTATTCGTTGGTGCCGTAGAGGTACTGCTCGGGGCCTACCGTGAGGGGCAGGGGCTTGCTCTCGTTGCAGGCCCACTTCATCTGGTCGATGTGCCAGTCGGTGCCGAGCAGCGAGGTGTTGGCTATGCGCACGTCCGTGCGGACATCCTCTACCTCCTGGGCATACCAGAGAGGGAAGGTGTCGTTGTCGCCGTGGGTGATAAGGATGCCCTGCGGGCCTACGGATTTGAGGTAGTTGGCTCCGAGTTCAGGGGCGGTGCGGCGGTTGCTGCGGTCGTGGTCATCCCAGTTCTCAGCGGCCATCAGTGCGGGTACGCACAGGCACACGGCGGTCAGGAACGCTGCCAGGGCGGTGTCGAACTTTCCATGCAGGGTCTCGTTCAGCAGGTCGTAGAGGCCGAGTACGCCGAGGCCTATCCACACGGTGAAGAAGTAGAAGGATCCCGCGAAGGCGTAGTCCCTCTCGCGCACCTGGAACGGCGGCATGTTGAGGTAGAGCACCACCGCGATGCCGGTCATGAAGAACATCAGGAAGTTCAGCCAGCATCCGCGCTTGTCCTGCCCGAACTGGAAGAAGAGGCCGATTAGGCCCAGGAGGAAGGGGAGAAGGTAGTAGTGGTTCTTGCCCTTATTGTCTGCCAGCACGGAGGGGGCGTCGCTCTGGTCCCCGAGACGCCAGTTGTCCAGAGGCTTGATGCCGCATTCCCAGTTGCCATGGAAGATATTGCCGGGAGTGGGGCTGTGCACGTCGTTCTGGCGGCCTGCGAAGTTCCACATAAAGTAGCGCCAGTACATCCATCCCATCTGGAAATCGAAGAAGTAGGCCAGGTTGGCGCCCATCGTGGGCTTGGGGGATGAGGCCCCCTTGATCTTCCTGCCCCTGCCGCGGGTGTAGATCTTGTAGACATCCTTGCTCTGCGGATCCACGTTGCTCCACATGCGGGGGAAGAGCATCTTGCCGGAGGCATCGTACTTGGCCTCGCCGGGGCCGTCCACCTTCTTATACTTGCCGTCCAGCGGGGTCCAGTACTTGTTCGACTTCACCTCGAAGGGCGCGTCGTAGTACTGCCCGTAGATGAGCGGGGTGCTGCCGTACTGCTCGCGGGTGAGATAGCGCACGAGAGTGAAGGCATTGTCCGGCTGGTACTCGTTCGTAGGGGTCTTGGCGCAGGAGCGGATGATATCCACGCTGAAGATGGAGAAGCCCACGATGATAGTGGTGAGGCACAGCAGGGCGGTGTTCCAGAACACCTTGCCCTTGTCCAGGGTGCGGAAGAGGCCCCAGAAGCAGAGGCCGAGGATGGCAACCAGGAAGAAGGCTGCGCCGGAGTTGTAGGGCAGCCCCAGCACGTTCACGAAGAAGAGGTCTACATAAGCGGCCATCTTGGGCAGCCATGGGATGACCATGAACACCATGATTCCGAGGATGGCTCCGCCGATGATGAGGATCTTGAGGAGCTCCTTGAAAGTGAAGGGACCGTCTTCGCGCTTGCGGTAATAATACATGAACACCAGGGCGGGAATTATCAGCAGGTTGAGCAGATGGATTCCTATGCTGAGGCCCATGAGGAAGGCGATGAGCACGATCCAGCGGTTTGCATGGGGTTCGTCAGCGCGGTCGTACCACTTGGTCATGACCCAGAAGACGAGGGCTGTGACGAGGGAGCTCATTGCGTAGACTTCGCCTTCGACTGCAGAGAACCAGAATGTGTCTGAGAAGCAGTATGCGAGGGATCCGACGAGGCCGGATCCAATGATGGCGATCACCTTGCCTAGCGGCAGGTTCTCGCCATTTTGTTTGCTGGTGGATGATTCCCCCAGACCCCCTCTGTCACTTCGTTCCGAAATCTTCGATCCTCCGGCCATGCGTTTGGCGAACCAGACGATGGTGAGGTAGAGGAAGAGGATGGTGAGGGCCGAGCACAGGGCACTCATGGCATTGACCAGGAGCGCAGCGTGCATGTTATCCCCGAAGAGGGTGAAGATGCGTGCGAACAGCTGGAAGGTGGGGTTTCCCGGAGGATGCCCGACCTCGAGTTTATATGAAGATGCGATGAACTCGCCGCAGTCCCAGAAGGATGCAGTGGGTTCTATGGTGCTGAGATATGTGAACGCGGATACCACGAAAGCTGCCGCTGCGGCAATCCTGTTCCACAGATTGAATTTCTTTTCTGTCATAGCTTACAAAGATAGAAATTTCTTACGAATTTCTATTGCTCCATAGTTACACTGCGTTGCCTGCTGCCATCTTATTGTTGGCCCCACGCTAATCATCCCGGAAGTGGCCTTTTGCTTAAACGATTAGAAACGTTTTTACAAATACTGGCCTAGAATACATAGTTTTGTAAAAATATCGGCATTTTTTGCAGGTTTTTTTACAAAAATCGGCCTCCGAATGCAGTTTTTGTAAATTAAATTCGATGGATGCCCTTAAGCCGGACCTGGGATGAGCGCAGCAGCGCGAACGGCGGAGGAAAGGGATAGAGGCGCGAAGCAACGAAGGCACGCCTCAGCGTGCCCGGCGGTGCGGGTATTTTGCCGCGGCAAAATACGGGAGCAAGGAGCCGCGGGGGTTCTGGGGGCAGAGCCCCCACAGAAGGACGTTAGGGGCAGAGCCCCTGACAGACAAGGGTTCTCTAAAGCCGATCGGCTTTAGGGAACTGGGTCATATCCGCTTCCTCCCCAGGGATGGCAGCGGAGAATGCGCTTCAGGGAGAGCCAGAAGCCTTTCAGCGGCCCGTATTTGCGGAAAGCCTCGAGGGCGTACTGGCTGCAGGTTGGGGTGAAGCGGCAGGTCGGCGGCTTAAGCGGCGAGATGCACAGCTGATAGAACTTTATCAGCAGGATGAACGGCGCCGCGAGTATCTTCTTCAGCAGTTTCATAGCCCCTCTGAAACACGTGCCAGTATCGCCTCCACCTCCGCGCTGATTGTCGCGAAGTCGGCCAGTTCGGGGGAATTATATTGAAAAAGGATATCCGCGCCCGCAATCTTCCGCACGCGGTACGCCTCGCGGATGCGGCGCTTCAGCAGGTTCCGCTTCACCGCCCGCTTGAAGAACCGCTTCGGCACCGCTATCATTACTCTCGCTGATTGGAGTTCCGGGGAGACAGGTATGGTAGCGGAGTGAACGCCACTGCCAGCCGCAGGCAGGTAGCAATACCGGAAATGCCCGAGCGCGCCCCACCTGCCATCGGCGAGAAGGGTCGCGATTGACTTCTTGCCGGACAGCCGCTCAGCCTTACTCAGCGTGTTGCCCCCGGAAGCCATAACCTTATTTATTGTTCTTGAGGTAGATCTCTATGGCCTTGGCCACAGAAGGCACTTCGGGCGCAGGGCCCTGGATATCGATGGAAAGCCCTGCCTCGGTCATCGCAGGCACGATGCTCTTGCCCCATCCGACGAACTTGATGTCCCCCTGCTTGAAGCTGGGGAAATTCTCGAACAAGCTCTTCACATCGGCGGGATTGTAGAGGGCGATGATGTCGTAGTCGGCAAGCTTGAGGTCGCTCAGGTCCTGGGTGACGCTCTTCACAAGCTCGGCTTCGCTGTAGTCCAGCCCGGCCTTGGCCAGGAGGGAGGTCATGGAATCGGCGCTTGCGCCTGCGGATTTGGTGACGAGGAACTTCTCCCCTTTGTGCTTGGGGCCTATCAGTGCTGCCACCGAAGCAGGGGTGCCGTCGCCGAAGAAAATCTTGCGTTTGCGGTAGACTATATGCTTCTGCAGGTAATTGGCCACCAGCTCGGTGCTGCAGAAATACTTCATGGTCTCGGGGACTTTGAAGCGGACTTCTTCTGCAAGTTTGAAATAAGCATCGATGGCGTGGCGGGAAGAGAAAATAATGGCGGTATAGTCCGGGAGATTGATTCTCTGATCGCGGAATTCACGGGAACTGAGCGCTTCTATCTTAAAGAAAGGACGGAACTCAAGTTCTGCTTTATATTGGCCCTGCAGGGTCTCGTAGGCAGTCATCTTCGAAGGTGCCTGCTGTGATATCAGAATCCTCATAATTGTCAAATTCGCCTTTAAAAAATCAGCGCGGAAGCGATGAGCGCTCCGGCCGGTAGCAATTCAAGCCCGCAAAGGTACAAAAAAGTTGCGAATACACCGCATTTTTGTTGCAAAATCTGTCCTTCGCGCACCACCGACAGTAACCAGAAAACAGCCAGTTCTCCACTGATTACCAGGCGGATAGCCTCGTCGGAGGCCTTGAACATATAAAGGATGCTGATGCTGAGCATCATGAGGATTGCAAAACTGATAAAGTAGTTGAGGATGCCGCGGGTGATGGCTTTATTCGATTCGGCATCCAGCCTCAGGCGGCGTCCCAGCAGCAGCGCGTGCAGGATGAGGCGGAAGATGAGGACGGCGACGACGACGGCAGCCAGTTCCCCCAGGCGCAGCCAGGGCTCGCCCCATCCGGCCAAGAAGTCGGCATCGTAGAGGCAGTAGCGGTCGATTGCAACAAGAAAAGGCACGGCCAGCAAACGGGCGCACACATTTCGCGAGCGGGCGGTACTGATGCTGTGCTCCACCTCCAGGTTACCCCGGCTGCGCAGCAGGCATCCTACCATCGCCGGCATGAGTTTATATAGTTCGGGGATGATGAACAGCACCAGCAGGGCGCTGCCGATGAGGATCCAGGCGTGTTCCGGCACATCCACCCAGGCTGCGCCGATGGGCGCCGCCGGCTGGCTGACGGGTAGATGCAGGGTGCCGAAATTCACAACCGCAAATATAATAAATCTGCGGCGACCTTCCCCATTTTTGGCCATTATTGGGGAAGGTGCCAGGTTTTTTGGCGGACCTTCCCCGTTTTGGCTTATTTTTAGGGAAGGTGAAACCGGGTGTTTTTTATATCTTTGCATTTATGAAGAACGACAATGATTGGAAGCAGCGTCTGGGGGTGGTATATTCCACCAATCCGGATTTCAAATATCAAACTGCGGATGTGGTTGAAGCCGACACCCTGCCGCCTGCAAAGCAGCGGCTGATAGTGGCCATCGACCGCCGCCAGCGTGCCGGAAAGCAGGTTACGCTGGTGAAAGGCTTTATCGGCCGGGCCGACGACCTGGCGGCCCTGGCCAAAATCCTCAAGACAAAGTGCGGTGTAGGCGGCACGGCCAAGGATGGCGAGATCACCATCCAGGGCGACCTTCGTGATAAACTCGTCACCCTGCTGACCCAAATGGGTTATAACGCGAAGCGTGGAAACTGAAAAATGCCTATATTTGTAGATTAATGGACCGCATCCGAAACTTCTGCATCATCGCCCACATCGACCACGGCAAATCCACCCTGGCCGACCGTCTGCTGGAACTCACGCAGACGCTGAGCGAGCGGGACATGGAGGCGCAGGTGCTGGACGACATGGACCTGGAGCGCGAGAAAGGCATCACCATCAAGAGCCACGCCATCCAGATGCAGTACAAGGGACATATCCTCAATCTCATCGACACCCCCGGCCACGTGGACTTCAGCTATGAGGTCTCCCGCTCCATCGCTTCCTGCGAGGGCGCGCTGCTGGTGGTGGATGCCTCCCAGGGCGTGCAGGCGCAGACCATCGCCAACCTATACCAGGCCATCGAACACGGGCTGGAGATCATCCCCATCCTGAACAAGATAGACATGGATTCCGCGCAGCCGGACGTGGTTGCCGACCAGATAGTGGACCTCATCGGCTGCGATCCGGACGAGATATTCCGCATCTCCGCCCGCACCGGCGAGGGCGTGCAGCCCATCCTGGACGCCATCATCGACCGCATCCCGGCCCCGAAGGGGGATCCGGACGCGCCCCTGCAGGCCCTCATCTTCGACTCCGTCTTCAACCCCTTCCGCGGGGTGATCGCCTACTTCAAGATCAAGAACGGGATGCTGCGCAAGGGGCAGGCCATCAAGTTCTTCAACACCGGTCAGGACTATGTGGCGGAGGAGATAGGCATACTGCGGATGAAACTCGTGCCAACGGCGGAGATCGGCTGCGGCGACGTGGGCTACATAATCTCCGGCATCAAGAGCGCAGCCGAGGTGAAGGTGGGCGATACCATCACCGGCAAGGAGAACCCCTGCAGCGAGGCTATCGCCGGATTCGAGGAGGTGAAACCGATGGTGTTCGCGGGTATGTACCCTGTGCAGGCCGACAAGTTCGAAGAGCTGCGGGCGGTGCTGGAGAAGTTCCAGCTGAACGACGCGTCCTTCGTGTACGAGCCGGAAAGCTCGCTGGCGCTGGGAAGCGGTTTCCGCTGTGGATTCCTGGGCCTGCTGCACCTGGAGATAGTGCAGGAGCGGCTGTTCCGCGAGTTCGACATGGACGTAATCACCACGGTGCCGAACGTATCCTATAAGGTATATACCACGCAGGGGGAGGTGATGGATGTGCACAATCCGTCCGGCCTGCCCGCGCCTACGCTGATAGACCACATCGAGGAACCCTTCATCCGCGCTCAGATAATCTCCAAGGCCGAATTCTTCGGGCCGGTGATGAAGCTCTGCCTGGATAAGCGCGGCACCCTCGTGAGCCAGCATTATATTACTTCCGACAGGGTGGAGCTCAACTACGACATGCCGCTCTCGGAGATAGTGTTCGATTTCTACGACAAGCTGAAGAGCATCTCGAAGGGCTATGCCTCTTTCGACTATCATATTATAGGATACCGCTCCGCGCGGCTGGTCAAGCTGGATATCTTATTGAACGGCGAGCCGGCGGATGCACTTTCGACTTTGATACATGAAGACAATGCCTACGAGTTCGGGCGGAAGATGTGCGTGAAGTTGAAGGACCTGATCCCGCGCCAGCAGTTCGACATCCCCGTGCAGGCCGCCATCGGCGCCAAGATAATAGCCCGCGAGACGGTTAAGCAGGTGCGCAAGGACGTGACTGCCAAGTGCTCCGGCGGCGACGTGACCCGTAAGCGCAAGCTGCTGGAGAAGCAGAAGGAGGGCAAGAAGCGCATGCGGCAGATAGGCAAGGTGCAGGTGCCCCAGAGCGCCTTCATGGCTGTTTTGAAACTTGATTAATTTTTAGAAGCCGGCCGGTCCGGCGAAACGGATATGAAGAATTTACTGTTGTTCCAGAATTTCGGTCTTTGGGAAGTACTGATCATCGCTTTCGTAGTGCTGCTTATTTTCGGTGGAAAGAAAATTCCCGAACTCATGAAGGGCCTCGGCAAGGGCGTGAAGAGTTTCAAGGACGGGATGAGCGAGGTCGAGAAAGAAATCAAGGATATCGACGACGAGGTCAAGCCCAAGGAATAATGGGCGAAGAGATGTCCTTCTGGGATCATCTGGAGGCGCTCCGCTGGTGCCTTCTGCGGGTGGTCATCGCTTTCGTAATCGTGCTGGTGGGGTGCTTTATCGCCCTGCCGCATATTTTTGATGCGGTGATCCTGGGGCCCGCCCATGCGGATTTCTTCCTGTACCGCTGGCTGGGCTTCGTGTATGGCCCTGGGGAGGACGTCAACATCATCAATATCAACGTGGCGTCGCAGTTCATGACTCATATTTCCGTGAGCATGTGGATGGCGCTGCTGATCATTTTCCCCTACCTGATGTATCAGATCTGGGTGTTCGTGCGCCCGGCGCTGTACCAGCGCGAGGTGCCCGGAGTGCGCGGGGCGTTCCTCGGGGGCACTGGGCTGTTTTATATCGGCTGCCTGGTGGGATATGTGGTGGTATTTCCCATCATCTTTAAGTTTCTGACATCCTACCGGGTGTCTTCCGATATCGTGAACCAGATATCGCTGAACAGCTACATGAGCACGCTGCTTTCGATGGTGTTCGTGATGGGGCTTGTGTTCGAGCTGCCGTCGCTGAGCTGGGTGCTGGGTAAGCTGGGAGTGGTTTCCCGGGAGATGCTGCGGGGCTGGAGGCGCTATGCCGTGGTGGTGCTGCTGATTCTGGCGGCGCTCATCACCCCGACAGGGGATCCGTTCACGCTGTTCGTGGTGTTCCTGCCGCTGTATGGGCTGTATGAGTTGTCGATTGCGGTGGTGCCGCGCAGGGAGGTAGAGGATGAATAGTTTTGGGGCGGCGGTGAAGTCGATGCGGCTGCGGACGTTGCCGCTGAGTCTGGCAGGGGTGCTGCTGGGATGCAAGCTGGCGCTTGCGGAGTGGCAGGTGAAGCCCCTGGTGGTGGTGCTGGTGTGCCTGACCACCGTCTGTCTGCAGATATTATCCAATTTAAGTAACGAACTGGGCGATGTGCTCCGGGGGACTGACACCGATGAGCGCCAGGGTCCGGCCTATGGGCTGAATTCCGGTATGCTTACCGTGGAGCAGATGCGCCGGCTGATCCGGGCGTTCGTGGTGCTATGCTGCGTGTTCGGCGCTGCCATGATATGGGTCTCGTACGGCACCTTCTTCTGCTGGCCTTCTTTTGGTTTGTTGGTGCTGGGCGCCTGCGCCATCTGGGCCGCGATGCATTATACCCTGGGCCGCAATCCCTACGGTTACCGGGGGTTGGGGGATATCTTCGTATTCATCTTTTTCGGGCTGGTGAGCGTTATGGGCGCGTACTTCGTGTGTTGCCACCGGCTGGATTCCTGGGTGCTGGTGCTGCCCGCGGCGGGGATAGGGTTCTTCAGCGTTGGGGTGCTGAATATCAATAATATACGGGATATGAAGACGGATGCAGTGAACCGTGTGACGATGGCTTTGAGGATGGGGCTGCGTGGTGCGCGCATCTACCAGACCGCGCTGATTGTGTTGGGGTGGGTGGCGCTGGTTGCGTTCGCGGTGCTTGCAGTTTGCAATCGCTGGCCTGGAGGCTGGTGGTTCCTGCTGACCCTGCCCCTGTTCGTGATTCATCTTTATGGAGTCTGGACACGCACCGACCGCGATCTGGATCGGTTCTTCCCCCTGCTGGTTTTCGGAACCTTCCTCCTGGCTATGGTTTACTAGCCACATACAACCGGCAGATGCCGAAGTTGTAGGCCCGGTGCTTCACGTCCACAAACCCGCACCCCTTCAAAAACTCGCACCACTCCTTCCGCCCCGGGAAAGCCTGCACCGAAGCCGGCAGATACCTATACGCATCAAAGTTGCCGGACATGCGCCCGCCGATCAGCGGCATCACGCGTTTGAAATACCAATTATATAAATTGCGGACAGGCTTCCATCCCGGCACGCCCAGTTCCAGCATAACGAATTTTCCGCCCGGACGCAGCACCCGCAGGATCTCAGCCATGCAGGCGGAACGGTCCTCGAAATTCCGCACGCCGAACGCCACGGTTACATTATCGAAACTGCTTTCGCGGAAGCGAAGGGCAGCGCAGTCTCCCAGCTCGCAGGTGATGCGGCGTTCCAGCTTTTCGGCCTCCAGCTTGCGCCGCATCTCGGCCAGCATCCCCTCGGAAATATCTATCGCAACCACACCGCAATGCCGCTTCTGGGCTATCGCGATGGCGAAATCCCCCGTGCCGCAGGCAACGTCCAGCACCTGCGGGCCGTCTATCCAGCGCAGAGCGCGGCGGCGCCACGAACGGTCTATCCCCAGGGAGGTCAAATGATTGAAATGATCGTATTCCGGAGCAATCGAATCGAACATCTCACGGATTTTTTCTTTTTCAGGCATCTTTTTGCTAACTTTACCACAAATATAGGAAAATATGAAAAGAATCCTCATTCTGCTCGCCGGGTTCGCCCTGGCTCTCGGCCTGAACGCACAGGAAAAATATCCTAACTATCCTCTCCCGGACCATCCGGACACCCTCCGCATCCTCGCCATCGGCAACAGCTTCTCGGACGATGCCACCCAGTACCTCCCGGACCTCCTGGAGGCCGCAGGCATCCACAACGTGATCGTCGGCCGCCTCTACATCGGCGGATGCACCCTGGAGCGCCACTGCCGCGAGTTCAAGGACAACGGCCACGAATACGTCTACCTCAAATCCACCAACAACAAGTGGGAGACCATCAAGAAATACAAGCAGGGCTCCTTCATGGACGGTGTGGGAGATGAGCGCTGGGACATCATCACCATGCAGCAGGGCTCGCCGAAGAGCGGCCGCTGGGACAGCTACGATCCCTGGCTGGGCACCCTCATCGATATCGTGCGCAAGAACTGCCCCAACCCCGAGGCCACCATCGTGTGGCATCAGACCTGGGCATACGCGAGCAGCTATACCAACCGCAACTTCGCCAACTACGCCTATGACCAGCAGTACATGTTCGACAGCATCCAGATCTGCGTAGACAAGGCCCGGAAGGCATACAACATCCCCATCGTGATCCCCTCCGGCCCGGCAGTGCAGCTGATGCGCGGCACCTCGCTCAAGACCGAGAAGGAACTCACCCGCGACGGCTTCCACATGGACTATAAGTACGGCCGCTACCTGACTGCGTGCGTGTGGTTCGAGAGCCTCATCAAGCCCGTGTTCGGCGTGAGCGTGAAGGGCAACAGCTTCCGCAATGCCGGCACCGACAACGAGGTGACCGACAAGGAGGCTGCGCTGATGCAGAAGGTGGCCGTCAAGGCCGTGAAGGCGCAGGCAAAACGATAATCCACATTTATACATATGAAGACCATACAGGAATTAACCGACATCGCCTCCCAGGTCCGCCGCGACATCGTGCGGATGGTGACGGCCGCAAAATCCGGCCATCCGGGAGGATCCCTGAGCAGTACCGACATCCTTACTGCCCTTTATTTCAGTGAGATGGATCAGAATCCCGCAACCTGGACCCGCGACGCGAAGGGCCAGGATGCGTTCATCCTCTCCGCCGGGCACCTCGCCCCCGTGTACTATTCCGTCCTCGCCCGCGCAGGATACTTCGATCCTGCCAAGATGGGCACGCTCCGCAAGTTCGGCAGCGACCTTCAGGGTCACCCCAGCGTAGGGCACATCAAGGGCATCTTCCAGCCCTCCGGCTCCCTCGGACAGGGCCTCTCCGCGGCAGCGGGCATCGCCCTCGGCAAGAAGCTGAGCAAGGATGGCCACCGTGCGTTCGTGCTCTGCGGCGATGGCGAGAGCGAGGAAGGCCAGATATGGGAAGCGGCAATGTTCGCGCTGCACCACAAGCTGGACAACCTCGTGGCCATGACCGACTGGAACGGCATGCAGATTGACGGCCCCATCGAGACCGTATCCGGCATCGAGGAACTCAACGAGAAGTGGCTCGCATTCGGCTGGGACGTGATCGTGGCCGACGGACACGACTTCGAGTCTATCCTGAACGCATTCCAGCTTGCACGCAAGGCGAACGGCAAGCCTAAGATGATACTTTTCAAGACCGAGATGGGCCACGGAGTGGACTTCATGGCCGGCAGCCACAAGTGGCATGGCAAGGCTCCCAGCGAGGAGCAGTGCGCACAGGCCATGGCTCAGCTCAAAGAAACCTTAGGAGATTACTAGTATGAAGAAGTATACAGATTCCGGAAAGAAAGATACCCGCAGCGGATTCGGCGTCGGCCTCGTGCTGGCCGGGCGTGAGAACCCTGATGTGGTAGCCCTCGCTGCAGACCTTAAAGGCTCCCTGAAGATGGATGCCTTCGCCGAGGAGTTCCCCGAAAGATTCATCGAGTGCGGCATCGCCGAAGCCAACATGGTGGGCGTTGCGGCAGGCCTCGCCCTCACCGGCAAGGTGCCCTTCTGCGGCTCTTTCGCAGAGTTCGTGACGGGCCGCGTGTACGACCAGGTGCGCCAGGAGGTATCCTACGGCGGCACCAACGTCAAGCTCGCATCCTCCCACGCGGGCATCACCCTGGGAGAGGATGGCGCTACGCACCAGACCATGGAGGATCTTGCGCTGATGCGCGCCCTGCCTGGGATGACGGTGCTCGTGCCCTGCGACTACAACCAGACCGTGCAGGCCACCCTGGCCGCGGCACGTATGGTAGGCCCGGTTTACCTGCGTTTCGGACGCCCTTCCGTGCCCAACTTCACCGATCCTGACGAGCCGTTCGTGATTGGCAAGGTGTATAACCTGAATCCTGGCTCCGACGTGACCCTGGTGGCCACCGGGCATCTCGTATGGGAGGCTCTGCAGGCTGCGGAAGCCCTTGAGGCAGAGGGGATCAGCGCCGAGGTGCTGAACGTTGCTACCGTGAAGCCTCTGGATGCTGCCGCCATTCTGGAGTCGGTCGGTAAGACCGGCGCCGTGGTGGTTGCCGAGGAGCACAATGCGTTCGGCGGCCTGTCCGAGGCTGTGGCTTCTGTGGTTGCTGCCGGCAAGCCTGCGCCCATCGAGTTCATCAACGGAGGCGACAAGTTCGGCCAGAGCGGCACGCCCGCCGAGTTGATGGCGGCCTACGGCCTGGATGCGGCGCATATCGCTGCTGCGGCGAAGAAGGCTATTGCGCGTAAATAAACCTTTGGCCGCTTCGGTCGTCTAACTTTCAATGATGGGCGAAACGGAATTCAGGCAGATGGTATGCCAGTACAGTGAACCGCTGTACTGGCATATCCGCGCCTTGGTGGGTTCGCATGAGGATGCCGACGACATCCTGCAGGAAGTGTTCGTGAAGGTGTGGAAGGCGCTGCCGGGGTTCAGGGGGGAATCATCTATAAATACCTGGCTGTGGCGGATTGCTACCAACGAGGCGCTGAGCTTCCTTCGCAAGCAGAAGGTTCGGGCGGCGCTGAGCTTCTCTTCTATCGATGCGGAAGCGGAGCGGGTGCTGGATTCCGACCCCTGGTTCGACGGTGACGAAGCGCAGCGGAAGTTGGCTATTGCGGTGGCCAAGCTGCCGGACAAGCAGCGCGCCGTTTTCTGCATGCGTTATTTCGAAGAGTTGCCCTACGAGGAGATTTCCGCCATTACAGGCACTTCGGTGGGCGCTTTGAAGGCGTCTTATCATCAGGCGACGGAAAAGATTAAGGCTTCTGTCGAACTGGCGGATTAAACTTTTGAGTAGGTTTTACATCTAAATAATCGGTATGAGTAAGAAAATTGAATATAAGGTGCCCGACGGCTACTTCGAGGATCTCCGCACGAGACTCTCGGCAATTCCTGCGCAGGAGAAGCAGCCGACCCGCTTCCAGAAGTTCGCACCGTACCTGGCGCTTGCAGCGTGCTTCGCAGTCGCAGTGCTGGCCGGCAATCTGATTTTGAGCAGGACCGCCATGCCCGCCGCATCGGAAGATGAGATAATTGAGTATCTAATCAATTCCGACATCACGCTCGCGCAGATAGAAGACTACTTAATATCAAATAATTAGAACTATGAAAAAGTTTGCACTTGCAGCCCTTGCACTTTTGGCTGCCATTACCATGAGCGCCCAGCAATCTCAGGGACGCACCGAAAAGAAGAGTTTCTCTAAGGAAGATGTAGAGAAATTCAAGCAGAATGCACAGAATCGTATCCAGAGTGAGCACATCGCCTACTTAACCTCAGAACTTGAACTCACTCCAGAAGAGGCCGAGAGATTCTGGCCCATCTACAACAAGGCCCATCAGGAGCAGATGGATAACAATCAGAATTACCGCAAGGCTCTGAAGGATTTGAAGATGGCCGTCAAGGAAGGCAAGAGCGAGACTGACATCAAGGCTGCGCTGGATGCCTACAACAAGGCAAAGAACGACCAGCGCAATGTCCTGGCAGACTACCAGAAAGACTTTATCAAGATTCTCGGCGTAGTTAAGACTGCCAAGCTGTATGTGGCAGAAGACAGCTTCCGCACCCGCCAGATCCACAATCTCACCGGCGGCGGCAAAGGCCAGCCCGGCGTGCGCCCTCAGGGCAATCGCCAGCAGAATAATGGGAAGGGAAGGCCCGGCTATGGAAAAGGCCAGCCGAAAGAAAAGCCGGTGCAGCAGCCGGAGAATATCTAGCAAACAGAAAGGGCCTCCCGCGCGGGAGGCCCTTTCTGTTAGTTACGCTATCCACACCAGTACGTGGCGGTCAAAAGTCATGTACTCCAGGTCGAACTCCTCTTCGAATCCATCCTTATTGATAAAGGTGGCTTCCAGTTCGCCCTCGCCCTTCACGCGGAAGGCATCGATCTCGATCTGCTCGGCGAAATCGACCTTGTACTGGCTCATCTTCTTGTAGACCGCTTCCTTGGCGCACCAGTAGATGGCGAGCTGCTCGTTGCGGTGATCGTCGTCCAGATCATCGATTTCCTCTTCCGAAAGGGCCTTCTTCTCGACCGCGGAGAAATCGCGGTCCAGGCTCTCGCAGTCGATACCCACATCGTCCAGGTCGTTAAGGATCACGGCCACATACTTGTCGGTATGGGTGATGGAGATGTTGGTTGCGTTGTTTTCGATATAAGGTTTGCCGTTATCGTGGTGGGAAAGATAGACTTTCTCCTCGAACATAGCGTCCAGGAGTGCACGTACGGCCAGTTTCTGCTTGCGCAGGGATTCGCTCTTTATGAACGAGATTTCTTCCAGTTCGTCGGAAGGAATGGAGGATAAAGCTTTAAGTTCTGCCTCGGTTTCTGTGATATGCCAAACACCGAGACGCGAGTGCGCGTCGTCGTCGAGGTCTTTTGTAAGAAATAGTGCCATAAATAATTACAACATGCAAATATAATCAATTTTTAGATATCCAAAAAATATGTATCTTTGTGCTGCTTTAAGCGACTATACTCTTAATTCATCATGAAATATCTAACTAACGAGAAATTGGTCATCGTCGGAGCAGGTGGAATGATTGGCTCCAACATGGCCCAGTCCGTGCTTATGCTCGGTCTCACCCCCAATGTATGCCTCTACGATATCTACGAGCCCGGCCTTAAGGGCGTGCTCGGCGAGATCGACCACTGTGCGTTCGAAGGTGCAAACGTCACCGCAACCATCGACCCCAAAGAAGCATTCACCGATGCCAAATACATCATCTCATCCGGCGGAGCTCCTCGCAAGGAAGGCATGACCCGTGAGGATCTGCTCAAGGGCAACTGCCAGATCGCAGCCGAGTTCGGCGACAATATCAAGAAGTACTGCCCCGATGTGAAGCACGTGGTGGTTATCTTCAACCCGGCAGACGTCACCGCCCTCACCGCCCTCATCCACTCCGGCCTGAAGCCCGAGCAGCTCACCAGCCTCGCCGCCCTCGACAGCACCCGTCTGCAGGAGGCGCTCGCACAGGAATTCGGCGTGCAGCAGTGCAAGGTCACCGGCGCCCACACCTATGGCGGACACGGTGAGGCCATGGCGGTTTTCGCTTCCCAGGTAAAGATCGACGGCAAGCCTCTCGCAGAGATGAAGCTCAGCGAAGAGAAGTGGGCCGATATCAAGCTCCGCACCGTGCAGGGCGGCAGCAACATCATCAAGCTCCGCGGACGCAGCTCCTTCCAGAGCCCTGCATATCAGGCAGTTAAGATGATCGAGGCCGCGATGGGCGGCGCCAAGTTCACCTGGCCTGCAGGATGCTACGTGAACAACAAGGTGTTCCAGAACGTGATGATGGCTATGCCCACCGTGATCGACAAGACCGGCGTGCACTTCACCGCTCCCAAGGGAACCGCAGAAGAGATGGCAGCCCTCAAGGCTTCCTACGAGCACCTCTGCAAGATGCGCGACGAGATCGTCACCCTCGGCATCGTTCCTCCGGTGGCCGAATGGAAGAAGCTGAATCCAAACGTTTAGAAACGTATTTACACAAACCGGCCTGAAAGCCCGATATTTGTAAAAAAACCTCCGTTTTTCGGAGGTTTTTTTACATAAAACGCCATTCCAGCGCCAAAAGTGTAAATAGAAATCCGGACGCCTAGTCGCTTTCCCTCAAAGTTCCGGGAATAACCTTATCTATGTAGAGAACGCCGTCAAGGTGGTCGCATTCGTGTTGGAAGATGACGGCGGTGAAGCCTTGCACGCGCTCGGTGGTGTCGCGGGGGGCCAACGCGGCGTTGGACTGGCCGTCGGCGGAGGCACCGATCAGGGTGTAAGTAATATCAATATCGCGATACCTCATCACGTCGCCGCGGAGGCCTGGGACGGAAAGGCAGCCTTCGGGGCCGGGTTCCGTATCGCCACTAAACCCAACGATGCGTATGTTAGGATACACCTCGAACGGCTCGCCGGGCTTGTCGAAGCGCTGCACGGCAACTATCCGTCGAGAAATCCCTACCTGTGGGCCGGCTATGCCCACTCCGTCTTCGGAAGGGTCCTGGACAGTGGCCAGCATAAGTGTAGAAAGTGCCTCAAATTCAGGGGATTGCAGCATTGAAGGGGTGAATTCTTCACACGGGGTGCGCAGCACCAGCGAATCGGCTTGGTCTGCAATAGTCAGCACCCGGAGGATGCTGGTCCCCAGTGAATCGGTGCCGGGAATGACCGAAGAGATGGTGTCAAGTTCCGAGGCTGTCCAGTCGCCGCGGGAAGAGCAACCGCCCAGCAGCGCTGTGGCCAGAGTAAAACAAGAAGCAAGAATGATTTTCCCTTTCATTTTCTTATATTTGTAGAACACGGACTATAACCTTGCAAAAATAAAACAAAAATATGAAAAAGACCATCCTTCTGAGTTTGCTGCTTCTGGCCGCCACCTCCTTGAACGCGGCGCCATCCCCCAACAACGCCCGTCTCGCCAGCCATATCTACTTCGATTCCGCGGAGGGGCAGCAGTGGCGCATGTGCAACATCTCTGAGGCCGGGCAGGCCGAGAAGATCTCCCAGCCGGGCTTCGACGACAGCGCCTGGATGCCCGCCCGCATCCCCGCCACCGTGCTCACCAACCTGGTGGAAAACGGCAAGCTCCCGGATCCGTATTTCTCTGATAATAACCGCCTTACGAAGGGTCTCATCCCCGACATCAACGAGGTGGGCCGCGGCTACTACACCTACTGGTTCCGCACCGAGTTCGACATCCCCGCCGACTACGCCGGCAAGAAGGTCTGGCTGCATCCCGAGGGCATCAACTACCGGGCGGAGTTCTGGGTGAACGGGCATCTGTTCAGCACCCTCACCGGCATGTTCCGGGGCGACGACATCGACATCACCGAGTTTGCCAACATCGGCGGACGCAATGCGCTGGCGGTGCTGGTGTATCCGGTAGATTTCCCCGGCCGGCCCGGAAAGAAGACCTGGGGCGCTCCCGGCGAGTATAACAACGGTGGCGACGGCAACATCGGCCTGAACTCCACCATGCTCATGAGCGTGGGCTGGGACTTCACCTTCTGGGATGCCGTCCGCGACCGCAACACCGGCATCTGGCGCAGCATCTCCCTCTACTCCACCGGCGGCATGACCATCAGGAATCCGTTCGTGCGCTCTACCCTGGCGCATCCCGACTACGACGCGGCCGACCTGACCGTGAGCGTGGAGGTGGGCAGCCGCTACGTGGACAGCCCCAAGACGCATAAGGCGCGGGTGCTGGGGGAGATAACGGAGCCCGGCGGCAATGCGATCGCCCGCTTCGAGAAGACGGTGGAACTCTACCGCGAGGAGGTGCAGGAGGTGACCTTCTCCCCGAAGGGATTCCGCAGCCTGCACATCGACAACCCGCAGCTCTGGTGGCCCCTGGGCAAGGGCGAGCATCCTCTTTACTCCCTGAAAATCAGCGTGTTCGACGATGATATCCTGAGCGACGAGCTCAACACCACCTTCGGCATCCGCGAGGTCATCGCCACCCGCGAAACCCCGGACGAGAGCAAGCTCTTCGTGGTGAACGGCAAACCCATCTTCGTGCGCGGGTCGAACTGGATTCCGGAGGCGATGCTGAAGGATAACGACAAGCGCATGGCGGCGGTGCTGCGCCTCAGCGCGCAGTGCGGATTCAATCTCCTGCGCCTCTGGGGCGGCGGAATCGTGGAAAGCGACTACTTCCATCAGCTCTGCGACGAGTACGGATTCATGGTGTGGGAAGAGTTCTTCATGACGGGGGACACCCGCCATCCTCACGACGTGGCCACCTACTTCGCGAACGTGGAATCCAGCGTCAAGCGGGTGCGCAATCACCCCTGCGTGGTGTTCTACGTGGCCTCGAACGAGAGCACCGAGGTGAGCGGCACGCGCGAGCTGATAGAGAAACTGGACGGCACGCGGCCGTGGCAGCAGCAGAGCGAATGCGACGGCATCCACGACGGCAGCCCCTACGTTCAGGTGAACCCGATGTTACATTATCTGGATAAAGCCTCCCCCCGCGGCAGCCGCGTGAACGGGTTCAATCCGGAGTACGGATTCACCGGAATGCCGCACTGGACCTCGCTGCAAAGGTTCCTGAGGCCGGAGGAGATCTGGCCGATGAACCAGTACGTGTGGGACTACCTGGACGGCAGCGGTTTCGGAAAAGTAACCACCACCGTGAAGGCGCTGGCGGACAACTACGGGGAATCTTCGAACATTAAAGAGTTTGGATGGCGGACTCAGCTGCTGAGCGCGATGAACTCGAAGGCCATCTGGGACGTGTGGAATTACAACAAGCTGAGCTACGGCGACCGCTTCTGCTCCGGCACCCTGTTCTGGAGCCACGCCAGCCCCATCCCCATGATAAAGAATCACATGTGGGACTGGTACCTGATCCCCACCGCATCGCTCTTCCACACCATGCACGCGCTGGAGCCGGTGCACGTGATGTTCGACTACGAGAAGAACACCGTTTCGGTGTATAACGACCGCCTGACGGCGCTTTCGAACCTGACTGTGGTAGCGAAGCTGTTCGACCTGAACAGCAAGAGCCTGGCCACCTGGACGGTGCATGGGGTGAACGTGAAGGCGGACGGAGTGGCCTGCGATGCCATCTCGCTGCGCCTGCCGGACAAGCTGACGCCTGTGCATTTCCTGGCGCTGGAACTGAGGGATGCGAAGGGCAAGCTGCTGAGCGAGAACTTCTACTGGAGGTCGACGGCGCGCTATCACGAAGGCACGCTTACGGGCCCTTGCGCATCCGGGTTCGAGAAACTGGCTACGATGCCTGCGGCGAAGGTTAAGAGTACGCTGAAGAAGCGTTCGGATGCTGAGAATCTGTATTTCGATGTGACGCTGAAAAACGGTTCGGGCAAGATCGCGTTCTTCAACGAGGTGCTGTTGCTGGGCGATGATGGCCTGCCGGTGCCTTATACTTTCTATTCCGATAACTACTTTACACTGCTCCCTGGTGCATCCAAGACGGTTACGCTTGAAATCGCACGCGCCGATGCTCCTGCGAAGCCGGTGGTGCACGTGGAGGGGTGGAATGTATCAGAAGTAACGCTCAAATAGCTCGCGGAGCCATTCGGGTTTACGGATATTCTGGCGGAATTCTTCCAGGCGGGCAGCGTTGGGGGATTCCGGAATCCAGAGCTTCAGGTATCCTCCATAATCGTACTTCTCTTTCAGATGCGCGCACATGCGCTCCCAATGGCCTTCGCGATCCAGTTCCGGATAGTGCGAGAGGCCGAACTGTATGGTGCGGCGGACTATGGTTTCGCCGTCGATGATGCGGTCGGCTTCCGCTACGATGCGGCCGTAGATGCTGCGCGGTTCGTGGTCGGATGAGGCGCGGTGGTCTTCTGCCGCCTGCGCCATCGTTTCTATTTGCTCTTCGCTGAACCACTTGCGCAGGTTCGTGTCTTCCCGGATGATGCGCCCGGACACCAGGTGGTGCCGTTCGCGACCTTCTGTTAATCCGGTGTCGTGATAGGCTGCTGTCGTGTAGACCATGTCGTGGTCTACATCGTAGTATTCAGCTAGTTTCAGGCTCTGCTCTATCACCGTCCGGGCATGATCTACCCGGTGCGCCTCGTCGAACGCCGCATACCGCGGAATGATTTCCGATTCTATGTAGGCCTGAAGTTCGGGATTCATACGAACTGTCCGTCTTTCATGGTGAGGGAGCGGTCGCAGAGGGAGGCGAGGGCTGGGTCGTGGGTGACGATGACGATGGTCTGGCCGAGGCGTTTGCGCAGGGAGAAGAACAGGCGGTGGATTTCTTCCTTGGTGGCGGAGTCGAGGTTGCCGGTGGGCTCGTCGGCAAAGAGAACCGCGGGGCGGTTGATGAGGGCGCGGGCGATGGCTACGCGCTGGGCTTCGCCGCCGGAAAGCTGTGAGGGCTTGTGGCCGGCGCGGTCTGCAAGGCCCACTTCTTTAAGCAGGTCCCTGGCGGCCTCGGTGGCCTCTTTCGTGCTTCGGCCGGCAATCAGCGCCGGGATCATCACATTCTCCAGAGCGGTGAATTCCGGCAGGAGATGATGGAACTGGAACACGAAGCCTATCTTGCGTCCGCGAAACGCGGAAAGCTCCCGGCTGCCGAGGGCAAGAGGGTCGGCGCCGTCGATTAGAAGGCTGCCGCCATCAGGGGTTGAAAGGGTGCCAAGTATCTGAAGGAGAGTGGTTTTGCCTGCGCCGGATGCGCCGGTAATGGCCACCACCTCGCCTTTCTCTGCGCTGAAGTCAACTCCGCGCAGCACCTGCAATTCACCAAAAGATTTGGTAATGCCCTTAGCTTGTATAATTGTATTATTTGTCATTCTGAGCGAAGCGAAAGAATCTACGCAAATATAGCAAATTTTGCTATCTTTGCAGTCGACCCGGGGTGTAGCGCAGTTGGTAGCGCATCTGGTTTGGGACCAGAGGGTCGCATGTTCGAGTCATGTCACCCCGACCAAAAAATTTATTATATTTGTAACATCCGATGAAAGCGTTACGGAAAATAATGGCCGTGGCACTCCTGCTCACCGCAGGGGCGATGTCCGTGTGGGCAGCGGGGGAGAGCACGACCGTGAGATTCCGTTTCGGGAAGGCCGAGGCAGACCTGAGCAAACTCGAGGCTCTTCTCGCCGGGGCAGACTCTTCCCGTATCGTCGGAGTGGAAGTCCGTGCGAGTTCTTCGCCGGACGGCCCGTACTGGGTGAACAAGACTCTCGCGCAGGACCGCGCTTCTTATATTATTAATAAGGTTAAGGAACTCTGCCCCTCGCTGGGCGACGATGCCATCAAGAGCACGGTCGTCGCCGAGGATTGGGCGGGAGTGGCCGGATGGCTGCGCCGGAGCGGCAAGGCTTGGAAGGATGAAGCCCTCAAGATAGTGACCGAGAGCGAGGCTTCCACCAGGGAAGAGAAACTGCAGGACCTTTATGCCGGAGAAGCTTGGGATGAGATGATGCGCAGCGCGTTCCCGGCGTTGCGGTCGGCAAAGGTGACCGTTATCCTTTCGGACGACGGGAAGAAGGCTGCAGAAGAGCCCGCACCTAAAGCAACGCTTGAGGTGAAGGTAGAGCAGGTTCAGAGCAGCGGTAGTTCGATCGATATTTTGTTCCCGGCAGGAATACGTTATGTTCGTCCGGAATACGCCGATAACAGCCTTGCAATCGATCTTTTGAAGGCTGTCGTCAAAGACAACAAGCCTCTGACAATTCGTTCTTACTCTTCACCCGAAGGATCTCCCACAGCCAACGCCACTCTCGCGAAGAACAGGGCGGAATGCATGCGGCAGTATCTGGTCGCTGAGCTCGGAGTTCCGGCCGACAGGATAACTGTGGAAAGTTGCGGTGAAGACTGGGCCGGACTGGCCGGCGAGGTGGAGAAGAATTACAACGGCGCCAACCGCGACGAAGTTCTTGTGGTCCTTTCGGACGAGGCTCTTTCCGGGCCTCAGAAGAAGGCGGCGGTGCGCGCTCTCGATGGCGGCGCCACGTGGCAGCAGCTCATAGCCACACAGATGACTAAGCTTCGCAAGGTTGTTGTTTCTGTAGAGTAGTTACAAAAACTAATGTTACAAAAGCTGAAGCTGGGTAGCGACGCAGTTAACCAGCTTTTCGATGATTATCGGCTTGGTAATGAAGTCGTTAGCCCCTAATTGATAGCCCTTTACGATGTCTTCGGTAGAGTTGAGGGCAGACAGGATAACGATCCTTATACCGGCTGTTTCAGGGTTTTCACGCACCTGGCGAAGCACCTCGAAACCATCCACTTCCGGCATCATGAGATCCAGCAGAATGAGGTCCGGCCTCTCCTTAGCTATCTCCTCCAAAGCTATACGACCGTTCGCAGCCTTGCGGATGCGGAACTTGAATTTGGAAAGCATTTTCTCTACAAGGAGAAGATTCAAGGGCACGTCGTCGACGGCAAGTACGTTATATTTGGAGAAGTCTGTCATTGTTCTTTACTCTGCCTGTCAATTGATGCAATCCACATTTTGGGAGTCATTCCGGTAATCTTCTTGAAGATGGTATTGAAGGAAGAAGCGCTAAGGAATCCGCACTGCTGCGCGATTTCTTCTTGCTTGGCCTCGCGATGCGAAAGAATATACTGCTCTGCGTAGTCTACACGCAGGATATTGATCAATTCCGGGAATCCAAGGTTGTAGGTGTTGTTTACCATCTTGGAAACATAGGTTTTATTGGTCCTCAGGCTTTCTGCAACGTCGTCCAGCGTCAGTTTAGGCTGCAGGAACACATGCTGGTCCATCATCAGGTGCTGGAACCTGCTGGCAAGGCTGTCTTCGTCCCACGAATTGGATACGGCGGAGAAGATCTTTTCTGCCAGCATAGGCATCTGTTCGGTTTTTTCTCCCGACTTCCATACATCTATATGCAGATTCTCGCCTATCTTCTCCTGAATACGCTTGAGAGCTTCTTCTTCTGCATCATCCAGCAGGTCGTTCATCATGCTCTCTACCGTTTCTGCCTTATTATCCTTATTGTAGTTGTATCTGAGCAGAATTTTGTAGTCTGTGATGTTGATAATGGGCTGATTGCCGAACAGGGCGTTAAAGCCAAAGAAGAAGGCCGAAATGAACAATAATGTGGCTGAAATCACTGCAATTAGCGTCTCATTGCCGTAAAGGTTTTCTCCGAACCCTATCCTGCCGGCCATCACGAACATAGGAATAAGGCCTACAGCCAGTTGCAAGCGGGCCAGACCGATTTTCTTTTCCTTGAAAAGGAAACTGAAGATCGAGCCAGGAATAAGTCGTTTCTGCCGTAGCGTCCTAATCACGAACAGCAGCAAGTATACCAGTTCTGCCCCAAGAATGACGTTGTAGATATCCTCGGTGACCAAATGGAACATCTTATGGACTTGGTCATCGCCATCCAGCATTTGGAATCCTACTATATATAAAAGAAGCCCACCGAAGAATAGTCCGGTAGGGAAAATGATCCAAAGGTGGCTGAGCGGATTGCTTCTGGCTGAGTGCATCAGCCTGTGCAGATATGTGATCAGCAGCGGCACGATGCTTGGCCCCGCCAGCATTCCTATCAGTGTGGTAACTATATAGAGACTAGAGCCATGCTCGGCAAGAGCATGGCAGGCTTCAGCAAATATATATGCTCCACAGGCCAGGAACAATGGCACAAATATATGGAAAGTGTCTGTTCTGGAAGCCACCATCAGGTGAATCAATACCCAGAGCAGACATGTCGCAACCGGCAGAAACAGATATAGGGTCAGAAGCATCAGAAGTCGTCGTTGTTTTCGTAAATAGCTGTTTCCCAGTCGCTTACAGAAGCGGAGAAGGATATCTGTTTGTATATTTTGCTGAGGTCCAGCCCCAGATGGAAGGTGTATTGTTTGCCGTAGACAAAGATATTGTCCGGCAGGAGCCCGTACAGCATGAACTTGGCAACCTGATTCTTGAGGGCGGAATACTCGAAGCCGCCTATTTTGAAGGAATCCACGTCGTAGATAACTTCTACGCACTGTTTGCCGATTTCTATGTCGTCGGGTATGGAATAGTAGCGGTGGCTGTCCACCATATGGTCTACCAGGGAATCGTAACCGATGAATTTCTCATTCTCCATGCCTACACCGAGAAGTGCATCGCCCTCGAAAACCACTACAGGACGGTAGAATGCCTGCCTGTGCCAGGTTCCGGAGTTGTTGAGCACGTCGTTGATGAAAACGCCCGCCTGTGCAACGTTCGTTGCAGTAACCTTTCGTATGTGGATAAGACCCTGAAGCTGCTCGTCGGGAGTGATGTCGCAGATCTTGTATCCTATATCATTGGTTATGTGCTGGAACACCAGGGGGATCATATTCAGCTGATTTACAGCCTTTTCCACGGTTTTGGACACCAGCGGGCCAGCCTCGGTTTCCTTAACGGAATAGGGGATGGAGTAGTTCTCCAGATTATCTGCGTAGTTGACAGACTCTACGTGAGGATAATAAGCACTGAAGGTAATCTTGTTGGATGCAGACCAGAGATAACTGTCGAACAAAGCACTGTAGCCGCTACCATCACTCTTGACCTGAGCGTTATCGAGCACAAGCTCACCGCTTTCATAGTCGATTCCCACAAGGCCGAAAGGGATTCCGGAGTCCATGGTGGCCATTTTGTCTTCGGTTTCAACCATGGATTTGGTCATCATGCCTGTGCGGGCGCGATTGACGACCTTGCCCTCACGCGTGACCATAATGTCGAAATTCATCTTCTGCTTATTGCTATTGTTGCCGCTATCGAAGGACGGGACATCGTCGATCTTTGCGCAGGATAGCACAGAAAGAAGTACAACGACAAAATATAACGCTATGTGGCAAGCTTTGTTCATATCTCGTTAGCAATAGTAATTGTTATCTACTTGCAAATATAACAACAATTTTTATAAATCCAAAATTTTCTTTTTAAAAATTGAAAAATTGTTAAAACAATTAAAAATCGCTATTTGGCATCCATAGAAGCCAGCCATACTCTTGGCGTTACACCGGTAACTCTCTTGAAAATGGTGTTGAAAGCGGATGCGCTGAGGAAACCACTGTTCTTTGCGACCTCGCTTTGCTTGGCCTCACGATGCATAAGAATATACTGTTCGGCGTAATCTACTCTCAATGTGTTGATCAGCTCAGGGAAGCCCATCTTGTATGTGCTGTTCACCATCTTGGAGACGTAGGTTTTGTTGGAATGCAACTCATCTGCCACGTCGTCCAGGGTAATCCTAGGCTGCAGGAACAGCTTTTTGTCCATCATAAGCCCCTGGAAATTGGCCAAAAGGCTTTCATCTTCCCAGGAATTGGGGATTATGTTCAATTTCTGACCTGCGAGCTGGGCTACTTCACCATCAATCTCGCCTGGCTGCCAGTCATTATTGACAAAATGATCTCTCAGTTTATCCAGAATATCCTTGAGGGTCTCTTCGTCGGCTTCATTGATCAATTCGTTCAACATTCTGTCTGCAGCCATAAATTTGCCTTCTCTGTTGTAATTAAAGCGTATCAGGTACCTGAAATCGCTCCAGGCCACTCTGGAACGCACGCCTAATAGTGCATTGATGGCAAAAAGGAAAAGAGAAGTTGTGATAACCGCAGCGGAAGCGATAGCTACTCCATGCTCGGCTGTATAAAGGTTATCGGAAAAAATGATTCGCATCACCATGACCAGGAGCGGAATGATGATAATATCCATTTGCAGACGCACCAAGCTTATTGGTTTGCCTTTCAGCACGAATGAGAACACATTTCCGGGGAGAATCTTGTTAAAACTCAACGTCCTTATAAAATATATTAATAGGATAATGAGCTCAACAGCAAGCACCCCATGGAGAGCAGGGCCTGTAATAAAGTCGAAAGCCTTGCCTATACGTGCTTCGAAATTAAGGATATAAAGCAGGATTCCACCTGTAAACAGCATTGTAGGCACAATAATCCACAACATGGACATCCAGCCTCTGTGCTGACGATGCAGAAGTTTCTGCATGTACATTATAATTAAAGGTATGATGCAGGGGCCGGCAAAGAGCGAAGCAATCAGCGATCCGGTGTCCAGCAGGGAGCCTTTAGCAGAAGTGGCATGGCAGGCGTCGGAGAACAAATAAATGCCTGTAACAATACAGAGAAACAGGAATTCCGGGTATGTTTCTGTCCTGGATGCCAGCATACTGTGCACCACAACCCAGAAAAGACATGTTGCAACAGGCAGGAATATGAATAATGTATATGCCATAAATTTTCTTTTTCTATACCTATATATATATTATATATGCTATTTTTTGCAAATGTAAACAAAATTTTCCAAAATCCAAATTATTTACATAAAAACTGAATAATTTTTGAAACAGCAGAAAACACCCCTACAGGGCCGTCAGAGGGGTGTTTGTCCCCCAAAATAGGGGATAGGGGGGGGGGTAAACCCTACGCAGACGCGCCTTAAATAAGGTTTTTTATTTTTTAGCTCTCATTCTTTAAATTCTTTAATAAGGGTGAATTTTTGTGTGAATTTGAAATTATTTTTAAAAAAAGTTGAATTTTTTGTTGGATAATAAAAATATTTGTTTTACCTTTGCCACTGGAAACGATAAGCGAGTGATTTTTGTTTGAAAAATTTTTGATGATTTAAGCAACGAACGAATTTCACACCGCATCATTGCAATAATGAAATTTTTGACGAACATTGTCGAATCGATCTCCAAGGTAGCCGTGAAGGTTGCCTTGGCGGTCGTCGTATTGTTCGCTGAGACTTTTTTTATACGCGCGCAGGAGTCCGCTGAGCGTATCTATTACCGTTTCGACAACGCCACTGTAGACGCCAACTATCTGTCTAACCCTCAGTCATTTGCAAACATCGAGGCTCTTGTTGAAAACGGCAGTTTTGAGGCCTTCGAGATTGTCTCTTTCTCCTCTCCTGAGGGTAATTACGACTACAACTTCAACCTCTCCACCCGCCGTGCCAACGCTCTTCTCAAATACCTTGTCAGCCGCTATCCTCAGCTCAACGGTAAGATCAGCGTAAAGCCCACTGCAGAGGCCTGGGAGGCACTTCGTGCTTCGGTCGTGTCCGACACCCGCCTCTCTGAGAGCGCCAAGACCGCAATGCTGCAGATAATCGATTCCAATGTCTCTGCAGACGCAAAGGAAAAGAAGCTCGCCGCTCTCCAGAGTTACCGCTACCTCTACTCCAATTACTTTAAGACTCTCCGTTATGCAGAGATCCGCTTCGTAGAGGTTGCAGCAGAGGCTCCCGCAGAGAAAACCATCTCTCTCAGCAAGGACGCTATCCTCTTCGATCTCAACTCTGTGGAGGTTGACAGGAACTTCGGCACCAACGCTCAGGTTCTCGACAACCTTTTCAAGGTTCTCGATAGCTGCAGCGCCGATGAGATTGCTTCCATCGAGATCCTCACCAAGACTTCACCCGATGGCACCGTCGCAGATAACGATGTTTGCCTGAAGCAGCGCGGCCAGGCCGTCTATGATTACATCGTGGCCAGGTATCCTCAGCTCTCCGGCAAGATTTCTGTCCGTTCCGCCGGTGAGGCCTGGGATGAGCTCAGGAACGAGGTTGAGGCTGACACCACCCTGTCCGCTGAATCCAAGAGCAACATCCTTTCTATCATCGATTCTCCTGCATCCGCCGACGAGAAGGAAGCAAAGCTCCGCGCCCTTCCCGAGTGGAAGCACCTCTTCGAGGATATCTTCTCCGGTCTCCGTTACGCACGCGTGACCGTTAATACCACAAAGGGTGCAGCCACCTTCGTTCCTGTCAACAAGGAAGCCATCCTCTTCGACCTCAACTCTGTGGTTGTCGACGAGGAGTTCAGCAGCAACCCTGAGGCTCTCGACAACATCGACGCCATGCTCAGCGGCATCGACGCAGACGAGATCGAGAACGTCACCATCCTTGCCAAGACATCTCCTGACGGCCCTGTCTCCGTTAACAACCGTTGCGCAAAGCAGCGTGGACAGGCCGCCTATGATTATATAGTAAAGAAATATCCTGAACTTTCAGGAAAGATTACAGTACATTCTGCCGGCGAGGCCTGGGAAGATCTCAGGGTCGCTGTTGAGAGCGACGCCTCTCTTTCAGAGTCTTCGCGTAGCAAAATCCTTTCTATCATCGTTTCCCCTGCTGCGGACGATCAGAAAGAGGCAAAGTTGCGTGAGCTCCCCGAATGGGATCACCTCTTTAGCGAGGTCTTCCCTGGTCTGCGCTGTGCAAAAGTCTCCGTCAAACGCAAAGAGAGACATGCAGAACCGGACGTCCCCGTTGCCAAACCGGCAGAGATTACTGTTGAAGATGAACCCCTGGAGGTCAATGACGAACTGAAGCTCGACGTGGAGAAAGTTGAAATCGCACCCGCTCCTGCAGTTCTCTATCCCAGGTTCGCCGTTTCCACCAACGTGGTCTACGACCTCGCCGGTGTAGCAGACGGTTTCCACTTCACTCCTAACGTGTCTCTGGAATTCCCCATCAGCCACAAGTGGAGCACCTTCATCGATTACACCTTCCCTTGGTGGGTTAGCAAGGGCAACGACCGTGCATGGCAGATCCTCAAATGGGATATCGGCTCACGCTACTGGATCAACTGCCGTACCCCCAAGAATCCTATGAATATCCTTTACGGCCAGTTTGTCGGTATCGACTTCGGCGCCGGATACTACGATATTGAGCCTCAGCACAAGGGCTGGCAGGGCGAATTCCAGACCGTTGGCCTCGAATACGGCTACGCCTGGAAGCTCGGCCGTGCCTGGAGGCTGGACGCCTATGTGGGCGCAGGTTGGATGGGCACTCACTACCGCTACTACGCGGGCGACTCTCAGGATGTGCACCTCCTCTACCAGCACCACGGTAAGATGCAGTGGTTCGGTCCCACCAAGGCCGGCATCAGCGTCAAGTACATTTTCCACACTAACGACAGGAGGAACGGGCGATGAAGAAGAGACTGTGGATAATCGTTCTTGCCGCCATTGCGATGCTCGCCGGATGCCAGCGCCGTCCGCTCGAGAACATCTACAGCACCACCGTCCGTGTGATAGTGAAGTGCCTGTGGACCGTGGAGGCCTACCCCGAGGGCATCAAGCCCAGCGGCGTCACCATGTACTTCTTCCGCGATGGCGAGTACTACACCACCATCACCACCGCTAACGTAGACTCCTGCACAGTGAATCTGCCCGAGGGCCACTACAAGATGTACATGATCACCCAGAGCCCTGAGGAATACTGGAAGATGCAGTTCGATCACATGAACGACTTCCACAACGCATCCACCACACTCCGCCCGACAGTTGCCACCTGGGCAACCCGCGGCACCACCGAGGAAGTGGTTGAGAACCCCGAACTCATCTGCGCCGGCGTGTCCGACGAGTTCGAGATCACTACCCAGATGGCAGAGGACTACCAGTACTACTATTCTTACCTTAAGAAGATGATGGCCGCCTCCGGCAAGACCAAGACCAAGGCCGTGGTTTCCGAAGAAGAGATCACCTACTACGAGGAGAGGGTTGAATACTACACCATCCGCATCCCTGTGTATCCGAAGAACATCGTGAGCCAGATGTGGGTGAGCATCTACGCCAAGAACGCCGACGTGCTCAAGAGCGTACGCGCATCCAACTCCGGTATGGCCCGCACCTTCGAGCTCACCCAGGATGTCACCGGCAGCGAAGAGGCCATCCAGATCATCGACAAGTGGAACCTCATCATGGACGACGAGGCCAACCGCATCGGCCACGTTGACGGACTCATCACCACCTTCGGTCTGCCGAACGGTGAAACTCCGAGCGCCAAGCGCGACTCCACCCTCAACGTGAGCGCCCTGCTGATAGACAATGCAACAGTTGCCGACTATGTGTTCAACACCGGCAACAAGATCAAACTCGTTGAACCCAACCCCGGATACCGCGGCATGTACAGGCTGATAATCGGCAGTGCAGAAAACCCTGCGATGGATTTGCCGGATGTGAAACCGCCGGGAGGAAAGACAAGTGGCATGGACGCCACAGTGGCTGATTGGGAAGAAGGAGAGACGGTAGAGATTCCAATGTAACAAAATTGAATGTAACAAAAATTAATAAAACAAAAAAGCATTATGAAAAAGATTATGATCCTCGCTGCCGTTGCAGCACTCGCGCTGACCGCATGCGCAAAGTTCGAAACTGAAAAGCCCGTCGTCGATGAGCCCATCGCATTCGGTGCTTACGCAGGAAACGCTCTTACCAAGGCTGGTGCCTATGGTGAGGAAACCACTACCACCCTCCAGACCAATGGTTTCGGTGTGTTCGCATACCAGACCACCGGTGATTACTCCTCCAGCGCTACTCCTAACTTTATGTACAACACCAAGGTTAGCACCTCTTCCTGGACTTACAGCCCAATCAAATACTGGCCCAACCAGATTCAGGCAGGTGATACCGACAGCCAGCCCGCTACCGCTTATCAGGCAGATAAGGTTTCCTTCTTTGCCTATGCTCCTCATGTGGCAGCCACCGCTTCCACTGGTGCAGTTACCGGTGGTACTACCGAAGGCATCACCGCCCTCACCTCCAACGCAACTGCCGGTGATCCTAAGGTTACCTATAAAGTCAGCAACGATCTTGACAAGCAGGTAGACCTCCTCTGGGCCGTATCCAAGGGCGCAACCTGGACCAACGTTGCAGGTACCACCAACACTCCTACCAGCGGCAAGCCTTATCTGAACCTTCAGAAGCCTGCCATCGGCACTGCTATCCACTTCTACTTCAAGCACGCTCTTGCCCAGATCAACCTCAAGGCAGTTGCTGCTTACAACCAGGTTGCTGCGGGCGGCACCGCAAAGAATGGTGTGAAGATCACCATCAGCGAAGTTGTCCTTACCGTTCCCGGTATGACCCAGACCGCAACCCTCAACCTCAACAACACTACCGCGGATACCGCACTCTGGGAGAATGCTTCCGGTTCTACCAATCTTACCCTCACCGTCAGCGGCACCAACATCAATGCCGCCCTCAAGGATGGTGGCGCTGTAACCGCCGCAACACAGCCTGCTGGCGTTACTGCTTCTGAACAGGATGTCATTGTTGACGGTAAGTACTACACCCTTATCCCTAAGGCTGGCTCCACCACCGTCAACGTGAAGGTTACCTATTATGTAACTACCGATGACGCTGACCTCGTGGGTGGTTTCAGCCGCGTAGAGAATGTTATCAGCAAGGACGTTGTCTTCTCCAGCGGTTTCGCAGCCGGCACCAAGAACACCATCAAGATGACCCTTGGCATCTCCGAGGTCAAGTTCGAGGCCGAAGTTGAGGATTGGGCGGATGGTACAACCCAGACCGTTGATCTTCCTATCAACAGCTAATATAACCTTGCCTGTCCGCCCCTGACCGGACGGACGGGTCCCAAAATGTTAAAACGAGTAAAACAATTAAAAATTAAAGCATTATGAAAAAATCAATGATTCTCGCAGCTGCTGCTGCCCTCGTTCTCTGCGCTTGCGCAAAGGTTGAGACCGTTAAGAACGAAGCCCCTGAGGCCGTCGGCTTCAGCGTGTACACTGGCAAAGCCACCAAGGCTGTTTCCGGTACCGATTTCGGAACTATTACCAACTCGGAACTCCAGGCCAGCACCAAAGGCTTCGGTGTGTTCGCTTACTACACTGATGCTGCTGACTATACTAGCAGCACCAAGGCTAACTTCATGTACAACCAGCAGGTTAAGTACAGCGCTGGTGCCTGGACTTACAGCCCTGTCAAGTACTGGCCCAACGAGCATGGCGCCTCTGCTACCAGCACGGATACCGACAAACTCACTTTCCTTGCTTATGCTCCTTTCGTTGCCAACAAGGCTATTGCAACCGATAAGGGTGTTTCCATTACCGACAAAGATGGTTCTGCTGCGGCAGACGAGGGTATCATCGCAATGACCGCCAACAACGTTGCCGGTGATGCAACCCTTACCTTCAAGGTTCCCGCCTCCGCAGAAGAGCAGATTGACCTTCTCTATGGTGTTCTGGGTGCCACCTACGTTGATGTTGAAGGTAATACCATCGGCACCGCTGGTGAACCTATGAAGAACCTGACCAAGCAGAAGACCGACGGCAATGTCAGCATTCTCTTCAAGCACGCCTTGGCAAAGTTTGTTATCGATATCAAGGATGTTGTTGATGCAGAAGATCCCGACACCAACGAAGACCCGGCATCTGATAACACAAAGGTTGTCGTGAAGAGTGTTAAACTTAAGGGAGCTAATATCGGTACACAGGGCGACCTGAACCTTTACACCGGTGGATGGAATCTTACCACTTCTTCAGCTGAATATTCCGTTCCGCTTCCCTCCAACATTTCTGTTGCTGATGCGCCTACTACCTATCCTACCATAGCTGGCGTTATTGAGACTGGTCTTGCCAACAAAATCAACCTCATGCTGATACCTGCTACCGCAACCACTACTACTGTTACCAGTGTTGAAATCATCTACTATGTTTGCACTCAGGACTCTCAACTGGACGGCCAAGTCTCCGTTGTTGAAAACAAGATTTCCAAGACCTTTGATATTGATCCTAGTACTGATGGCAATCAGCCACTCGAAATTGTTATGGGCAAGCAGTACAACCTGAATCTCCTCCTTGGTCTCACCTCCATCGAGCTTGATGCATCTGTTGAACCTTGGACTGTTGATAGCACGAACAATGTCGATCTTCCTAAGAACGTTGACTAATTGAATAACCCTTATCCGGGCGGGTTTGACCGCCCGTCCGGGTGCCAGACAAACGAAACAAAAACAAACAAATTAATTATTTAAGCATTATGAAAAAATTAGTTCTCTTCGCTGCCGTTGCAGCTCTCGTCCTTGCCTCTTGCGCAAAGACTGAAACCTATGTTAAGGCTACCTTTGATGATGCCGTTACCTTCGGCGCCTACAGTGGCCGTACTATCACCAAGGGCGGTGCTACCGTCGACATGAATCTTGACAGCCTCAAGATGCATGGCTTCGGCGTGTTCGCAACCTATACCGAACTCAAAAACTTTGAGGATCTCGATCAGGACAAAGGAGCAGACAACAACTTCATGTCCAACCAGAAGGTTGCTTGGGATTTTACAACCAACGAGTGGACCTACAGCCCTATAAAGTACTGGCCTAACCCTACCAATGGCCAGAAGGCAGACGATCAGAAGGTCAGCTTCTTCGCCTATGCCCCTTATACGGATTCTACCAGTGTTGATACTTCTTATGGTATCACTGGATTCAGCACCGCAGTTGCAGTGGATGATTCTACCGCTACTCCTCTTGTTAAGCACGTCCACAACTTTGTCCATTACACATTTGCTGCTAACAAGCCCAACGTGGATCTTATGTGGGGTTACAAGGCAAAGAGTACTACGACTAATCCTGCCACCTATACCATCAACAACAACCTCACTCGTGAGACCGACGTTATCCACTTCACCTTCCAGCACCTCCTTTCCAAACTTGGTGGTTCCCAGGATGGCGATGTAACAAATCCTGATTCTACCGGTTATGTTGCAAACGGCCTCATCATCAAGGCTGCCCCTGTTTCTTCGGATCCTACCGCGGCATATGGCAACGTAACTACCGGAGATTTCGGTGGTGCAACTGGTACCAAGATCACTGTCTCCAAGATTGTTGTAGCAAGCGCTCCTGAAAGGGATGCTCTTAAAGACACTGTCGTTACCGATTCCAAAGGAAATCCTATTGTGTATGCAACTGGCAACCAGACTGGTAAGCTCGACCTTTACACTGGCGAGTTTAAGCTTGATGCAGATGCAGAGCCTGTTCAGTTCATTCAGACTCTTTCCGCTTCCGACGACTCCATAGCCGCCGGTAAGGCAGACAGCCGTCTCGCCGACAGAATTGCCGAGCCTGCAAGCTTCACAGCATTCGGAGATCTGCCCGTTGGTGTAACCAAGACTGCTGTGAACGTCTACAAATCCGAGAGCAGCCCTGTCATCCTCGTTCCTGGTACCTGCCCTGTGGTTGATGTCACCATCACCTACATTGTGCGCACTTACGATGAGAAACTCCCCGACAGCTACACCGATGTCCCTCAGACCGTATTTGGCCGTGTCAAGTTCCCTGAAATCGAAAAGAACAAGAAGTACAATCTTCTCATGATCCTTGGCCTGAACAATGTCAAGCTCGAGGCTACCGTTGAAGAATGGAGCAAGGGAACCACATGGAACGACGCCAATAATAACGGTAAGGTCGATGCTGGTGAGCTTAACGGAAATGACCAGGAAGTATATCTTCCGGAAAATGTCTAGAATAATCTTTAATTTTCAATAATGCTTTTGCCTTCCCGGGCCTGATCGCCCGGGGGGGTCCCAAAAACAAACGACCATGTTTAAAACGGCGAAATACTTTCTGGGCATCCTCACTCTATGTGGGGCTGTGGCGAGCTGCGTCAAGGTAAACACGGAGGAACCTGAGCGTGAGCCGGTTCCGGTAACGTTCTCTACCTACGGGCAGCGGGCTGTCGGCACAAAGGCTGACGCCTCCTTCGTCGCACCAGGAGCCGATTTCGCCACGGGCGCTGTCATTGGAGTTTATGGCTTCTACCACGAGGATTGCACATGGGCGGCAGATTCCACTGCCGGTGCAAACATCCCGGACTTCATGTATCACACCGCCGTCACCAAGCAGAGCGACGGCAGCTGGACATACAGCCCTGTGAAATACTGGCCTAACGAGTTCGGCGCCGGGGCGACCAGCGATGATGTTGACAGGCTTTCCTTCTGGGGATACTATCCTCGCAACGCCGCCGGCCTGAACCTCTACAAACCCGGCACAACCACAGCCTACGACAACAATACTTCCGGCCTGCCTAAGGCCCACTTCGTGGTGAACAGCAACATCGCGAACCAGGTAGACCTGATGTTTACCGAACCCCTGCGGGATCTCTACAAGACACAGGAGCACACCGTGGGCACGGAAACGCACAGGTACGGCACAGCTACCAACGGCGAGGTCACTCTCGTGTTCCGTCACGCCCTCAGCCTGGTGCAGTTCAATATCCGCAGCTCCGGTGCATCCCTCCCTGCAGGCGCAGAGATCGTTATCAAGAGCCTGACGCTCACGAACATCAAGACCACCGGAACCTGCGAAAAACCCTATGCATCCTTCGCTACCGAGGCTCAAGCCCAGACCTACTGGACTACGTCGGCAACCCCGACTGTCACCATGACCGTTCCCACGGGCACCGCCGGCGCCGCCGGATCCATGCTGGTGCTGATGCCCCAGACTCTGGAAGAGGAAGGAAGTACCCATCATTCGGTGGTAAAGCTGGATATGGTTTACGATATCCGCTTCCCCGCCGCTCACGATCCAACCACTTTTATCTCGTATGCCGACAACACGGCCGAGAAGTATCTCTGGTCGGACACCGGAACCGTGTATGGTGTAAAGCGCTGGCTGCCGGGACGCAAATATGTGTATAACATCGATGCCGGACTGGAAAAGATTGAGTTCAGCGAGGTGACCGAGGCATCCTGGACAACAGAATGGACTGAATAAGAAGAAGTTATGAAGAAGATACCATACATAATTGCGATTGCCATTGCACTCGTATCCTGCTCGAAGAACGTAATCCTCGAGGGGCCCGCCGAGCGCATAGGCTTCGACACCTATGCCATGCGTACTGCGGGTACCAAGGCTGGTGACAGCTACGTTGGAGGCAATGGGAATGCTGCCACCAACATCCCCGTGGGCGGCAAGTTTGGTGTCTTCGCATACTTCCATCCCGGAGACGCGAATTCGAATGTGACGGGCAAGTGGAACAACAGCAACGTGAACAGCAACTATTCCAACATGCTGTTGAACGAGCCTGTGACGCGTGTAGAACCCAGCACGGGAACATATGCATATACATATTCTTCCACTCGTTACTGGCCGAGGAATGCCACAGACCGCATCTCCTTCTTTGCATACTATCCTTATGCGGCGAATGCCTTTATAGTGGATGAGAATGCGGCAAGCGACGGCACCGGCATCACCCTGCAGGATCCGGAAGACAATACCTTAGGTTACTCCAATAATCCGGTAGGATTCCCCAAGTTCAGGTTCGTGGTGAATCCGGATGCCTCCAAGCAGGTGGACTTCATGATCTCGGATATGTGCATGAACCAGAGTAAGAAGGCAAATGTGACCACAGGCCCCGACGACGACGTGCAGTTCACCTTCCACCACATGCTCAGCCAGATCCGCATCAAGGCCGTTAACTTCTCGGTGGAAAACAGTGACGTGACCATATCCGATGTCGATTTCCGCTTCATTGGCGTGCCAGTCAGCGGAATTGTCACCACTTCCATAGAGCCTTCAGCACTGAATGCCAACGGCGAGCCTCTGGATGCCAACGGCAAGGCGGCCATGCGCTTCAGCTGGGGTAGTTTCAACACCAGCAATTCCAGCTTCTCTACGACTGTGTATAAAGATGATGGCACCCCTGCGGAAAAGCAGGCCGCAATCATGCTGATGATTCCGCATACCTTCTCCGAAGACCCTGGCAAGGATATTGCAGAGGTTACTTTCAAAGTGACCCGGGCAGCTAATGCTGCCGGGGAGCATTATGAGTACACCGGGCACCTGTCCACTTCGCTCGCTATCGGCGGGCTGACCGGATGGGAGCGGAATAAGATATATAACTATTCCATCACTGTCACGTTGAACTCCATCGAGTTCGATGCAGAAGTGGAAGACTGGCCGGAGGCAAGTACCGACGTTACTACCATCAAGGTTAACCTTGAAAACGATAATGATTAAAAAGACTAACATCCTGGTTGTTCTCTCGCTGTTCGTGGCCTTTGCGGGTTGCACGAAACCGGAGAGATTCCCCCAGACCTACGAAGGTTCGGGCAACCAGCAGATACGGTTCAGCGCCGAGGCGCATTGGACAAAGGCCGATGTAACCCTTAACGATCTCAAGGCTGACGACAATGGCTGGGGCGTGTTTGCATACTACACCGGCACAGATGACTATTCCAAGCCGGAAGATGCGCAGGGCGTCATTTTCAACAAGCGCCGAGTTAAGTGGGCCACATCCGGCGAGAATATGAACAGCTGGGACTACTCCATCGACGCCGCTCATAAGAAGGAGTACTGGCCTATGGATCCCGCCGAGAAGGTTACTTTCTTCGCCTTTGCTCCCTGGAAGGAGTTTAATAGCGCCGTCAGTGTTGATAACGAGGGGCCTTATGTGACATACACAGCTTCTACGAACCTTGCCCAGCAGAAAGATCTGCTCTGGGGTACCAATACTTCAGGTCTGCCGCACCGCAATGTGAACATGGCCACGTATCCGGATTCCATAGTGGATATGCACTTCCGCCATGCGCCTGCTAAGATTCATTTTACGATTAACGGAGCATCACTTGATGATGAAACCGCGGCTCCTACTCCTCAAGGGAATGCTACAACTAACACTACTTATAGCAGCAATAACGACATCAATAAAACTCAGGAAGCTACAGGAAGTACTTATAACTATTATACATTATATTGGGCATACAGAGTCAAAACTGTGACAACGACTCAAACATACAGACAACTGATTTCCGGATTCAAAATACTGATCAACAGTGTCGAGATGAAGAATTTTATCAAGGATGGTGTCCTTCATCTGAATAATCCGGATTCCTACGTTCCTTATTGGACGAATGAGGCCAGTCAGGCGGAAGATTTCCTCACATATAACTTTACTGCTTCGGATATTGTTACTGCCGTTGCCAATCCAGGCAACCAAACAACGCTTTCCAATGGTTGGGGAACAACATATTTAGGGGTGAATTCCGATCCCAAGGAGCTTTTACCAGCCCCTAATAACTATATTTACATGATTCCCAAAGAGGCGGATGACCTTGTCGGGGATGAATCGAATAATATTAAGATTTCCGTGCGATACCACGTGATTGGTCTTACCAAAACAGTACAGTTTACCAGAACGACAACAACGGTTTCGTACCAAAGGGTTCCTTATTATAGGAGTGGTAATAGCTATTACTATAAAAGGACTAATGGTAATTATACCACCGATCTAACTCGCACTCTTGATTGGGCAGATGTGAACAACAATGCCAATTATCCTGTCAATACATCCTATACCGATGGCACTTCAACCAATGTCGGCAATCCGGAATGGAACTACTCGCAGGATAATGACGGAGACGGATTCCTGGCCGTAGGCCCCATCGCTTCCGACATCCTTGGTGGCCGCGATTACACCATCAACCTCTATCTGGACGGACGCGAACTCAAACTTCAGGTTATCCCTCAGCCCTGGGATCTGCAGGAAACCACTTACGACTACAACTCGTTCATCAATCCCGTGCAGCAGTCGCTTACATACGATTCCGACTTCGTGTACGAAGTGATTGGAAGCAACGTTTACATCAACAACCGCATGGGCAAGTTCTACTTCAAGCTTGGCAGCGGAATGTATCTCTATTGGCAGGCGTCCCTCATCGGCGATGACGCCTTTGCCTTCACCGACGAAAACGGCGAATACCTGCTGGACGACAACGGCGATTATCGGACCACCGTTCGTGGCGACATAGGAGAAAACATGAACTATATCTATGTCAAAGCTATCAACACTTCATCCCATGTAACAAGCAAAGCCAAACTTCGTATCTATCTGTTCAATTCCGAGAACCGGGCCACAGTGGCTTTGCCGCAGGATAACTGGCCATTCGTGAGTTCTAGCTACATCAACGGGCAGGGGCAGCAAGTGCGGGTGATGGAGTGGAATGTGGTGCAAACAGCAAACTAGTATGGAAATGAGAAAGTTACACAACATAGTATTGCTTCTTGCAACGACGCTTATCCTGTTCGCAATTTCGTGCGAACGCGAGGATCTGCGTCCCCGCATACAAACTTCGATACCGGGCTTCGAGAATGTTGAGGCAGAAGATAATTGTATAATACTCAGGCTCGATCCCTCCTTTGTGAGGCCCAAGACCAAGGCCAGTGCCACTGAGCGTGGCCTGGACTCGTTGAACGAGAATCGCATCAATTCTATAGACTGCTTCTTCTACAGGACCGGAGAGACCGATTCCGCGCCTATCTTCAAGGCAATAGGCCGTACAGTTGAAGACGAAGCCGCTATCGACTCTACTGAATGCTACGTCAAGGTATACTATAACGATGAGATCGCGGAAGTGCTGTTTGGAAGCACGAGCAGTGGAACCTGTGAAGCGTTCGTTATCGCCAATGCTGCTATCAATTACGATCCGAACCATTGCACCGTGAATGACCTTCGTCAATCGGTGCTGGAATACGACTTCTCCCAGCAGGAAATCCAGCCGTATTTTACCATGTGTTCGCAGGAAACCGCCCAGGTGACGCTGTACAGTGTAATGGGAAATGTGAACGGGCAGCAGAAACTGATCTCCACGGCGGCAGGCCGTGTGCCACTCTATCGCTGTGCGTCCAAGATTCAGCTCTATCTTAAGTTGCCAGAAACTTTTTGCGATGGCATAGATCCTTGTGTATATGCCCCCTGTCCGGAACAATTGGGTGGAATTAAGGTACAATTGAAGAGTGGAAGCAAAAAAACCTACGCGGATGCAGAGTACTCACTTGCTGACGCAGACTATATAACCTACTCCGACCGTACGATGTATAAAGTAAGAGATATAGCGCTGGTGGCAGGCAAGGAGGAGTATAATTATGGTCACAGACCTTTCTATTCCTATCCTATGAAATGGACGGATCTGGACGATCATGCGGCCAACTTCATTTTCTCCATTCCATGGAAAATGGTGAAAGATGCCAATGGAGACGACGTTGTGGACGGCCCTGCCGAAAGGCGCTACTATAAACTCAGTTCAAACGTGATTGGCCGTAAGTTCGAGGCCAACGGCTTTTACCGTACCTTTGTATATATACAGAGCCGTGGTGATGAAGAGCTCGATAAAGCCGAAGAAATCGACCAGTGCAACTACATAATCACCGATTGGGTGCACGAAGGTATTGCTACCGGTTCGGGTTCCGAATCCATCTCCGGAAACTTCATCCGCTACAACTTCCTGGTTGTGGAACCGGATGAGGTGACGCTGAACAACCAGGCGACATATACTTTCAAGTTCAAGTCTAGCTCGGATTTTGAAGATTATAAGGTAATTATCGACAGTGTATGTTTTTATAAATACACCACAGGTGTCGGAGTGCGTCAGCAGCGTACTGTAAATGATTCCCAGACAACGGTAGCACAGCGGACCAGCGGAAATGCAGCCTTCATCGACAAGAATGAGTATTCAGTTACCTACAATTACAGTAAGGGCGAGATTTATTTTACCCATGAGTTGGATGAGGTTTATGAGCAGAGGGATATCTATCTCACTGTGACTAACGAAGACGAAATTAGCCAAAGGGTTAAAATACATCAAAAGCCGGCAATTATGCTGGAGTTGCACTCTGCTGGAGACGTGTTTGTGAACGGGTATTTTGGTAGGGTAAAGAATGCTGGATTCAGTAGTCAGTATGCATATGTTGCCCATACCTCAACAAACTGGATGGGGCAAACAACAACAACTTATCAAAATGAGAGAACGGACTATTGGCACTGTTCAACAAATTATACAGGCAGGCAGCAGGTTCAAAGTGGTTGGCAGACATATTACAATTATAATGTTCTTGATTCAGGATATGGTTCAGTATTGGTTACTACCGATAACATGAACACTTCAATATCTACAAATTTCTTTACTACGGAAATTAATCTTTCAGCATTCAATTCTAGTAATCATACTTATTTGAGTAATGGCCAGAGTGTTGAGTATAGAATCGGAGATCCTCGTGTAAAAGCCAGTGCTAATACTACTGATGGAGGTTATGGCAGTGGCTGGTCTTTGAACGGCTATCTTTATTGGAATGGTTCACAGGAAAGGACGCAAGCGTGGACTAATCCTGGCGATATTCTTATTTGCAGTATGCGAGAGAAAGACCGCAGTCTCATTTCTCCGCGATTCCTCATTTCGTCAGCATTGAATGCAAATACAGGTCTTACCTGGGAACAAGTAGTGAAACGTGGTGCCACTTATCAAGAGGCTGGTTATCCCGCAGGAAGATGGAGACTGCCTTCAGAGGCGGAGATTGCCTTCATTGTGGCGAGGCAGCGTGATGGTGTAATCCCAAATCTTTATGCTACCAATACATTCTATTGGGCAGGGAGTGGAAGATTGGTTTACGTTCCTGCAGATGCAAATGCCTCCATTTCGTTCTATACTACGACAGAAGCTGCATCTCAAACTTCAGACACAACTTTTTCCTGCCGTTTCGTCTACGACCTCTGGTACTGGGGAGACACGCCATCTACTTCTAACGAGTATCACGCAAACGGGCATATTAATTAATTGAACATGAGATATTTGCGACATATACTACTGATCTTCTCCACGCTCGTAGCGGTGATGCTCTCATCCTGCGTGCGGGAGGATCTCCGTGCCCTGGATCCGGCCGATGACGTGGAGAGCGACGGCGATTATGTTACACTCAACCTGAGTGTAGACATGATGGAAGATGCCGGCCAGGAAGTTTGGACCAAGGCCCTCGGGGAAGTCCCTGCGGTTAAGGACCTGTATGTCGCAGTGTTCGATGGTGGAGACATCCTCACCGAGATCGTCAAGGCGGAAGCCGGAACCGTGGACGATCCCCGAGATGAATATGAGCCCAGTTTAAGAGAGGGCGACCATTATCTCACCCGCTTCCACGTAACCCTAAAGAAAACCTCCGAACCGCGCGAAGTGCAGTTCATCGCCATAGGAAAGAAAGACTTCATCGATGTGGAATCTTTCGACATGATAGACGAGGCATCCTTCATCAAGAAGTTCATCGTCTCCGACAACGTGGATGCCTATTGGTGCCGCAAGCATTTCGAGGGTATCAGCGATAACGAAGAAACACATCGTAAGATGCAGGGCCTGAAGATGATACGCAACTTCCTCAAGGTAACCGTATCTTCGGAGGCGAGTAATTTCACCCTCAAAGGTTTTAAGGTTTTCAACAAGCCGCGTTATGGCACTCTGGCACCATACAACCCCAATACGGAAGAGTATAATGAAGATCAGACTGATGGCACGGTTTCGGTTAATTTCGACCGTTTCGCTGATTACTCTGCAATCGAGGCGGCAGGAAGCGAGGATACCGACAACTGGGCCTACAAGGAACTGGTAGAGCACCAGAAGTATTACGGCTATATGCCCAGCACGGTCGAGTATATAAGCATGCGCGAGGAGGCCGGCAGTGCCGCAAACCTGGATACCTGGTTCGATGAGAATAAAATCGCCGGAGGCGAATACGACTACCTCTACGAATGCACATATACCCAGGCAGCCAATCCTTTTATCATTTTCAAAGGCCGCTACACCGGTGAAGGTGCTAAGGGAGCCGATACCTATTACAAGGCCGACTTCGTGTATCACAAGGATGTGGAATCAGATAAGGTTTATTTCCACCTTCTTCGTAACTTCTTCTATGAGTTGAAGATAGCGAGCGTTGCGAATGATGGAGCCGCATCCCTTGAGTCGGCGGTCAACAGCCCTTCGATGAACAACTTCGACGGCTCTGCCGAGTCGCAGACCTACACTGTTATCTCCAAGACAGGTGCCCGTATGTACATCAGTTCTACGGATATCCTGGTCACTGAGGGAATACAGACAAAGGTTTACCTCAAGAATCTCGAGGGAGAGAATTTCGATCAGTTGAGAAATAATAAGCTTTCTATCTCCAAGATAACCAAGTGCATCAACGTCAAGGACGTGAACAAAGCCGAAAGGCTTACGCCGCTGATTGAGTATAATCCCGGGAATGCAGCATACCAGGCTGCGCTGGAAGCAGGCACAATCGTTGACACTTCCCGCACGTTTGTCAATGCATTTAACATCGAAGTTACCAACACCAATGCCACCTTCAACGGCAGCAGCGGATGGTACGAATATACCATTCACCTCGCGAAGAATCCGAACACCTTGGGTGACAATGAGATGTGGCAGCAGGAGATCACCTTCTCTGATGGAGACGGGGGCCTCACCCGTACCCTGGTACTTTCTGCGCGCAAGCCATACGACTTCGATATCGACGTGCAGGACTATGTGCCGGGTAATGAAGGAGAGCAGCTTACGGTAGATATCGTGATACCTTCCGGTATTTCCGAGGCACGTTTCCCCCTTAACTTCTTCATAGAATCTGACGACCATACCATTTATCCGGATGCTACTTCAGCGGCTTACCCCACCCTTCCGGTGTCTTCCGGCACTAGTAAGATTCCGGGTAAGAGCGAGCGTTCGTATTGGTTCACACGTACCATTACCTACGATGAGTACAAGGCCGCCCACGAAGATATACAGTCCAACAAGACATTCACTAGTTATTTCAAGACGCTCGTTCCCGCAAGCGCCACAACCATTTATGTGCAGTGCGATCCAGAGACATCCAACTACTTCTCGGGTGTCATGAACGATGACTTTGTGAATGAACGCTTTACCGGTGAAATCAGGTTCGAGAAGAATCCTCTGTATGTTGCAGTCGGCTCAAAGGCTATCAACCCTGTGTATGTGAACTCCGGAGCACCTGTTACGTACAGCATCCAGAATGTGGCGGTCGCCACCATCAATTCTACAACAGGTGAAGTTATCGGCGTAAGCACGGGTGAAAATGGTGCGACGGTCGAAACCATAGTTACCGCCACCATTCCTCAATACAAGGCGTACACTGGTGCATCAACCACGTTCAGGGTAATCGTTGCCGAGCTGCTGCCGGATTGGAACTTCGAATGGGATGGCCTGCTTACTCCTGTCGTGAATGTTGGAGATGTTGTCACAAGGAATACGGCGACTGCTACTGTGAGCACGGGTACTTCTACATATAATCCTCCTGTGACATACACATCCAGCGATCCTACCATTGCAACCGTTGATGCCAACGGCCATGTAACCGGTGTCAACCCTGGTGTTGTAACCATCACCGCTCACTCCGAAATCGATGAATATGAGGAGAATGGCCATACCTACTCTGCAATGTTCGAGAACATCAGCTACACCATCGAGGTGGTTGCAGTAGGCGTGAGCGCTCCGGCAAACGGAACAGAGTATGTGAGGGTGCCGTTCTACGATGGCAAGATGATGTGGTTCACCAAGACAAATGAAGGTTTTGATGCCTGGAACTTCCGTACGGACGATGTGCGTTATGGTATGCAGGCATCGGCATGGGATTATTCGGCAAACTGCAGCCGCAACACTGTCAGTAAGTTGGTTTCTCCTGTTCTGGATCTTCGTGCTGCAGTGAATCCTGTGCTGGAATTCAACCATACCGGAAACTGGTGGACGGATGGTTATAAGGTTGGTGAAACTGTCTACGTGGAGGCTGTCAGCGAAGCGAATGGCAACCTGGATCAGGCAAAGGTGCGTATGATGCAGGATGCCCTGGTGCAGATCAGCTTCGACGGTGGTTCCACCTGGGCCGATGTCGGACTTACGGCGGCTGAATACCCTTCGGGTTACAACTTTGTGTCCGTGAATGTGTCCCACAGCTTGAAGGGCCTGTTGGAAGGAAAGAATCCCACGGAGCTCAGCAATGTACGTATACAATTCGTCTATTCTGCATCTCCCGAAACCTTCCCCGACGACCTTACTCAGTACCGGCCTTGGGGCGGCACATGGCAGATCAAGAGCTTCAGAGTAGTTGAAGTTGCAGAATAACAACAAATCAGGGCAGCGCCACCGCGCTGCCCTGATTTGTTAATCCAATTAAGCCACTAAATGTGCCCTCCGCCCTGGGCCTTGAGCTCTTCGTCTACCTTATCCTTCTCGGCCATAAGAAGGTCGAGCAACCAGTCTTTCTGCTCGTCCACGAGGCCGAGGTCCCGGCAGGCGCTCTCGTAGCGGCCCAGGACAGCCTCCTGGTAACGGTGGTAGACCATAGACTTGCGGATCTCGTCTTCGATGGTCTCGTGCTCGATCTCGTAACTGTCTTTGTAGTAATCCTTATACACCTTCTCCGAGGTATACTGGATGCAGAAGAAGAACAGGCCGGAGGCCAGGATCACTATGCCGAGGATCCCCACGATGAGCGGCACTCTCTGTATGAGGCCCAGCATGCCAAGCGTGGCTCCGATAAGGAATATTGCAAGCGCAATCAGTTCGTTGCGGTGGTTCTTATAAATTGAGGATATCTTCATAGCCGGTCAGTTTGTTGGTGGTTCGGTTCTGCAGTATCTTGATCTTGTAGTTGTTTTCGGATTCCTTGGCCTCCATGGCCTTCTGAAAGGCCCGGCGTGCAGCCAGGGCCTGGCTGTTCTTGGCGCGCATCTCATCGAGGTTCTGCCTCAGCTGCCACTGGCTCAGCAGGATGGCGAAGAACGCGATGGCGAACATCACCAGGAAGCCTATCAGTATGGTCATCTGGTTCTGCGCCTTGAGCCTCGCGGCCTCTGCACGGAGCCTGGCGTTGTTCATCTCGGCGTCCAGGATGGCCATGTCTTCGTTCTGTACCTTTATATATATAGAGTCTTTTTCGCTCATCAGCGAGGCGAGCTCGCCGTAGGCGGGAGCGAAGGAGCCCATGTCGGCGTAGATACCGTGCTTGTAGGCGTGGCGGTCGCGTGCTGTGCCCAGCGAATCGGCCCTGGCGAGAGCTTCGGTGAAGAGGCCCTTGGATCGGAGGTACACCACATCCATCTCGCAGCGCTGGTCGCCTTCTGTCTGCACCTCGTAGAGAGGATCCTCCATCAGGGCATCGTAGCAGGCCCAGAAGTTCTGCCAGTCTCCTTTAGCATTATATAGGTACGCGCGCGTCATGCGCGTCTTGATGCGCAGCGAAGGGAAGAATTCCTGGTAGGCCTCCGCCTTCACGCAGTTGGCCTCGGCCTCGGCGAAATCGCCTGTCTTGATCTGTTCCTGCGCGATGAGTATCAGCAGGTTGGGCAGTTCCTGCTCCGCACGAGCCTCCTTGCAGTATCCGGCAGCGGTCTCGAAGTTGCGTATGGCCAGGTACGAGTTGGTGCGGTAGCTCTGGATGAGCCCGATGATGCGGTGGGAGTACATCGCCCCGAGGGGCATCTTGAGCTTGTCTGCGCGGCGCCCCATGTCCCGGGCTTCGAGCATGGCGTCGGACGCCCGGCCTATGTGGATGAGGTACTGGCAGTATTCGTGGATGACGGAGAAGTAGAAGGGGCGCGCATCCGCATGCCCGCGTACCAGTTCCTTGATTTCCGCCACGGTCTCGTCCATGCGCTCATAGTCGCCCTGGGCGAAGCGCACGGGCATCTCCAGCGAAAGGCCGAGGCACTTGTAGCGGAAGCTCTCACGCTGCACGCCGGCCTGGTAGATGGAGTCCGCCAGCTCGAGGTTCGCGGGGTTGTACATCTGCATGCGGCCGTAGGCATAACGCTGAAACACTGCATCGTCCACCTTCAGGCGGTTGACTATCTGCGCCCCGGCGAGAAGCGGGACCAGCAGGAAGGCGGCCAGCAGGATGTATTTCCGGGACTGCGTCATGATCTTACTCGGAGATGGAATGTGCCACGGGCTTGCTGTCCTTCGGCTTCTTTGCCGGGGGAGCGGGCGGCGTGGCGGCAGCCGGCATCTTCTTCATATACGCATATACGAGGATGGCGATACCCGCCAGCACGAACGGTATGCTGAGCCACTGGCCCATATCCAGTGCCATGTTGTTCTCGAACTCCACCTGAGGTTCCTTGATGAACTCGATGATGAAGCGCATGCCGAAGCAGCCCACGAGGAAGGCTCCGAAGAAGAAGCCTCGGTAGCTGCGGTCCAGTTTCTTCCAGTAGTGCCAGATGAGATACAGCCCCAGAATAAGGTACGACAGCGCCTCGTAGAGCTGCGTAGGATGTTTTGGCTCAGTCTCCCCGTTTCTTTCGAAAATGATACCCCAGGGTAGGGATGTTACATTTCCGTAAATCTCAGAATTGAACAGGTTGCCCAGGCGGATGAAGCATCCGGCGAATGCCACGGTAATGCAGAGACGGTCCATGATCCACAGGAAATCAAAACCGTGGGCTTTCCCGTATTTGTTTGAGAACCACCACATTCCGAGCAGCAGGGCGATAGCTCCTCCGTGGCTGGCGAGGCCGCCTTTCCAGGGCATGAAGATCTCCCAGAATCCGTGCCATGAGCCGAAGTAGTAGTCCGGCTGATAGAAAATGCAGTGGCCGAGGCGGGCGCCCACTATTGTGCAGATGAGCAGGGTGTAGAGCAGGGGATCGAGGATCTCTTCCTTAACGCCCTCCCTGCGGCAGTACCAGCGGAATATATACCATCCGAGGATGAACCCGGATATGAACAGCAGGCCGTACCAGCGCACCTGGAGACCCAGGAGATGGAATATCACCGGGTCTACGTTCCAATGAATGGCAAGTTGTATCATTTCTCAGCGTTTGCTACCAGTTGAATCTGTGTGATGACGCATGTGAGAAGTTTTTCCATGATTATCGGCTTCATAATGAAGTCGTTGGCTCCGGCATTGAATCCTTTCACGATATCTTCGTTGGAGTTGAGGGCCGAGAGTATCACAATGCGTATGCCGGCGGTTTCGGGATTGGCACGGAGCTGCCTCAGCACTTCGAATCCGTCAACTCCGGGCATCATCAGGTCCAGTAGTATCAGATCGGGTTTTTCGGCCGCCACTGCATCCAGGGCCTGCTGGCCTCCGCTTGCAGTGCGCATTCGGAAATTGAAACGGGACAGCATCTTCTGTACGAGCAGGAGGTTCAGGGGGATGTCGTCCACCGCGAGAACGTTGTACTTGGAATAATCGTGGTCTTGAGCGTAAAGGGGAGTCATATCTTAAATGTTTTGTTGCGGTAAAGTATCGGGCAGCACGAGCACGAAGCGGGCTCCGCCGGTGTAGGAAGTATCCAGATAAACACGGCCGTTCATCTTGCTGGCGATGTCCCGGCAGATGCTGAGGCCCAGGCCGGTGCCCTGCACGAAATCGTTCAGCTTGGTGAAGCGGTTGAAGATGGCCTCCGCCTGGTCCGGAGGTATTCCGGGGCCGGTATCCGTTACCCAGAAGGTCACCTCGCCAGGATTCTCTTTCAGTGAGCATCCGAGCTTGATTTCGCCCTTGGTGGTGTGCTTGCAGGAGTTCGTGAGCAGGTTGATGAGGATCTGCTGCACGCGGCGCGGATCGGTGCGGAACAGGTGCTGGCCCTCGAACTGGGGCACATAGGTCATGGTAACGCCCGGCTGCAGGCGGTGTTCCGCGCTTCTGATGGCGGACTGGCAGATGAATCCGGCTTCGCCATCCTCGAAGGTGATGCGGTAGTTGCCGCTGTCCATGGCGGTGGTGTTGAGGATGTCGTCCAGAAGCATCGTCAGCATCTTGGTGTTGTTGATGATATGGTTGGAGAATTCATCCTTTTCTTCCGGGCTGAAGCTGCCGTCCGGCAGGCTCAGCAGCTGGCTGAATCCCACGATGGCGTTCAGCGGAGTGCGGACCTCGTGGCTCATGTTCTGCACGAAGCGGGTCTTGGCCGCGTTCGCGAGCTCGGCTTTTTCGTTGGCTTCCCGCAGAGTCTTGTTTTTCTTTCGGAGCGTGCGCAGGTGGATGGTGAGGAAGGTGATGATGGCCATGAGGAGGATGGTGAGGAGTATCATCACCATGCGCGTTACATTCAGTACCTCTTCCGACTTGGTGGCGAGTTCTTTCTGTAGTTCGTTATTGCCCAGGCGGGCGTCCAGCTCCGTGATCTTGGAGAGGTTGATCTGAGCGAGCTGATTCTCGAACTTCTGCACCAGCAGTCGCTCGATCTCGAAGCCCTGCTCCTTGTATCCATATACTTCAGCTACGTTGGCGATGTATTTTATTTCCCTCACGCGCGCTATGGAGAGGCTGCTGATGGTCTTGGAATCGAAGCGGCCTTCCATGATTGCATCTAGGGTTTCAAACACCAGGGGTGCGGTGGGACTGATGGTGGCGATCTGCGGATCGGAAATACAGTAGTTCTTGTAGTGCCCGAAGCTCTTATGGTCTTTTTCGTAAGCTGCGATTTTGGCCAGGTGGTAGGCGCAGCGCAGGGTGTCCAGGTGCAGGGATGCCGCCTTCATGGCCTTCTGGATATTAATTTTAACGGAGTCCGCACCGATTACATAGGTGTCGGCCAGATCGCAGTAGAGGCGGGTGATGCTCTGCCGCCTGACGACAGGGTCCTTGGATTCTTCGTATATCTTGATGGCCTTGAGGATGTAGCCCTTCGCGTTGATGTAGTCGCTCTGTGCGACGTATAGCGACACCATGTAGCGCTGGCTCATCCACAGGCCGTAAGCGTCGTTGCGCTGGGTGGCGATCTGCTGGAGTTCCTGCACCAGCTCCATGGTGCGGATAATCTTGTCGTGGTTGTAGAAGAAGTTCTGCGCTATTTCGTAGGCGTAGTAGAAGTATTGCGGATATCCGAACTTGTCCGCCACCTCCTTGAGGTCTTCCATGTACTGCAGGATCTCCCTGTCCTGCTGCTCAGTGGTGTATGTATGGTTGGGAATGAGCCTGGTGGCATTCTTGAGGCGCACCACATAGTAAAGCGTCTGGGCTTTCTTGTCGTCTTTGGTGATGGCCGTGCGAAGTAGCGCGTTGTTCACCTCTTCGAACCCTTCCTTGCCCACAAGCAGCTCCGCCTGCTGGAAATATTTGTAACACTCGTCGTCGATAGCGTAGGGGTTGTTCTGGGCAGCGAGAGGCGCAACGCTGCCTGCAAGGCAGCACAGGGCAATAAGGATAATGGTTACAGTTTTACGCATAACCTTCAAATATACGCAAAAAAATTTTTTAGTGTAAAAAAAATGTGTACCTTTGCAGTCCTTTCGAGGGTTTAGCTCAGTTGGTTTAGAGCGCTTGCTTGACAGGCAAGAGGTCACTGGTTCAAATCCAGTAATCCTCACAACACGGCAGCCGCATCCGGCTGCTTTTTTTGTACCGCCTTCCGGCCTTCCCTTTCTTCCCCCGGCCTTTCTTCCCCTTCCCCCTTGCCAGGCCCCTTCCTCTGTCGCCCGCCGGGCCCCTTCCCCTGTCGCGACCTTCCCCATTTCCGGCCATTTTTGGGGAAGGTACCACCCTTTCTCCATCCACCTTCCCCAATAAAGCCGTATATTGGGGAAGGTTACGGATTTTTGCCCTGCACCTTCCCCAAATGTTGGCAAAAACGGGGAAGGTCACGCCTCAATTCCTAGATAATAAGTTTCAATTCATCTGGATTCAGGTGCAGAATACGGGCGAGTTGCTTGGATCGGCAATCAAATTGCTTCGAGAGACGTTTTGCAATTGCGACCCTCTCCAACGCACTGCATTCTTCGATGCTCCTTTTGGCAAAAAACTCTTCCGCAAAGGCAACCGCCTTGCTCTTAATCTCCCCATCAGCTATCGAAGGCGCCCCTTCCATCATCTCCTGTTCCGTCTCTTTATCGACATTGCTATTATTCAGTGAATACATGTACTTCCCAACAGAGTTGAATATTTGTTCTGCAGCCTTAAAGGCCGTATAGTGTCCCGGCCAGATCAGATTGTCCGGACCTACCATCCAATTATCGGGAAGCAACTGACGCGTATATGCTATCCTTCTTTTATGTTTCATTGCCAGATTTTCCGTGTCACGCTCCCCAAAAATGCTTTTTTTATTTCCTGCAAACATGATTGAAGTTGAAGACCATCTGTATGCTGCCGGGTGTAATCCCATGCCGGCGGCAACGGGATTGCGAAGAACATAGGCAATCTTGTCTGCCAGTTTTTCGACAGGAATAAACCAATGGCCGATAATGGGGGTTTCGATAAGGGGGGTGCCGCGATGCTCGGTAACCCACATCGCCGTTAACTTTTTGTACCTGAAAACGAATCGATAACAATCTTCAAGTCGTCCGTACAGGATAAAATGCCAGTGATTGTCCATAAGGCAAAACGCAAGAATAATCACGGGTCTGTTTTCTCGCTTACATAATAGCCAGCAGACTGCAATCCGGTTCATCCCGGCAATGAATTCTTCTTCGCTGGCAAACATGATTTCGCTCTCGAAACCTTTGCTGCAAAAGTGATAATGTTTTTTCATTCCGGCAAAATTGTATGAAGGATTGAAAAATCCAAATAATCGTGGCAAACATATACGAAAATTTATGTTTGCGGGGGTTCCAGGAGTTTTTACCTACTATTGTTACCTACAACCTTCCCCGTTATCAAAAAACGGGGAAGGTTGTAGCGGCAAAATGCAGGACCTTCCCCGAAATCATGAAGAATTGGGGAAGGTGTCGGGGTAAAACCACCGACCTTCCCCGAAATCATGAAGAATTGGGGAAGGTGTCGGGGTAAAACCACCGACCTTCCCCAAAAAAGGCTAATAACAGGGAAGGTCGCAGAAAGTATTAGTAAGACGTCGGAAGGTCGCAGGAAGGAAACTAATAGTAGTTTCGGGAACCAGAATAAATATCAATTCCCAAACCGAAGTTTACGGAAACAATCATACCCAGATCGCTGTGATTCTCGCCGCAAACGAAGATCTTACCATAAAGGCCAAGATCCGAATATTCTGTATAGTTTTTGTTGTAATATTTCAGGAACCTTAAGTATTTGAGTCTGAAATCGGTCCCGACGCTGATAGAAAAGCCCTTGTCTGCTTTTGGCCGATCATCTCCGCTCACGACATCACTGTTAATAAGATTCAAGTTGCTGCCCCCTAAAATAAAGTACGGCTGGATGTCCCACCATGCGGTTTCTTTAATCTTTCGCGCCAGACCTATGCCCCAGCTTGTCATTTCCGTGTGGGTTCCGGAAGGCCAATTGTAGGATAAATAGTTGACCGGAGAAGTTGTTTTTCCGAAACGGCAGGATAAATCGAACAATAAGACGTTTTTCTTAACGGGAAAAGCCAACCCGAAATTGAAAGCGGTTGGGGTGGAAAAAGCAAACGGTGAGGTGTCGGTAAGGAAGACCGATTGCAACACACTCATGTACAAACCTATTCCCCCTTCATATTCGCCAATAACGGGAACGTGTTCAGTAGTTGTTGTCTGATCAAGCAGTTCCTTTACCTTCAGTTCGTAGGGAACCAGGAAATCCAGTCTGTTGCCACAGTCGCTTTCTGCCCGGATTTCATCTATCATGGCATTCCTACTTCGCTTGTAAAAGTCAATAGAATCAGAAACTGCGTCGCGAGGGGCAGTGTTTATCGCGTTCTGGATTCTGCGCGAATAAAGCTCCATCACATCAAAAATTACCTGGGTATATCTTAGATTGTCATCTGTAAAATATTCTGGGACCATCCAGGAACTGGATCTTGAGAAAATGGTTTTGATATCAATAGTGGAATATCTAAGATTGCCCGATTTCTTTTTGGTGTAATCAGATTCCGCTCCCATATAAAAATCGAAATACTCACCGTTCTTGTCGGGATTCTTTCTGGTACGGAAGTCCTCCCGGTTCAAAGGCCGTTCACCCCAGTGCAGGAACTCTTTATCAGCAGGAACGCCCATTAAATCCACTTGTGCAAAAGCATTGGCAGAAATGATCAGAAAGAGGAAAAGGCAGCGTATCGATTTCATGGATTAAGCATTTTTACAAATATAGGAAAAAACTCGTATTGTGACCTTCCCCGAAAAACGGCGAAATCGGGGAAGGTCCTACCTTGAAACCCGGCACCTTCCCCAATACAGGGCGAAAACGGGGAAGGTCACCGAAGAAAAGGAATAAAACGCCGGGGAAGGCATTGTATATGGCGTGAATTTTGCATAAATTCGCGCCGTAATTTTTTATATATGGTTAGTTTATTATTGTTCGGTATACTGTCTATCGCAGCCCCGGCAGACACCATCGCGCAGCAGCAGGCCCCGGCGGCCATCACGCTCGACGAGGCCATACGGATAGCCCTGGACAAAAGCCCTACGGTCAAGATAGCAGACATGGAAGTGCAGCGCGCGGAGTTCGCAAAGAAGGGCAGCTACGCGATGCTATATCCCCAGATCAGCGCATCGGCATCCTACCAGCGCACCATCAAGAAGCAGGTGATGTACATGGGTGGGGGAGACGATGACGATGAAGGCGGCGGCGGGATGTCTTCCATGATGTCCGGCGTGCTGGACCCCATTATGTACTATATCAACGAGCTCTATAAAGGCACCGGCGTGCCCTACGTGCCCTACGTCGCTCCGGCAACCACCACCGACGACTCCTCCGACGGTGGCATAGCCGTAGGCCGCTGGAACACCTTCAACGCCGGCATCATGGCCAACATGCCTCTCATCAACGCCCAGCTCTGGAAGAGCCTGGAGATCTCCGGCGAGAGCGTGGACCTGGCGGTCGAGAAGGCCCGCACCTCCCGCCTCGAAACCGTGAACCAGGTCAAGCAGGCCTACTTCGCGGTGCTCCTCGCCAAGGAGGCGAAGAATGTCTACAAGAGCGTCTACGACAACGCTGTGCAGAATCTGGAGCTCACCCAGAAGAAATACAACGCCTCCAAGGCTTCCGAGCTCGACCTCGCCCGCGCCAAGACTACGGTCGCCAACGCGGTGCCGGACATGTTCAACTCCGAGAACGCCATCTACCTGAGTCTCTGGCAGTTGAAGGCGGTCATGGGCATAGACCTCGAGGCCGAGATCGACGTGCAGGACTCCCTGCTGGTCTATTCGGACAGCATGTCCAGGATAATAAACGACAACGACCTCACTCTCACGAACAACAGCACCCTGCGCCAGCTCGAGATCCAGGCCGACCAGCTCGCCAACACCATCAAGATGCAGCGCTACGGCTATCTGCCCACCCTGTCGCTGGCCTTCTCCTACAGCCTGAACGCCATGACCAACGACTTCAAGTTCGAGGAGTACCACTGGACCCCTTATTCCTATGTCGGGCTCAGCCTGAACATACCAATTTTCTCCGGCGGGCAAAAACTCAACGACCTCCGCCAGAGCCAGGTCCAGCATAACCAGCTGGCCATCCAGCGCGAGAACACCGAGCGTCAGCTCCGCATCTCCATACGCCAGAGCCTGAGCACTATGGAAACCGCCGTCAAGAGCCACGAATCGGCCCTCGACGCCCTTGAATCAGCGCAGAAGGCCTACGACATCGCGGCCAAGTCCTACGAGATCGGCCGAAGCACCCTTACGGAGCTCGACGCAGCGCAGCTGGCCCTCACCCAGGCGCAGCTCGCGGCCAGCACGGCGATATACAACTACCTGGTGGCCAAGGCCGCCCTCGAAAGCACAATCGGAGCAGATTACATAGCAGAATAATGAAAAAGACAGTCATCATAACCCTCGCAGTCCTCGCCATAGCAGGCTGCACCCAGAAGAAAACATCCCAGGAAGCACAGGCCGCGGCGGCCCAGGCACAGGCCAAGGCCCAGACAGTAAAAGTGATGCCCGCCGCCAAGCAGGACGTGAAGCAGAACGGCACCTACTCCGCCACCGTGCAGGCATTTGCAGTGAACAACATCGCCCCGCAGAGCGGCAGCCGCATCCAGAAAATCAACGTGGAGGTAGGGGACTTCGTCGGCAAGGGCCAGATCCTCGCGGAGATGGACCGTGTGCAGCTGGACCAGGCTAAGCTCCGTCTAACCAATGCCGAGACCGAGCTCGCCCGCCTGAAGCAGCTCTACGAGCAGGGCGGCGTGGCCCAGAGTGACTACGAGGCCGCGGAACTCAACTGCAAGGTGAGCAAATCCACCTACGACAACCTCCTCGAAAACACCATCCTGCGCAGCCCCATCAGCGGCGTCGTCTCCGCCCGCAACTATGACCGCGGGGACATGTACGCCATGGCGGCCCCCATCTTCACGGTGCAGCAGATCGTGCCTGTCAAGCTCCTCGTGGGCATCTCCGAGGCCGATTACACCAAGGTGCGCAAGGGAGATGTGGTCACCCTTACGGTGGATGCCCTCCCGGGCAAGAGTTTCTCCGGCACTATCAAGAGGCTCTATCCTACCATCGACCCTGCCACCCACACGGTGAACATAGAGGTGCAGGTGCCCAACCAGAGCCGCGAACTCCGCCCGGGCATGTATGCCAAGGTTGAGGTGAACTTCGGCCACAGCACCAACATAGTGGTGCCCGATGCCGCCGTAGTGCGTCTCCAGGGCTCCGGCCAGCGCAATGTGTTCGTGGTGGAAGACGGAGTCGCTGTCCAGCGCGAAGTCACCCTCGGCCGCCACTTCGAAGGCCAGTACGAAATACTCTCCGGCCTCTCCGAAGGCGAGCTGGTGGTGGTGAAGGGAGGCAACTCCCTGCGTAACGGCGCACAGGTGGAGATCCTAGACTAACGAGCCATGAGCATAATAAAAACCGCAGTCAAGAATCCGGTGACGACGGCCCTCGTGTTCGTGGCCTTCGTCATCTTCGGCGTCTACTCGCTGATCAACACCTCCATCGCGCTCTTCCCGGAGTTCGACTCCAACACCATCATGGTGATGAGTTCCTACCAGGGAGCCAACGCATCGGATATCGAGACCAACCTCACCAAGTTGCTCGAGAACACCCTGAACAGCGTAGAGAACCTCAAGAAACTCAGCTCGCAGAGCAAGGAGAACGTCAGCCTCCTCACCCTCGAGTTCGAATACGGCACCGACATCGAAGAGGCCACCAACAACGTGCGTGACAAGCTCGACATGGTGAATTCCGTCTTGCCCGACGGGGCCACCACGCCGGTGATCTTCAAGTTCAGCGCCGAGGACATGCCCATCATGATGCTCACGGCATCCGCCACCGAGTCCGTGTCCGGCCTCGACAAGATACTGGACGACCAGGTGGCCACTCCTCTGGCCCGAATCAAGGGCGTGGGAACAGTGAGTATCGACGGCGCCCCCACCCGCGAGATCCAGGTCTACTGCGATCCCAGCAAGCTCGAGGCCTACCATCTGAGCGTGTCGGCCATAGCCCAGATAATCGCATCCGAGAACCGCAACCTGCCCTCCGGCAACATCGACATCGGTTCCAACACCTACACCCTCCGCGTGCAGAAGGAGTTCGAGGATCCCTCCGAACTGCTGGACATCGTAGTGGGCTACAACGGCAGCCAGACCGTGCTCCTGAGGGATGTGGCCGTCATCCGCGACGGCACCGAGGAGCGTGAGCAGGAGTCCTACACCGACGGCGTCCGCGCAGCGCGAATCGTCATCCAGAAGCAGGCCGGCGCCAACACGGTGAACGTGAGCCGCGGTGTGCACAAGCAGATGGAGCAGATCAAGAAGACCCTGCCCTCCGACATCAAGATCAACCAGATATTCGACTCTTCCGAGGAGATCGTGGACACCATCCACTCCCTCATCGAGACCATACTCATCACCTTCGCGGTGGTCATGCTGGTGGTATTCATCTTCCTCGGACGCTGGAAGACCACCTTCATCATCATCCTTTCCATCCCTATCGCCCTCATCGCTTCGCTGATGTATCTCTTCGCCAGCGGCGGCACCCTGAACATAATCTCGATGGCCTCGCTGTCGCTCGCGATAGGTATGGTGGTGGACGATGCCATCGTGGTGCTGGAGAACGTGACCACGCACCTGGAGCGCGGCGAGAAGCCTACCGAGGCGGCCATACACGGCACCTCCGAGGTGGGTATCTCGGTCATCGCCTCCACCCTCACCATGCTTTGCGTGTTCCTGCCCCTAACCTTCATCAAGGGCATGACCGGCATGATGTTCCAGCAGCTCGGCTGGATCGTGACCATCATCATGGTGGTATCCACGACGGCCGCCCTCACGCTGGTGCCCATGCTCTGCTCGCAGTTCCTGGGCGGCAAGAAGAGCGAGAGCAGGCTCTACAAGCTCTTCTTCACCCCCATCGACAAGGCCCTGAACGGCATTTCGTCCGGATACGCCCGCGTCATCGCCTGGGCCACCACCCATCGCAAGACCGTCATCTTCGGATCCTTCGGCATCCTGGCGGCCGTGGTAGTCTTCCTCGCCCCCCGCATCAAGACCGAGTACTTCCCCAAGACCGATGCCGACCGCATCACCATCAGCGTCACCCTGCCTGTCGGAACGGCCCAGAGGGTGACCGCGGAGCTGGCGGACAACATCTACGCCGACCTCGTGGCAGAAGTGCCCGAGATCACCGTCTGCAACGTTACCTACGGCCAGGCCGACTCCGACAACATACTTGGATCGATGCGCAGCAGCGGTACCCACGTCATCTCCATCAACATGCACATAGGCACCAAGAGCGAGCGCGAGCGTTCTTCCAGCGACATCGCCGACAACGTGCGCGCCATCCTGCGCCGCTACCCGGAAATCCGCAAGGCCACCGTCACGGAAGGCGGCGGAATGATGGGAGGTGCCTCCAGCGTTTCGCTCGAGATCTATGGCTACGATTTTGCCGAGACGGATGCCGCCGCGCGGGCCATCCAGGAGAAGCTCCTGAAGCATCCCGAGTTCGCCCAGGTCATCCTCTCCCGCGACGAGTATACCCCTGAGTATCAAGTAGATTTCGACCGCGAGAAGCTCGCCCTGAACGGGCTGAATTCCTCCACCGCCGGTGCCGCTTTCAGCGCGGCCATGAGCGGCAGCATCGCCTCCCTCTACCGCGAAGACGGAGAGGAATACAACATCCGCGTGCGCTATGCGCCGCAGTTCCGCACCAGCATCGAGGACATGGAGAACATCATAGTTTACACCCCGGCTGGCAAGGGCATACGCCTGAAGGAACTCGGCACGATTGTGGAGACCGAGGTGCCTCCCACCATCGAGCGCCGCAACCGCCAGCGTTACATCACCGTCACCGCCCTGGTGGCGCAGAAGGTGGCCCTGTCGGATGCCGTGGCGGTGACCAACCAGGTGCTGGACGAGACCCCTCTCCCGTCGAACCTCTACTCCGTTATCTCCGGTGACTATGAAGACCAGCAGAAGATGTTCTCGGACATGGGCATCCTGATGGTGCTGATGATACTGCTGGTGTACATAGTGATGGCAGCCCAGTTCGAGAGTTTCATGAACCCCTTCGTCATCATGTTCAGCCTGCCCTTCGCAGCGGTCGGCGTGATCCTCGGCCTCTGGGCCACAGGCACCGCCCTGAGCGTGATGGGAATGGTGGGTATCCTGATCCTCGTGGGTATAGTGGTGAAGAACGGTATCGTGCTGATAGACTACACGATACTCTGCCGCGAACGCGGCATGAGCGTGCTGGATGCCTCCGTCACTGCCGCCCGCAGCCGTCTGCGTCCTATCCTCATGACCACCCTCACCACCGTGCTCGGCATGCTGCCGATGGCACTCGGCAGGGGAGACGGCGCCGAACTCTGGAACGGCCTCGGAATGGTGGTCTGCTGGGGTCTGACTGTTTCTACCCTCGTGACCCTGGTTTTGATCCCCGCAGTTTACTGCGTATTTGCAACGCGGCAGGAAAAACGTGCATCTAAAAAGTACGAGATCATATGAAAGCGGTGTTCATAGTTTACAATCAGGCATACGGCGATGAGATAGTCGCCGTGGTGGAAAGCCTGGGCCAGCGCGGTTTTACACGCTTCGACGGCGTGGGCGGGCGCGGCTCCGTGGACGGAATCCCGCATCTCGACAGCCATGCATGGCCCGAGTACAACGACGCGCTCATGCTCATGGTGGAGGATGCCAAAGTGGCTCCTCTGATGGATGCCCTCCGGGCCAAAGATGCTGAAACTCCGGATCTTGGCCTCCGTGCATTCAGCTGGAATTTGGAACATATTCTATAATTTTTTATATCTTTGTGATTATGATCGTTTTAGACGAAAACAACTTCGAGACCGTCATCGGTGCCAAGTCCGTTGCAATGATAGACCTTTGGGCAGCCTGGTGCGGCCCCTGCCGCATGCTTTCTCCCACCGTAGACGACATCGCAGCCGAGTATGAAGGCCGCGTGGAGGTCGCCAAGTGCAATGTGGACGACAATGAAGGCATTGCTGAGAAGTTCGGCGTGCGCAGTATCCCCACCCTCCTTTTCTTCAAGGACGGGCAGCTTGCCGAGAAGACCGTCGGTCTCGTGTCCAAACAGGAAATCGAAACAATACTTAATAATTTACTCTAGTATGAAAAAATTAATCATTGCGATCGCCGCCGCTTTCGTAGCAGTCAGCGCATCCGCACAGGTCGGTATCATCGCCGGTATCACCTCATCTCAGAGCAACTACAAAGAAGCTTGGGCACACCTTAACGAAGTGACTCAGTATCACGTCGGTGCAACCTTGAAGCTCCCTCTCCCTCTCGGCCTGGCAATCCAGCCCTCCATTATTTATGATATGAAAGGCACTTCTCTCGAGACCGCAAAGACTGCCGGAGTCGAGGATGCACTTGCAACCGTCGACACCAAGACCGGTTTCCTCGAGCTCCCCGTTCAGGTTCAGTGGGGCATCGGCATCGCCGGCGTCGTCCGTCCTTATGTTTTTGCAGAGCCTTTCGTGGGCATAGCAATCAACGGTGAGGAGAAGACCAATATCGCCGGTCTCGTCAACACCGAAGACAAGCAGGAATGGGAGAATGTTAAAGACCGCCTCACCTATGGCTTCGGCGTTGGTGCAGGTGTCGAGATTCTCAAGCACCTCCAGGTTTCCGTGCGTTACTATTGGACCCTCGGCGGCCTCTATAGCAACAGCGAAGATGGCGGCAAGACTGTTTCCGCCAGCACCAATCCTGCAGATTACGTAGAGATCGCCCAGAACCAGAAGGTCGACGGCGTGATGGCATCCATCGCATTCTTGTTCTAAAAGAGTCTATGTCGGAGAAAAAGGCGGTGTTTTTTTGCTCCGCCAGCAAAGACATAAATCCTAAATACAATCAGGCCGCGCGGGAATGTGTCCGTGCGGCTTGTTTGGCTGGATATGGTATAGTGTCCGGCGGGTCCTTCCGCGGAACCATGGGCTCCGTGTGCGACACTGCCAGGGAATTGGGCGCCCCGAACTACGGGGTGATGCCCGAGTTTATGAAAGGCCTTGAATACGAAGGGCTTACAGAGCTCCGCTGGGCTCCGACCATGAGTATCCGCAAAGAAATGATGCGCGAAGGCGTGTGCTTTGCGGTGGCCCTCCCCGGAGGCATAGGCACTATGGACGAGTTTTTCGAAACCCTGGTGCTCGCAAAGCTCGGCAAGTTCCATGGACGCATCGCCGTGCTCAACCTTGACGGCTTCTACGAACCGCTCAGGGCTCTGTTGAATCATTTCGTAGAAACCGGGATGCTGGAGCCGAAGGATGCCGCGCTGGTCTCCTTCGCCGACACTCCCGAAGAACTTGCAAAACTATTCTGATGGACAGGAATTCTGTCATAGCCTTTCTGGGAAAGGATTGGGATGTGATGCAGGAGCTGATATCCAAGGCTCTCGGGTCCGACGTGCCCATGCTGAACGAAATCAACCTGAGGTTGCTGGATAATGCCGGCAAGATGCTTCGTCCCAGGCTCACCATGCTCTTTGCACGCATCTGCAGTGGGTCTGAACTTACAGAAGAAAGCATACGATACGCTGCTGCGGTGGAGGTGCTTCACAATGCAACGCTCATCCATGACGATGTGGCCGACGAGGCTATGATGCGTCGCGGCAAGCCTACCTTGATGTCGTATCTTGGCGCCGTTCCAGCCGTGCTCGTCGGCGATTTCTGGCTTGCCAGGGCAGTGGGGCTGCTCTCGGACTGCTCCGACATGAAGTGGACCCTGGATGCCTTCACCCGCACCCTTACGGATCTTTCGGAAGGGGAGATGCTCCAGCAGCAGAAAGCATTCACCTCCGACACTACGATGGAAGACTATCTTCGCATCATCTATTGCAAGACCGGCAGCCTGTTCGTGACGGCCTGCAAGAGCGGTGCGAAGTCGGTGCAGGCGTCTGAAGAGATGATCCGGGCAGCCGGCCGTTACGGCAAGGCGCTTGGCCTGGCTTTCCAGATCCGGGACGATATCCTCGACTATGCCGGCGACGAGAAGACGGGAAAGCCCGTGGGCATCGACCTGCTTGAGCAGAAAATTACCCTGCCCCTCCTGGGGGCTCTTTCCAACTCGCCAGACGAGCAGAAGTGGAGGCAGATGATCCATGAGATCCCCATGCATCCCGGGAATTGCGATGCCATCCGCGATTTCGTGCTCTCGAACGGCGGTGTCGAATTTGCAGAAAAGAAACTTGAAGACTATGTAAGCGAGGCGGAGCACGCCCTGGACATCTTCCCGGACTGCACCGAAAAGGAAATCCTTGCCAGTGTCGCCCACTTAAACTCGGTCCGCACCAAATGAGTGAGCTTCTGAATACCCTCTGCGGGATGGCTGATACCGGCCGCGTTCCCCATGCCATCCTCCTTCACGAAGAGGACGGCGGCGGAGGCGTAGCTCTGGGGATGAAGTTCCTGGAGCATCTCTACGGAGGCAATCCCCGCGTGGCCAAGATGATACATCCCGATATCCACTTCGTGTTCCCGTTGATTCTTTCCGGGGATGCGGTGTCGGAGCAGTATGCCAAGGAGTGGCGCGCGCTGGTGCAGGAGAATCCCGGCTTCAGCGAGGGCGACCTCTACGATGCGCTGGGCTTCGAGGGCAAGAATACGGTGATCTCCGTAAAGGAGGCGAACTTCCTGCTGGGGGTTCTTAGCCGCTATTCGCTGGAAGGGGGTTACACCACCGTGGTCATCTATCTCCCCGAAAAGATGAACTCCGTGGCGGCCAACAAGCTGCTGAAGATACTGGAGGAGCCGCCGCAGCAGACGCTGTTCCTGATGGTGACGCATGCGCCCGAGCGGCTTCTGCCCACGATTTTGTCCCGCTGCCAGCTGTTCCGGCTGGAGTCTTCCGGCGGTGCCGAGGTTACGCTTCGCTACGACGATGGCGGCCTCTTGGCTTCGCTGATGGATGCTGTGATCGCGCGGGATCTTTCCGCCGCGCTGGAGGTAGGGGAGCAGCTTGCCGCCCTGCCATCGCGGGATTCGATGCGGGCTTTCTGCCGCTATGCGGCCGAGAAGATGCGCCGCGTTTTCCTGGTGCAGCAGGGGTTGTCTTCTTTAGCTGGAGACGATGCCGAAGCTGCCACCTGGGCCGCTGCCTGCAAGAAGACCTTCCCGCGCAAGGCGCTGGAGGCTCTCGACAAGGCATCCGCCCTTATTGGAAGGAATGTGAATCAGAAGATCCTCTTCACCGACTTGGTGGACAGGTTCTATGTTAATATATAGTATATGGATAAGGAATCTATACATATGGACTGCAACCGGGGCTGCGTGGTTTCGACCGACCTGGCCACCGGGGAGGAACATTTTACATACCGCGAGGGCTGCTGCAAGCTGCGCGACCATAACTACCTGGCCGGCATCCCGGACCAGAGTTTCAAGGATATCTTCGAGGTGCGCTTCAAGAACACCCGCAAGGCTTTTTACCGGAACGCTTCCGGGCAGAATGTGAAGCTTGGCGATATGGTGATAGTTGAGGCTACTACCGGTTGCGACCTTGGAATTGTTACGCTCGAGGGCCCTCTGGTGGGCCGTCAGCTCAAGTGCAAGGGCGTCGATCCTTCTGCTGTAGAGTTGAAAAAAATCTACCGCAAGGCCAAGCAGTCCGATATCGAAAAATGGCAGGAAGCCATCGCCCGCGAGCAGGATACCATGATCCAGGCGCGCCGTATTGCTGCGGAGATGGGGCTGGATATGAAGATAGGCGACGTGGAGTTCCAGGGTGATGGCAGCAAGGCGATTTTCTACTATATCGCCGACGGCCGAGTGGACTTCCGCCAGCTGATCAAGGTCTTTGCCGAAGAGTTCCGCATCCGCATCGAGATGAAGCAGATCGGCGCTCGCCAGGAGGCGGGTCTGATCGGCGGTATCGGCGTGTGCGGACGCGAGCTTTGCTGCGCTCGGTATATAACTAATTTCAAGAGTATTTCCACCTCCGCCGCCCGTGTGCAGGACCTGTCGCTGAACCCGCAGAAACTGGCGGGGCAGTGTGGCAAGCTGAAGTGCTGCCTGAACTACGAAGTGGCTGTGTATCAGGATGCTCAGTCGCGCATCCCGCGCGTTCAGGAGCCTCTGGAGTTCGAGGATGGTTTTGCATATCTGCGCAAGACGGATATCCTTCGCGAGGTGATGTATTTCTCGTACGACAAGCATTCGGATGCGGATCTTTATGCGCTGGATGCGGCCGATGTTATGGAGATTATCCGCATGAACCGCAACGGGGTGAAGCCCGAGTCGCTTAAGGCCGAGCCCGAGCCCGCTTCGCCGGAGTTCGTGACCGCCGTCGGCGATGATGCCATCAATCGCTTCGATTCCCCCAAGCGCAAGAAGAAGCGCAACAAGAACCGCCGGAAATAGAAATGTTCAACAGAGCAGGAGTATCCCCAATTGCCTCTGCTGCACGCTGCCTTGTTTCGGCAATTCTGCTGGTTATGGCCGTGGCGTGCAGCCGGCCGGGGTCGTGGGAGCAGTTCGTGCGGGTCGAGGATGCGCCTGGCGGGGTGTATGAATTTGTCATTCCGTCTTCATCTGTCATTCCGAGCGAAGCGAAGGAATCTACTTTCAACCTGACATTCTACACCTCCCCCCTTGACGAACCCCTGCAGCTGGAAGTCACCTGGCTTTATTCTCCCGGCGACATCCTTCTGACTGAAACCGTCTGGTTCCCCGCCGGGGATCACCGCGCCCTCTACCGCAGCGGCATACGCTTTTCGGCTGACCTGTCGGGAAATACCCCAAAATCTCTACAGGTACCCCCTAAAAACCCCCTACCTGTAGAGAATATTGCGGAAATCTCTACAGGTACCCCCAAAAACACCCCTACCTGTATAGAAAATGGGGAAAAACTCTACAGGTCCGCTGTAACAATCCAAGTTACCCCAATCAACCCGCCGGAGGATTTCAGGGGGCTGGGAATAATCTGCAAGACAAACGATGGGACACGGTAAACTACGTAAATTCGCTGAGAACGAGACGTTCAGCTGCCTTCTGCAACCCAGTGCCGAAGATGTGCTGGCCGATGGCTACTTTAATCTGGCCGACCATCCGGTGAAGGGCCGCTGGATAGAGCAGATGTTTGGTGGGCATGAGGGCCCCATCGTGTTGGAACTTGGCTGTGGCAAGGGGGAATATACCCTCGAGCTGGCCCGGCGCAATCCGGACAAGAACTATATTGGCGTCGATATCAAGGGCGCGCGTCTCTGGCGCGGAGCCAAGACTGCTACGGAAGAGGGGCTGCGCAATGTGGCCTTCCTCCGCACGCGAATCGAGTTCATCACGGCATTCTTCGGCCCGGAAGAAGTCTCTGAAATCTGGCTCACATTCTCGGATCCGCAGCTCCGCGCCAGCGAGAACAAGCGTCTTTCTTCGGCCATGTTCCTGGAGCGTTACCGCACTTTCCTCAAGCCCGGTGGCCGCATCCATCTCAAGACCGACAGCCGCTTCCTCTTCGAATATACCCGTGCCGTCGCTACGGTCAATGGCCTTCCCATCCTCGCGGAGACTACTGATTTGTACTCTGACGGTCAGGGGCATGGTGCTGCCTTGCCGGTGGAGGTCCGGGAAGTCCAAACATTTTACGAAACCATGTTCCTGGAGATGGGCCTTCCCATAACCTACCTGGAATTCTGCCCGGACCATGACGGCCCCTATCTGAACCCCCGGGACCCTGAAGATTTCGACTCTGCCTACTGGCGCACCGCCGAGGGCCCCCGCCGCTCCTTCAATCATCAATAATTATGGTTGTAAAAAAGGATTAGTTTAATTACCTTTGTAAACTATGATGAAAGAATGCAAGTGGAATATCGGAGAACCTGCTCCGGCCGAGAAGGTAAACAGCCTTGCGGCGGAGGTGGGTATCGACCGCGTTCTGGCAGAATTGCTGGTCAAGCGTGGGGTCGAGACCTTCGAGCAGGCCCGTGCATTCTTCCGTCCCAGCCTGGAAAATCTCCACGACCCGTTCCTCATGAAAGATATGGACAAGGCCGTGGAGCGTCTTCATCAGGCCATAGCCGGCAACGAAAAAATCCTCGTTTACGGAGACTACGACGTAGACGGAACCACTGCCGTGGCGCTGGTCTACTCCTTCATCAAGCGCTATACCGACCTTGTAGACTTCTACATCCCCGACCGTTACGACGAAGGCTACGGCGTGTCCGGCAAGGGCATCAAATGGGCGGCGGAGAACGGCTTCGGCCTCATCATCACCCTGGACTGCGGCATCAAGGCCATCGAGAAGGTGGACCTCGCCAAGAGCCTCGGGGTGGATGTTATCATCTGCGACCATCATCTCCCCGAACTTGAACTCCCGAAGGCCATCGCCGTGCTGGACCCCAAGCGCGAAGACGACTCCTATCCCTTCGACGACCTCTGCGGCTGCGGAGTGGGATTCAAGCTGGTGCAGGCGTACGCGCAGAGGTTCGAGATCCCGTTCGAGACCCTCATCCCCCTCCTGGACCTGCTGGTAGTCAGCATCGCGTCCGACCTGGTGACGGTGGTGGGGGAGAACCGCATCCTCGCATACTACGGCCTCAAGCAGCTGAACGAGAGCCCCAGGAAGGGCCTGCTCGCCATGATCAATCTCTCCAAGCTCGAGCCTGGGCACATTACGGTAGATGACATAGTCTTCAAGATCGGTCCCCGCATCAACGCGGCAGGGCGCATGGAGACCGGCCGCCTGGCCGTCGAGCTGCTCACCGCCACCGAAACCGGCAAGGCGATGATCGTGGGCGAGAAGATCAACAATAACAACAACGAGCGCAAGAACGTAGACCGCGAGATCACGGCCGAGGCCCTGGAGATGGTGGAGTCCGGCAAGTGCCTGGCGCGCGAGAACGTCACTATCGTCTACAACCCCAAGTGGAACAAGGGCGTGGTTGGCATCGTGGCATCCCGCCTGGTCGAGGCCTACTTTAAGCCCACCGTGGTGCTCACCAGCAGCAACGGATTCGTCACCGGATCGGCCCGCAGCGCCGGTAAGTTCGATCTCTACGCCGCCATCGAGAGCTGCGCGGACCTGATGGAGAATTTCGGCGGCCACACCTACGCCGCCGGACTCACCCTCACCGAGGACAAGCTCCCGGAATTCGCCGCCCGCATGGACAAGTTCGTGGGCGAGCACATAACCTCCGACATGCTCACGCCTGTGGTGGACATAGATTCCGAACTCAATTTCTCACAGATTACCCCCAAGTTCTTCCGCATACTCAAGCAGTTCCAGCCCTTCGGCCCCGGCAACCACAACCCCATCTTCATGACCCGCAACGTCTATGATGCCGGCGACGGCCGCAAGGTGGGCGCAGGCGGTGCGCACATGAAGCTGGACCTCATTCAGGAAGACCAGCCCTACCACAAGGTGCCGGCCATAGCATTCAACCTGGCTGACTACTACGAGTACGTGAAGGAGGGCAATCCTGTGGATGTCTGCTACGCCATCGTTGAGAACTACTTCGCAGGCAATACCTTCACCCAGCTCCGCATCCGCGATATGCGCAAGGGGGAGGATATTATCTGAAAAGCGGAATGACCAGGGAAGACGAAAAGTATTGCCTGGAAGAAATGGCAAAGGGCAACCGGCAGGCATTTGAATGGCTGTTCCTGACATGGTACCCCAAACTTTTGGATTTCTTTGTCCGTTTCCTGGGAAACTGGGGGGGGCAGGATTTGGCTTATGACCTGGCACAGGATGTTTTCATGGATGTATGGACATCCAGGAAAAAGTTCTCACGGGTCAATTCATTTTCTGCGTACATTTTTCAGATGGCCCGGTTCAAGTTGTACAATCATTTCGATAAGTCGGCCGTAAAGTCCCGGTTCCGGGAGGAATTGCTTGCGAAAGGAGCATTCGCCGCTCCTTCCGTGGAGCCGATCATGTATGCAATGGAAACCGAAAAATTGATTTGGGACGAAGTGAAAACAATGCCTCCAAAACGGCGCAGGGTTTTCATTATGAGCCGATTTCTTGGATATTCCAACGAGCAGATAGCCGAGGAAATGGATATAGATAAAAGAACGGTTGAAAATCATCTCACCACTGCCTTGTCCGCATTGAGAAAAGTGGTAAAGTAAGATTCTTTTTTTGTGTGTAAACCCCGGGAAAGTTTACATACATATAACATGAATAACGAAACTGATATTAAACTTGGGGGACAACTGTCCCTCGAGGAGTTGTGGATGGAAAGTTCCGGAGACGTGAATTCTTCAACCTTCCGTGACCTGGCATCCCTCGCAAAGAAGATAGATTCTTCCGAAAGGAAAAAGAGGACGTTGTGGGTAATCGTGTCTGTGCTTTTTGCCGCCGCACTGATGGCGGGAATGGCTCAATTCACCTTCTCCCTTATTCGAAACAGATACACCGTTTCACCCCTGGAGGACACCCGGAGCCTGGTTGCCAATTACGGCGAGACTTCTTTTATCACATTGGAAGACGGTACCGTGGTGCACCTTAATTCCGGTTCCTGCCTGCTGTATCCCAAGGCGTTCGACAAAAACAACCGAATCGTTTTTCTTACCGGAGAAGGGAATTTCTCTGTAGCCAAGGACCCTTCGAGGCCATTTATCGTCAAGACTGCACACATGGACGTAGAGGCTCTGGGAACCACTTTCTGCGTGCAGGCTTACCCGGAAGAACGCGCAGTGCGTACTACGCTCGAAGAAGGTAAGGTGCAGGTGGATATCCCCTCCGCCGGGGAAAAGTCTTATCTGCTTGATCCCGGCCAGCAGCTTGTCTATTATCCTTTGGAGCAAAGGGTGTCTGTCGACAGGGTTGATGCCCGAAAGGTGATGGGATGGGAAGACGGATATCTTTCTTTCGTAGACGCATCATTCCCCGAGATAGCATCCGTGCTCGAAAGACGCTTCGATGTTTCCGTCAATTTCAATACGGAAAACATGAAGCAGAATGCAATAAATGTGCGGTTCGTCCCCGGTGAAACTCTGGAAGACATGCTCGATGTATTGAAACTGCTCATCCCCGGTTCCCGTTACACTCGCAATGGCGAGAGAATATACTGGTATTTTTGAAGATAGCACTAACAATTAATAATCACAAAACCATGAAAAAAACCATTTTGGCACTTTTTCTCTGCTGCATTCTAAGCCTTCCGGCATTCGCACAGAACCAGCGGATAAGAATGTCCGGAGGAAGCGTGACAGTCCAGAAACTGTTCAGCGAAATCGAATCCCAGACGGGCCTGTCCGTGGATTATGATGCCTCAAAGGTAGATTTGGGCAAGTCTGTCCGGACAGACCCCGGCAACACGACCGTCAAGGAACTTCTGGACTCCACCTTGGATGGCGCAGGTTATTCCTATACCATCAGGGGTTCGCACATAATCGTCAAGGAAAAACCTGCCGCACAGGAATCCGGTCTTGGCGGACAGGTTGTGGATGTCCACGGTGAGCCCGTTATCGGCGCCGGTATCCAGGTGAAGGGCACTACTCTGGGAGCCGTTACCGGTGTCGATGGCAGATTCTCGCTCAAAGCTTCTTCCGATGCTACACTGATTGTATCATCCATAGGTTATAAATCCGTTGAAATACAGGCAGGCGGTCGCAACTACATAAAAGTAGTTCTGGAAGATGACCTGCTGCTACTCGAGAACGCAGTCGTCGTCGGTTATGGCACAATTAAAAAAGAGAACCTCACCGGAGCAGTATCCGTAGTGAGTTCGAGTTCTATCGAAAATCGTTCACGTTCCAACCTCGGACAGATACTTCAGGGTACCGTCCCGGGCATGACTGTCACTTCATCCTCCGGCCGTCCCGGCCAGGGTGTTAATCTGAACATCCGCGGATGGAACTCCATCAATTCGGGTTCTCCCCTGGTGCTGGTGGACGGCGTTGTAGGTTCCCTCGACAGGGTCAACCCAAACGATGTGGAGAGCGTTTCCGTGCTTAAGGATGCCTCTTCTGCAGCAGTTTACGGAGCCCAGGCAGCTTTCGGTGTGGTGCTGGTTACCACCAAGGCTGGATCCGACAGCGAAGGCCGCGCCCATGTGCGTTACAGCAGCCGGTTCGGATTCACCGCTCCCACCACTTCCACGGACTGGGAAACCAGAGGATACTATTCAGTATATATCCCCAACTTGTTCATGAGGGCATACAGTGGCAAACCTCATGTTGAATACACCGAGGATGATATGGCTCAGCTGTGGGCCCGCAGGGATGATGTGGTGGAGAATCCGGCCAGGCCGTGGATAATAATAGACCAGAGCATGGGCCGCAATACCTATAAATATTATGGAAACACTGACTGGTGGCACTATTTCTTCAATGATATCAAGCCCACCCAGAATCACGATATTTCGTTCCGCGGAGGCACCAAGACCATAAAATACTTCCTTTCTGCCAATTACAACAGGGAGCAGGGTATGTTCCGGGCCATTCCGGATATATACAATAAATATAATCTCCGCGCCCGTTTCAGTTTCGATGTGAGGCCCTGGATGAATTTAAGCAACAATACCTCTTACTATGCTGCTGACTATAGTTATCCGGGAGCGGCCGACCAGAGTACAACTTTTTATAACCTCACTGCCGGCAACTTCTCCTACCTCTCGCCCATAAATCCGGATGGAACGATTGTGCACACTACCGACTATGGTTCAGTCAACATCTATTCAGGTATTATCCTGGACGAGAATTACAAGAACCGCAATCGCAACGGCAACTTTACGAATACCACCGAACTGACTCTCAAGCCTTTCAAGCAACTGGAAGTAAAAGGGAATTACACTTTCTCCAACAATAACTACCAGAGCATGAACCGCACCGTCAACGTAACTTACGCATCAAAGATTCCAATGCAGACGGAAACGCTTACCACCGGTGACAATGAAGACAAGCTTTCCGAGCAGGTCCAGATCGTGGACAGGCATTCGGCCAATGTATATTCGACCTACACCGACACCTTTGGGGATGCGCATAATCTGAAAATAATGCTGGGAAGCCAGTATGAGACGTATTTTCATAAAAAACTTACCGCAACGGGCTATTATCTGCTTTCGCAGGAACTTAACGACCAGAACCTGGTCAGCGGCGACGATGAAGGCGAGAAGCGCACTGAAACCGCCGGCGGGCAGAGCGAATATGCCCTGATGGGATTCTTCGGCCGTATAAACTACGACTACAAAGGCAAGTATCTGCTGGAGATAAGCGGCCGTTACGATGGAACTTCCCGATTCAAAGTCGGACAGCGCTGGGGATTGTTCCCCTCCTTCTCCCTTGGTTGGAGATTGTCGGAAGAAAAATTCTTCTCTCCCCTGAAAGACTGGATGAACGATGCCAAGATACGTTTCTCGTACGGCAGCCTCGGCAACCAGCAAGTAGGCTACTACGATTATATCCGTTCCGTCGCCCTCGGCACCCAGAGTTATCTGTTCGGCGGAAACAAGTCTGCCGTTGCAACATTCGGGGCTCCTGTGGCCTCCAACCTTACATGGGAAACCGTGCAGCAGAAGAACGTCGGTCTCGACCTCGCTTTCTTCGACAATAAGCTCACTTTTACAGGTGAAGCTTATATAAGGGACACCAGGAATATGCTTACCACCGGAAAGGCCCTGCCTTCGGTTTATGGAGCAAAGGCTCCCAAGACTAACAATGCCGACCTTCGCACCGAGGGTTATGAACTGTCGCTTACCTACCGCAACCGTTTTACCCTTGCGGGCAAACCTTTCGAGTACAGTTTTACCGGCACCTTTAACGACTACATAGGCTTCATAACCAAGTTCGACAATCCCACGAGGGACCTTTCCACATACTATGAGGGTATGCGTTATGGAGAAATATGGGGCTATACCGTTGACGGTTTCTTTGCCTCCGATGCCGAAGCTGCGGCATACCCCGTGGACCAGTCCCCTGTCTGTTCAATTATTTACGCATCAGCGGGGGCCGAGCACGGGCTCCGTGCCGGTGACCTCAAGTACGTAGATCTTGACGGCGACGGTATTATTGGCTCGGGGGCGAATACCGTGGACAATCCTGGCGACAGGAAGATTATTGGCAATAGCCAGCCGAGGTACCAGTATGGCGCAACTTTCGGCTTCAACTGGGCCGGTATCGATTTCTCTATGTTCATTCAGGGCATAGGCCGCCTAGACTGGTATCCCAGCACCGACGAAAGGCTGTTCTGGGGTCCTTACGCACGTCCTTTCGCATCGTGGATCCAGAAAGATTTCCTGGATGACTGCTGGAGCGAAAAGAACCCGAATGCGTATTTCCCGCGGCCACGTGCATATGTGGCCGGTGTACGTGCAGGCCGTGAGCTTTCTACTGTCAACAACAAGTACCTCCAGAATCTCGGCTACTGCCGCCTCAAGAATTTGACATTAGGGTACACTCTGCCCCGAAAACTTACCGAAAAGATTGATATTGAATCTGTCCGGCTCTATTTCTCAGGCGAAAATCTTGGATATCTGGCTCCGGGGTTCCACAGTAAATACATGGACCCCGAACTTGCGGCGAATACAACAAACAGATATCCCATTTACGGGTGGCAAAAGACCTTCATGTTTGGAATCGACATAAACTTCTAATGAATACCGCCATGAAAAACATATATAATATTATAATAGGAATGATCTGCTTATCCGCTCTCACCACTTCGTGTGAGGGTTTTCTGGACAGGTTTCCCAAGGATAAACTCTCGCCGGAGACCTTCCTTGCCACGGAGACCGAAATGCAGACTTACACGAACGCCCTTTATACTTTATTCCCGTCAGCTGCGGACATCTATTCCAACCAGAGCGACGAACTGATTGCCACCGATCTCAGCCTGCCGCTCCGGGGTGGACGTACCATTGATTCCGGAACCAGCGGCTGGAGTTGGACTGCGTTGCGCAGAATCAACACCTTCTTCGAGTATGCCGACAATTGCAAGGACGAAAAGGTGCGTAACCAGTACCTTGGTCTCGTGCGATTCTTCCGTGCATACTTCTACTTCGAAAAAGTGAAGATGTTTGGTGATGTTCCGTGGTACGATCATACCCTGGGTTCCGACGATGCCGACCTTTACAAACCGCGCGACAGCCGCGAGCTGGTGATGCAGAAGATGATAGAGGATATCGATTTCGCCATTGCAAATCTCCCTTCAGATCATTCCGACTACCGTGTCACAAAGTGGGTTGCCCTTGCCTTCAAGAGCCGATTCTGTCTCTTTGAGGGTACATTCAGGAAATATCATGCCGGGGACGTTACTCTTCAGACTCTTCCGGCGGATGCCCTGCCCTATACCTGGTATTTGGAACAGGCAGCGGATGCAGCCGAACAGTTTATGAATTCCAGCGGTTATTCCCTTTACACTAAAGAAGGAACGACCGGAAGCTACATCGGACTCTTCACAAAGTACAATATTTCTGAAGGCACCAACAAGGAAGTAATACTCGCCAGGGATTACGAAATAGCATACGACGTCACTCATTCTGCGAATGCCACATATACTTCCTCCACACTTGGCCGTATCGGTCTTACCCGTAAGATTATCGCCTCATACCTTTGCAGCGACGGCAGCCGATTCACAGACAAAGCGAACTGGGAGACGATGCAGTTCGTGGATGAAATGAAAGACCGCGACCCACGTCTGGCCCAGAGCATACGCACTCCAGGCTACTGCAGATTGGGCACAACCACTGCGCTGGCACCCAACCTTACCCATTCGGTGACCGGATACGCCCCCATTAAATATTTCATGGGTACCGCGGATGACGTTTACCAGGAATCTTATTGCGACCTTATTCTGTTCCGCGCTGCTGAGGTATACTTGAACTATGCTGAAGCAAAGGCGGAACTCGGGTCTATCACCCAGAATGACATCGACATGTCCATCAAGTTGCTTCGCGACCGTGTAGGCATGCCCAACCTCAATATGGCAACGGCAAATGCCACCCCGGATCCCTATTTGCTCGCGCAGGCTACAGGCTATCCAAAAGTAGCGGAGAAAAATTCCTCGAATGTCGGCGTAATACTTGAGATTCGCCGTGAACGCAGTGTTGAGCTTCTGCAAGAAGGTTTCCGCTATTATGATGTGATGCGCTGGGCCGAAGGGCATACCTTTGAAAGCCAGCTGCTGGGCATGTACTTCCCGGGAGAGGGCGACTACGATCTTGACGGTGATGGTGCCGCAGATGTAACCCTATACAGCGACGCTGCGCCTTCGACCGGAGCATCCCTCAAGCTCAAGATAGGTTCCGAAATCACCCTTTCCGACAACACTTCGGGGTGCATCGAGTTTCACAAATCAACCCGTACCGGGTGGACCTGGGATGATGGCAAGGATTATCTCTATCCTATTCCGGTGGAGGACCGTTCCCTCACGCAGGGAGCCCTCACCCAGAATCCCGGTTGGAACGACGGCCTGACCTTTTGAATCAGATAACCATAAATAATTAAAAACATGAAAAAAACAGCATTATTTGCAATTGCCCTTCTTGCCGGACTTCTTACGGTGTCCTGCAACAAGGAAAAAGAGGGCGGCAAAGTCACTCCGACCCAATTGAGTGTCGAAGTCAAGGATGTCCTGGAGATCTATGAAATACATGAGAAGCAGTCCGCGACTCTAAGCCTCCAGGTTGCCGCAGATCCTGTATCGGAAGAATCCTATACCCTTACCCTGTCGGCGAAACAGGCACTCGTGACTACGTACAATTCCAAGAACGGCACCTCCTACAAGATGCTGCCTTCCGCAGCGTACACTTTGTCGTCTTCTTCGCTCATGCTTACCAAGTACAGTCCCAAATCCACTTCCTGCGAGCTGCGTCTCAAGGGAGAGGGCTGCGAAGTGAACGAGACTTACGTTCTTCCGGTGGCGGTTTCCACCGTGCAGGGGGGGACCAACTATGAAGCCCCTGATGACAAGGCCGCTTACATCCTCTTCAAGATGCTTCCTCCCGAGGGAGGTTCCGGAACCGAGGCGGATCCTTATATAGTTAAGGATATGGAGTCTTTCAACAAGATTTCCAACATGATCCGTGATGAAGACGCAACCTACTTCAAGATGACTGCAGATTTGGACTTCTCGGCTGTTACCTTCACTGAAGAGAATCCCTGGACTCCGATCAACAGTGTCGCCGCCGATGATGAGAATGCCTTGCCGGCCGCTTTGGCAAGGAAGATTTATTTCGATGGAGACGGTCATAAGATCATCAATTTCAAGGCTGGCGGTCCTTTGTTCGGCGTATTTGTCGGAAGTGTCCGGAATCTGGTAATAGAAAATGCGGAAATTGAAGGTTCCGGCAATGATGCGGCCATAATTGCGGAGCAAGCCGGTTCAGGCCCGGAATTCGAGGAAATTGTTGCCAAGAATGTCAAGATTGTTAATTCCAAGGTTTACACTGATTACAAACGTGCCGGATCCCTCTTCAGCTGGTTGAGGGGCGGCATAGTGGAGGATTGCACAGCGGATTGTCCGGTGAGCGCAAACCAGCAGGCCGGAGGGCTCATCGGGCGCGTTGAGAGCGGCTCGATCGTCAATTGCTCGGCCAGTGGCGATGTTACTACTGAGGTCTATTATGCCGGAGGTCTTGTGGGTATAGTCTCAGTTCCTGCCGGAACCACGGACGTCCTTACCACTGTTAATATAACCGGATGCCATGCAACCGGCAACGTCACAAGTAAAAGCGGAAACTATACCCGTGGCGGCGGTTTGGTAGGAGAAATCCAAACTAATCTCAATGTTGAGAATTGCTATGCAACGGGCAATGTTACCGGCACCGGACACTTTGCCGGCGGCCTTCTCGGCCCTGTAGTCCGTCCTGCGGAATTGACCAAGACCATTGTACTAAGCGTAAAAAAGAGCTATGCTACCGGCAATGTCACCCTTCCTACCTCAGGCAACTTTGCACACGGCGGCGGATTGCTGTCATCGGTCTATGGTGCAAATGTGAGTGCGACCATTGAGAACTGCTATGCAACCGGCACCATCGTGGTCCGCAGGTACAGCGGTGGATTCATTGGTACAATATGCAATGGGGCCGATACGGAAGTCACAGTCACCAACTGCTACACCACTTCCAATATCGACGGAGTTGCAATCCGTGAAGGCCTTGCTCTGGGACAGCTTAACGGAGCGGTAAAGTCTCTGGTTTACAAGGGATTCGTAGGCTGGAATCCCAACAATAAGGCCATCTGCTACGATGGAAATGACCCTCAGACGGCTATTCCTGCCGACGGAAACTACTTTGGCTCCGAGGGAACCGTCTCTCAACAGGCAACCAAACTCGGCTGGGACACCGGCATTTGGGATCTCAGCGGAGATCTTCCCAAACTGAAGTAAATTGTCATCATGATCAAGAAGATACTGTTTCTGATATCGCTTCCCGTTATTACCCTTGCCGTCCTTTGTTGTGACGGCGGGGGTAACGGTGGCGAAGAAGACAAAACGCCCGCGCCTTATATAGAAAGCATCCTCACCGATTACGAAGGCAAGGCGGTTGCCGGCAAGCCCGTTACTTTGACCGGGATCAATTTCAGCCCGGTTGCATCCGACAACAAAGTCGTTTACGGTGTTGGGCTCGACGCGGTCTCGATCCTTGTGGATGAGGCCACGGAAGAAAGAGTAGTTTTCACGGCGCCGGAAGTGTCGGCGACGAAACTGAATATCCGTGTTTCCACAAAGGGAAAAGAGTCGAATCAGGTAAGCCTGGAGTTTACGACGCTTCCGGATCCGGTAGAACCGGAAGAACCCTGGAGCGATGTGCCCACGCTTGATTTCGCCAAACTCGGCGGCACAACCAAAACCATAGTCGATGGTGTTGAGTGGACCACGTTTCATGGTACATGGGAGGGGCAGATTCGCAACATCAACATCGTGCGCACAACGCTGAACGGGCACAACCATCTTGGCATGTATTTTAGCTACTACGATACAACGTACCCTGCCGGCTTCCCGGAATGCGCGGATGGAGAGGATCCTCGTGATCTGGATAAAAAGTGCATTTACATGAATGCCATTGTTGGCACGAACGGTCCCATGGCTTGCTGCCATTTCGCCCGCATCAACGGTGAAATCAGACGCGCCGCCGTGGAAACAGACAACTATTTCTCGTCCAACTGCGCCATGACTATCGATGGTGACAAGGTGGATATTGTAAAGGTCGCGGACAACTTCAAAGCCAAAAAGCTTACCAATGCCTCCGATGGAAGCATCGACCCTCCGGCAAACACGTTGACCGTAGGATGCGCCGGACCCCTTCTGGTTTGGGAAGGCAAGATTCAGGAATATGCGGAAGACAATTCTGCAGAATTCCTGAAGACCACCCATCCCCGTACCGCTTTTGGTATTTCCAAGGATGGCAAGACGATAGTTCAGGTGGCCGTGGACGGACGCTGGACCCAGAGTTCCTCGACGGAAAGGGCTATTGGTATGTCCACTCCTCTGCTTTCCAAGATGATGAAGGGCCTCGGATGCTATAAGGCCATGAACTTCGATGGCGGCGGCGGAACGGCCATGTGGGTTTACGGCGAGGGCAATGCCCGCAACATTGTGAACCACCCCAGCGACAACCGTTGGAATTGGAACAGTACGGGGCTGCGTGCTACCGGCAATGCCGTATATATCAAGAGCGATCTGAAGAAATAACATGCGCATTAGGATAAGAGTTGGTTTTACCATAATCATGCTGCTGGCCATATCGTGTTCCGGTCCTCGCGACCGGAACCGGTTTGGCGATGTGGCATGTTCCTTCGAAGAGCCCGGAGCGGACTTCCGCCCGGCGCCCTTCTGGGTATGGAACGCCAGGATGGACAGCTCCGATATCGACCGGATGCTCCCGGACTTTGCCCGGCAGGGCTTCGGGGGAGTATTTGTTCATCCTCGTCCCGGCATGGAAACCGAATATCTGTCCGAAGACTGGTTCAATCTCTGGTCCTACAGCCTGGAGAAAGGCAGGGAACTGGGGTTGAAACTCTGGATTTACGACGAGAATTCCTACCCCAGCGGCTTTGCCGGAGGGCATGTGGCTGCACGCTGGCCGGATACCTGGAACCATCCGTGCGACATGGTGCCGGACGGCGAAGGCGGTTATAAGCCGGTTTATCCCAAAGCGGAGCGATGGACTGCCGGATATCCGTACGTGGACCTGCTGTACGAAGGTACTACGGATCATTTTATAGAGGCGACCATGGAGGGTTACGAAGAACGCTTCTCTCCTGAATTCGGTGAAAGCATTCCCGGGGTATTTACCGACGAGCCCAAATGGCAGCGCTGGACGCCGGATCTTCCTGAAGAATTCAAAAATGACTGGGGGTGTGAACTCATGCCCCTAATGCCCTTGATGGAATCGGACGGACCCGGCTTCAAACAGTTCCGCTACCGGTTCATCGCTACCAAAATGCGCCTGTTCCTGGACCGCTGGTCCCGTCCCTGGCACGACTACTGCGCCCGGCATGGCCTTATTTGGACCGGCCATTACTGGGAGCATCGCTGGCCGGATCTGCGTGACGGCGGCGATAATATGGCCATGTATGAATGGCACTCCCTGCCGGGCATCGACATGCTCTACAACACCTACGACTCCACATCCTCCACCGCGCAGTGGGGGAACGTTCGTTCTGTGAAGGAATTGCGAAGTGTCGCCAACCAGTGCGGGCAGTGCAGAACCTTGAGCGAAAGCTATGGAGGCGGAGGATGGGATATGACCTTCGAAGATTTCAAGCGCCTTGCCGACTGGGAATATGCGCTTGGGGTGAACTTTATGTGCCAGCATTATTCCGGCACCACCATAGAAGGCGCCCGCAAATTTGATTATCCCGATTTCTTTACCAGATGGTCGCCCTGGTGGGAAGATTACAAAACACTCAACGACCATGTTGCCAGGCTGTCCCTGGCACTGAGCAAAGGCGAACAACTTAATGACGTGTTGGTCATCGAGCCCAATTCGACCCTTTGGATGTACTATACCTACCGCTTCTCCCATCCCCGCTTGAAGGAGATCGGAGATGCTTTCCAGTCGCTGGTAACGCGGCTGAACCATACCCAGGCCGAGTTCGATCTCGGTTCCGAAACCATTATCCGCCACCGGGGAAGCGTGATGAAGGGTCGTTTCGTAATTGGCGAAAGGGCATACTCTACGGTGATTATCCCTCCCATGTGCGAGAACCTTTTCCCGGAAACCGCACAAATGTTGGAGAAATTCGTGCAGCAGGGAGGGATCCTGATCGCCATGTCGGAACCGCTCCTTGCAGATGCCGTTCCTTCCGAGACATTGGAGCGGCTCTGGCAGAATCCTTCCGTGCAACGGGATCTTCCGTCTGCTTCCGCCTTCATGGGGAACGTCCTTTTCGAAGACTCCGGGGCCGGAGACCTGCAGCACCACCGCCGCATTTTCCGCGACGGCCAGCTGCTCTTCCTCGCCAATTCTTCGCAGAAGGAATATGCCTCCGGAAAAGTTACCGTTCCCGGCAAGGCGGTCCTTTCTCTGGATACTTTCACCGGAGAAATTGCCGCATGCCAGGACCTGCAGCCTGAAGACGGCAAAATCACGATCGATTACAATATCCCCCCTGCAGGGCATATGCTGTTTTTTGTGGCACGCAAAGCTTCGGTTGCGAGGGATAAGGAAGTGGCCCCGAACACGAAAGCCGATCTCGCCCAGCTCTCGGAAGTCGTTCCAGTGTCGGACATCCGCGTGGAGCGGCAGAACAGCAATTACCTGACGCTGGATTTCTGCGACCTTACGATTGATGGAAAAACAACCCGGGATCTTTATGTAAGTGATGCCTGCACGGCCCTGTATAAGCATTTCGGCTGGCAGAACCCCTGGGAAAGACAGGTGCAGTATAATGACGAAGTTGCCAGATGCGACACATTTACTACCGGGGATATTACTGTCCGGTACAAATTTTTTGCAAAAGACTGCCTCTGCACTGCAGCACCTCTTTTCATCTGCGAAAAACCCCGGCTCTGGGATGTGACCGTAAACGGACATCCAGTCAAGCCCGTTCCCGGCCTGCACAGACTGGACTCCAGGGACGGCTGCTACGAACTTCTGGACTATGTGCTAGAAGGCGAAAATATTATAGAACTTAACCGGAATACGATGTCCCTTTATGCGGAGATATCCTTCGCGTTCATCGAGGGCGATTTCGACGTGGTGCCGGCCTCCGGCACCGGATGGCGCATCGTCCCAGCAGCCACTAAAACACTTGGCCCATGGCCGGCGCAGGGGATGCCGTTCTATAGCTGGGACGTATCATACTCGCGCAGTTTCGAAGCCCCGGATCCGGTCGGCGACCGCGTGCTCCGTCTTGGAAACTGGGAAGGAACAGTGTGCGAAGTTTGGGTAAACGGCGAAAAAACAGGACTGATTTTCACGAAACCTTACGAACTGAACATCGGCCACTATCTGCATCCGGGGAAAAATGAAGTTGAAGTGCACTGCATCGGCAGTCTTGCCAACCTCTACGGTCCGCACTTCAAACCTAGAAAAGGCTCCATGACATTCAAAGACTGGTACTTTGGTGCCAGGCCTTCACTTGCCTCGGCATACGTCCTGGATGATTACGGACTTTACGAAGAATTCACTATCGAATCATATTAACAAAATGAAAAGTCGCTTTACATTTTTATTGTGTCTGATTTGTTGCGCTTCCTGCATGCCGAACGAAATTCGTCTGGAAGAGCACGACGGCTACACGCTTGCCATCCAGACAAAAGGGCCTGTACTGGGATACAGCAGCGCTCCTACAATAATGGTGAATGATATGATGTTCAAAGACCTTAACCGCAGCGGAGTGCTGGAGCCATATGAAGACTGGAGGCTTCCTGCAAAAAAGCGTGCGGCAGACCTTGCGTCACGGATGAGTGTGGAGCAGATTTGCGGACTCATGGTTTATTCATCGTCCATTACGGTCGATGAACCTGAACTTAGTGAGAAGCAAATAGAATTCCTCACAGAAGACAATGTGCGTCACGTCCTAGTGGCGGGGATTTCATCTCCCGGCGCCGGAGCGGCCTGGGCCAACAAAGTGCAGGCTTTGTGCGAGTCCCTACCCCTTGGCATACCGGCCAACAACTCCACAGACCCCCGCAACTATACCAACGGAAAGACAAATACAAGCACCTACAATCATGAGCCCGACGGAGAATTTGACCCGGACGGCACCAGCAGCATTTCCCGCTGGCCGCGGGAGATTGGAATGGGTGCCACTTTTGACATGGATGTCATCCGCCGGCATGGTGAAGTGGTATCGGCCGAATACCGCGCCCTTGGCCTCACGACGGCGCTGTCTCCACAGATTGACATTGCGACAGATCCACGCTGGAGGCGTTTCTACGGCACTTTCAGTGAAGATCCACAGCTTAATGCCGCTATCGCCCGTGAATACTGTGATGCATTCCAGACCACTCCCGGCAGCAAGGACGGGTGGGGTAACCAGAGCGTTAACTGCATGGTGAAGCACTGGCCCGGCGGCGGCAGCGGTGAAGGTGGTAGGGATGCCCACTTCTCTCTTGGCAAATATGCCGTTTATCCAGGTGGAAATTTTGGACTTGGACTTATTCCATTTACTGAAGGTGCCTTCAAACTGAGAGGAAAGACCAAAACGGCATCTGCTGTAATGCCTTATTATACAATCTCCTATGGTCAGGATGCATCCGGAGAAAATGTAGGTAATGGGTTTAGTAAATACATCATCCAGGACCTTCTCAGGGACAAATATGGTTTTGAGGGCGTGGTATGCACGGACTGGGGCATTGTGAAAGATTATACAGTTGCATGGACACACACGGGCACACCATGGGGAATGGAAACAGCATCCCTGGCAGAGCGACGCCTCAAGGCCTTTGAGGCTGGCTGCGACCAGCTCGGAGGTGTTTACGACAACGGTCCCAGCCTGGAAGCTTATAAGCTCTGGGAAGAAAAGTATGGCGCGGAAAGTGCCCGGGAGCGCTTTGAACTCAGTGCCCGCCGCCTGCTTCTGAACATTTTCCGCGTGGGCCTCTTTGAGAATCCATACGTGGATCCCGTCAAGGCCGATGAAATCGTGGGCTGCAAAGAATTTGTTGCCGCCGGCTATGACGCCCAACTCAGAAGCATCGTGATGCTGAAAAATCATGGCGGCGCGATTCCCGTTTTGCCCGGCACCAACCGGGCATCCCGCCCCAAAGTCTGGGAACCTCTTCGTCACGTTCCGTCCGGGCTCACCCATTGGATGAAGCCCATTGAAGAATACGACGAATACCCATTCTCTCATGAACTCCTGTCCAAGTATTTCGACATCGCTGAAACTCCGGATGAGGCGGACTTCGCCCTGGTTTCCATCAAGACTCCCTACGGCCACTGGGGCTATATCCAGCCCGGGGAAGGGGAGAGTGAAGGTCACTACCATCCCATTTCCCTGCAGTGGGGTCCCTACACAGCCGAATATGCCCGCGAGGTGAGCCTTGCAGGCGGAGATCCTTCGGAAAGCTCTTCCAACCGCAGTTACCGCGGTCGCACGGAATACTCCTCCAATGAACCGGATATGTATATGGTGCAGGAGACCCGCAAGGCAATGGGTGACAAGCCCGTAATCCTTGTAGTCCACGTGGACCGTCCCTTCGTTCCGGCTGAAGTTGAACCTTATGCCGATGCCATCCTTCTCAGCTTCGGTGTGTGTAACAATGCCCTGCTGGATGTAATGAGCGGAAAGTTTACCCCCGTGGGCAAGCTCCCCTGCCAGCTTCCCGCCGACATGCGTACGGTGGAAGAACAGTTTGAGGATACTCCCCACGATATGCGCTGTTACACTGACGCAGACGGCAACACCTACGACTTCGCCTTCGGGCTTAAATATTGACATTTAATTAATAACCATCGATATGAGTAAAACAAAGTATCTTTCTCCCGCAGCGGAGAGTATCGAACTAAAGACCAGGAACATCCTGATGACCTCGACGGGCGGGGATCTCGGAGACCTTGGTGAAATCACCATCATTACCGACTCCGTCGAGAGCCCGGACGAATTCATGTTCTTCTAAATGTTCTGCCTTATGAAAAAGTATCTAGTTATCATGGCGGCCGTTGCCGCAGCGCTTCTTGCAGTAAGTTGCAATAAAGAGCAGAACACACCCGACGGACCTCAGCAACCCGTTGCCGGGGAACAGATTACCATCACTGCATCCATCCCTGCGGACCTTTCGAAGGTAGGCCTTGCCTACACCGGCAGCGCCCTTCATCCCACCTGGGCTGCGGGAGACAAGATCCGCATAGCGGACCACAGCAACGCATCCAACTACCAGGACTTCACGCTCGCCGGCGGTGAGGGAACCCAGAACGGAACCTTCACCGGCACTGCCGTGAGCGCATCCAGTTTCGATATCTCCATCGTGAACGCCACCAGCTGGCCCGCGAACGTGCTTGCGCAGACTCAGGCCGAGGATGAAAGCACTGCCCATCTGGGATACACCGTGACCCTCACTGGCGTGAACACCTACGAGGACATCGCCTTCACATCCGCATGGGCGAGTTCCAAGGGCGGCACCATCGCCCAGTCCGGAGCCCTCCACCTGCAGGTGACGCTCCCAGACGGCGTAGCCGCGAAAGTGAATAACGTGACTATGGTCGCCGACAAGAACATTTTCGGCGCAACCGGCACCATGAGCATCGCCATCACCACCCCTGGAGACAACGGCGCTGCCAATACCTTAGACGTGTACGCGAGTATTCCTCCTACCGGAGTGACCATCCCTTCCGGCACGGGCCTGCTGTTCAAGTTCGGCACCACGGATGTCGACCACAGCGTTTATACCCGCTACTACCTGACTTCCAGCGCCCTGAACCTCGCCGGCGGCCAGCTTAACCTCATTACCCTCACCGGCACCAATACCGACAAGTACGCCGGCAAGGACGACGACGGCACCGCCGCCCATCCTTACCTGATTGCGGATAAGTATCAGATGCTGGCGATGGCGGGTCTGCTTGTTTCAGAGGAGACCAAATACTTTAAGTTGATAGATAATATTGATATGGCTGGCGAGACATGGACGCCACTAAATAATGAAACTCCATATGATAAGGCTGTTAATCTGAATGGCAATGGTAAGACAATAAGCCATCTTGGAATGCCTTTGTTCTATACATTTAATGGGGATGCGGCCAATCTTACCATTGACGCGGCCGAGATCTCCCAGTCAAAAGGTAATTATGGTATTTTTGGAAGACAAGCAACGGTTGCGGATGGCTCGGTAACCAACGTTACTGTAAAGAATAGCAGTCTTGCATCAAGTAATTCTATTGTCGGTGCCCTGTTCGGAACGGTGTCCAAGAATATCGTTATGACGGGTTGCGTTGCTGATAACGTTACATTAAGTAGCACGCAGCAAGCTGGCGGATTGGTTGGTTTGATGCAGTCCGGCTCGATTGACAATTGCTCCGCTTCTGGTTCTGTAACGGCAACAACATATTATGCAGGAGGCTTGGTTGGTTTGATTAATGGCACTATTGATGGGGATATCGTAATCAGAAACAGCCATTCTTCAGCAACAGTTACACAGTCCTCTGGTAATAACTCTCGTGTTGGTGGACTAATCGGTCAGATAGAACATAATGTTACAGTTGAGAAGTGTTATGCAACCGGGGCTGTTACTGGGACTGGGCATTATGGTGGCGGTCTGATTGGCGTTATCAATGCAGATGGCATAACCGTGAGTATCAGTAAGAGTTATGCAACTGGAAGTGTCACAATGCCCACTTCCGGCAACTTTAGTCATGCTGGAGCTCTTGTTGGCACTGTGACGGCCGGTACTGTTAACATATCCAATTGTTATGCAACGGGCGCAGTAACCGTCCGTAGATACAGTAGTGGTTTTGTCGGTACAATCAGCGGTGCGTCCGGTATACTGTCTATTTCGAATAGTTATACTACTTCCGATATTACAGGTATTGGTCTCTCTACACTTTGCGGTCTGGTGCTTGGCAACAATAGTGGTGGTACGGTATCCTCTTGCACCGGTTTCATCGCATGGAACACGTCCGACAGGTTATTCTGCTATCCTTCGGAAGCAGTATCAACCACCGGCAACTACTACGGCACTGAAGGTACCGTTACGTCTCAAGCTATTTCCCTTGGCTGGAGCAGCACAATCTGGGACTTCTCAGGATCGTTGCCTACACTTAAGTAAAACTGATAGAATAATCATATGAAAATCAGCAACTTAAACAAAATGGGGGGGGGTGAATACCTCTCCCCCATAACCGAAATCATCGAGCTGCAGGGCGGTCCCTGCATGCAGGATGCCAGCCCGAACGGGGCGCTGCAGAATCTCACCACCAACGATCTGCTCGACGAGCTGGGCGATTAAAATAGGAGGCAGGATTATGAAAAAGTATCTCTACATAGCTATCGCCTCTTTGCTCGCCCTGGCATCATGCGACAAAGAGGCCTGCGTGCAGGAAGAAGTGCCCGGGAATGGACCCGACGGAGAACAGCTGGTGACCATTACCGCTTCGATCCCTGAGGACGGTCTCAATACCAAGGTCTCCCTTACGGAAGCCGACAACGGGGAGGGCAAAATGCGCCTTATCAAGCTTTCCTGGGAAGAAGGTGATGTGATTGCCGTCAACGGCGAGACTTTCACCGTCAAGCCCGGAAGCATCTCGGGAGATGGCCTGACGGCCACTTTCCAGGGGAAAGACCCCGGTGCAGGCCCGTACACCATCACCTATACGAACGTCCCCGGCGACCTGAACAATCAGGTTCAGCCCGCTGACGGCGATCCCTCCGAAGTCGGCTACAGCGTATCCCTTACCGGGGCCGACGCATACGAAGGAGCCACTTTCTCCTCCGCCTGGGCAGGATCGCACGGAGCCACGTTCGCACAGTCATCCGTGCTGCAGTTGCGCGCCCTTCTGCCCGCAGCCGTCGCCGCTGACGTGAAAAAGGTCATCTTCAAATCCACCGCGGACATCTTCAACGGCAGCAACACCCTCACGGTGACGCTGACCACCAAGGGAACCGCCGGCACGGATAAGAAGCTGGATGTCTATGCCATGCTCCCCGCCGGCAATATTACTCTCGCCGCCGACATGGACCTGCTCGTCCAGTTCGAGATGGACGGTGGCAATGCGTACGACAAGTACACCGCCTTCAGGCACTTCGCTTCCGGCACCGAATTCGTCCAGTCCGGCTGCACGAAATACCTTGGCCTCGACTGCTCGAATATTGAGAGTTTCGCCAACGCCAGCACCGCCAGTATCGGTGAATCATCGTCCAACCCCTATCTGGTCGGGGATCAGCATCAGTTTGAGGCCGTTGCCGCCCTGATGGCAAGCGGCACTACGTATATCAAGCTGGTGGACGATATTGACATGACCGGTGTCACCACATCCCTCAACTCCGCTGATCCATACGACAAGGCGGTGAATTTTGACGGCCAATCCAAAACGCTGAGCAACACCACCGCTCCGCTCTTTTACGACATCAATGGCACCGTGAAAGATTTCACGATCTATAATGCCAATATTTCCGACGCCGAAACCGTCGGTATCCTTGCCCGCACATGCAACATTGCTGCCAGCTCCGTAAGCGGAATCACAGTTTCGGGGAGTACGCTTACATCAACGGCTACGGCCTCCCGCAAGTCTGTTGGCGGCCTGGTGGGACAGGTTACTACTCTTTCCACTTTCGACGACTGCCACATAATTGATTCCGAAATAACAAGTCCGGATGCTGGCGATTATACTTATACTGGAGGTGTTTTTGGCTCTATCATTGCTTCAACTGCGTCAAATACTGGGTACTATAAAAACTTTACGGTTGAATCATCGACAATATCTTCCCATTCATATGTAGGTGGAGTAGTAGGATATTTCGACCGTGGCCATACACAAAACAATAAAGTCGGTTTCGATAAGGATGACAACGCAAAGAAGTGCACTATTACCGGTGCCGACACGTACGTGGGCGGTGTTGCCGGTTATCATCGAAGAGGATATGTCAATAATAATACGACATTTTGTGATGTAAGCGGAGGGAATAGTGTGGGAGGTTTGACCGGATATATGCGAGCCGGAGAAACGGAAGGTAATTCAACTTCAGGAGAGATTACTCTCTCAACGCATTATGCCGGCGGACTAGTTGGTACCATGGCGGGTGGAACAGTTACTGACAATTATTCATCATGTTCGATAACCGGAAGCGGGGATACGTATGTCTATGAAGGTGGGCTTATCGGGAATGTGACAGAAGGGACCATTAAAAAGAGCTATGCAACAGGAAGTATTTCCAGCGACAAAGCCGCTTTGGGAGGGCTTATTGGTGAAATAGATGGAACTGTAAGTGTGCTTTCATGTTTTGCTTCCGGCAATATCGCCGTCGGGAACACCAAGTATACTTTTAGAGGCGGGCTTATTGGAAATATTAAATCAGGAACAGTATCAATTTCCAATTGCTATGCAACAGGTAAAGTGGAAGCGTATAGATGGAGTAGCGGATTGATAGGTTCGGCTGCGTCCGAGGCACTCACAGTTGCGAATTGCTATACATCATCCGTTTTGGATATCAGTCATAAAACGCAGTATGGCGTGTTTATTGGTAACGCGAATACTAAATCCATTACCTATTCCGGAATAATTGCATGGAATACTTCGAGCAAAACAAATTTCATTTATAATACTACGGTTACTTCAGCTCCTGACGGAAATTACTTCGGCACTGAGGGTACCATTAACTCCCAGGCTACTACCCTTGGTTGGGGTAGCGTAGTTGACGAGAGTTCGAACCCCGTCTGGGACCTCACTTGGGGCGACAACCGTCCTCACCTTGCGTGGGAGCCTAAGCCGTAGTCGCTATAGCGTTCCCAACAAGTCTCTGACTAGCTGGGACTTATGCAATCAGGGGTGCTCGATTTCAAGCACCCCTGATTTTGTAATCGTCTTTGATTCAATGCTTTCCCGGGAACGGCCCTTTACTTCAACCCCTCAATCTCTTCCTTGCTCAGGCCGGTGATTTCTGCAATCTCGGCGATACTCAATCCCTTGGCCAGCAATTTTGCCGCCACTTCCTTATGGACTTCAGCTCGTCCCTCAGCCCGTCCTTCGGCCCGTCCCTCAGCTAAACCCTGAGATTTGATTTTCTCGAGTTCAAAAACCAATGCATTGTGATTGTCGCGCATGTTCTTCAGGCGCTCGTCGTACCAGCTAGCCATTTCTTTTGTCAAGCCCGCGTATTCCGCAGCCTCCAGCAACTCCTCGAAATAGTCGTCTCCATGCGTGTCGGGCTTGTCCACAAATGTAGGAAGATTCTTCATATAATACAAGAACCTCTCCTGAAATGATTTGCATTCCGCTTCTTCCTTGTCGAAAGGCCCGACTTCCATGAAATAGTACTTGACGCTGTCCGTCAGAAGTCCGTTGGTCTCATCGTTGCGAAGGGAGTAGCGGTGCAGCCATCCTTTCTCTTTCTTGGAATCGGTCGGCAGGGCGAAATTGAGCAGCCCCAGGAAGTATACGGGCTTGAGGTGATAGTCCCAGTCTCCTTTCGGCGCCTGTGCTTTAATCGGAAAGGTGCTGTAAAACAGCGCACGGTCTGCAAAATACTTCTGCTCCTTCACCTGAACCTCAACGATGAAGTCTCCGATGCCGTCCGAATGGCATTGCAGGTCGAAACAAGCGTTCCGGTCTTTGGCGATGTCCCCTACATGTTCAACATTGGTGAAAGACAGCTCGCTGATTTCAAGGTCAAATACATGCTCGAGCAGTTCCTTGATAAGGCGTTTGTGCTTCTCCTGTCCGAAGATCAGTTTAAAGCCTACATCGATCATCGGGTCGATGTAGCGTGTGGTTTTGATAATTGTGTCCATAATTCTAAAGTTTTATGAACTGCAATAATATACTCAAAACCCCGAGACTCCAAAAATTTTCGCCAAACTTAAATAATTAATAATTTAACGACACCATAAGAAAAATCTTATGATTCGCCTAAACTTAAACTATTATACGTTTCCGCCCCGTATTTGTACAATTCCAAAAATTTCCAAACAGCATATATCCCAAAAATATTGTGCGTTTGACCGGTGAATGCTTACATTTGTAATGACACATATTTACGAAGTAAAATGAAAGTAAATACCGACAAACCCTTCTACAAATGGGAAGTGGTCCTGTTGCTCTGGCTTGCCTTTTTCCTTAATCAGGCGGACAGGCAGGCGTTCAACATCGTGCTTCCCCAGATTCAGGAGCATCTGGGAGCATCGGACAGCATCATGGGCCTCATCTCCACGCTGTTCAATGTGTTTTATGCCATTACGGTTCCTTTCGCAGGGTACTATGCCGACCGCCTGAGCCGCAGCCGCCAGATCTGGATAAGCGTGCTGATTTTCAGCACCGCCACTTTCCTGACCGGTTTCTCCGGGGGAATTTTCGCGTTCATCCTTTTCCGCTGCTTCGGCATGGGGCTCGGCCAGGGGATGTTCGGGCCCACCTACACGGGCATCATTGCCGGTTACCACGATGGTAAAACCCGCGCCAGGGCTATGTCCATCCATCAGACTTCGTACTATCTGGGCGTTATCACCTGCGGATTTCTTGCCGGATGGCTTGCCGAGAAACTGGGCTGGCAGTACGCCTTCTTCGTTTTCGGCGGCCTCGGCATAGCCTTTACTGCCGTGATCGCGCTGCGCCTCAAGGATAAACCTGCAGCATCCGGAGAAGAATCTCCCAAGGCCGATAAAGCTGCTGCACCGTCGCTTCCGGCCGCAATCGGGGCTATCTTCAAGGTGCCTACCGCCGTTTGCATGGTGGTAGCATACTGCGGCCTCATTTTCGGCCTTAACGGATACCTGACCTGGATGCCCAAATACCTTAAGGAAACATTCGACCTCAGCCTTGCTTCCGCCGGTTTCCATTCCATGTTCTGGACCCATGCCGCCGCGTTTGTCGGCGTCCTGGTTGCGGGTGCCCTGTCCGACAGGATGGCGGCCGTAAAGGGCGGGGGGAGGAACCGTCTGCTGCTTCAGGCGGCCGGGCTCCTTCTGGCGTCGCCCTGCATCGTGCTGATGGGAGTTTCCGGAAAGTTCGGGATCGTGTGTGCGGCGCTTGCCGGTTTCGGCTTCTTCCGTGCCTTCTTCGATGCCGGGACCTATGCAGTACTCTACGATGTAATTGAACCCAAATACTACTCCCTTTCGTCCGCAATCCTCATTTTGTTCGGATTCGGAATCGGCTCGCTCGCACCCTGGATCCTCGGCATGATCGGAGACCGCTTCGGACTCTCCGGAGGAATTGCCTCCCTTGCCGCGGTGTGGGTTGTTGCCAGCATTGCCTTAGTGATCGCCAGAACCGCATTTTTCGACAAGGATGCGGCCAAAATCAAGTCATAACCATGAAACAGACAGAACAGGACTCCTTGTATTCCAATCTGGACTTCATGTCCACGGAGGAATTGTTGAACGGAATTAATACCGAGGACCAGAAAGTCCCGTTGGCAGTGCGTGGATGCATCCCCCGGATTTCCCGCTTTGTGGACGGGGCGGTAGAGAGGATGAAGCGCGGCGGCCGCGTCTTTTATATCGGTGCCGGCACCAGCGGAAGGCTCGGCATTACAGATGCTTCCGAAATACTTCCCACCTACGGGCTCGACGGCGCCTTCATCGGCATCATCGCCGGAGGTGACGGAGCGATACGCCGCAGCGTGGAAGGGGCGGAGGACGATCCCGACCAGGGATGGAACGATGTGTTGGCCTATAACCCTACGCCGGAAGATTCTATAGTAGGAATATCCGCATCCGGAGGCGCCCCATACGTTGTGGGGGCGCTGACTAAGGCCCGGGAACTGGGCATGCTTACCGCATGCATTACCTGCAACGACTCTTCTGCGGCTGCCGATGTGGCAGAGGTGCCCATTGTCGCGGTCGTCGGACCGGAGTTCGTTACGGGCAGCACCCGGATGAAGTCCGGAACGGCTACAAAACTGATTCTCAACATGATATCCACCTCCGTGATGATACGCCTGGGCAGGGTGAAGGGGAACCACATGGTGGATATGCAGCTGACCAACAAGAAGCTTGTGGACCGCGGAACCAGGATGATAATGGCCGAAACGGGAATAAGCGATTACGACAAAGCGCGCGAACTCCTGCTGGAGCATGGCAGCGTGCGTGCGGTGATAAAATTCTTATCTGAAAAACACTGAAACTATGGCGGGAAATTTTATTCTGGTCGAAAGCGGTGCCACTAAAAGCGACTGGTGTCTTGTGAATAAAGATGGTGCGGTATACCGCCGGCTGGTGCGCCCGGGCATGAATGTATCCACCATGTCGATGCAGGAAATCACCCGGATTATTTCGGAAACTTTCAGTACCGAAAGCTTGTCGGACCGGGGTTTCAAGGGCTTCTACATGTATACCGCCGGTGTGATTACCCCCGAAATCCGTTCCCGGATAGACTCCCTGATCCGGGAAATCTCCGATATACCGGATGTGGATATCCAGAACGATCTGATGGGCGCCGCACGCTCAGTCTGCGGTCATGGAAGCGGCATTGCCGCCATTCTGGGGACCGGATCCAATGTCTGTTTTTATGACGGTCAGTTCACTCTCTGCAAAGTTCGCTCCGGCGGATTCATCCTCGGTGACGAAGGCAGCGCCGCAACCCTTGGCAAACTCTTCTTGTCCGATTATCTGAAAGGGCTCGTGCCTGCCCCTGTCTGCGCCGATTTCGAGAAGGAATTCGATGCAAGTTACTCCGCGATAGTGGAAGGTGTTTACCGCTCCCATTCACCCTCCGGATATTTGGGAAGCATCGCCCCCTTTATCACCCGCCACAGGGATGATCCTTACATTGCAAAACTCATTGCAGATAATTTCCGTTCATTCGCGAAGCGACTGCTATCCCATTACGACTGCGCCGGGTATCCGGTCGGAATCGTGGGTGGTTTTGGTTGGGCGTGCAGGGAAATGCTGCTTCCTATCCTCGAAGAGGAAGGAATACATGTGGGGAAGATAATCAAAGCCCCGGCCGACGGCCTTGTTCAGTACCATTTGGAAGAAAGGGGGGAGAAATGATTCTTGCAGGCCTGCTTATTCTTTGCATGATGCCGGGCATTCTGGCCGCATGCAGTGTCGAATCCACTGAAAGTACCTCCAAGGCCAACGGCCTCTACTATGTTTACGACTATAAGGAGGACAAGCCCCTCACACCTGCCCCGGCTGGCTATAAGCCATTTTATATCAGCCATTTCGCCAGGCATGGAGCCCGGTATTGCGAAGTGGAGTATGATTCTCTGTATATCTGGCTTTCCAGGGCCGAAAATGCCGGGGAACTGACGCAATACGGCAAGGATTTCCAGGCCCGCTATGAACCTTTTTACCAGACAGTCAAATACCGTAAGGGAAATCTGACCGGGATAGGGAAGGACCAGCACCGGACTATAGGAAAGAGGATGTATTCGCGTTTCCCCGAGGTGTTCAAGGGGAACACCCGTGTGGAGGCGGTTTCCACCACCGTTCCGAGGGTGATCATGAGCATGTGGTCCTGCCTTTCAGGCCTGCAGGAGGTGGATTCTTCCCTGCAGCTTAACGCGGATGCATCTTCCGAGTATATTTTCTGGCTCAACCCCCTGCTGGAAGAAAATCCCAACCAGATAAAAGGGCGGCCCAGATATAATTCGGCCACGGCGCTTGCCCATGCGGCATATTGCCGGGAAACCGTGCCCTGGGAGGAGATAGCCGAAAAGTTTTTTACCAGTCCCGAGGTGCTGGAAAAAACCCTGGGGACCAAGCCTGAACACTTTATTAAGAGGCTCCATGCCGTGGTGTCGGGCACCTGGTGCCTGGACCATGACCGGGGCCTGTTCGACGATGTCCTGACCGAAGAGCAGAAGTACGCCTGCTGGAGGTCGGTATGTGCCGGCAACTTTATCCTGCTTGCAAATTACGAAGGTTCCGATAACCTGACCTGCGATTTCGCCGCATATACCCTGGAGAATATCATTTCCCTTGCCGACTCCGACATCGCCTCGGGCGATACCCAGCTGCGCCTGCGCTTTGGCCACGACTCCGGTCTGATGGCCCTGCTCGCTTTCATGGATGTCAACGGCTTCGGGCACCCCGCTTCTTCCATGGACCAGGCAATAACTATCCTTCCGAACTACAACGTGCCCATGGGCGCATCCCTGCAGTTCGTTTTCTACAGGAACCGGAAAGGTGATATCATTTTCAAGATTCTCTTGAATGAAGAAGAGGCTTATCTCCCGATACCTGCGGCAGATGGCCCGTATTATAACTGGAATGCATTCAGGGAATATTACCTTCCCCGGATAGCCGCCTCCAAAGATAAAATAGCGCAAATACATCAACTACAAACACTTTGAAGACTGTATATACAACGCCCGAGACCGTGGCTTTCCAGTTCAGCCCGGCGCAAAAAATGCTTCAGGGCAGTCCTGATGGACGTTTGAATGAACTGAATCCCAATCCAATTATCAACGAAGGCTTTTAGCAGGAGGACCGCCCCATGAAAAAGAGCAGCTTACTCATAGCAATCGGCGCCTTGTTGGCAGCCTGCACCGCGGAGGCTCCGGTAGAAGAGCCTGCAGTCAATCCTGTGGAAATATCGGTTTACATCCCTGAAGGGGGCCTCACCAAAGTGGCGATGGATCAGGGGGCTAATCCGGATGGCGCAGTAAAACTCACATGGGAAAGTGCCGACGTAATAACCGTGAAGAATTCCGCTGACGAGTCTAAATCGGTCGTATTCTCATATAAATCCGGCGCAGGCACTGTGTCGGCAACTTTTTCCGCTCCAGACATTTCTGCGCTATCGGGTGCTACGGGCTATAACATATACCTTTCGAGCAATCTGCCCGGAGGGTTCGTCAGCCAGACGCAGGCTTCGGATGGAAGCATGTCGCACCTGGGTTATGCCGCAACTCTCTCCGGCGTGGACAAGTATTCCTCCGTCACTTTCTGCGAAGATTGGGCTAGCGCCAACGGCGGCGGCACTTTCGAATCTTCGTCGGTACTCCGAATCCGTGCCCAGATGCCAACGGCGGATATCGCCGATGCTGTGCAAAAGGTAACTGTCAAGTCTTCCTCATATCTTTTCGGCGATGAAGACGAGATGTCCATTACCATTACTACGCCGGGAGTGGATGGTGACAGCAGGGTGGTAACGGTGTACGCCACTCTTCCGGCCGGTGACGTGGGCCTGGCCGCCGATACCGAACTTCTTTTCCAGTTCCAGGTTTCGGCTGATGCCAACGATAAATATACCGCATACCGCAAGCTCGCTTCCGACCAGACGCTGTGCTCGGGCAAGGTTAATTCTTTCAAAATCAACTGCCCGGATATTGAAAGTTTTGCCGGTACGGATGACGACGGCACGGATGCTCATCCTTACTTGATTGGCGACAGACATCAGTTGGACAAAATGCGTGATCTGCTGGTTGCTGATACGCGGGTTTATTTCAAGATGGTGGACGACGTTGATCTTGCAGGAGAAAATTGGGCGCCGGTGAACAATAGCGAAAGCTACCAGATTGACTTTGATGGCAGAAGTCATATAATCTCCAATATGACAATTGACAATTCGTCGGGCTCGTATGACTATAGCGGTTTTATAGGATACCTGTACGGGTATATCCACGATGTGGTTTTTGACGGGGCGAGCGTCAATGGCGGTTCTAAAAACAGCGGCATCGTAATCGGCCGCAGCGGGGCATCGTCCCATGCCGCCAACTTCCGCAATGTAACGGTGTGCAACTCTACTCTCACATCTTCCAATAATTACGTCGGCGGCCTTGCCGGCTATGTAAAAAAATGCAATTACGTAGCAAACTGTCACGTTATCAACAGCACGATTACATCGACTCTTGGAAACGTCGATCCAAGCCTTGTCGGAGGCCTGGCGGCAGAAATGATTCCCAATGGCGGCTGCAGCGTTACGGATTGCTCGGTAAAGAATGTTACCATAGGAGGTGGATGCACCAATATCAACAGGTCAGGCGTAGGCGGGTTGTTCGGACGCATTGGAGACGGCGTGGTAATCAACCGCTGTAATTCCAGCGCTTCAATGGGGGCAACCAGCGTTAATAATGTAGGAGGTCTGGTAGGTGTCGTATCCGGTACGGGATGCTCTATCAGCAACAGTTATTTCTCGGGCACGATTACCAGGGGTTATACCTACGCCGGAGGCCTTGTTGGAAAGTGCAATGCGGATGCCGGACTTGTCATATCCCATTGTTTCGCTTCCGGCAGCCTTGTCTGGAAAGGAGGCTACGGAGGTAAAGGAGGCCTTGTGGGTACTATTCTCGGGACCGGAGTCACCGTCGAAAACAGCGTGGCGTGGAACCCGAACATCAGTGGCGGACATGCGACGGACGACTACAGTAGCGGAGCAATCGTTGGTTTTACTCATCCGAACTGTGTGCTTACAGACAACTACCGCAAGCCCGGCATGACCTTCAATGGCTTGTTCTGGGCGCCGAGCGCAAGCTTTGACCATGCCAATGTGGACGGTACCACTACGCCGTTGCAGAGAATTACTTATGCGCTGGACGAAAGCAGCATGGTGGACGGGACCGATACGGATTTCGGAACAGCTGAGAACAAGCAATACTTCTCTTATCATGGCAAGCATCTCGCTTCCGGGGCTATGGTTGAACCGGACGACACTTACGGTTGGGTAAGTTCCGATATCCCCGGCATTTCCGATCCCGATCCCGAAGCGGCCGGATGGTCCGATGTTCCCACCCTCGATTTCGAAGCCCTGGGCGGAACAAAAGTTACGGTCCGCACCGGTGTAGAATGGACCACATTCCACGGAACCTGGGAAGGGGAGATCCGCAATATCAACATCATCCGTACTACTCTTGACTCGCATAACAGCCTGGGGGTGTATTATAATTATACCGAGGGCGGCTATAAATATCTGGATGAAAAATGCACCTTTACCGATGCCCTTGCCGGCACCAACGGCTCCATGGCATGCTGCCAGTTTGTGCGCGTAGATGACGTGGTCAAGCGCGATGCCAGACCTGTGGACGGTTATTATTACGCCAATTGCGCTCTTACGATAGATGACGAAGACGTTGATATAGTGAAAGTTGCAGACAACTATGGTGCCGCCCTGCTTTCCAACCACACCGTCTCCTGCGCAGGTCCTCTCCTGGTATGGAAAGGTAATATCCAGACCTATCCTGAGGAAGGATCTGCCGACTTCCTTAGCAATACTCATCCCCGTACCGCAATCGGTATCTCCAAAGATGGAAACACGGTAATCCAGGTGGCGGTGGATGGTCGATGGACCCAGAGTGCATCGGAAGAGAGGGCAATCGGCATGTCCACGGCGCTCCTGTCTGAGTTGATGAAGGGGCTTGGCTGCTACAAGGCCATGAACTTCGACGGCGGCGGAGGAACGGCGATGTGGGTATACGGATATGGCAATGCACGCAACGTGGTGAACCATCCCTCCGACAACCGCTGGGATTGGAACGGAACAGGCCTTCGTGCCACCGGCAGTGCGGTTTACGTCAAGAGTGATTTGAAGTAATCGGAATAATTTGTACATTTGAATATGAAGAGATTCCTCTCCACCCTGCTTATTATTTCATGTGCTTCCGCGGTCTGCCTGGCTCAGAGTTCCGGGGAGGCTATAAAGCTCGACCCGGGCAAGGCCGGAGCCAATTACTATGTATATGATTATCAGCATCCGGCGCCGATGACACCCGCCCCCGAAGGGTATATTCCGGTGTACATCAGCCAGTTTGCGAGACATGGGGCGCGCTTCTGCATAGGTGAATACGATTCCATGCACGACATGCTTGCCAAGGCATCCAAAACAGGGATGCTTTCCGATATGGGTAAGGATTTCTTTAAGCGTTATGAACCATTTTACAATAAGGTAAAGACCGAAAAGGGGCGTCTCACGGAAATAGGAAAGGCACAGCACCGCGCCATTGCGGACCACCTGTTCGCACGTTTCCCGGAGGTATTCGACGGCCCCACCCGCGTGGAGGCATTCTCTACCGAATCTCCCCGGGTGATGATGAGCATGTGGACATGCATGTCGGAACTGCAGACACTGGACAAGGACATAACAATAGAGGCCGATGCTTCCGCTTCGTATGCCCCATGGTTGCAGCCGTCCTTGAAGACCAACCCTTACCTCATAAACGGCCGTCCCCGCCGGAGCAAGGAAGCCGACAAAGCCTTGCAGGATTATTGCGACAGGACTCTGCCTGCCAGGGAAATCGCCGGCAGGTTTTTCGTGGATACGGATACGGCCATGGAAATCCTGAAAATCACTCCCCTGAAGTTTGTAAATAACGTTTATGACATAGTTGCCGGCACCCAGTGCCTTACCGAAGACAGGGGTTGCTTCGACGACCTGCTTTCGCCAGAGGAAATGTATCTGGTATGGAAGACGGTTTCCGCCGGTTTCTTTGCGGGCGGTGGTAATTTCGAGGGTTCCGGGAGTCTCGTCCGGGATTATGCTGCATTCATGCTCGAGAACTTTATCGAGTGTGCCGATGCCGACCTTGCTTCGGGAGAAGTGCAGCTCCGCCTCCGCTATGGGCATGATTCGGGAGTGTATCCTTTTATCAGCCTGCTGGATCTCAACGGCTCCGGAAAGAGCACTTCCTCGCTGGAAGAGTCTCTTGATATTTTCCCCGGATACGAAATCCCGATGGGATGCTCCGTCCAGCTGGTTTTCTTCCGGAATGAAGAAGGAAAAATCCTCGTGAAGGCCCTACTGAACGAGAGAGAGGCCACCCTGCCGCTGAAAGCCGTAAGCGGCCCTTATTATGACTGGGATGACTTCAAGGCTCATTTTCTTCCGGTTATCGCCGAATCCAAGGAGAGGATAGAGGCCGAGCGGAAGATTTATGCTTCCGGGAAAGCCGAGCCCCAACCCAGGGAAGAGGCCATCGCTGCTCTCAAGGCAGTCAAGTGGAACTGGAAAGCAGTGAACGGCTCTTCCGTTGAGGTCGCAAATGCATCTGTGAAAATTTTCGGCAGTACCCAAAGCATATCCGTCGCCCGTTTCCCTATCAAGAAACACAGCGTGTCAGTCGTCGAGTCCGACGGTCCTGCTTCAGGAAAAACCAGCAAACTTGCTGCCGACAACGGTGCGCTCGCAGCCATCAACGGCAGTTATTTCACCATGCATACCAAATATCCCTATCCCTGCACATTCGTTAAGGATGAAGGAAAGATAATACCACTGGGCGGGGATGACAAGGGGTCTTCGAGATGCAACGGAATGCTCCGGATAAAGAGGAAGAATGGTAAAGAAGTTGATATTCTCTCCATAGATTCCCTGACCCGGGACAAATCTGCTGAAGGTTGGTATGAAGCCATAGAATCCGGCCCGGTTCTCATCGAAGAGGGCGTGACGGTGGATTACGAAGGCAAGGTCGGCGCACGTGATTACCGTAGGTTCTATGGCCGCAGGCATCCCCGCACACTCGTGGGCTATACGAAGGACGGATGGATGTATTTCTTTGCCGTTGACGGTCGTTTCCCGGGTTTCGCCGATGGCATGAGCATCGCCGAACTCCAGATTCTCTGCGAGTCTTTCGGACTTTATGAAGCCATAAACTTCGACGGCGGCGGCTCTACAACACTTTGGACAAACGACGGAGGAGTAATCAACCATCCCTACGACAACAAGAGGTTTGACCACAAAGGGGAACGGGTAGTTCCCAATATTTTGATAGTCAGGTAATCCACACAATAATAAACATGAAGAATCAACTCCCTCTACTGATAATCCTGTTCGCATGCTCTTTTGGAATGGAGCAACTGTCGGCACAGGCATTCGTGCACGAGCAATCGAAGGCCTCGGAATACGAATGGCCAACGGACCCAGCCGTGCTTGCCAAGCTGGATACATGGCAGGATCTGAAATTCGGTGTCCTTATTCACTGGGGGCTCTCGTCGGTGCCGGGCATCACGGAATCGCGGACTCTGTGTTCCGAGCGATTCTCTCATCGCCACAGTGAAGACACGTCGGGAGTTCTCGCTGGAAGATTGGATCCGCGATGCGCGCAGTTGGGGCAGGACTCCCCGGGAAAAGGACTACTACGAGATGAACGCCCGCACCATAATCAGCGTGTGGGGCGATTCCCCGCATCTTTGCGATTATGCCAACCGCGATTGGGACGGCCTGATTGAGTCTTATTACAAGGTCCGCTGGCAGAAGTTCTTCGATGCCGTGATCGGGGCTTTCGATGCCGGAAAGGAGTTCGATGCCGGCCGGCTCGATAGGGAACTCTGGGATTTCGAGCGCCGCTGGGCGCAGATCAATTCCCTGGCGCATACGGGGATCCGGAGCACCGTCGTTTTCGCGGAGGGCAGCGACAGTTGCCACTACTACCGCATTCCGGCGATGTGCCTGGACAAGCGCGGCAACATCGTTGCCGTGACGGACCGCCGCTACGAGAACCTGGCGGACCTGTGATACCGCAACACCAGCATCGACATCGCCTGCAAGCGCAGCACCGACGGCGGCTACGACATAGTCTTCAGCCGCATCCCCCGCCGTCTGCTCCGGCGCCTGATAAAATAATACTTTTGATATCATTTTCTATTGACTGATATCACCTTTTTGCTATATTTGCAGAAAGGTGATATTATTATGGAAAGAGTGCAAACCATAATCCGGCTGCGTCCGGAATTGCTGGCACGGGTGAAAAGGGCTGCCAAACGGGAGAACCGTTCGGTGAACAGTTTCCTCGAGCACACTATCGAAAAGGCCGTCGGCCTTGAATTCCCCAAACTTCCGAAAGACTTTAAAGTTTCGGATGAGATCTTGAATCTGGCATGCTTCAAGCTGCCAACTCCCACACAGGAAGAACTTGATAACGACCCTAAATTCGCCTATTTGTATGAAAAGTATTGCAAAGATTAAGCAGAGGGTCTTTTTAGACACGAACATCATTCTGGATGTTTTGAGTTCTGACAACAGAAATCATCGCGAAGCATCAAGGAAAATCTTCCAGGCTATGCGGAACGAGGATTTTGAGGGCTTCATCACTACACAAAGCATCATAGATGCCCAGTATATCCTTTCAAAAGAAAAGGGTTTCTCCCCTGGAAAATTCGGGCAGGTAATGCTGTTTATAATGTCCTTCGTGAACGTCACGCATATCGATGGCCTGTCCATCCGCGAGGCCCTCAAGAACCCCACGGGGGATTTCGAAGACGATGCCCAGTTCATCCAGGCAGACTCCGAGGATGTGGATGTGGTGGTGACATCAGACCAGCGTTTCCTTGCCCGTCAGGATGGCAATGGTCCGCTGTTCATAACCCCGGAAGGGTTTATAGAGAAAATGAGTTGAGGATCTGTCGGGCTGCTTGTTCGTAGCTGAGGCCGTCGATGTCGAGGATGATGTCGGCGGCTTTTTCGTAGATGGGGCCGCGGACGGCCATCATCGCCGTGATGCAGGATTCAAGGCTGTCTGGGGCATCTGCCGGGGCATCTGGATTGGCACCCGCCAGCATCGGCCGGCCGGCCGCCGCCCCGTCTTCACGCAGGTTCGCCGCCAACGTCTCCACGCTCGCCCTCAGGTAGATGCATTTGCAGTTCTTCTTCACCAACTCCCGGCTCCCCTCATCGGTCAACGTCCCTCCGCCGAGTGAAAGCAGGATGTCTATTGGCGGCTGGGATCCCCCGCTGAGGGACGTAACACCCGCGGTTCGATAGCGGGGGGACCGCCCCAAGGGGGTGGTGGGGTGAGCGAAG
>JAFRSW010000022.1 GCA_017427385.1 Bacteroidales bacterium
CAAGTCCCAAGAGATGCTTGCGGAGTGCAAGTGGGCCGCTGCTGCTGCCGCAGATCCCGGCGAGGGCGACTAGCCATCCCGGTCCGCGTGACCAAGCCTAAACCTCTCTGCCCTGGCACCCTCGGTGCTGGGGCTTTTTAATGGCATCGTCGGATACAAAAACAATCGGCCCCCGCTAAGGAGGCCGACATTTTAATTCCTGAATCTGTTACAGCAGCCCTTGCTCGCGGGCTTTGGAGAGCATCTCGGCCGTATTCTTGGCATCGAACTTTGCCAAGAGCCGCTGGCGGCGCCATTTGATGGTCTGTTCCGTGAGGAAGAGGCGCTTTGCGATGTCCTTGCTGGTAAGGCCTTCGGCAATCATCGGGAGAATTTCCTGCTCACCTCGGCTCAGCTCTACCTTCTGGTTCATCTCCAGCCGGGACAAAGAGTCCGTCATCTCCAACTCAGTCAAGGCCTCGCCGATGGCTTCATCTGCTGCAACATTCTCTTTCTTGAGACGCAATGCCCTGCGGGTAATAATCAGGAGGAACAGAAGGGCTAATGCCAAAACGGCGAAAGCTGTTGCCAACATGGACCGCTGGCGTTTCTGCGTCTGGTAGGCCTGGCCCATGATGTCCAGCGTGGCAATGCGGTCGTAATACTCCTGGTCCTGATGCTTGGAGTAGTATTCGTCGGCCTCCTGAAGATACTGCAAAGCCTTAGTGACTTTGCCCTGACGCATATAAAGGGCGCCGAGCCCCAGTTTTGGGGAAGCCACCCATAGGGAATCTCCTGCTTCCTGGGCGTAGCAGATGGCTGTGTTGTAGCATTCGATAGCCTTGGCGTCTTCACCTGCATCGGCCCAGATGTCTCCCATATTGTGCTCCAGGATGGAACTGCTGATTTTCCAGTCGTATTTCTTGAAGATTTCCCCGGCCTTGGCGTAATAAGTCATTGCCTGCGGCAGTGAGTCAATTTCATAATAAAGGTTGCCGATGTTGCCGTAAAGGCTGGAGGCGGCATCGTCAATCTTTTCCTGCGGGTAGCCTTCCGGGGTGTCCGGCCCCGCCTCCCCGGCGGCCATGCGGTCCAGGTATCCCAGCGCCACGCGGTAATAGAAAATGGTGCTGTCGTACTGCTCCTTATTGTAGAACAGCTGGCCGATGAACTTGGAAGCAAGGTAGGGCTGGTAGAGGGAGCCAAGGTCATTGCCCAGGTCGTAGGCTCTTCTTGCCGCATACATCGAGCGGTCCGGGTTGATGCGCTCGTATCCGTACATCAGCTGGGATAAAGCCAGACACACATCGGCCTTGGTTTCATAGGGGGCCTCGGCCAAGCGTTCGGGCGTCCATCCGGCTACTACATTTTCAAGGGAATCGAGTTTTCGGTCCCGGTGATCGTTGTACTGCGCGCTGGCAAAACCGGCGCAAAACGGTATCAAAAAAAGTGTAAAAAAAAGTCGTCTCATTGCAAGACAAAGTTAGCAAAACCGACGCAATTTCGGGATTCCAGGGGCAAAAAACCGACAATTGAGCCTCATTTTTATACTTTTGTATAAGTCTCAAGTGCTTGGGATTGACGAACTTTGTATGCAGAAACTAATCCCAAGCGAATGGAAGATTTATACAACAACGAAATCATCCTGACTGCCAAGGAGGAAAAGGTTTTGAAGATGCTGGCGGCAGGAATGAAAAGTACCGAGATTGCGGAAGTCCTCAATCTCAGCCTGCCGGCCATCAAGTGGTACCGGCAGCGTCTCAAGGCAAAATTCAATGCGGCCACCACCGGAGAAATGTTGATGAAAGCAGTGGCGCAAAAAATACTATAGCATATCTAACCAAAACAAAAAAGACATGAAGAAGATTTTTATGGCAATTATGCTCCTGGCCGGAGTCTCGATGTTTCCGGCTTGTGAGAAAATTTTAGGTCCTAATGACAATGGGAACGGAGAAGAAAATGGAAACGGCAATGGAGGCGAGCAGACCGAACAAACGGACCAGACAATTGACCCTAAGGTTCTGGCGGCAACGTTCCCTCTCAATGTAAAGATTGAGATAAAGAATCAGCCTTCGTACAACACGGCGGAAGAAGATATTAAGCTCATCAAATTGGGAAATGAATGGTTCTATGAGAATAGGGGCTCTCGCTATGTATTATATCTGTATTGCCAGTTTGACAAAGACGGCAAGTCATTGAAGGCCTTCGGCGGTGCCTTACAGGAAGACGGCAGCGTAAAATGGACCAATCTTCTTACCTCCGGTGATGAAAGCTACTTGAATTTCGCCGGATTTGCCAAGAACTCAGAGTGCCATGTCCTGTTTGATGCCGGTGTCCCTGCCGGTAATTGCACGAAATATGGCGAGGCTACGTCAGACAAAGAAACAATCCTCGGAGTTGAATGCACCCGCTACGATTATGACTTTGTTGTCAAGGCTGATTACTGGGTCGATGAAGCCACGAAGATAGTGTACAAGTTCGTCAACTATCTGGACAAGGATAAGGAGTCCAAGAACGCCACTTTCGAAATCAAGAGCTGGGATACTACCGTAAAGGCATTTGAATGGGATAAACCCGAATAGTATAAAAACGATTATCATGAAAAAAACTGCACTCATCCTTATGTGTATGGCCGCTCTGGCAATGGTGTCCTGCGGCGGCAACTCCAACAAGAAAGGCAACGGTAAAGCTGCCGAAACCAAGAATTCCGTAGCTGCTTTCGATGCCGTGGATCTGGGCCTCAGCGTCAAATGGGCAAAGACCAATCTGGGCGCAAAGGACGCCTCCGATCCGGGCAACTATTACGCCTGGGGTGAGACTGAAGCCAAAAAGGTATACAACGGAGACACTTACAAGTTCAAGGATGGATACAAGGTTAAGAAGTACTCCACCGAGGACAGCCACGCCAGTTCAGGCACTGCCGACAAACTGATTGTCCTTCAGCCCGAGGATGATGCTGCAACTGCCGCTCTTGGCAAGGGATGGCGTATGCCCACCCGCGCTGAAGCTATGGAACTCTTCACAAAATGCTCATTCAGTTATGACAAGCCTGGTCTCGTAACTGTCACCGGCCCAAACGGCAACAGCATAGATTTCCCTAAGACTGGTTACTATGTGGGCGATAAGCTCCAAGAGTCAAACTATCCCTGGTGCTGGACGGCTTCGATGGCTCTCGCGTCAGGTACCCCTGAAGGCAGTGAGGATGCCATTGAATGGCACGAGCGCAGGCAGGGTGATGCTATGCGTTTCGGTCACACGGACTGCTACGCTCTATACCGTGAGAACGGCCTTCCTATCCGTCCGGTCAAAGACTGACGGCAATGAAACGCCTGCTTATATTTGCAGCTAGTTTACTGATGCTTTCCTCCTGCGGTTTCACCGGAAACCGTCAGGGGGAAAACTCCGTTGAGCCGCAACCGGTCGAGAAGGTTCCCCAAGTTGCATCCACGTCTGAAGGTGCGGACAGGTCCGCCGTCAATCTGGATGAGGCCAAGGAGGTGCTCAAAGAGATTCTCGGCTCAATCGCCGAATCAATGCAGAGAACGGACTCCACGTCCGTGAGCGAGGAACCCGTTGAGGAAGAGATTCCTGAAAAGGAACCCGCCCGCGAGCTCAAATGGTATGAGAAGGATTATTCCATTACCGTTGTGGATCTGGACGAGAACGTCACCTATACCTATACCCGCAAGGGGAAGAAGATGACTATCGAAGGGAAAGGCGGTGGCAAGACGCAGAAAGAGGATATGGACATCCTGGATAATGGGACCATCCAAAGCAAGGTGTACCACAACGGCCAGTATATTCGCACTTACACCATGGAGAGGACGCCCGAGGACGTCATCAAACTCTACCTGAACAGCAGCAAGACCAACCTGCGCGTCATCGGCAATTATCCCACACCCGTGGCCACCAGCAAGAGCGACACCCGCTGCGGCCGTCCCTGCTGGGTGGTCTCCAAGGTCACGGAAGAGGCCCTTCTGGGATACAGCACCCGCAAGGAGGATGTCTATTACGTGGACAAAGAATACGGCTTCATCTACGAGAAGAAAAGCAGCGCTTCCGGCAACGTGGGCGTAAGTTTCAAGGACAAGTCCCATTTCCGGGTCACTGCATTCACCGACAAACCCTAATCAACAGGAAATAATGAATAAGAGAATACTCCTGACGGCAGCGTTGCTGTCCTTTGGCCTGGCCGCCATGGCCCAGATCCCCAATCCTTATACCTACAATGACGTCCCCGACATTGCTCTGGACGTTCCGCTTGGGCTTCCGGCCCACGACGAAGGTGAGCAGCCGGCCCTGACGAAACCGCGTCCGCAGGTATCCTTCTGCGCGTACCGCATCAGCACCCACGGCACTCCAGCCAAGGTGTTTTACAATGCTGCCAGCAAGCGCCAGTTCAGCGTATCTTCCGGCATCAACCCGGCCACCGGCGAGAATCAGATTGTCAAAACGCTTTCGATTCCTGACAGCCTGGCTATCTACCGGATTGACGACGCCACCCGCACCATCACCAAGCTGCCGGGTGAAGGGATGCAGGCGCTGAACAATATGGATGTCAAGACCAAGCATGAGCAGATGACGGAGGAAGATATGGCTTATACCTGCGACCGCTGGTGCTACATGAAGACCATCGTGACCACCGAGACCTTCGACGGCCCTTACGGCTCCCAGACGGACGAGCATTACCGTACCAGCCATATCGACCCGGAGACCGGCATCACCCTCTTTGAAGACGCTGACGGTATCGAGACCTATATGCGGAACATCCACCTTGGCGTCCCGTATCCGGAAGTCTTCGAACTGCCTGCGGGTTACAAGTTTGTCGTTCAGGACCTTTCCGCTGGCCTGGATGCCTACAAGAAGTTCGAGGAGCAGATGAAGTCCCGCTACCAGCAGCTGGAGGGCAAGAATAATGACGGTTCCCGCGAGGAAATGCGCGACAAGATTGACCAGGGCACATCGGCCCTGGAACAACTGCTGAACCAGTACAAGAACAAGTAACCGGCCCACCATAGCAAGCCGCCGTCTTCCTTTCCGGAGGGCGGCGGTTGCTTTTGTGTAGGGGGAACCCGGCCGGAACCCGGCCGGAATGCGCCACGCCATACCGCTGGATGGGCGCTGAGGCTACGCACAATTCCTCACGAACTCCGCGATGCCGTCGATGTGCAGCTGCGTGATGGCCGCCTTGCCTTTTTCAGAAAGCAGGAATTCTACGTCTTCCAATGAATCCTGGAAAAGATTCTCAGTCAGGACAGCCGGGCACGCCGTGTGGTTGAGGATAGCGAAACCGCTTTCGTGGTCCGGATCCCCGTCGCTGTAATCAAAGCGCATCCGATGTCCAGGCAGGTTTTTGACGGCCGCGTTGCAAAGACAGGTGGCCAGCTCATCGGCCCGGGTCACACCGCGCGAAGTGTAGCAGCTCCAGCCGGTGGCCTTCATCCATTTGTCGCCGCGCCCTGCAGCATTCACGTGGATACTGATAATGATTACATTCTCACGGCCAAGCTCCCTGCAGACTGCGTTCACGCGGCGGCAGCGCTCGTCCAAAGAAATGTCGGCCAGCTCCGTCACCAACAGGGAAGAGGAGAGCCCGAGTTCATTCAGGCCGGCGTTCACACGCGCAGCGATTTCACGTGTGTAGGCGTACTCCCGGAGCCGGCCGTCCGGAGAGCGCTTGCCAGGGGTCTCAATCCCGTGGCCATTGTCGAGAAGGATTTTCATAGGACAAAGATTTAGGTCACGGGTCGGCAACTGCAAGTTACGAAAAAGCCTGCAGGAAAGGAAATAATTTCGTACCTTTGCGGATGAGATACGGCATTACAGCCGTGTTTTATAAATGCTTTGGCTCGGGTGAACACGTGACGTGCTAGCCCGAGCCTCCTGATTCCAGGTGTGACACATTTTGCCCAAAACGAGCCACAAACGAGCCACATTTTAAAAGCAATCGGCCTTCCAGGTATCTGGAAGGCCGAAAAAGGTGGTGCTGGGAAGAATCGAACTGCCGACACAAGGATTTTCAGTCCTTTGCTCTACCATCTGAGCTACAGCACCTTTTTTGTTTGGGATTGCAAAGATAGATAAAAATGCGGAAGTCGCAAAAATTTTTTCATCTTTCTTAGGTTTGTTGCATTTTAACTCAATAATCATTATTATTGCATTTGGAAAACTAGGAATTATAACCATTTAATATCTATCAGTATTATGAAAAAGATTCTTGCATTTGCACTTTGCGGAGCACTCATCTTCTCGAGCTGCTCGAACATGAACAAGGCTGGTAAGGGAGCTCTCTGGGGCTCTGGCGGCGGCGCAATCGCCGGTGCAGCACTTGGTTATCTTATCGGCGGAGACCTTAAGTCCGCAGCTATCGGAGCAACCGCGGGCACCGCTGTAGGTGCAACTACCGGAGCACTCATCGGCCAGAAGATGGACAAGAAGGCAGCAGAACTTGCAGCCCTCAATGCAAAGGTCGAAACCTTTGAAATCAACGGCCTCGAAGCAATCCGCGTCACTTTCGACAACGGCATCCTCTTCAAGACCAATGAGACCGTCCTCAGCCCTGAGGCACAGAAGTCCCTGCAGAACTTCGCCGCAGCAATGGCAGACCTGCCGGACACCGACATCACCATCTGGGGTCACACCGACAACACCGGTACCGCAGCAGTCAACCAGCGCATCTCCAAGCAGCGTGCAGCTGCAGTCGAGAAGTGCCTCGCACAGGCTGGCCTGAAGAACAAGATTGTCGCTGAAGGAAAGTCTTTCGATCTTCCCATCGCCACCAACGACACCGTAGAAGGCCGTGCCCAGAACCGCCGCGTCGAGGTTTATGTGACCGCTAACGAGGCCATGATCAAGGCCGCTGAAGCCGGTACCCTCTAATAGTGCTTTCCAAGCGCTACATAAGTCTGATACTCCCACTCCGCCTGGAGTGGGAGCCTTGTTATTATCTGTCCGGGGATGTCGGCATCGGGCAGCGCGTAATCGTGAAATTCGCCGGCAGGAGGACTGTCGGGGTGGTGTCGGGAATAGATGTCACCCCAGACATCGACCCCTCCAGGATCCAACCCGTCCTTTCTACCGAAACCGGGCTGGAACCGATTACTTCCAAAGAGATAGAGTTCTGGCGTTTCATCGCGGACTATTATCTCTGCACCATAGGAGAAGTCTACAAAGCGGCTTATCCAAACCTGAAGACCGTCTCAGAGGAAATCAACGCGCAAAGAGCACAACGCAAACAAGCACTTGAGGTGCGCGAAGAAGAGTTGTGGCGCAAACGCATCGCCCGCCTGCAGGCACGGCTGGATGCAAAGACAGCCGACCTTGGGCGCAAGCATAAGGATGCGGTGCGCGCCACACTGGAGGCCCAGAGAAACGACATTGTACGGGAACTCCAGGAAGCTCAGGCCAGGCTGGCAGCGCTAAGCCATAGTCTGGAAATAGAAAACACGGACTATTCCACACTTCTCTCAAAAGTGCCGGACATCAGTCCGGAACCAGCCCTGCTGCAGGCCTTGCAGACCGGAAAGCCGGTTCTACTTAAATCCGCAGACCGGAATGCCGACTACATAAACGCCGCCGCCCAGATACTACGGAACGGCATGAACGTGTTCATCCTCGTTAACGAAACCGCCCTTGCCGGCCAACTGCAGGACAGCCTACAGAAATCATTCGGAGACCTGCTTCTGGTTCATCATTCGAAGATGACCAGCGCAGAGCGGAGGCGCATTACCGATGTTGTACGGTCCGGCAGGCCATATATACTTGTGGGCACGCGTTCCGCCATCTTCCTGCCGCACAGGGATCTGGGCCTGATAATCGTGGACAACGAGGAATCCACCTTCTACAAACAAAGCGACACCGCCCCCCGCTACAACGCAAGAGACTGCGCCGTGCAGCTGGCCCGCATGCACGGCTGCAACATCATCCTCGGCTCCGTCTCCCCTTCCCTGGAATCTATCCTGAATGCACGCAACGGCCGCTATATCCTTTTCGACCGCAATCCGGACGGGAGCGAGATGCATCCTGCGTGCAGGTTCACCCTAATAGACATCCCGGCAGAAAAGCGGAAGAACGGGATGCATGGCATCATCTCCCGCAAGCTGTCCGATGCCATGCGCCACAGCAGTAATACAGCGCTCATCCGCGGTTTCGAGAAGCCGGAGGAACTGGAAGGGCTGAATGCCAATATCCTCACTATCCCACAGGCCGCAAAAACGGACTTGAACGGATACGACCTTACGGCCATACTCAACGCAGATGCCCTTTTCAATCCTTCCGATTTCAGGTCGGACGAGCATGCCTTCCAGTATCTGGAACGCCTGCGCAGCATCTGCCCCCAGCTGATAGTCCAGGCCCGCCAGGCCGGTCATCAGGTTTTTACTCTGCGGAGCGCAGAACCCCTGCTGGAAGAACGCAGGAAGTTCAATCTCCCTCCTTATACACGTATGGTGGAAATGCGTACCTCAAAAGCTGTCGAGCTGGGCCGGGCGCTTTCCGCCGAGGGTTTCTCCACCATGGTCCTGACGGATTCCGTCCGTGTTTCCCTTTCGAGGGACAAGACTCTTCTGGACGCCAAAAGAAAACTCCGGAAAACCGTGGAGGCCTTCCGGAGCTCATCTAAAGCCGACATCATCGTAGACGTCGATCCGGTTTGATTACTGGAGTTTGTAAACTACAGGGAATACATAGCTGACAGCGACAGGTTCGCCATTCTGCATGCCGGGAGTCCAGGCAGGAGCAGAAGAAACAACGCGGACTGCTTCTGCATCGAGTTCGGGATCAACACTCTTGATAACCCTTACGTTCTGGATGCTGCCATCCTTGCCAACCCTGAACTTGAGAACCACGCGGCCTTCCTTACCTGCTTCCTTTGCAGCTTCGGGATAGACGATCTGGCTGCTGACCCACTTTGTGAAGTCTGCGTCGTCGCCACCATCGAATCCGGGCTTCTTCTCAACGAGGATGAAGGGAATCTCTTCTTCTTCGATCACCTCTTCTGCCACTTCCTGTGCAGCTTCAGCGGCATCTGCCGCTTTCTCAGCTGCATCGGCGGCAATCTGATCGGCAGCGCCTTCTACGATTTCTTCAGCCTTGTCTGCTGTCTCAGCGGCGGCCTCTTCCACAGCTGCCTTCTCAAGAACGAGCATGTCGATTCCACGGACCTTGAGGAGAGCATCGATCTCTTCCTCATCTACACCGTTGTCCTCGAGGGCGACATCGAATGCATCGGTAAAGATTGCATCGAGTTCCTCGTCGTCCTGGATCTTGAACTTCTTCAGGACTGCCTGCTTTGCAGCGACAGCTTCCTTGATAGCGGCTTCATCGCCGGACTGGATAGCAGTCACAAGGGCGTTTGCGGCCTTCTGTGCCTCTGCGGAAACGGTTTCGGCACTGGGCTTCTTGGTGTTGCATGCTACAAGAACCATTGCAGCGATTGCAAGTAATGAAACGATTTTCTTCATGATAGATGGTTTATAAAAAAAATAGGTTGATTCAGGTTTGTAATTGCAAAAATATCAAATAATTCGATAAGTTAATCACTTTATGCGAACCGGCTGGTCGTCATACAGCAGGAAACGCTTCGCTTTGCGTATCCATTTCTGCTCTTCGCCCTTCACATGCTCCTCCACAATATCGAAGGTTATTCCTCCGCGGAGGTATTCCGCCATGACAGGATCTGCCAGCCTGCCATAGAGGCTGTCGTAAATACGGAACTGTGAGTATCTTTCACTCAAATAACGCATCAGCTGCATGGTGTGAAGCAGGGAATGATAGCGTGTGCCTGGGGTAAGGATAAACTGCCAGCCGAAACATCTTTCGCCCTCGTAGAGGCCTGCAAGCGGGATGAAGCTGCACGGGCGCGCCAGCACTCCTTCCGGCACGGGCACGGGGTTTCCTTCAGTCTTGATAAAAGGAGCGCCTATCATCTCGTAGGGCCGCACGGTGCCGAGACCGGGATTGACATTGGTGTCTGTCCAGAGCTTGCCGCCGCAATAAAAATAGGGGGTAAACACCCCGGCGAAGTCGGATGCCGGCGGGATCATCCATGGCATGAGGGTGCGCGGGGTGGATGCAACATCGGCGGAAATAACATGAAGCGACAGCTGCGCTCCGGTTTCGCTGACATACATCTGCGCCAGCTCCCCGAGCGTAAGACCGTGACGATGCGCCGCCGCTGGCGTCCAAATATCGGTTTCACCTGCGGGAAGGGTGCCTTCCACATCTCTTCCGGCAGGGTTCGGATGATCTACGATATAGAGTGCCGGAGCGTTCTCCATCCCCGCAAGGGCAGAAATCAGCCGCAGCACGTCTATGGTGAAGGGGAAATATCGCGAGCCGCCGTCCTGAATTTCCACCACGATGGCATCCAGTGCCTGGATCTGCTCCGGATCGAAAGCTATGTGGGCCGTTCCGGGCACAGCCTCATCCCCCGGTAAAAAGATGGTCTCGAGGTTCCCGCGCCTGCGGAAAATATCGAACAAATACGATTCCGTACCGGCATCCCAGCAGGCCTGGGTGCAGAACACCCCGACCTTGCCATCCAGCAAGGCTTTATCGAGTTGGTCTCCTATGGGTGTCGTGCGGAAAGAAAACATCAGCCTATGATTTTATTGGCGAGAGCTACAACCTCGTTCCCGAGGGCAACGGCGCGCTCCTCGGAGGGAGCTTCAGAATATACCCTGATGATAGGTTCGGTGTTGGACCTGCGGAGATGCACCCATTCGCGGGCAGCCTCGAAATCCACCTTCACACCGTCTATGGTGTTCACCTTCTCGTTGCGGAAGGTCTCCTTCATGGTCTCGAGTATCTTGTCTATCAGGGCGCTGTCGCTGAGGTCTATGCGATTCTTGGCAATGAAGTACTGAGGCAAGGTCTTCTTGTACTCGCTGACACTCTGCCCGTTATGCGCGAGCTTGCTGAGGAAGAGGGCCACGCCAACCATGGCGTCGCGGCCGCAGTGGCTGGCAGGATAAATGACGCCCCCGTTACCTTCTCCGCCTATCAGGGCGTTCACCTCGTGCATCTTGGTGGTGACGTTCACCTCGCCCACGGCAGAGGCATAATAGGTGCCTCCGTGAGCCTCCGTAACGTCGCGAAGGGCACGGCTGGAAGACAGGTTGGAAACGGTTGCAAGGTTCTTCACGCCCTTCTTGACGGCCTCGTCCAGCAGGTAGTCCGCAACGGCTACGAGAGTATATTCTTCCACGAAGGGCTGGCCATCTTCGCAGATGAAGGCCAGGCGGTCCACGTCGGGATCCACGCTGATGCCCAGGTCTGCCTTTTCGCGGACCACGGTTTCACTTAGGTCTATCAGATTCTTGGGCAGAGGCTCGGGATTATGGGCGAAATCGCCGGTAGGCTCTCCGTTGAGCGTAATGCATTCTACGCCAAGCTTTTGCAGCAGGCGGGGCATGATTATGCCGCCCACCGAGTTGATGGCGTCCAGCACCACCTTGAAACCTGCCTTGCGAATTGCGTCGGCATCCACTGTGTCGAGGGCCAGGACTGCCTCTATGTGCTCGTCGGTATAGTCGTGATCGGTGATGGTGCCGAGTTCATCTACCTCCGCAAAGTCGAATTCTCCCTTCTCTGCGCAGTCCAGGATGGCCTGGCCCTGCACGGCCGTGAGGAACTCGCCCTGCTCGTTCAGGAGTTTGAGGGCGTTCCATTGACGGGGATTGTGGGAGGCGGTGAGGATTATACCGCCATCCGCACCGGCAAAACGCACCGCCAGTTCGGTGGTGGGGGTGGATGCGAATCCGCACCTGACCACATCTACGCCGCAGGCGATCAGAGTGCCGCAGACGAGATTCTCCACCATCACGCCGCTAAGGCGGGCGTCCCGTCCGACTACTACCTTATATTTCTTACCGAACGGAGCCTTGCGCTTGCGAAGCTCGCTGCAGTATGCATAGCAGAATTTAACAATATCTACAGGGGTGAGGGCATCTCCAGGGGCTCCTCCTATGGTTCCCCTGATGCCGGAAATGGATTTAATGAGTGTCATAATGCAAAGATAATAAAATAAAAGAGGCAACGACCTTGTCGCTGCCTCTTTTTTATCCTGTAAGAAAGACTTACTTCTTTCTTGCCTTGTATCTCTGGTAGAACATATCAACACGGCCGGCGGTGTCGACGATCTTGGTCTTGCCGGTGTAGAACGGGTGAGAAGTGTTCGAAATCTCGACCTTTACGAGGGGATATTCAACTCCGTCGAGGGTGATGGTCTCCTTGGTGGTGGCGCAGCTCCTCGTGATGAAGATGTCCTCGTTTGACATATCCTTGAAAACTACAAGACGGTAGGATTCGGGATGGATTCCTTTTTTCATTTTACTAGTAATTGTTAGAAATCTTGTAGTGGGTAGGAGAATCGAACTCCTATTGCGAGATTGAGAATCTCGAGTACTAACCGTTATACGAACCCACCGTTAGCGTTTGGGACTGCAAAGATAGACATTTTTGGATTACCTGCAAATTTTTTTGCTAAATTTGTAAGTATGAAAACATTTAAGAAAATACTTATCATCACGATCGTCGTACTGCTGCTGATTGCAGGCGGATGGATATTCATCCATTTCTTCTGGGTATTCGGCACCGGAGTCAAGGCCGGTGAACTCAATCAGGTCGTCTATAAGGGCTGGGTCTGGAAGACCTATGAGGGACGCCTCATCATGAGCGGTTTCAAGAACGACAAGAAAGGCAGCGGCCTGCAGAGCAACGAGTTCAACTTCTCGGTAGACAAGCACGCTGAGGGTCGCAAAGCCAACGGTGCCATGTATCACGTGGCCGATTCTCTCATGCGCTGCAGCGGCAAGCAGGTTCAGGTCAAATACAAGGAATACCGCGGCGCACTTCCCTGGAGAGGCGTCCAGAAATACGTGGTATACGATATCCTAGAGGTCACTGACCCCGCACGTATCAATACAATCCCCATAGACACAGGAGAATGATATCATCAGTTTTATTTGCAGTCGTACTGCAGATCCTGGCCGTCCATCCCTCCGGCCAAGGCCGGGACATCACCATGCGTGAGGCAGTCCTGGGCGGAAGCCTCTACCCCGCACGCGAAACCTGGCACTGGGAAGGCGACAAGCCCCAGAAAGGATTCCTACGTCCCGGGCGCAAGACCTGGACTCTGCCGAAAGAAGATGGCGAAGGCATAGTCGTCGGTCAGAGCGTCTCCCGCAACGAATTCGGCATAAACGTGGGCGTATTCCCCTCTCCCTCAGGCAGATACATCGCCGTCTACAGGAAAGACGAGAGCGCAGTGACTCAGTTCCCCCTGCTGGACATCAGCACCCGCACGGGCAGCCTCGAGCAGATACGCTACCCCATGAACGGCATGGCCTCGGAGCACATCTCGCTCCTCGTCTGCGACACCCTGGGCAAGGTGCTTTCCACCATCATTCCCACGGAATTCACCGACGAGCGCTACCTGACCTGCGTCTGCTGGAGCCCGGACGACAAGTACATATTCATACAGGTACTGGACCGCGAGCAGCATCATATGGCGCTGAACCAGTACAGGGCGGCTGACGGCAGCTACGTCCGCACCATCCTCACCGAGGAGAACGCCGCATGGGTGGAGCCCCAGGATCCCCTGCACTTCATCAAGGGGCGCTACGATTTCATCTACCGCACCGACAACCGCGACGGCTACCGCAACCTTTATCTCTGCGATACCCTGGGCACGGTGCGCCGCCTTACAGCGGTAGATGCGGACGTGCAGTACGTGGCGGATGACGGCCGCTGGGTCTACTATACCTCCGCAGAGGTGTCTCCCATAGAGAACCATCTCTTCCGCATAGACATTGGCAAAAAGGCCGTCAGGAAGACCAAAAAGTTCGGAAAGCCTCAGCGGCTCACGCCCGATGAAGGCTGGCACAGCATAAACATGAACGAGGCATGCACCCGCTTCATCGACAGCTGGAGTTCATTCGAGATGCCGTATAGGGTGGCCGTACGCAGTGTCGACGGCAAATCCTCCGAACTGCTGTATGAAGCCCCGGATCCCCTTGCAGGGGTCGCCAAGGGCGAAATCGAGCTCGGCAAGGTGCCGTCCGCAGACGGACGGTTCGACAATTACTACCGCCTTTACAAGCCGGCGGGCTTCGATCCTTCGAAGAAGTATCCCGTAGTCGTCTATGTTTATGGTGGCCCGCACTCCCAGATGGTGCAGGACACCTGGCTAGGAGGCGTGCGTCTCTGGGAGCTTATGATGGCCCAGAAGGGCTATGTGGTATATGTTCAGGACAACCGTGGCACTTCCAACCGGGGAGCCGCCTTCGAGAAGGCTATCAACCGCCAGTGCGGACAGGCCGAGATGGCAGACCAGGTGGCTGGCATACGCCGCCTCATGGAGCAGCCCTGGGTGGACCGGGACCGCATAGGCGTCCATGGATGGAGTTATGGCGGATTCATGACCATATCTCTGCTTACCAACTATCCTGACATATATAAAGTGGGCGTGGCCGGTGGCCCCGTAATCGACTGGAAATGGTACGAGGTGATGTACGGCGAACGCTATATGGACACCCAGGCTACCAATCCCGAGGGTTTCGCGAAAACTTCCCTCATCAATAAGGCTGCGGACCTCAAGGGCAAACTGCTCATATGCCAGGGCGCCATCGACAACACCGTGGTATGGCAGCACAGCCTCAGCTTCGTGCAGGAATGCATAGCGAACGGCGTGCAACTGGATTATTTCCCCTATCCACGCTCCGAGCACAACGTGCGCGGCATATGGAGGGTACACCTTATGGACAAAGTAACTGACTATTTCGATTTATACTTATGAAAGAATACATAGAAGCCAACAAGCAGAGGTTCTTCGACGAACTTTTCTCAGTACTGAGGATTCCGTCCATCAGCGCCAAGGCCGCCAACAAGGCTGACATGCGCCGCTGCGCAGAGAAACTGGCCGTGCTGCTCGTGGAGGCCGGTGCCGATGAGGCCCAGGTGCTGTCCACCGACGGCAACCCCGTGGTCTTCGGCAGCAAAATAATCGACCCGAAAGCCCGTACCGTGCTGGTGTACGGTCACTACGATGTTCAGCCGCCGGAGCCTCTGGAACTGTGGCGTACCAACCCTTTCGAGCCCGTTCTGGGCCCGGATCCGGCCACCGGAGCCAAAGCCATCTGGGGCCGTGGCGCCAACGACGACAAGGGCCAGCTCTTCATGCACATCAAGGCCTTCGAATACCTGCTCGCCTCCGGCAAACTCAAGCATAATGTCAAATTCCTCTTCGAGGGTGAAGAAGAGATCGGATCCCCTTCTCTTCCAAAGTGGATGAAAGAGAACAAGAAGATGCTGAAGGCCGATATCTGCCTGGTTTCCGACACTACTATGATATCCGACAAGGTCCCTTCCATCAACTGCGGAATGCGCGGCCTCAGCTATCTGGAAGTCAAGGTTACGGGGCCCAACAAGGACCTGCATTCAGGCCACTATGGCGGAGCGGTTGCCAACCCCATCACCACACTGTGCGAGATGATATCATCCCTTCACGATGCCGACGGGCGCGTGGCGGTGCCCGGATTCTACGACAAGGTCGTGGAACTATCGAAAAAAGACAGGGCCATGCTCGCGAGGGCTCCCTTCGACCTGAAGGAATACAAGGAATTCCTTGATATAGAGGAAGTTAAAGGCGAAAAAGGTTATACGACCCTGGAGCGCACGGGCATACGCCCTTGCCTGGACGTTTGCGGCATCTGGGGCGGCTACACCGGCGAAGGCGCCAAGACCGTGCTGCCTTCAGTCGCCCATGCAAAGATATCCATGCGACTGGTTCCCAACCAGCGCAGTGCGGAGATCACCAAACTCTTTGCAAAGCACTTCAAGAAGATTGCCCCCAAATACGTGAAGGTAGAAGTCAAGGAATGCGAGGGCGGCGACGGATTCCTCATTCCCATTGGCTCCGACGCCTACAAGGCCGCTTCCCGCGCCATGACTGAAGTCTATGGCATTGAACCCGTCCCCGCACGCGGAGGCGGCAGCATAGCCGTACTGGCCGAGATGCAGAAGATTCTCGGCATCGATCCCCTCCTGATGGGCTTCGGCCTCGAGCGGGATACCATCCACTCCCCCAACGAAAGCTATCTGCTTAGCCAGTTCTTCGCGGGGATGGAGTCTATAGCCAAGTTTTATCAGTATTATCCCAGTAAATAGAATATGAAAGTCCTCCGTTCCATCCTGCTGATCGCAGCAGCCCTTATCTGCACCGGCGCCTTTGCGCAGGAAGAGTTCCATCCCATCGCCCAGGCAAAAGCCCAGGTGGTTTCCGGGAATGCCCGTTTCACCGTGCTCACACCGCGCCTGATCCGTATGGAATGGGCGGAAGACGGAGTATTCGAAGACAGGGCCAGCCTCGGAATCGTCAACAGGGACCTCCCCGTGCCCGATTTCAAGGTCAAGAAGAGCGCTAAGCAAACAGTTATCACTACCTCAGCACTCACTCTCACCTATAAAGGCAACGCGGAGTTCTCCGCAGTTAACCTGAACGTAATCTTCCAGATGGCAGACCCCAAGGCCAAAAAAGGCATTAAAAAAGTCAACTGGAAGCCTGGGATGGACGATTCCGGCAATCTGCTCGGCACAGCCAGGACACTGGACGGCTTCGACTATATTGACAAGAAAGCCTCCGGCCAGTACACCAAGGAGCCATTTGACAAGGGCGTTGTTTCCCGGGATGGCTGGGCGGTGATCGACGAATCCGGCAGGCATCTTTTCGAGAAAACGGACAGTGACTGGCAGTATTGGGTAACAGTTCCCCGAGAAGGCAGGCATATCGACTGGTATCTTTTTGCATACGGGCACGATTATACCGCCGCCGTGAGCGATTTCACAAAAATTTCCGGCAAGATTCCTCTCCCGCCCAAATATGCCCTCGGATACTGGTGGTGCCGCTACTGGCTCTATTCAGACTATGAACTAAAGGACCTTGCACAGCATTTCCGCGACTTCAGCATCCCGGCGGATGTGATGATCATCGACATGGACTGGCATGATACCTTCGAGATGGGTGCCAGCGGCCGCGGAGATCAGAGAGATGCTTCCGGTGAGCGCAAGGGTTGGACTGGATACACTTGGAAAAAGGAGCTTTTCCCCAACCCCGGAAACCTGCTCCAGGAGCTTCATAACTATGATTTCAAGACTTCCCTGAACCTCCATCCGGCATCCGGTCTACAGGTCTTCGAAGAGCCGTACGAACGCTTCGTCAAGGACTATCTCTCCCGCACCGGAGAGGATTATGACGGCCCTCGCGGCTACAAAGATGCCGACGGCAATCCCGTATATGTCCCCTTCCGCATGGACCAGCCCGCATGGGCCGATGCCTACTTCAACTCCGTGCTGGATCCCATGACACGCATGGGAGTGGATTTCTGGTGGCTGGACTGGCAGCAGTTCAGGGAAAGCAAGTATATCCCCGGCCTCAGCAATACCTTCTGGCTTAACCATACCTTCTGGTGGCACCAGCTGCGTCAGTCGGCCAAATATGGCAAGGATGCCGCCAGGCCCATGATTTATCACCGCTGGGGCGGAATAGGCAGCCACCGCTATCAGGTGGGATTCTCCGGCGACACCTATGCCACCTGGAGAGTGCTCAGCTACCTGCCCTGGTTCACATCCACCGCGGCCAATGTCGGGTACGGCTACTGGGGCCACGACATAGGCGGCCACATGCAGCCCAAGGGCGTTCGCGTCACCGACCCTGAACTCTACACAAGATGGCTTCAGGGCGGAGTTTTCACCCCCATCTTCAAGACACACTCTACAAAGGACATGAGCATGGAGAAGCGCTTCTGGGCCTTCCCGGACCACTTCGATCCCATGCGCGAGGCGATCCGCCTGCGCTATACCCTCTCCCCCTATATCTACGGAGCAGCGCGCCAGGCATACGATACAGGCATCTCCATCTGCCGCCCCCTCTACTATTATCATCCCGAAGAGCAGAAGGCCTACGACACCAGAGAAGAATTCTTCTTCGGGGATGATATCCTCGCCACGGTGCTTTGCGAAGCCGCCGATAAGACCACAGGCCTCACCGCAAGGGCCCTTTGGTTCCCCGCTGGCAACGACTGGTACGATGCCTCGACCGGCAAGATGTACGCCGGCGGCAGTGAGACTACCGCATACTACACCATAGACGAAAATCCCTATTTCGTGCGTGCAGGAGCCATCCTTCCCATGGCCTCACCCGAGATCAAGTCGCTCCAGGAAAGCAGCAATGAGAACTGGTTCATGCTGGTTCCCGGTCAGGGCGAAGGCAGCACCACTCTTTACGAGGATGACGGAGTTTCACAGGCCTACGGCACCGCTTTCGCCACGACCGAGGTTCTGCGCAAAGTCGATACAGACGGCATGTCCGTTACCGTCAAGCCGCGTCAGGGCACTTACAGGGGTATCAGCGCCACCCGCAAGGTGCGCATAGTGCTGGACGGTGCCACCGCTCCAACGAAGGTAAGCGTCAACGGCCGCAACGTTCCCTACAGCCGTTATGCTGCAAGAGATGCCGCTTCCGGAAAGGAAGTCTGGGGTTATGATGGTGAAGAGCTCGCGGTTATCATATATCTAAAGGAAAGCGCCGCCTCAGGACAGCTTAACGTGGAGTGCGACAGCCACTTCGCCTTCACCGAAGGCCAGAAGGGCGTGCTCAAGAGGATGCGCGCCATCACTCCTGAGGCAAAGGTTGTCTTTGCAGCAGCCATCAGCAATCACCTGCAGCTCACTCCCGAACTTCTCCGTTTTGCCGGCACCGCCAGCTATATAACGGAAAATCCCTGCGGTGCAGGGACTTACCTTGAGGATCTTTCGACGGAAGCGCTTAAGAAGGACTTGTCCAACCACAAGCTTCCGGAAGATTTCCTGAAGAAACTCTTCGCCCAGATTTCTGTCTGGGAAAAGCTCTAGATTCGCTTTAGAATCTCTTCTGTCTGTGCTTCGTAACCAGGTTTGCGGAGCAGGGCGAACATGTTCTTCTTGTAGGCCTCCACACCGGGCTGGTTGAACGGATTCACACCGAGCAGATAGGCACTGATGCCGCAGGCGAACTCGAAGAAATAGAAGATGGCGCCGAGGTTGTACTCGTCTATCTTCTCCACTGCAACCTCCAGCTGGGGCACTCCTCCGTCGATATGGGCAAGCTTGGTGCCCAGGGCTGCCATCGCATTGCAATGCTCCACATGCTGGCCCGCCAGATAGTTGAGCTGGTCCAGATTCTGCTCATCGCGGCCAATTACAACGCTGCGCTGAGCCTTCTCGGCCTTCACCACGGTCTCGAACATCACACGGTCACCTTCCTGAATGAACTGGCCAACCGAATGCAGGTCGGTGGTGTTGTTGACGGATGCGGGGAAGATTCCCTTCTGGTCCTTACCTTCGGACTCGCCGTAAAGCTGCTTCCACCACTCGCCAAGATACTGGAACTTGGGATTGTAGTTCACCAGAACCTCGACCTTCTTTCCGAGTTCGGAATAGAGCAGGTTGCGCATTGCGGCATACTCCACAGCGGCGTTCTTCTCCCCTTTCTTCAGGACTTCCGCACGCTCATCGGCAGCACCCTTGAGCATTGCGCGGACGTCAAATCCTGCAAGCACGATGGGAAGGAGGCCGACGGGAGTCAGCACGGAATAACGGCCGCCCACATTGTCCGGAACCACGAAAGTGCGGTATCCTTCCTGGGTGGCGAGGGTCTTGAGGGCGCCCTTCTTGGCATCGGTGATGGCCACGGTGCGCTCAGAGGCCTCTTTCTTGCCATATTTCTTTTCCAGATATTCCTTGACGATGCGGAAAGCGACCGCAGGTTCGGTGGTGGTGCCGGACTTGGAGATCACCACGCATGCGGCATTGCTCTGCTCCACCAGGTCCATGAGCTCGGCAAGATAATCTTCACTCAGATTGTTTCCTGCGAAAACCACGCGGATCTCGCCTTCCAGACGCACGAACTGATGCGACAGGGCCTCGATGGCGCAGCGTGCGCCAAGATAGCTTCCGCCTATGCCGATAACAACCGCGAGATTCACTCCGCGGGCCTTCCAGTCTGCTTTGATCGCCTCGAATTCGGCAACAAGGCTTTCAGGAATATCGATGGGGAGAGTCTTCCAGCCAAGAAAATCGTTGCCCGCACCCTTTTCGGATTCAAGCACGTCGAAAGCGGCAAGAGCCTTGCCTACATAATCTTTGTAAACGGATTCTTTAACGAAGGAGCTGCAGCCCCCGAGATCAACTTTAACCATATCAGATAATTATTTGTTTCTTTGAACGGACACAAAATTACTAAAAATCCCGTATATTTGAACATATGAAACACACACTCCCGCTGATAACCATAATTCTTGTCCTTTCAGGTTTCCATCTGGATGCCAAACCTGTAAAAGCCAAAGATATCGACCGGCAGTTTTGCGCCCCAGCAATGCAATACAGGCCGTACGTCCGATGGTGGTGGAACGGGGACCGGGTGGAGCCACAGGAAATCATCCGGGAACTGCAGGTAATGCACGATGCTGGCATTGGCGGAGTGGAAATCAGCCCGATAGAATTCCCTTCGGGCGCCGATACAGTAGGCCGCAAAGCGCTCGATTACCTGAGCCCGGAATGGCTGGAATGCCTCCAGACTGCTTTCGATGAGACAAAGCGCCTGGGCATGGGATGCGACCTCCTGATAGGCTCGGGATGGCCTTTCGGTTCGGAAAGCCTGCCGGAAGAAGACAGGGCCTCAGTGCTCATAACGGTGGCTGATTCCCTGACACAGAAACACATAGACATATCAAGATTCTCCCTGATCAAGGCGGCCGATCCCCTCACGACCGTAACCAATCCCCGCCGCACTGCGGAGATTCTCAAACTGATGCTGGTTCCCCAGGGAATCGGAGGCCTGGACCAGGCCATCGACATAACGGACCGCCTGTACGGGGACATACTGGATATGGACGTTCCAGAAGGCATCTGGTGGCTTTACAGCCTGATCCGCTTCGACTCCTTCGCCAGCGTCATCAACGGGGCACCGGGCGCTGCCGGAAGCCAGATAGACTACATGAATGCCGGGGCCATCCGCCGCTATCTGGATAACATGGCATCCACCATCGAGGCGACCACAGGCCCGCTCAGCGGGCATCTGCGCGCGTTTTTCGTCGATAACATGGAACTCGAAGGGTGCAACTGGACCGCAGACTTCGCCGAGGAGTTCCAACGCAGGCGCGGCTATGACATCATGCCCTGGTTCCCCTACATAATGTTCCAGATGGGGCGACTGGGAGATGTTGCCAAGTATCAGTACGGCGCGGCCCGCACCCCGGAGTTCGAGGAGCAGGTGCAGCGGGCCCGCTACGATTTCGAAATCACCCGGATGGAGTTGAACTATGAGCGCTACACCCGCACCTTCCTCGCCTGGTGCAGGGAGAAGGGCGTAAAAGCCCGTGCACAGGCCTACGGACGCGGTTTCTGGCCTCTGGACTCATCCCTTGGATACGATATTCCCGAAGGGGAATCATGGACTACCAACTGGCTGAAACACCGCCTCGGCGAGGAGATGGGAGACGAAGACTACAGGCGCGGCCGCGGCTATACCATGGTGAACAAATATGTGAGTTCGGCCGCGCATCTTGCCGGAAAAAGGACGGTCAGTGCGGAGGAGATGACAAACACCTATAAGGTATTCAACGTGCCCCTGGAATTTATAAAGGTGGGTTCGGACATGGCTGCCTTCTCGGGCATCACGCACTCCGTATGGCACGGGTTCAATTACTCGCCGCTCGACGCCCCCTTCCCGGGTTGGGTGCAGTACGGCACCTTCCATAACGAGCGGAACACCTGGTGGCCCTTCGTGAAACACCTGAACGACTACAGGGCGCGCCTGAGCACCATCCTCCAGAACACCGACATGGTAACCGACATAGCCATCCTCCCGGCGAACGGCGACCTCTGGAGCGAGCTGGGGGCCCAGAACGAGCCTTTCCCGGTCAAGCTGAACACCCCGTACACATCCCTCATCTGGGAAGCCGTACACAAGAACGGCGGCGGGGCGGATTACGTCAGCGAAGGGGTGCTCCGGGATATGACCGTGAAGGATGGCCACCTCTGCTACGGGCCCAAGGCCTACCCCGTGCTGTTCATCGTGGAGAACAAGGGCATAGAAGAGGATGTGCTGGCCAAGATAGAGGCCTTCCTGGAGGGCGGAGGACGCGTTTTCTGCGTAGGATGCTATCCGCATAAGTCCCTGGGCCTCAAGGACTTCGCCACACGGGACAAGGCGGTTAAAGACAAGGTGGACGCCCTTCGGGCATCCTTCCCGGAAAGATTCATCCTTCTTCCCAAGGCGGAAAAGGATGCTTATCTGGAATGGTATACGGATGCCCAGCAGCGCTTCTCCCTCCCCCACGCCGTCGGCATCTCGAAGCCGGACCGTTTCCTCCTCCAGAACCACTACCTCGCGGAAGACGGTTCCCACTGGTTCCTGTTCGCAAACGCCAGCTTCTCCGCCCGGCAGATTACGGACCTGGAATTCGATCCCAGGATATGCAAAGGGCGCAAGGTCTGGGTTTATGATCCTTCTGAAGGCAAGCGCTATTCCCTGAAGATGGACGGGAACCGCGTGCATCTGGAACTCGGCCCTTCGGAAACAGTGGTCATCTCCTTCAGCCGGCTGGGAGGAAAGGCTCCCCAGTGGAAGCGCCTGCCCTCAGGCACCGGCGAACCACTCAAGGGCTGGACGGTGGAACTGCGTAATCCTCAGGTAGATACACTGATACGTTTCAGCTGCGACACCCTCTCCGACCTGAAGGATACTCATCCTGAGTTTATGGGGACCGCCACCTACCGCACGACCGTCTCCCTTGGGCAGGATATCCCCTCCTATATCAATCTGGGGCGCGTCTGCGACATCGCAGAACTCCGCATCAACGGGCAGGACGCCGGCCTGCGCTGGTGGGGTGATTCCACCTTCGAAACCGGCGGTCTGCTGCACCCTGGAGACAATGAGATAGAAATCCGTGTTACCACGATGATGGGCAACTATGTCCGATCACTGGGCAAAGAAAACAGCGCCGCAAGACGTTTCATCCTGCGGCGTGACCATCCACTGGTATCAGCGGGGCTTTTGGGGCCTGTTACTTTTTATACTCCTTGACGACACCCGGCTTGTCGAAACCGATTCGGGCATCTTCTATAGTCTCTTCGCCCTTGCGGGTGATGGTCCACTTGTCCATGGTCATCAGTTCCCAGATGCGCTCTGCTGTCGCAGGAGCGGCGAAACGTATCTGCAGGGCTGGTTTAAGGTTCTCGTTCAGCACTACATAAGTGCCTATCACACCCTCTTCCCTCGAGATATGGTTGCTCAGGAAAGGAAGGTTGCGGGTGATAATGGGCTTCTCGTAGCGGCTGTCCTCGAACTCGAGTATGTACTGAGGCTTTCCTGCATAGACTTCCGCGCGCTTGCGTATTACGGTGGTATCTGCAGAAGGATATTTCCCGTTGTACTCGGCCTTGAACGGGCTGAACATCAGATGGAGGAATTCGGGAGTAGCCATGCTGCCGACTTCCTTTTCCATCTTGACGAACTTGAGACCCATGGGTATTTCCTTGGTACCTCCACCGTGAACGGGCATCAGGAGGGTCTTGCGGTCGACTATTTCCTTGAACCAGGCTTCGTCGGCTTCCTGTGCAGGGTCCATGTAAACGCGCACGACAACCGGGCAGTCATACTCGGATTCCACTCCGTAGATTCCCTTGTCTTCACCACGGAACTGGAGTCCCAGGTAGTTCAGGTCCATCTTGTCGTACATCTTCTCCACGCGGAGAGTGACTATCTTGAGTTCCGGCAGAACTTCAGGATCGGGAGTTGCGACTTTGAAGCGGGAAGGAACGAAGATCTTGGACTGGATCTTTTCCGCATCGGTTACCTTGGGATCATAGGAGACCACGACTGTGTGGCTTCCGACATAGGTCTTGACACCGTGCACGCCGGGCACTTTCTCCATCCTGGCCTTGAATGCCATGGAACTGCCGAAGCACTTCACGCTCTTAAGCCCGGAGACCTTGACAGTCTGGAGTTCCATCCCCTCTTCCACTCCCCACTTCTCGTTAATCGTAGGCAGTTCGAATTTGCCGCCGAATATCAACGCAAGGGCTACCAGCACCACGGCGATGATGGGCGGGAGGAAACGGGAGAAGCCGCACCCCTTGGATGAAGGAGCCGCACCGATGCGCAGGGCCTTGGTAGGGCAGGCAGCAACGCACTCTCCACAAAGCACGCAGTCGACAGATGTGACCACCTTGCCGAAAGACGGAACGTCGATGTTATAGGGGCAGTTCTTCTGGCAGGAATAGCATTTGCGGCCGCAGTTGTCCTGATCCACTATCACATGCATGAGCTGCATGCGGGGCTTGCCGTGAAGGATTTCGAGCAGATATCCTACAAGGCAGAAGGACGCCAGTATCCATACCCAGCTGAACTTGATCCCGACCAGTGACACGGCCCACCACAGGAGCCCCAGGGCGACCAGCCAGGTCCAGAACTTGAGAGAGTTGGAGATGGCGCCCAGAGGGCAGATGTACCTGCACCAGAAGCGGTTGATCACAAAACCGAGCAGGATGACGAATGCAAGGGCCGTCAGGCTCATCCAAAGGGTGATTTCACCTTTGAATCCGGTTGCTACTGCATAATAAGGATCGATATTCTTGCAGAAGAGCTCGCTGGAAGACACGGTAAAGTAGACCACGACAAAGAGAAGGCCGTACTTGACTATGCGGAGCGCCTTGTCGGCAATGCTTCCATTGCGTATTTCCACACCCTTGATGCCAATGGCCTTGCGCCCTTTCATGAGCAGGTCTTCCACCGTTCCTACCGGGCAGAGGTAAGCGCAGAAGAGCTTGCTCAGGAAGATGACTGCAGCGGCCAGCACGATGCCCATGAGAATCTGCATCGTGGTCATGGAGCAGGGCAAGGAACCTCTCTGCACATATGTTGCGAGAGCCTCAAGTCCCCCGAAAGGACAATACGCCTCGGGGTTTGCAGGTTCCATCTTTGTAAAGATCTTTTCAGCGAGGCCGCTCAGGAAGAAGATGAGCGCCGCCAGTGTACCCCACTGGAGCACATACTTGGGCCAATTGCCGCGGATAGTTGAATTCTTAGCCATATCTGATAATTATTATTTGACACCCATTTCGGAAAGGACGGAGTCCATCTTTCCGTAATTCTTGAGCACCCACGTCACATAGCGTATATCAACGCAGACGCTGCGGTTGTAGTCCGGAGTGAAGTAGAAATCGGTGGCCAGGGACTCCTTTACGCCGTCGAAGAGCAGGCCGATCAACTCGCCTTTCTTGTTCAGAACCGGGGAACCCGAGTTGCCGCCGGTGCTGTCATTATCCGTGAGGAAATCCACCTTCATGGCCTTGGGAGCAGTCTCTGCAACCGCTTTCCAGTCAGGAATAAGGCAGAAATCATGCGCTTTAGGATCATGCTTGGCCAGCATACCGGCCATGGTCGTGTACCACCTGCAGTCCAGGCCGTCTTCGCGGCTATAGCCCTTCACGGTGCCGAAATTGACCCTGAGAGTGGAATTCGCGTCGGGATACTGGGCTATGCCGGAATCCTCCCTGAAGGCATACAGTGCATGGGTATACTCCACGCTGAGGTCGTTCAAAGTAGGTTTCCCCTGAATCTTGGTGACTCTGTTGTTGAAGTCCACTATCTTGGCATCCCCGAAGAAACGGACGAGGGGATCCGACAGGAACTCCTCCAGATGAGCCAGCCTCTCTTCGGGGATGAGGAATCTCTCCATCCTGGCGGAATCTGCGAACCAGCTGCCGTCCCAAAGGAAGGAGCACATCGCGTCGTAGTCCTTGCCGAAACGCTCGCGCAGTTCCTTCTGGTAGGGTGCCAGCATTTCCGGACTGACGTTTTCATAGTAATTCTCTATCGCCAGGCGGATCAGGTCCCTCTCCACCCTCATATCCAGTTCGCTGAGGTTGCGTTTGTCCGCGCGGATGTTCCTGGCGACGGTCACGGAATCAGCCTTGCGCCGAAGCCCGGATGAGCGGGATGCGATAGGGTGAAGACGGGTTCCCCGGGAGATGCATTCACGGTACCAGATGACATCTTCCTGGGCCTTGCGCACGGCTTCGTACTTGCTTTCCGTCTGCGAAAGGACCGAGCCCCATTTCTGCGAACGGGCAGGGTCGGCATCTATCCAATCCTGCATCCTGGCTTCTTCTTCACGCTTCTTCTCTATCACTCTGAAACGCTTGTTGCACTGCATCTGCCCGAGTGCGAGCTCCTGGAAATTGGAGAGGCCGAAATAGTAGTCGGCGTACTTCCGGCGCACTTCCGGGTCTCTGTCCATCCATGCGGAGATTATCTCCATTTGCTTCGCACGCAGGCTGCTCACTATGGGGAGTTCGGTTTCGGTAAGATAGTTCACACGGGCGGAGGACGCATAGCGGCTGGTCCTGCCGGGATAGCCCATCAAGATGGTCGCATCGCCCTCCTTGATGCCTTTGGTGCAGATCTTGAAATAGGCCGGGGACTCCAAGGGAACATTGTCCGGAGAGTAGTCCGCCGGCTTCCCGTCGGGGCCGCAATATACCCTGTAGATTGCGAAATCCCCCTTGTGCTGGGGCCATTCCCAGTTGTCCACATCACCGCCGAATGCTGCCAGGCAGACGGGAGGAGCGGCCACCAGACGCACGTCGCGGTATTGTTCGTAAAGGGAGATATAGTATTTAGTGCCTCTCCATACCCCGCTCAGAACGGCTTCCAGACCGGTTTTCTCGGAATATCGCTTCTCCATTATCCAGCTCAGCTTGCGGGACATCATCAGCCCGGGCCTCACCGTGCCGTCTGCGATCAGGGCCTCTACCTCGGCGGTCACGTCGATGGTTTCCTTGAGCAACTGAACGTTGCGTCCTTTGACCGGCAGTTCCTCCTCCCTGCTGCGGGCCCAGAACCCCTCTTCCAGCCAGTTGTGGTCCTTCGTGCCAAGGGCGAATACATCGGCATAGGCGACGTGGTGGTTGGTGATTACCAGACCATCCTTGGAGACAAAGCTTCCGGTGCCCATGAAATCGATGGCGACAACTGCTTTGGACATTGCCTGAATGGCGGGTTTTGCAGTATGGATCATCCACATTCCCTCGTCTGCGAAGAGATTGGCGGAAAAACACAGGAAAGTGGAAACAAGAACGGCTCGGATTATTCTTTTCATAATGCAATGATAATCATTAATTATGATTTTTTGAGCGTTTTTGCCCGTTTTTCTTTATTAATACATATATTTGTGAGTAGTAGTTTATTCACCGATGTTTCGCAAAACGACATTGATCCTGATTGGAATCTGCTTGATCTGCTTCTGCGCGCACGCACAGAAGGGTTGTGTTTTTGCGGGAACGGTGCTGGATGAAACTGGTGCTCCGGTGGAATTTGCCACCGTGGTACTGGAAAGGACGGAGCAGTGGGGCGTAGCGGATCTGAAAGGGCGTTTCAGCATCAACAACGTGCCGGCCGGCAAGAATACGGTCTCGATCTCCTGCCTCGGATATGCCACCTGGACGAAGGAAATCCAGATTTCCAAGGACATAACCAACTTCAAGATATCCCTCAAGGCAGACAACCTGGCCCTGGAAGGTGCCGTCGTCACGGCGCAGGAAGACGGAAACTCCGCCACCACCTCCCGCACCATCGACAAGACAGCCCTGGACCACGTGCAGCTGATGAACCTTTCGGACATCTCCCGCCTGCTGCCCGGCGGAGCCACGGCCAAGGACTCCCCCGCTCTCACAAACGAACAGCAGATCTTCCTCCGGGGAAACAGCGGAGAGAGCGGCAGCGCCGCCTTCGGAACGGCCATAGAGGTGGATGGAGTGAGGATTTCCAGCAATGCATCCTTCACCAATTCCGACCTGAACGGGCGCACCGGCAGCGTATCCGGCAGTACCACCAACAACATCGCATCATCGAACATCGAATCGGTGGAGGTAATCACCGGCGTACCTTCGGTCGAATATGGAGACATGACATCCGGAGTTGTGAAAATCAATACCAGGAAAGGAAAGACTCCCTGGAGCGTCACCATGTCCACCAGCCCTAATACCAAGCAGGTTTCCCTGAGCAAGGGATTCGGCCTCGGGGTTTCAGCCAAGGGCCAGCCCAAGGGAGTGCTGAACGCCAGCATGGAGCACACGGTTTCCATTTCGGATCCCATGTCCCCCTATACCTCCTACGACCGCAACGGCCTCTCCCTCACCTACAGCAACCTCTTCTCAAAGGGGGCGCTGAAGGACACCCCCGTCAGACTGTCCGCGAGCCTTTCCGGAAACCTCGGAGGGCTGGACAACCAGGCCGACCCGGACAAGATGGTGGGCACCTTCCATACCAAGATAGACAATGCCCTGCGCGGGAACTTCAGCGCCAACTGGCTCTTGAGCAAGAAATGGATTACCAATCTGGAGCTGAACGCATCCGCATCCTACGGCAACAAGCAGGACAGGGAGAAGGCTTATTACGACAAAGCCACCACGACTACCGCCCTGCACGCTATCCAGAAGGGCTATTACATGTCCACTCCCTACAATCCGGACAGCGACAATCCCGCGGTCCTGCTGGACAAGGGCGCATTCTACAACATAATGCGCATCGACGACAGGCCCTTCAGTTCCAAGGTATCGCTCAAAGCCAACCAGGCCACGAGTATAGGGAAGGTCAACAACAAGATCAAGGTCGGTACCGACTGGACCGTCGATAAGAACTACGGCACGGGAGAAGGCACCGAGGATCTTTCCACCGCTCCCACCTACAGAGAGTGGAGATTCTGCGATGTGCCTGCGATGCATAATCTGGGAGCATATGCGGAGGATAACCTGATGGTGCATATGGGCAAGGATGCCAGGCTGAACCTGATTGCAGGTCTGCGCGGGGATGCCACGGTCATCAAGGGATCCGCCTACGGCACCACCACCAGCCTCTCGCCCCGCTTTAACGCGAAATACACTGCATTCACACCTAAGACCCGCAAGGATAGATTCGTCAAGGAACTTTCCGCACGCGCCAGCTGGGGCATAGCGGTCAAGCAGCCTTCCTTCTCTGTGCTCTTCCCCACTCCCAGCTATCTGGATATAGACGTATTCACTTCCACCGCCGACTCCAAGAACGTTGTTTACAAGGCCATGTATGTAATGCCCAGGACCATCGAATACAATTCCGCGCTGCGCTGGCAAAGAAACCGCCAGGCGGAAATAGGTTTCGACATCAACCTCGGCGGCACCAAGGTGTCCCTCGCGGCCTTCCGCAATGTCACGGTGGATGCATACAACAAGGGAACAAACTACGATACCTTCTCCTACAACCTCACCACCGCGGCCGCGGTGCAGGGCATAGATATCCCCGCAGATGACAGAATCTACACGGTGAATCCCCTGGACGGAAGCATCACGGTCAGTGACCGCACGGGCGCAAAACCCACGGTGGATGTGGCGAAGAACCAGGTAACGCGCTTTGTGGCAGGCTATTACGAGAAAAATGACGAGAATCCCATCAAGCGTTACGGCCTGGAATGGGTGATCGATTTCAAGCGCATCCGTGCCATCAACACCACCATACGCTGGGACGGCTCCTTCTACGGATACAGGTCCGTATACACCGACCTCACTCCCTACAATCCCACCTCCAAGAAGGATGGCACCCTTTATAAATACATTGGATGGTATGTGGGCGGAATGAGCGGCAGCAACGGACAGGAAACCCGCTCGGTCAAGACCAATATTACCATCACCACCCATATCCCGAAGGTGAGGATGATTTTCTCTGCCAAGATCGAGAGCAGCCTGGTGCGCTATTCCAGGGCCCTGAGCGAGAAGGCGGACGGATCGGCGCGCAGTTACGTGGTCACCGACCCCACCGACTTCTCCAGCATTACCGACCAGTCCATTTATGACGGCAAGTGCTATGCCGTGACCTATCCTGAGTATTATTCCGTGCAGGGAGATCCCACCCTCAGGCCTTTCAAGGAGGATTATCTGGCCGCAAAGAGAAACAACGATACGGAACTGGTCGGCAATCTTACTGAACTGATATACACCAACACCACCTATCTGTACACCTATCTGAAAGACTGGATCAGTCCATATTTCAGTGCCAATATAAGCGTCACGAAGGAAATCGGGGACCTTGCTTCCATCTCCTTCTACGCCAACAACTTCTTCAACAACCTGGGCCAGGTTTATTCCACGAGGAGCGAGAACTGGACTTCCGTCTCTTCCTACATTCCCAGGTTCTATTACGGCTTGACATTAAGAATCAAATTTTAACACCAAATCATCAGTATTATGAAAAAAGTTTTGAGCATCTTCTCAATTGCTGCACTGCTCTTCGCTGCAGCATCCTGCAATGAGAACAATGGACCAAAGCCGGTGGAAATCACCGTTCAGCTCACCAGCGACAACGTCGCCCTCGCAGTCGAAGGCATTCCCGTAGAACTCGTGGAGGCCTCCGGCGCCGCCACCTACACCGAGAATACCGACGCCAGCGGCTGCGCCATCTTCAAGGTGCCCGCAGGCAGTTATTCCGCCTCCGTGGCTTATAAAACCGTCGCCGACGGTGAGAAACTGGTTTACAGCGGTTCCGTCAACGTTATCGTCGAGGGCGCTGTAGCCGATCCTTTTGTGCTCGCCCTCAACAAGGTTACGAGCCCTCAGATCATCATCAAGGAATTGTATTGCACCGGCTGCCCCAAGAACACGACCGGCAACTACACCGATGATGCCTACATTATCCTCTACAACAACTCCGACGTAGAAGCAGATGCCAGCGACATAGTCATATCTCTGGTTCAGCCCGGTAACGGCCACGCCACCAACAAGTATTATGTAGACGACAAGCTCCTCTATGAGAACGAGAACTGGATCCTTGCCTACAGCGCCATCTGGTGGTTCAAGGAGCAGGTCAAGATTCCTGCATATTCCCAGATCGTAATTGCCATCTTCGGTGGCATCGACCACACCCAGACGGTCACCGCATCTGTCAACCTGAGCGATCCCAGCTACTACTGGATGTCCAACACCGACATCAGCACCACCTTCAAGGCCGCTAAGTACAGTGTCTCCAACAACATTCCCACGAGCCACTACATGACCACCTATCCTGTGTCTGCCGGCACCGCATGGGTCCTTTCCAACAACTCCCCCGCCCTTTACATCGGCAAGATGGACAAGGCAGCCGCAGAGGCTCTCAGCAAGGATACCGAGAACTACGAGAAGACTTCCCTCACCAACGCCAAGTTCCCCAAGGCCAATGTTACCGACTGTGTGGAGGTCTGGTCTGCAGCCAACATCGAGAAGAGCAAGGTCCGCTTCTCCGCCGACCTCAACTCCGGCCACGTGGATCTCACCAACAACCTTGGCCACTCCGTCTATCGTAACGTAGACAAGGAAGCGACCGAGGAACTCGCCGAGAATGCCGGCAAGATTGTCTACAACTACGCTGGAGGCACCTTCGATGCAGCCACCAACTCCGGTTCCACCGATCCTTCCGGCATCGATGCCGAGGCTTCGATAGCCGCCGGTGCCCACATCATCTACAAGGACACCAACGACTCCGGCAAGGACTTCCACGAAAGGACCAAGGCTTCCATCAAGAAGTAATTCCCATGAAGTTCAGCCTGAAGGCAATATTCGCAGTTCTATGTCTCTGTTCCGCGGTTTCCGCCGCGGGACAGGGAGAACTGCGTAATTTCCGGTTCACGGTTGAGGCGAATCCAGGAATGGTATCGTCCAACCCGGCTTTCCTCGATGCGTGGAGAGGGAAAATGTCGATGGCGGAACTCTCTTTCGAAAAAGAAGACGGGGAACTTAAGGCCCTCAACGAATCGGCCGACAGCTGGACTCTCACCGCGCTCACCGAATCGTATTACCGCGTCTCCGACAAGTTAGACTTCCACGGCCTGCTTTCCTGGTCGGACTTCCAGGGCAAAGGCATGGGAGGACAGATCTTGATGGATCCTTCCTACAACCCCGTCAACTTCCTCGAGAATACCGAGCTCACCCCCGGAGTCAAGAAAAAAGAGCTTTACACCCTCTCCGGAGGCATGTCCTACGAGCTTAACGACCGTCTCTCCCTGGGATTATCCACCTTCTACCAGGCCGGGGACATGAACAAGATAAAGGATCCGCGCTTCAGCAACGTCTGGATGGACCTGGACCTGAATGCGGGCGTGCGCTACGTGCTTTCCGACTTCCTCACCCTCGGCGCCTCCCTCAAGTGGAGGAACACCCTCGAGCAGCTGAAGGGGCAGATTTCCGGAGAAACGGGCAAACAATACTTCATAGACACCGACAAGGGCGGATTCTTCGGCACCGTCGCCGAACTCTCCGGGGACCACAATTATGTGTCCGAGAGCAATGCCCGCCCCATGAACAACAACTGGTACGGAGGCACTATCCAGGCCGCCATAAAGGATGTTTACTGCGGAGAATTCAGTTTCCTGATGCGGAACGGATACTTCGGCAAGAAGGCGTCCGCTTCCGCCACCTATTTCGAATTCTCCGGAATGCAACTGGGCTACGACGGGGCTCTGGACATACCTTCCGGCAAGAATCTCCACCACGCCGTACTGCATGCCGCATTCGGCACACTTTCGAACAACGAGAACATAATCAAATACAACACGCCACCCGGCGGCAACACCGTTGTCGTCTATGGCGGGCAGAACCATATCCTCGACAGGAGTACCGTAGAGGCTTCTGCAGATTACTGCTGGATGCACGATGCCGCTTCGGGCAACCCCGACTTTGCGGCCGGTGCCAGGGCGGATTTCTATTCGATATCCCAGGAGACGGTGCTTTATCCCTACTACCGCAGGCAGGCCTATAGCCACGTAGAGGCGGAACTCTACACCCAGAAGACCTTCTCCGCCGGACGCATCCTAATCTGCATGGATGCCGCAGTTTGTGGCTATGCAGGCTTCGGCACAAAGAAGGACGATGGCTCTTATGCCTCCAGCTCCTCTACTTCCCTTAAAAGCTTCGACAGCTATCTCGACAAGCATTTCGAGTTCGAGACGGCCCCCAGGGCAGGTGCCCGCGTGGCACTTAGCGTCATCCTCCCCTGCAAGGGAGGCATAACCCCCTACATCAGTCTTTCCGACCGTTTCGCCACCCTCACTGGCGAGAATGAGTATCTGGCCGGCAAGACACGTAATCTCGCGGCCGTGAGGCTTGGCTGCAATTTCTAATAACCTATAGACAATGAACAGGATCTGTTGCATTCTGGCCGCCGCATTTTTCGCCGCCCAGGCAGCTTTCGCACAAATCATCCCGGACGATCCGGATTTCCGCACCGGCAAACTCAGCAACGGCATGAGTTATTACCTTTGCCATAACGGGAATCCCGCAGGATGCGCCGAATTCTATATTGCGCACAATGTGGGCGCGCTTCAGGAAGAGGACAATCAAGACGGCCTGGCCCACTTCCTCGAGCACATGGCGTTCAACGGTACCCGCCATTATCCGGAAAAGGGTATACTGGACTTCCTTGCAAAGGAAGGCGTGCGTTTCGGCTATAACGTCAACGCATACACATCCAGGACTGAAACCGTCTACAACCTTTCCAAGGTGCCTCTGGTGAGGGAATCCTTCGTGGATTCGGTGCTGACCATCCTGCACGACTGGTCCTGCGACATCTCCTGCGAGCAGCAGGCCCTGGACGACGAGCGCGGTGTCATCAGTGAGGAATGGCGTTTCCGCAACGACCCCCGCAGCCGTATGGCAAAACTCCAGAGCAACCTCATTTACAAAGGGTCCAAATATGCCCGGCGTGATGTCCTGGGGACGCTGGAGGTCATCAATGGCTTCAAGCGTCACGAGATACTCGATTTCTACCATAAGTGGTACCGCCCCGACCTGCAGGCAGTGATAATCGTGGGCGATTTCGATGTCGACAACATGGAGGCCAGGGTAATGAGACTGTTCTCCGACATCCCCGCCGCCGTCAACCCTGCACCCAAAGAAGACTATACTCCTCCGGTTTTCGATGAGCCCATATTCGCGGACATGACCGACCCGGAGATCAAATATCAGGCATACAAGGCCATCTACAAGCAGCGTTTCACCGTCACCGACCAGAAGGACGAGGCTTTCTACAAAGACTTCTTCTGCCGCCAGATCATTTCTTCCGTTCTTGCCGACAGGCTTCGCAAACGCGTCAAGGACAAAGGCGCTCCCGCCCAGAGTGCCACTATGGTCACAAGCGCATACAGCCCGGATCTGTATATTTCCCTTATCACGGTAGTTCCTAAGAAGAGAGAGAATCTGCTCGCATGCCTTCAATTCACGGAACGCGAGGTCTCGCGTATGCTGCAGCACGGCATCACTCCCGACGAACTGGAGGTCGCCAAAATCAACATCGCCGCCCGCTTCCACCTCAGCCAGGAAAGTTCCCGCGAGGACACCAAGAACGCCGAGATAGTGCCCATGGCCCTGGGCGCTTTCCTGCAGGGCGCTCCCCTGGTGTTGCCTGAAACCATGAAGGAGATACGTAAGAGCATCCTGGACGGCATTACCGCCGAATATGTAGCATCCTACCCGCAGATCATGTTCAAGGACTGCGAGAAGATATACACAAACAGCTACAACAGCAAGGATGACGAGGGCATAGCCCCCGCTCCGGAGCAGATGAAGTCCGCCCTCGCAGAGGTGGCTGCCGAAAGCATCGGCCCCGCATTCCTGGACTATCCCGAACTGGACATGAAACTTGACGTGAAGCCGGGCCGGATAGTGAAGACCGCCTCCGTAAAAGGTAAGGATATGGAGAAGTGGACGCTTTCCAACGGCGTGCAGGTATTCTACAGGCAGGCCGCCCCGGTGAAGAGCGGACAGAGCCTCTACATGACGCTTCTCTTCGACACCGGATACAAGGCTTACGAGCAGGACAAGGTAGATGCCAGCAACTTTGCAATGGGCTACAACAAGCGCAACGCAGGCTTCCGTAACTGCAGCAAGAACGAATTCCGCAACTACCCCGAACTGAATGGTGTAAGCATCATCATGAGCAATGTTCCCCAGGCCGGGCGTATCATGGTCAGTTCCCGTTCAGACAAGGTGGAAACCGCGTTCAAGTCCGTTTATCTCCAGCTCACCGAGCCTTATTTCGGCACGCAGAGGGACCTGGACCTGTACAAGGCTCAGCAGCTCAAGAGTCTCGGCAAGAAGAAGAGTGCGCGCAACCTCTACGATATCAAGTGCAGGGATATAGCCTACGGCAAACACCCCTGGCTCAACGAGCTCGACAGCGCCGCAGTCAATGCCACCGACATGGCCTTGCTGGAAGACTCCTATAAACGCATCTACGGTGACATCTCCCATATGAAGCTGGTGCTCTGCAGCGACCTTCCCCGAGAGCAGATATCCTCCCTCGTAGAGCAGTATATCGCTTCCCTGGATACATCCTACCCCTATGCCAAGGGCAAGTATCTCCCCGTCAAGCCCGTAATCAAGGGGCGGACGACCATCGATGATAAAAACAAGCCGGTTGCGGCACCTTACACCGATATCAGCTGCAACTATTTCTACAAGGGAGGCAGGTCGCTCAAGGAGAGGGCCGAACTGGACATCCTGGACTACATCCTATCCGCCCGTTATCTCGCCCTCATACGCGAGGAGCGCGGGGGCGCATACAGCGTGTCTTTCCGCACCGAAATCAATGAAGAAGCCGGACTGCCTTCACACTCTTACGTAGATTTCCGGACCAGGCCCGAACTAAGGACAATCGTCCTCCAGGACGTGCAGGACGTACTCGACCAGATGGGTTCCGAGGGTCCTACAGCCGAAGAAATGGACCTCGCGGTCAAGTATCTGGTGAAGCATAACGCAGAAAAGGAAGCTCAGATAAGCCGTTCCCTCAGCGCTCAGGAAGACCGTATGCTCTCTTATGTCCGCTGGGGCACTCCCTACGGATACGACTACGAGAAGACCGTGCGCTCCGTCAAAGCTTCCGACATACGTTCCATGGCCAGGCACATTGCCGGCGGGAATACATTTATCCAGGTCTATACCGAGGAATAATCAGCGCTGGCTCTCCAGCCAATTGCATATCAGATCGACACGCTGGGCGAAAACGAAGTAGTCCAGCGTGTTGCTTGTATCCCCTTCCCTGTTGGTGTTCATCGTGATACCGGATGTGAACATCAGCACCGGGATTCCCCTGCCAAGGAAAACCTTATGGTCGCTGACCTTGCGGTAGAAGAGGTCGGTGAAGGAACGGCTGCCGTAGTAATCGTAATAGAGATGGAGGGCGGTTTCCATGTTGGCCTTCTCGAGGCTGCGCTGCCAGGGGGCGCCGCCCAGAACGATAAGATAGTTCTTCCAGAACTTGTCGGGAGGCGACATGGTGCTGCCCAGGATATCCAGGCTCACCACCATGCGCAAGCGCCTTTTGCCCAGGAAGTCCTTCAGGGCCTCGGCGCCGGCCATGTTTGCATTATGCCCATCCACGAATGCGATAATGATATCATCCCTGTCTTTAAACTGTCTGGCCAGCCACAGCAGCGCAGACACGCCGGATGCATTGCTGTCGGCACCAGGATAAAGCCGGGGACCTATCTTCCCGAGACCATCGTAGCTTGCCATCAGAAGAATGGCCGGCCTGGTCCCCTTCTGCTTTGTGACGATATTCCTGCCGACGGCATCCTGCTCAGTCCTGAAAGTGTTGTATTCAAGTTCGTATCCCAGGGATTGGAGGCGGCGGATAAGATAGAATGCCGCACCGGATGCACCTGCAGTGCCTGTCTGTCGCCCGGAGCACAAACTGTCCGAAAGGAATTCCACATCCCGGCGGAGATCACTCTCCAGAGCCTTGCGTGCATCGTCCGCCGCATAGGCTCCCCAACCGGCCACATGAAGGAGCATGCAGATAATGAGAAGAATTTTTGCCGGATGGGCGGAAATAGGCATAATAAATGTTATATTTGCTTGATTGTACGCAAAGCATTACAAAAGTAATGAAAAAGTTCGGGCTGGCAATATTCTTTTTGCTCTCTATGGCATTCTTGCCGTCGGGAAGCATTTCCGCCCAGTACGACAAAGACGTCTTCTTCCTTCGCGGCAGGCAGGCTTTTGCAGACGGCAAATATGCCCTTGCCATCGAGAATTTCAACGTTCTTGCCCGGCTAGATACCACCGACTACTGGAACTATTTCTACCGCGGCATCTCCAAATACAACCTCGGGGACATCCGCGGAGCGCAGCAGGATTTCGACCGCTCCGTGCGCCTCAATCCCGTATTTACCAACGGATATCACTACCGCGGCATCACCCGCAGCCGCCAGGGGCAGTACGAGGAAGGCCTTAAGGATCTCAACCGAGCAATCGAACTCCGTCCTGGCTTTGCCGGCATATACTACAGCCGTGGCGTCACCTATTTCCTGGCCCAGCGCTTCGAAGAAGCCATCTCCGATTTCGACCGTTACATCAAGATAGAGCCCAAGGACCCTGGCGCCTACCTCAACCGCGGTGCCTGCTGGCTCTTCTGCAAAGATACGGTCAAGGCCCTGGCAGACTACAACAAGGCCATAAAACTGGACCGCTACGACCCTGAAGGGTACATCCGGCGCGGGCGTGTGTATGCGGCCAGCGGAGATTTCAACAAGGGAATCGCAGATATGAACCTGGCCATACGCATGGACACCACTAACACCTTCGCCTACTTCAACAGGGCGCTGATGTTTGCGGAGGTCAATCGTCCCAAAGAGGCCATGTCAGATCTGGACAGAGTGCTCAAGGATGAACCGGGCAATGCTCTCACGCTCTATAACAGAAGCCTCCTGAAGGCCCAGGTCGGGGATTTCGAGGGAGCGCTGGACGATATGGACCGTGTGATAGGCATCAATCCCGGCAACGTCCTAGCCTTCTTCAACCGGGCCGGTTACTTCATAGAAATGGGGCGCTGGCAGGATGCCCTGGAAGACTACAACATGGCCATCGCCCTCTATCCGGACTTCGCCAAGGCCTACATGAACCGCTCTTACGTAGAGAATATGATGGGCCGCAAGAAGGCTTCCAAGGCCGACTACGAGATAGCACGCAAAAAGGTCGCCGAGTACCAGAGCAAGCAGGCAGGAGGCCAGGCGGACTTTGCGGACACCACCCGCAAATACAGTTCCCTGCTGGCCCTGGACGCCGATTTTGCCAAGAAAGACTTCAACGACGAACTGCTTCAGCACCGGGACATCGACATACGCCTGAAATCCCTCTACAAGTTCAGGATCGCAGGCAACGGAGAAGACGGAACCATGCTGATGCGCAGGGATTACGAGAATCCCCTTGTGGAACGTTTCATAGCCTCCGTCCCCATCCTTGTAACGGTTACAAACGAAGAGATGCAGGCGGTACGGCTGAGCAGGAGCCTGAGCAGCATCCTTGCCGGCGATACCAGCAGCGGCCCCGGAAACACAAAACTCACCCAATCGGAAAAGAGCTTTATCCAGGGCATCTACGAAGTGCAGAACAAACAGTACAATGCAGCCCTTGGATGCTTCGACATGGCCGTCAAACAGGCTGAAGACGATATTATCAAGGACCGCTACGCCCGCTTCTACAAAGCCTTCTATCTCATGAACAGAGGCGTGCTGCGGGCAGAGATGATAGACTTCATCGCCAGCATGGAGCGCAACGTGCAGACACTTTCCATGGACGACCAGGGCACCATACGCGCCCGTGTCAGCGACCGCATAGACCGCAGCTACGACTATTCCGAGGCTATCGCCGACATGCGCGAGGCCGCCCGCATCCTCCCGGACATCCCCTACCTGTATTTCAACCTGGGCAACCTCTACTGCCTCTCCAGCCAGATGGTGGAAGCTATCGACAACTACGGGAAGGCGATAAACATCTATCCCTACATGGGTGATGCCTACTACAACAGGGGCCTGGCCCTCATCTTCATAAAAGACAAAGAGAAAGGATGCATAGACCTCTCCCGCGCCGGCGAGCTCGGTGTCACGGATGCCTACAGCGTCATTTCCAAGTACTGCAAGAACGATGATCAGCAATAAGATAGTGTTCCAGTCCCTTTCCAGCGGCAGTTGCGGCAACTGCTACTTCCTCCATATCGACGGGGAAAAGGGAGGTGCCGGAATCGTGATCGACGCCGGAGTAAGCATGCGCAGGCTGAAGATGGAATTGCTGAAAAACGGCTTCACCTACGACGACATAGACGCCATCCTCGTCACCCACGACCACATGGACCATATCCATAACCTCGGACCCTATTGCAAGCGCCTGATGAAGCCTGTTTGGATGACGCAAAAGCTCCGCGGATCCCTTGCAACCCACTGGATGACAGGCGAATACCTGGGCCCGGTCGTTAAGAATCTGGTGAACGGTGGCTGGTCGGAGATAGTGCCGGGGAGAATCCGCGCACACTACTTCATAGTCCCTCACGATGCCACCCAGACGGTTGGTTACTGCATCGATCTGGAAGGATATATCTTTGTGATCATGACCGACATCGGACGTATGACCGACGAGGCTCTGGGATTCGCGTCCCAGGCATCCACGGTGGTGATCGAGTCCAATTACGACCTTGACATGCTCCGCGGCGGTCAGTATCCCATAGAATTGCAGGACCGCATATGCGGAGGTCATGGGCATCTGTCCAACGCCGAATGCGCGGATGCCATCAAGGACTTCCTTCATCCCGGGCTCGAGAATGTCTTCCTCTGCCATCTGAGCGAACATAACAACACGCCCAGGAAGGCCGTAGAGGCCAGTCTCCCGTCCATAGAAGGCACCGGTGTACGACTTCTGGCACTGCCACGCCAGACGGCCTCGCCGATGTTCATATTGTAATTTTGATTATATTTGTAAGAATGAAAGCATTCTGGTCGATGTTACGGCGCTATGTGCGCCCATACAATAAATACCTGGGAGGATCCGTGCTGATGAACGTGCTCAGCGCCGTCTTCAATATCTTCTCCTTCACTCTCATCATCCCCGTGCTCAAGATTATCTTCCAGATGGAAGACAAGGCCTATGCGTTCATTCCCTGGGGAGAAGGAGATTTCAAGGAGACGCTGGTAAACAATTTCTACTGGTACGTTTCGCAGTATATGGGCACCCACGGCCCTGTGGTCACGCTTTTCGTGCTCGCGGGCATACTCATCTTCATGACCCTGCTCAAGACCTCATGCTACTTCGGCTCCACCGCTGTCATGGTGCCGCTGCGCACCGGCATAGTGAAGGACATGCGCATGGAGATCTATAACAAGATCCTGTCCCTCCCCCTCGGCTTCTTCAGCCAGGAACGCAAGGGAGACATCATAGCCCGCATGAGCGGAGACGTGCAGGAGGTGGAGAGTTCCATCACGGGTTCGCTGGACATGCTCATCAAGAACCCCATCCTGATTATCTTCTACATCGGAACCCTCATATTCATCTCCTGGAAGCTCACCCTCTTCGTGCTGGTGTTCGCTCCGCTGATGATGTGGCTGATGGGTGTCATCGGGCGTAACCTGAAGAAGAAATCCACTGAGGCCCAGGCACTTTGGAGCGATACGATGAGCCAGGTCGAGGAAACCCTCGGCGGACTGCGCGTCATCAAGGCCTTCCTGGCAGAGAAGATGATGGGAGCAAGGTTCGACAAGGTCACCGGAGCCATGCGCCGCAAGAACGCCCGCGTTTCCACCCGCCAGGCCCTCGCCCACCCCGTGAGCGAATTCCTGGGAACGATGATGATCAGCATAGTGCTCTGCTTCGGCGGCTACCTCATCATAAAGGACGATTCCTTCATCGACGCCCCGACCTTCATCTTCTACATGGTGATACTCTATAGCGTCATCCAGCCCATCAAGGACCTCTCCCGTGCGGCCTACAACATACCCAAGGGCCTTGCCTCCATGGAGCGAATCGACAAGATCCTGGATGCCCAGAACACCATCAAGGAAAGCGAAGGGGCGAAGGAACTCACTTCCTTCGACGATGCCATCCGCTTCGAGCACGTGAACTTCAGCTACGAAAGCGGCAGGCAGATCCTCTCGGACATCAATCTGGAAATACCCAAGGGCAAGACGATAGCCATAGTGGGCGCCTCCGGCGGCGGAAAATCCACCATGGTGGACCTCATCCCCCGCTTCTACGATGTGGATTCCGGCAGCATCAGCATCGACGGCACCGACATCCGCCAGTTCAAGCTGGACAGCCTGCGCGCCCTCATGGGCAACGTGAACCAGGAACCCATCCTCTTCAACGACACCATATTCAACAACATAGCCTTCGGCGTGGAGAACGCTACCGAGGAGCAGGTGATAGAGGCAGCGAAGATAGCCAACGCGCATGATTTCATCATGGAGAAGGAAGAAGGATACCAGACCAACGTGGGAGACCGCGGATGCAAGCTCAGCGGCGGTCAGCGCCAGCGCATCAGCATAGCGCGAGCGGTTCTCAAGAACCCTCCCATCCTCATCCTGGACGAGGCTACCGCCGCCCTCGATACCGAGAGCGAACGTGCCGTCCAGGAGGCCCTGGAGCGCCTTATGAGCAACCGCACAACCGTTGCTATCGCCCACCGTCTAAGCACCATCAAGGATGCCGACGAGATAATAGTTGTGGATGAAGGACGCATAGTGGAGCGCGGCCGACACGATGAACTCATCGCCCTCGGCGGGTATTACAAGAAACTTCATGACATGCAGGCGCTATGACGACCAAGACCATACTCGCCCGCATACTCTTCTTCCTGTATCTCGCAGCCATTGCGTTCCTCTGCTTCATGCGTGTAGACAAGATACCGGACGTGCAGCAGTTCATCTTCGGGATTCCCACCGACAAGGTGGCGCACTTCCTGATGTTCCTGCCTTTCCCCATCCTGGCATATCTGGCCTACGACCATCTTACCAACAAAGTCTGGAGCGCCATCCTCTTTGCATTGGCAACGTTTATAGTAGGCGCCCTGCTGGCCTATGCCACAGAATACATCCAGGGCAAGCTCCCCTACCGTTCGATGGACATTAATGACTTCAAGGCGGATGCCCTGGCCCTTGCGATCAGCTGCGTATTCGTTTTCATAGTAGATGTAACCCACCTGAAAGCACGAAAGAACTGACCATGCTCCGTAAAGCCCTGACCGTTGCCGCCATCCTGCTTCTGAGCCTCAATGCAAATGCCCAGAAAGCCATTCTGGAAGCCTTTGACCCGGTTACGGACTCTCTTACCGTGCTGGCTAAAGAGCACTTCTGCGTGCGTTCTTACCTCAAGCTCAACAAAGCCATGAAGCGCGGGCAGATGCTTGACCTGTACTTCACCAAGGAACTCGGAGATTATCCCTGGCGTTCAGGCGACCCTCAGTGGTTCCACCAGCAGCTCAAAGCCCTGTGGCCACAAGAAGTGAAGCAGTACACGCTCGGAGGGATCTGGTGCGAGAGCGTGGATCTTGCAGAACTCGCGCAGCCCGCACCCGGCAACAACGGCCAGCCCAAGGATTACCGTTTCAAGGTGAAGGCTCCAGCCCGCACGCTGTTCATAGAGGAAAGCGGTGCCCACAAGGCCGACAGAGGCCTCCGCGGGCGCAATATCGCCCTCTGGCAGAGTCACGGACGCTATTACGACAACGGAGCCGGCTGCTGGAGCTGGCAGCGCTCCCCCAACTGGCGAACTACCGAAGACCTATATACCCAGAGCTACGTGCTTCCATTCCTCATACCCATGCTGGAGAGAGCTGGCGCGTATGTGCTCACCCCGCGCGAAAGGGATACCAACAGCACAGAGGTCGTAATCGACAACGACCGATCCTTCCGCTCCCCCGGATTCACAGTCCGAACCCATGGTTCCTACAAGGAAAAAGGCTCCTGGAAGGATGCCGGAGAGGGATTTGCAGACAAGAAAGAAGTTTATGTGAAGGAGGATAATCCCTTCACACTCGGCACAGCCCGCCAGGCATCCTGCGTGAGCGGGAAAGGCAATTCCAGCATACGATGGAATCCGGAACTGGAGGAAAACGGACGTTTCTGCGTATACATCTCCTACAAGACCCTGCCGAACAGCAGCCGTAATGCCCATTACACCGTAGAACACCGTGGAGGCCGAAGCGAATTCATCGTCAACCAGAAGATAGGGGGCGGCACCTGGATATTCCTCGGCGAATTCGAACTCGGGCCGGACTCCTATATAATGCTGGACAACGGCACCCCCTCTGGCCGCTCACTTGAAAAAGGCAGCGTGGTGACCGCAGATGCCGTCCGCATAGGCGGTGGCATGGGCAAGATAGCCCGCGGCAAAGGCAAGGATACATCTGAATGGGAGACCTCCGGCCTTCCCTGCTATCTCGAAGGGGCGATGTATTCCGAACAATGGGCTGGGATGCCTTACGACCGCATTCATCAGTGGAGCAACGACTACACCTGCGACTATGCCTCCCGTGGCGAGTGGGTGAAGATGCTGAAAGATGATCTGGGCCTCCCCATTGACCTCTCGCTGGCATTCCACACCGATGCCGGCGTCACCCCCAACGATTCAATAGTGGGAACCCTGTCCATTTATACGCTGAAAGCCGACGGCAAACGCAAGTTCGCGAACGGTAACGACCGTGCGGCCTGCAGGCTCCTTACCGACTGGGTGCAGACCCAGATCGTGAATGACCTCCGGGCGGATTACGATTCTCTCTGGACGCGCAGGCAGGTCTGGAACCGCTCATACTCAGAATCCCGCACCACCGACGTGCCTGGAATCCTGCTCGAGCTACTTTCCCACCAGAACTTCTCGGACATGAAGTTCGGGTTGGACCCCCAGTTCCGTTTCGACGCCTGCAGGGCCATCTATAAGAGTATGCTGAAGTTCCTGAGCACCTATTACGGCGAGAGTTACGTAGTGGCTCCCCTGCCAGTCAAGGACTTTTCCGCCACTTTCGGTGACGACGGCTACGTTGTGCTGAACTGGAAAGCGACAGAAGATGTGAAAGAGCCCACCGCAACCCCTACGGAGTATATAGTTTATACCAGAATGGATGACGGGGCGTTCGATAAAGGTGTGCGGGTGAGTGAATGTCATCTTTCTCTCCCGATAGAAAACGGGCATCTTTATTCCTTCATGGTGGAAGCCTGCAACCGGGGAGGACGCAGTTTCCCTTCAGAAATCCTGAGCATAGGGCAGGTATCGGCCAATGCCCGGAAAGTGCTGATTGTCAACAATTTCGACCGCATCAGCGCCCCGTCGTGGTTCGATTCCGAGAAATATGCCGGCTTCGACGCCAGGCTCGACAGCGGCGTTCCCTACATGAAAGACATTTCTTATGGCGGAGAGAGCTGGGAGTACCGCAGGGACAAGAAATACATCAACAACACCGCGCCCGGATTCGGCGCCACCGAAATCGATATGGCAGGCTTCCAGCCCGGAGGCAACACATTCGACTATCCTGCCACGCACGGAAAGGCCCTGATGGATCTGGGGTACAGTTTCTGCTCCATGAGCCGCAGCGCCTTCGAGAAGGCCCCTGCTGAGCCTTATTTCGCCCTGGATGTGATCTGCGGCAAGCAGATAAGCACTCTGGTGGGCAATTCGCGGAGCGGAGTCCGGTTCAGGGTTTTCCCCGCCGGGTTCAGGAAGGCCCTGAAGGCATCGGCATCGGCAGGATGCAACATACTCATTTCCGGCGCTTACATTGCCACAGACGCCTGGGACGAGATCTATCCCATAGAAGATGACGGATATCAAGAAGACGCCCGCGATTTCATCCAGAACGTGCTCGGTTACCGCTGGTCCACAACGCGTGGATCCGTGAACGGCAGGGTGACGGTGGATGGGCAGAACTACCGCTTCTGCAACGAACTGAGCGAAGACAGCTACTGCGTGGAGACTGCGGGCGGCATCAAACCGACGTCCGGAGGCAAGACCATCGCCACCTACTCCAACCGTCTGGGAGCCGGTGTCTACCACCCCTTCGAGGGTTACGGAGTGGTGGCTTGGAGTTTCCCCCTTGAGCTGCTATCGTCTAAAGAAGAACTTAATGAAATTATAGATAAGTCATTGAAATTATTTTAATAACACTATGGAACAAACAAAATTCAGAATTGAATCCGACCTTCTTGGCGAACTTGAAGTGCCTGCAGAAGCCTACTATGGCGTGCAGACCCAGAGGGCCATCAACAACTACAAGATTTCCACTACCCACATGAGCGATTACCCCGAGTACATAATCGCCATGGCATACGTGAAATGGGCGGCCGCCTCGGCAAACGCCGAGCTCGGCGCGCTGGATCCCAAGATTGCCGATGCAATCTGCAAGGCATGCAAGGAGATAGTGGACGGCAAGCTCCACGACCAGTTCCCTGTAGACATGATGCAGGGCGGTGCAGGAACCTCGGTTAACATGAACGCCAACGAGGTGATAGCAAACCGCGCTCTCGAGATCATGGGGCACAAGAAGGGCGAATACCAGTTCTGCTCCCCCAACGACCATGTGAACTGCGCACAGAGCACAAACGATGCCTATCCGACAGCATTCCGCTATACCTTCTTCCGAATGAACCGTCATCTGGAGAAAGCCCTGCAGGATCTGATCGACTCCTTCCGCGCCAAGGGCGAGGAGTTCAAGGACATACTCAAGATGGGCCGTACCCAGCTTCAGGATGCTGTGCCAATGACTTCCGGACAGGAGTTCAACGCCTTTGCGAACAATCTTGAAGAAGAGATTGCGAACCTTGAGCGTAATGCAGTGCTGCTCAAGGAGATAAATATGGGCGGAACTGCCATCGGCACCGGTCTTAACGCCGTTCCCGGCTTTGCCGAACTGTGCACGAAACGCATGAGCGAATTCTCCGGCGACAGCTTCGAGAAGGCCCCCGACCTCGTGGAAGCAACCCCCGATACCGGAGCATATGTGAGCTATTCCGCAGCCCTCAAGCGCCTTGCCATCAAGCTCAGCAAGATCTGCAACGATCTTCGCCTCATGGCTTCCGGCCCCCGCTGCGGCCTGCACGAGATCAATCTGCCCCCTATGGCACCCGGTTCATCCATCATGCCCGGAAAGGTCAACCCCGTCATCCCTGAAGTCACTAACCAGGTGTGTTTCAAGGTAATAGGTAACGACACCTGCGTCGCATTCGCTGCCGAAGCCGGCCAGCTCCAGCTCAACGTTATGGAGCCTGTGATCGCACAGTCCATCCTGGAAAGCCAGACCTGGCTCGTAAATGTGATGAACACCCTGCGCACAAAGTGCATAGACGGAATCACCGTGAATGCAGAGCACTGCTACGAAATGGTGAAGAATTCCATCGGCATCGTAACCGCCCTCAATCCTTATATAGGCTATAAGAACAGCACCAAGGTGGCCAAGGAAGCCCTTGAGACCGGCGGCAGTGTGTACGATATAGTGCTGGAGAAGGGACTGATGACAAAAGAAGCACTCGACAAGGCTCTCGACCCTGTCGCGATGCTGCATGCGCACAAACTATAGCTTCTTTTTGGAGCGCTGATACTTATCCTGGGCGTCTTTGATCTCCTGCGGGATCGGGCGCCCGGTAACTTTTTCTATGGCAGCGAAACTGCCCAGGTCGTCCCATGGCCAGTCGGCCGGAATGCACCAGACATGAGGAGATTTTTCCATCACCGCGTAGTCGATGGAAATCTTCTCGCAAGTGGGGAAAAGACGGGCGAGTTCAGCCTCTTCGGAAGGAGTATAGAAGGAGGGTTGGAGGGCGTCCATCACAGCCGAAATCCGGGGTGCGAACTTGCGGAGCTCAGCCTCCACCGTCATGGTGTTCCAAACGAAGATTCCGGCATTCCAGAAGTAATTTCCGGCCTCGAGATAGCGTTTTGCGGTCTCATGGTCAGGTTTTTCCCGGAAAGACGCAACTTTAATTATATCTGGCTGGTTATCAATGGTTTGCATTTCGTCAAGTGACGAAATTTCAATGTATCCATAACCAGTATGGGGTTCTGTGGGCTTAATCCCAACACATACGATAGAGGGCTTGCCGGAGGCAGTAAATTTGAGGGCCTTTCTTATCGTAACTGCAAATAAATCAATGGATGAAACAAAAGCGTCAGAAGGGCTAACAACTATGTTACATTGACCAAAACGGGCTTTTATCTTCCAAATTGCGTAAGAAATGCACGGAGCGGTGTTCCGAGGGGCCGGTTCGGCAAGGATCTGGTCGTCCGGAATGGAGGGTAATTGCTCCTTAATCCAATGCACATAATCCTTCGAAGTCACCACCCAGAAACGGGCCTCAGGATCCACCGCCCGGAAGCGCTCATATGTCATCTGGATAAGGGTCTTCCCGCACCCCAGAAGGTCGAGGAACTGCTTGGGTTTTTCTGCCGTGCTGAGCGGGTAGAGTCTGGTACCCTGCCCCCCCGCCATTATTACAATATGATTGGTCATAGTCGGTTCTTTGTCTTACAAATATACGCAGTTTTTCGCCAACATGTGGCTTTTAAAAAAAAGTTGAAAAATATTTGGATTATTAAAGCTAAAGTCCTATCTTTGCATCCCCAAATCGGAGACTCGTTAGCTCAGTTGGTAGAGCACAACACTTTTAATGTTGGGGTCTCGGGTTCGAGCCCCGAACGGGTCACAGAACTTTGAGATTTTAATGCACCCTTAGCTCAGCTGGTAGAGCAATTGACTCTTAATCAATGGGTCCAGGGTTCGAGCCCCTGAGGGTGTACGAGAAAAAAGGCAGTCGAAATGACTGCCTTTTTTCTATTTTATCCATATATCTGCACAGGCATCACTGGGCATCCGCCAGTCCCCTCTGGGCGAGAGTGAGACGCTACCCACCTTGGGGCCATCCGGCATGCAGCTGCGCTTAAATTGCTGGCTGAAGAAACGCTTGCAGAAGGTCTTGAGCCATTTCTCCACAGTAGCAGCGTCGTAGCGGCCTTTAAAGGCCTTCAGGGCAAGGAACTTCACCTTTTCCGGGGTAAAGCCCCAGCGCATTATGTTATAAAGGAAGAAGTCGTGAAGCTCGTAAGGGCCGACTACATCCTCTGTAACCTGCAGGATAGTGCCATCGGCAGCGGCAGGAAGAAGCTCCGGGGAGATTGGCGTGTCTATGATGTCCGAGAGCACGTCCTGAGCCCCGTCGAAGTGCTCAGCAGCCGCAAAGGCAACCAGGGCGCGCACCAGGGTCTTGGGAACGGATGCATTCACACCGTACATTGCCATATGGTCTCCGTTGTAGGTGCACCAGCCGAGGGCCAGCTCGGAAAGATCCCCTGTGCCTACCACTATTCCACCTTCCTGCCCGGCCACGTCCATCAGTATCTGAGTGCGCTCGCGCGCCTGGGCGTTCTCATATGTAGCATCGTGATTATCAAGCGAATGGCCGATGTCATCTAAATGCTTTGTTACGGACGGAACGATGGATATTTCGCGCGATGTGACACCCAGTTTCTCCATCAGTTCACCTGCATTTCCCCTGGTGCGGGAGGTTGTTCCGAACCCCGGCATGGTGATTCCAATGATACCTTTGCGGTCGAGACCCAGCTTATCGAAAGCCAGCGCGCTCACCAGCAGGGCAAGGGTGGAATCCAGTCCACCGGAAATGCCCACGACAGCCTTCTTGCATCTTATATGCTCCAGGCGTGTGCATAGACCGAGCACCTGGATGGATAGAATCTCTTTGCAACGTTCTTTCAGTTCGGGGCCGGAAGGCACGAAAGGATGGGCATCAATCTTCTTGAGCAACTTGCTGCCAAAATCGGTCGGGAAAGCATCCCCGCCGTTCACAATGCCGTAACAATCGGCCCTGCGGGACAATGCATCACGGAAATTGGGGGTTTTGGCACGCACCGTATCCATGCGCTCCACATCGATATCCGCATAGATGACTGAGGATGTGCAAAGGAAGCGCTCGTTCTCGGCCAGCAGGACGCCGTTTTCGTATATTAGGGACGATCCGCCCCAGACAAGGTCGGTGGTAGACTCGCCATAACCGCAGCTGCTATAGACATAGCCGGCCATCAGGCGGGCGGAAGTGGATGATACCAGCTGCTTGCGGTAGTCGTTTTTGAGCAGGGCTTCGTTGGATGCGGACAGGTTGATGATCAGGTTCGCACCGGCCAGGGCCGCATAGGTGCAAGGAGGTACCGGAACCCAGAGATCCTGGCATATTTCCACCCCGACTATCGCTTTGCCAACGGAGAATAACTGTTTGGTAGACAGCCTTGTAGTTTGACCGGCATAAACTATTTCTTTATCTATGCTCGCACCGGTTTCGAACCAGCGGGCCTCATAGAATTCAGCATGGTTGGGCAGGTATATCTTGGGGACGATGCCCAGGATCTTCCCACCCTTGATGAGGATGGCGCAGTTGTAAAGTCGCCCCGCGTGACGTACGGGCGCCCCCAAAGCAATCAGCAGCCCGGAAGGAAGTCCGGCACCGGCGATATCCTCCACGGCCTTCTCGGCCGCTTCGAGGAGCCGCCTCTGGCTGAACAGGTCGGCGCAGGTATAACCCGTGACGCAGAGTTCGGGGAAAACCACGACGGAGGCTTCATTTTTCGCAGTCTCTTCGGCAATGCGGATAATCTCAGCCTTATTGCGCTCAGTATCGGCCAGATAAACCCTCGGGGAGGCAGCCGCTACGCGGATATAACCATAATCTTTTTGGCTCATGGCGGTCATGTTCTTTTCTTAAAACTTACAAATTTAATTATTTTTGCATTGTATACGAAAAACCTGCACAATGAACAAAGATAAAAAAGTTGTATGGTCAGTAGAGATCCACAGCTTCGAGACAGACCAGAATTCCAATATCAAGACCGTGAGCCTGCAGAACCTGCTCCAGGAGATGGCCTACAGAGGCTCAGACTTCTGCGGATGCGGGCAGGATGTCATGAACTCGAAAAGGATATTCTGGGCACTTAACCGTATTCATTTCAGCATCTTACGCTGCCCGAAATGGGGAGATAAAGTGACGCTGCAAACCTGGTCCCGCGGGCAGATGGGGCCCCTCTGGCACAGAAACTTCCGTATATTTGGCGCCGACGGTGCCACCATGCTCCTAGGCACTTCTGCCTGGACCATAGTCAACTACGACGACCGCACCATGTTCAAGGGTGATCCCGGCTTCGACCCGGCCTTCCATCTAGAGGAAGACACTCTCCCCTTCTGCACCAAGATACTGATTCCCAAGGACTTGGAACAAGTCCCCGCCGGCAGCCACACGGTGGTTTGGTCTGATATCGACACCAACGGACACGCCAACAACTGCGCCTATACCCAGTGGGCGCTGGACGCGATGCCCGTGGATTACGTCCGCGAGCATGTGGTCAAGGATGTCCAGGTGAACTATAACTACGAAATCCACCTCGGAGAAAAGGTGGATTTCTATATCGTAAGGTCGGATAACGTCTGGTTCGTCACCGGAAAGGTGGGCGACAGGACCTGCTTCAGCGAAAGGCTGGAATTCGATTAAAGCTCGATTGCTTCTGCAAGGATTTCAATAGGATTGAGCACGGGAATTCCTGTGCTCATTTCTATTTGCCACTTGCAGGTCTCGCAGTCGGTCGCGACGTATTCGGGGTTGTTGGTGCGGATGTCTTCGAACAGTTTGGAACCGATCTTCTGGGAGAAGCCGTAGTTCTCTTTCTTGAAGCCGAAAGTGCCGGAAATGCCGCAGCAGTTCTGGTCCAGAACCGTCAGGGTCAAGCCCGGAATCATGCGCAGCAACTCTATCGAATAAAGCTGCCAGCCCATCTTCTGCATATGGCAGGCCGTATGGTATACCACCTTCATCCTGAAGTCTTTACGGAATTTCAGCTTAACCTCTCCTGAAGATATCTTTTCATACAGCCACTTGGTTGCCAGCATTATATTGTCCCTAACATCGGAGTTCTGCAGGCCAAGCACGTCCGGGTACTCGTCCCTCATGGTGAAGGTGCAGGTAGAAGACGTGGTTAACACAGGCTCCCCTGCATCTGCGGCCTTGCGGATGGATGCCAGATTCACTGCCCCCTGTTTCTTCGCCCTGGCGGCAAAGCCGTTGCTCATAAGGGCCACACCGCAGCATTTTTCCTTTTCAAGCAGATGCACCCCATAGCCGGCAGAGTTCAGTATCTTTACCAGATCTTGCCCCTGCTTGGGATAGTTGTAGTTGACGTAGCAACCGTGGAAATAGCTGACGAACTTATCGAATGCAGACTGGTCCTGCTTGCGGAACCAGTTCACGAACTTCTGCTTCGAATACTTGGGGAAAGTGCGGTGCTTGTCGACACCCAACATGCCATCCATCACGGACTTGACCGGCTTCAGCTGCAGTACCTCGTTCACTACCGGGGCGAACGGGCTGGCCAGCGAGCCTACCAGGTCGGTGTTCGCCAGGGTCCAGTCCCTAAGGCCGGTGAGGCCCTTCCTGCGGGCTTGGGAGCCATATTTGATGCGGGCAAGCTGAATCATGTCGCCGATGCGCACGTCGGACGGACAGGCCACCTCGCAGCGCTTGCAGTTAAGGCAGTACTTCAGTGCATAATCGAAGAATGCAGGATCTTTCAAGCGGTATCTTTCCCCGTCGGGGCCGGCCTTCTTGGGCCCGGGATAATCCGGGTTGACCTCCATCATCGGGCATACGAGCGTGCAGAGATTGCACTTGAGGCATTGTTCAAGATTAGTCATTGCGAATATCTCCCACAGCTGTAAGGTTAACAATTGCACGGCCTTCCACCAGCACATGGCCTTCGGCATCGGTCTTCACGCCGAACTTCATGAAAGGCTGGGGGGCGTCGAAATCGGGATCATACCACTTCGTGCGGTCGGGATCATAATCCACATCGGCTCCGAAAACGGGTTCCCAGACATGGTCTTTATCGGAGAGGAGCCCGCGGGAGAAGAACTTGCCGGTGGCGAGGATGTACTCATCCGCCACCAGAGGCTCATCCTGATTGCGGGTGCGGACCTCCACCACCTTGCCATCCTCTATCTTTCCGCAAACGGCACGGTCTCCGCGCAGCACTACGGCTCCCTGCTTTTGCAGGGCGGCAAGACGGGCGTAGGGGCTGTCGTACTTCACGGCAGAGAGCGACAGGCCTTCACTCACTATGCAGACCTTTCTGCCGGCTTCCACAAGCTTCTCGGCGGCGGAGCATCCTGCCCATCCGCCTCCTATGATAACTACGTCAAATCTCATCTTTGTTCGTTTTTTGCATATACTCCGCCTCCCTCAGCGTATCTCCCCACATAACCGGCGTCATACCCTTCCAGCGCTCCTGCCTGTACTCTTTAACCAATTCATCTGCAGGCACTTTCAGGATATCCGCCAACACATCGGCTATCTTCTTTATGCAGAAGGAGCCCTGGCAGGTTCCCATGCCGATGCGGGTATGACGGCGCAGGTCGGAAATGTTGCGCACGCCGAAATTCTTCACGGCATACTCGATTTCCGCCCGGGTGACGCTCTCGCACTCGCAGAGTATTTCTCCCCCGGTCTTGAAGTCCATCTGGCTAACCTCGTTGCCGTGACGGCCGATGGCTGCGCGCATGTTGAAAGGATCCTTGAAGCGGGGCTTGCGGCCCTCCGAACCAGGCAGAGGTTTCACAGCGGTTTCGCACTTGGCGGAAGAGCCCAACTTCTTGCATATCAGGTCGGTAGCCATCTCCGCCATCAGGCGGGCGGTGGTAAGTTTGCCTCCGGTGATGGTAATGAGCCCGGGCACGCCGTCGCGCTCCTCGTGGTCCAGAAGCACGATGCCTCGGCTCACGTTGCGGCCGTCACCGGCCGGATCCGCCACCACGAGCGGACGTACGCCTGCGTATGCACGGATGATGCGCGTCTGCGCCAGGCAGGGCACCAGCTGTTCGCCTTCGCGAAGCAGCAGTTCCACCTCTTCGGGGGTGGCATGCATGTCGTCGCAGGTCTCGATGGGCACTTTGTCGGAGGTAGTTCCCAGAACGCTGACCACATCGCCAGGCACGAGGATATCGGCATTAGCGGGCTTGCGGCAGCGGTTGATAACCATTTTCGCCACCCTGTGGCCGAAGATGATCAGGGCGCCCTTGCTAGGCATCATGCCAATGTTTACGCCAGCTTCGCGGGCAAGGCCTGCGGTCCAGATGCCAGCGGCGAGAACCACCTCGCGGGCACGGATGACATCTCCCTTCTGTGTCTTTACGCCCACCACGCGGCCGCCTTCCTTCACAAGCTCGGTCACGGCCGTAAACTTCAGTATATCAGCCCCATGGCGCTGCGCATCCAGGATGTGTGCATCCACCAGACGGAAAGGGTCCACCGATGCATCGGGCACCTTGACGGCGCCTATGATGCGGGGATTGATGGCAGGCTCCATCCTAAGGGCCTCCGCGGGGTCTATGGCCTCGGCGTCGATGCCCGCCTCGCGGCATTTCTTTATGAAGTTAGCCTGATAGTCGAGTCCATCCTCCGGGAGGGAGATGAACAGGCCCTCGGTCTGTTCCACACAGTTGGAGGCAATGCGGCGCAGAATCCTGTTTTCCTTTATGCATTCTTCGGCACCCTCGCGGTCGGTTACCGCATAGCGGGCACCGCTGTGAAGCAGGCCGTGGTTGCGGCCGGATGCACCGTCACAGATGTCTCCACGCTCGATCAACAATGCAGAGAGACCGCGCAACGCGCAGTCCCTCACAGTAGCGGCGCCTGTGATTCCGCCGCCGACTATTATAACGTCATATTCTTTCAAGGCCATCTGATTATCTGCCTTTATACATATCCTCGTAATACTTCTGGTAGTCGCCTGAAGTGACATTGTCCATCCACTCCTGGTTGTCCAGATACCAGCGCACCGTCTTCTCTATGCCCTCCTCGAACTGAAGACTGGGCTCCCATCCCAACTCACGCTGGAGCTTGGAGGAGTCGATAGCATAGCGGAGGTCGTGCCCGGCGCGGTCGGTAACATAGGTGATAAGATCGAGGTCCGCACCCTCCGGACGGCCCAGCAGGCGGTCCACCGTGGCGATCAACACCTTTATTATATCAATGTTCTTCCACTCGTTGAATCCGCCGATGTTGTAGGTATCGCCCACCTTACCCTCATTGAAGATAAGATCTATCGCCCTGGCATGATCTTCTACATAGAGCCAGTCACGCACATTCTCGCCCTTTCCGTAGACGGGCAGGGGTTTGCGGTGGCGTATGTTGTTGATGAACAGGGGGATAAGCTTCTCGGGGAACTGATAGGGGCCGTAGTTGTTGCTGCAGTTAGTAACTATGGTCGGCAGGCCGTAGGTGTCGTGGAAAGCACGCACGAAATGGTCGCTACTGGCCTTTGCGGCACTGTAGGGGCTGTGCGGCTGATACTTGAGGTCTTCGGTGAAGAACTTCTCGCCGTAGGCAAGATGATGCTTGCCGCTGCTGGCCTTCGTTGTGAATGGAGGCTTGATACCTTCAGGATTGGTCATTTCCAGAGCACCATAGACTTCGTCGGTGGAGATGTGGTAAAAGCGCTTGCCTTCGTACTTCTCCGGGAGGCTCTCCCAATACAGTTTTGCGGCCTGAAGCAGGGACAGCGTACCCATCACGTTCGTCTTGGCAAAGGTGAAGGGATCCTTGATGCTGCGGTCCACGTGGCTCTCTGCGGCCAGATGGATGATGCCATCCACCTTTTCTTCCTGCATGAGGGCGTAAATGGTGTCGAAATCGCAGATATCCGCCTTAACGAAGCGGTAATTGGGCTTATTCTCTATGTCCTTGAGATTGGCCAGATTACCCGCGTAGGTAAGCTTATCTACATTGATTATCTTGCACTCGGGGTATTTGTTAACGAACAATCGGACTACGTGGCTGCCTATGAATCCGGCTCCGCCGGTGATGATTATAGATTTGTGGTTCATTGACTGATTGGTATATTCGTACAAATATAATAATTATTCCTTTTCGCGGCTCTTATAAAGTTCATAAGAATTCACCAGATTGTGCCAGATGGCATACAAGCCTCCGGCAACCGATGTGACAGGGGTCATATAATTGATACCGAGCCAGATGATAAACCCGGTATTCTTCTGCCCCAGGGCCTGGCCTGCAGTGATGGATTCTACCCGGCCATAGCTTCTGGCAACCCTGCGGCCAAGCCAGAACTGGAAAAGGCAGCAGACAAGTGATACGGCGGCGATGCCGAATGCCACCAGAACTCCTATCCCGCTGGTCACAAGGGCTCCCGTAGCCAGGGAAAGTGCCAGCGTCAAGCCTATTCCCCATACATAGAATGCCCATCCCACATAACGGGCCAGAGAGCGCTGCACCCCGGGAAGGAGGTAGCGGATAAGCCATGCCAGCACGCAAGGGAGCACAAGGATGGAGAACACCCTCTTCACAATCGCCCAGAACGCTGCCAGAAAGCTGATTTCCGTTGCAGGGTGCACCAGAGGGATCATCAGGGGAATCAGGATGCATGCCAGAGTGTCCGACAGAACGGTATAAGTCATGATGCCGGGCAGGCTGCCGCCTATCTTGGAGGTGATGACACCTGCAGCTGCCGCCGTAGGGCAGATGAAGCAGAGCATCGCGCATTCCAGAAGGATGCGCCCTCCCCCTTCCCTAATGCCTGTGGCCAGAAAAGCAAAGGCAGCAAAAAGCAATGCCTGCACAGCCACAAGTTCAAAATGCCACTTATGGAATCTGAGGTCCGTAGGTGCGACCACATTCAGTTGAAGGAAAAGCATTACACTCACAAGCAGTGGCTGAAGCCTGCGGGCAACTGCCATATATCCATCCTCCGAGAAAGCCGGCACATAATGAAGAATCAGATATACGGCTGCCCCAAGCGTCATTGCAATGGGCAACATCCAGTTCTTCAGGAAAGATTTCTGCTTGTCTAACATTAATGCAACAAATTTAACTATTATTCGTCATTATTTTGGTTTTATATTTGCATAATAAAAAAATATATTTACCTTTGCAGTGTGATAGTAAACTAATACACTATTAAAAGTAAGTTATGTTTAAGAAATTGTTGGTTATTGTTGGTATCGTTCTGTCCGGCTTTTCTGCCGCAGCTCAGAATAAAGTTACAGGTAAAGTTGTAGATGCCAGCACCCTCTCACCCGAACCGGGTGCGGTTGTGCAGTTGTTTACCGGCGGCACCGAAACTGAAAATATGAAGGGATACGCCATCAGCGACTCCCTCGGACTCTTCTCCATATCATATAAGAATATACAGCCCGGCACGGAAAGCATTGTGCAGGTCATGAACATGGGTCGAAAGACCGTTCAGAAAACCGTTACCCTCCGCGAAGGCACCACCGACGCCGGCGCCATCGCCCTCGAAGATGACATCCAGGCCATCCAGAGTTCCAAGATATCCGCCGCAAAGCCCCTCATCAAGATGGATGCGGACAAGATTTCCTACGATGTAGAGAACGACACCGACGCCAAGGCCAGCAATGTGCTGGACCTGCTCCGCAAGGTTCCCATGGTCACTGTGGACGGCCAGGACAATATCACTGTGAACGGCAGCAGCAGCTTCAAGGTCTATGTAGACGGCAAGCCCAACCAGATGATCAGCGCGAATCCTTCCAAGGTATTCAAGTCCATGCCGGCATCGGCTGTCAAGGGCATCGAGGTCATAACCAACCCGGGTGCGAAGTATGACGCCGAAGGCACCGGCGGTGTGCTAAACCTCACCATGGCCCGCACGGAAGATGGCAAGAGCGCTCTTCCGGATGGAGCAAGCGGCAGCGTCAGCGCCGGGATAGACACCCAGGGCAGCCTTAGCGGCGGTCTCTATCTCAATGCCAAGAAGGGCAAACTCACTGTGGGCGGTGATATTTATACCGGACTCGAAAGGCAATGGGATCTTTCACAGGAGACCAACCAGCATTTCGTTTCCACAAAAACCGATATTGCGGAGAATTATCATGTCGCTAAAAGTACCAACCCGTATCTTTTCGGAGACATCAACGCCAGCTACGAACTGGATACCCTGAATCTCTTCTCCGCAAGCCTGGGAATCATGAGCTGGGCATACAACCAGGACGCAACGGGCTCCGGGAGTGCCACCGTCGGCGGCACTCCCCTATATAGTTACGACGGCTTCGGCTCAGCATCGGGCGGTTCCAATGGCATAAATGCCAGTTTCGACTGGCAGCACAACTTCGCCGGCAACAAAGAGAAGATGTTCACCCTGTCCTACCGTTTCTCAGGCGACCCTGAAAACCAATTTACCGAAAGGAGATACGACAACGTTACCGGCACTGCCATGAACGATGTCAAGGTAGATGGGAAGAACGTATCGCAGGAGCACACGTTCCAGGCGGACTATACCACGCCCATAGCCAAGGGGCAGACCCTCAGCAGCGGCCTGAAGTATATCTACCGCAACAATTACTCGAACGACGAGTATTACATCGATCCCGGCACCGGCTATGTTCTGCAGCCCACCAAGGATTCCGAGTATCATCATCACAACAACATAGCGGCAGCCTACACGGAATACGCAGGCAGTTTCGGCAAATTCTCCACCAAGGTCGGCCTGCGCTACGAATACACTTTCCTGGACGTGCAGTTCGAAGACGGAACCAGCTACGATGGGCATTACGACAATCTAGTTCCGAATGTCAGCCTGCAGTACAATCTTGGGCAGACATCGAACCTTGGCCTGACCTACAACATGCGTATCAGCCGCCCCGGTATCACCTACCTCAATCCTTTCGTCAACCGTGGCGAGCCCAATAAAATATCTTATGGCAATCCCGATATCCAGCCGGAGAAAACCCATAACTTCGGCCTGAAGTACAACTATTTCTCCCCCAAGTTCATGTTGAATGCAGGACTTATGTACCGCTTCGGCGAAGGTGGCATATCATCCTACCAGAAATACGCTGCGGATCCTGATGATCCCTCCAGGATGATCCTTCATTCCACCTATGGCAACATCGTGAGCAACAGCACATACGGCGTCAACTGGTTCATCAACTGGAATCCGGTAAAGGACACCAGAATCTACACGAGCAGCAACCTTGGATACACGGTAATCTCAAGCCCGCAGCTTAATCAGAGCAACAGCGGCTTCAACGGACACTTCATGTTCGGTGCTCAGCAGACCATATTCTGGGATATGCGCTTGAGCGCGAATCTCTTCGGCGCTACGAAAAGATACACCCTGCAGGGATGGGGCAGCGGATTCAGCGGATTGTCCCTTGGCGTGAGCAAAAGCTTCCTGGAAGAGAAACTCAACGTATCCCTCCGTGGATTTACCAACGTCAAAGGCGGAAAGTACTTCTATTTCGAGAACTACACCGAGGGCAAAGATTTCACCACGCATAGCAAGGTTTACATTCCTATCCGCAGCGTCGGCATAGAACTGACCTACAACTTCGGAAAGAGCAACATCCAGGTCAAGAAGGCCCAGAGGACCATCACCAACGATGATGTGGTGAACGCCCAGAACGCCATGCAGCAGCAAAGCGCACAGACAAGTATGCAACAATAAAATATGATTAAACCCTTTAAATCCCTTATCCTTGTTGCGGCCGCCATTTCCATGACGGCCTGCAATGCTCCTATGCCCCGGGGCAACTGGAGCAAAGCCCCCTACATGGCTCTCTGCCAGCTGATGAAAGAATGCAAGGCTGAAGCCGACGCAGCCGGACACAACGTGAACTACGCAGTCTTCGACTACGACAACACCACCGTCCTCCAGGACGTGGAACTCGCCAGCACCGCCTGGCAGATCGAGAACCTGCGCTTCAAGTTCACCCCCGACCAGGTAGAGGACATCTTTTCCTATAGCATCCCCGACCCCGACAAAGCCCTTCCCGGCATAGGTGCCGAAGGCATCAGTTCCAGGATGCTCATAGCCGACATCACCTCGGACTACCGTGCCATGCTGGAATCAGCCGGTGTTTCCTGCGGATGGGAACTCACCCCGGAGCAGCTGGCCGAAGTGCAGCAGATGCCTGAGTTCCAGGACATCCGCGCCAAGATATGGTGCCTCTACGAAGGGCTGTTCTTCGCATTCAGCTATCACGAGGCCTTCCCCGTGCTGATGGCCATGTTCCATGGCCTGACCTACCCGGAGGTGGATGCCCTCATGAAGGAAGGCATAGCCGCACAGGTGGCCAAGGGGCGCCTTGGGGACGTTGTCTGGGAGAGCCCGGAGATGGGGCAGGCCGGCAAGGTCAGCTACATCATTCCGGACGGGCTTGCACTCAGTCAGGAGATGCGCAATCTCTACAAGGCCCTGCCCGAAAACGGCATCGACGTATATGTGTATTCAGCTTCGATGGAGGCCGTTGTGGAGGCCATGGCCTGCGATCCCCAGTATCTCGGCCTGGACACCGCACAGGTGTTCTCCCTCCGCCTGGTGAAGGGTGAAGAAGGGCTAGTTTCGCAGGATTATCTTCCCGGCTACGTGCAGCCCTACAAAACAGGCAAGACGGAAGCCATCCGCACCTACACCACTCCTAAATACGGGCGCGATCCCGTGCTGATAGGCGGCGACAGCAACGGAGACTACTCCATGCTCACCTCCTTCCCCGGCATGCGCGTGGGCCTCATCATCGACAAGGGCCAGACAGAGTCCGGCATAGGCGACCTGCGCAAGCAGGCCCTGGAGGCAGAAGCCGGAGGGGCTCCGAGCAAGTACGTGCTCCAGCGGCGAGGGGATCCCAAACCGGAATTCAAGAGGAAGTAAATAAATGAGGGCGCTCAAACGAGCGTCCTCATTGCATTCAATACGGCGAGTACCGTAACTCCAACATCAGCGAATACCGCCAGCCACATGGGTGCAAGGCCGATGGCTGCGAGTGCCAGCACGGCCAGTTTCACGGCTATTGCGAACCAGATGTTCTGACGGGCGATGCGCACCGTCCTGCGGGCGATTCCGATGGCGGTCGCTATCTTGCCGGGGTCGTCATCCATCAGTACCACGTCCGCCGCCTCTATTGCGGCATCAGAGCCAAGGGCTCCCATGGCTATGCCCACGTCCGCCCGGGCGAGCACCGGCGCATCGTTTATGCCGTCGCCAACGAAAGCAACGGTGCCGGTCATGTCTGCCAGAATACGCTCAATTTCAGCCACTTTGCCATCCGGCAGGAGTTCCGAACGCACATCGTCCAGACCAAGTTCTGCCGCCACCGAGGAGGCCACTGCAGCGCTGTCTCCGGTGAGCATCACAGTCTTCTCCACTCCAGCCTTCTTCAGCGTCGAAAGCGCTTCCTCCGCACCGGGCTTCACCCTGTCGGATATGACTATATGGCCTGCGTAGGTGCCGTCGATGGCTACATGCACTACCGTGCCGGAGTGCTCTCCCCTGCCACATTCGTGAACCTCTATTCCAAGCTCTTCCATCAGTTTCAGATTGCCGGCACACACGGTCTGGCCGTTAACGCGAGCCCGCACCCCTTTTCCAGCAAACTCCTGTATATCAGCTACTTCGCAGTCATCCTTTTCGTTCTCATACGCCCTCCTGAGAGCCTCTGCGATGGGGTGGGTAGACAGCCTTTCCACATGGGCAGCCAGGTGCAGCAGGTCCCTCTCCCCTATCATCTCCGGATGCACCGCGGTAACCTCGAACACACCCTCAGTCAGCGTGCCGGTCTTATCGAACACCACCGTATCGAGCCTGGAGAGGGCCTCAAGCCAGTTGGAACCCTTGACGAGGATGCCCTTGCGGGATGCTCCGCCTATGCCCCCGAAGAAGCTCAGCGGCACCGAAATCACCAGTGCGCACGGGCAGGACACGATGAGGAAGGTGAGCGCCCGGTAGAGCCAGGTGGCGAAGGCGCCCTCGAAGAACACGGGAGGTATGACAGCCAGCAGCACAGCCGCCCCCACAACGATCGGGGTGTAGACCCTGGCGAAGCGGGTGATGAAGGATTCGCTTTTCGACTTGTGGTCGGCCGCGTGCTCCACGAGTTCCAGGATGCGGCTGGCGGTGGATTCCCCGAAGACCTTCTCCACCCTCACGCGCAGCACGCCGGTGAGATTGATGCAGCCGGAAGCTATGCTATCGCCCTCCGAAATGCCTCTGGGCACGCTTTCTCCCGTCAGGGCCTTTGTGTCCAGTGAGGACCTGCCCTCTATGACCGTGCCGTCCAAGGGCACTCTCTCCCCGGGTTTCACGACGATGATATCTCCCACCAGCACCTCTTCCGGGCTGACGGTCTTAAGGCCGTCCTCCGTCTCAAGATTGGCGATGTCCGGGCGTATGTCCATCAAAGCGGATATGCTCTTGCGGCTTCGTCCCTCGGCAATGCCCTCGAAAAGCTCTCCGAGTTGGAAGAAAAGCATTACGAAGACCGCCTCCGGAAACTGGCTCTGCGCGCCGGGAAGAAAACCGATGGCGAGGGCGCCCAAGGTCGCGACTCCCATCAGGAAATCTTCATCCAGGGCCTCCCCTTCCAGCAGCTTTTCTGCGCCCTCGCAGAGGGTCTCCCAACCAACTATCAGATAAGGTATGAGGTAAATCAGCAGGTACTGCCATGTCTTCCACGCCGTGTGTTTCTCAATAAAGATGCAACCGACAAGCAGGACGGCCGCGGCCACCAGTTTAATGATAGTCTCCCGAAGCTCGTGGTCTTCGTGATGATGCTCGTGAGTATGTTCGTGTGCCATAAGCGTTTTGTTTTCTGACAGCGAATTTAAGGCATTCTGCGCAGGGTTCAGGCAGGGCTCATAATAAATGATGATTGACCATTGGAAAACTTGTTGATAAATAGCTGAAAAATATGTGATTGAATATCAAAAAAAAGTCTATATTTGCGCGAAATTCGAAAACGACTGGTACTATGTTTTGGACACTCGAACTTGCCAGCAGCCTGGACGATGCTCCATGGCCGGCAACAAAAGATGAACTTATAGACTACGCAAACCGCTCCGGTGCTCCCGAAGAGGTTATAGAAAACCTGCAGGAACTTGAAGACGACGGCGAGATCTACGAAACCATCGAAGACATCTGGCCCGACTACCCCACCAAAGAAGATTTCTTCTTTAACGAGGAGGAATATTGATTTGATAATCAAATAGTTAGCTTTTAGCCCGTTTCTTATTGAGCGGGCTATTTTTTTATATCAAGGTTCCAATATCGGACAAACTCTCCCGGGCTTTCCAGATACAGATTCCCGTAGGAGGCGGCGCCCACGATTTTTGCGTGCGAGCCAAGGGTATGGGCGGCGAGGTAGAGGAACAGATCCCGGAAATTGCATTCCGGATTCTCCGTCAGATAATCTGTCAGACTGAGGGAGAACCTGTCGCACATCCAGATGCGCGCCGAGGAGTTCCAGTGCTCAGCCCACGACATTTCGCTGGCGCTTGCCCCGGAAATGGCAAGGACTCCCCGGATTCCGTCAACATTGCGTATGACAGCCTCCCCGTAGCACGGTTCGGCGCATATCAGCAGCTTTCGGAAAGTCATCTTTTCCGCTGTCTCTTTGAGGAGCCCGGCGCCGAAGCCTTCGCCCGGGGGTTTGTCTCTCCAGCAGAATTCATCGGCTCCGTCGGTGGGCTGGCTGTGTCCGTGGCCGCTCCAATAAAGAAGGACATTCGCTCCGGCGTCCTGCGGCAGCACTGTATGGAGCCGTCCGCTGCTCCTGCCCAGCAGGATGTCGGCTATATCGGCGGGGAAGAGGTCCTTGCTGTCGTAATCCATGACGGCGGCGGGAAGGGCGTCTGTGCCTCCAAGAAGGTCGAGCCCATCTTCCGCGTTTCTGACAATCCCCGGTTCGGGATTCATCTCGTCCGAAGCCATGTCCTTGTCCAGAACGAGGATGATATGGTCGTCCGGGAAACCGCGGCTGCGGAGCATCTGATACACGCCGAGCACATCTGCCTGATGCCGGTAGTTGCTGAAACCATTGCTGCCCTGCACGAGGACAGCATACTGGCAGTCGAGTTCGGGATAGCTGAAATCCGCGCCGCCCGAAGCCTGGGAGTCGAAATCGGACCTTGCCTGCTGCTCGCTGTAGAGATATCGCCAGGCGGCGTTGGCATCGGCGGTACGGCCTCCGGATCCTCCGAAATAACCCCGGTGATGGATTTCACCGTCCAGAATCTGCCAGAGGACATAGGTGGTTGAAGTGGCCGCGGTGTAGGTCTGACTGTCGAAACTGATTTCTCCTGACGCACCGATGAAGTGAAGCAGCCGCCCCTGCTCGAGTGCATTCAGATACACTTCCATGGATGTGGCGTTCCAGGCAGCTCCGCCGAGTTCCTCTCCGTCGGCGTTCATGGTGATGTCGATGATGGCATGGTTGAAAGCCTTGTTGTCGGCATCCCCGCCCGAATGTTCCACATGGCATGCGGCGAAACCGACGACCATGAGCGCATCGTAAAACTTGCATTCGGCGAAGCCGGGTTTGGAACCGAAACGTACCTCGTAGCTGAGTTCGAAACCCGTGGAAGGATCTGCGTAGGGCGAAAATCCTTCGTATCCCTGCAGGATATTCCATGAACGCGGCCCTATGGCATCCACATCTTCTTCATAAAAGCCAGGGATTGCAAAATATGTGTTGTACGCCGATTTGAACAACTGCCAGTACTTGTCGTTGGCGGGGTCGTCGGGATCCGTGCTGTCGTGAAGCAGGCTCCAGAATTCATCGTTCATAACCGCTGCGCGGTTGGCGCGGGCCACCTCATACATCTGATCCGCCGTTTCCGCCACGCAGAAAACAGCGGACTCCGCCACTCCCTGCCCGGTTGCAACCGCACGGTATTTGTCGAATATGGAAAGTAGTTCCTGCGTGTTGCCGTACTGCAGATTCTGCTGGAGGATGATATTGTTCTGAAGTGAATAGAACGGCGCCCAGTAGTTGAATGTCATTCCGTATGCATCCACGGGAGAGAAAAATGCGGCCTTCGGACTGCGTATGATGGTGTCGTAGTACTTGCTGACAGAAGCATAACGGGTCATCATCAGGCCGGTGAAGGAGACGTCACTTTCCGTCAGGGCCCATAGGAATGGCTCCTTGTTTATATTCAGGCCGCTCGTCGTAACTGCATACCGGCGTATAATGTCTTCGCTGGTCGCCGTCGGCGCCATGAGAGGCTTGAGCGTTCGTTTGCAGGCAGGAGCGAAGTCGGCGATGTTCTCGTTTCCGAAAGGCCCCACGACTGCAATCACATCTTCCCTTCCGGCCAGTTCGCGGCTCAGCTTCACAAGGTCTTCCGACAGTTCGTCGTACCATTCAAGTTTGAGGTCGATTGCGACGGCGTTGTGTCGCTGCGCTTCCCGAAAGTTCTCCAGGAACCATTTCGCGGTGCGCTCAAGCCGCTTTTTGGAAGTTTTGTCGCCAATGGGCGCCACGACGGCTACCGTGCGTTCTGTCCAGTGACGCTGGCTCTGATACACCGTCTCTTTATTCCCGCATGCCGTCAGGATTAGGCCCGCGGCGATGCACAGCAGGATACCAATCAGCCTTTTACTCATTCCCGGCCTCCTTTTTCATGGCGTCTGCGTGTATGGTTTGGAGCAGATCTTCCGGCAGATAACGTTCAATGATGGCTTTCTGCAAATCGGTGTAGGGATGCAGGACGACTTCCGTCCATCCGTCGGCAAATGACAGGGTCTGGTGCTTTGGCATCCCCTCTGAAGACAGCCACTGGCCGATGCACAGGTCAATGGCCCTGTCGATATGTTTGACTACGGAAAACGGGCAGTGGTTAGAGATGCTGACAACGTCGATGCCTATATAATCAAATCCTCCGAACAGGCCGCTCATGCGGTAGAATGTGCCGGAAGCACCCCCGCACACCGGAAATACGAGCCGGGCGACCGGGAGGGTTTCGGAGTCGTAGACTATGCGCATCGCGTCTTCGTCGTCAATCCTGAATCCGCCCCCTTCTTCATCGGAAATCCATTCCACCTGAAGCTCATGGTCATCCCCGGTCAGGACGTATTTTGCATTGAAGCCTTCTGTAAAACCTTCCACGGACTCCCTTATGGCCGACGCCAGGGGATTCGCGGCAATCAGGAGCAAGTTGTCCGAGAACGCGGTTGCGACCGCTCCGGCCTCGTACATGGCGCTGTAATACGGCAGGCAGATGGTGGATCCTTTGCCAGGAAGCGGATCCTTCGTTTCAAGGTACAGCAGGTCAGCGCGCGGACAAGCTCCCAGCTCATCGCTGTGCCGGCGGAGATAATCGTCGTATTCGCTCCCCGCCACTATGAGAAGCCTCCGCACCGTGTCCCGGAGCATTGACATCTGCTCGAAATAAGTCTGGAGGATTGCAAGGCCCTCCGCGCTTGTGGACGGTGAAAACTGCATTGTGCGCAGCCCGTTTGCGAGGGCGGTCCGCTCGACTCCGGCATAAATCAGATCGTTGTAGCTCCTGTCGCCCAAAGCGCCGGGATCGTACACGACCGTCACCAGAGCTTTGCCGGAAGGGACGTCGGCAGGATCCGGCTCATAATGCACCTTCCTGCACCCCATCGCCATCAGGGCAATTGCGGTCATCAGCAGATATTTTGCAGGCAGAGTATTCATTTCGCATTCTCCTGTTCTGCAAAATTACTTTTTTTTTCGTAATTTCGCGGCCGAAAAAGTAATGATGAAATTAAGAATTATGAAAAGATTTAGTTTTATGCTTGCAGCTTTCTGCTGCTTCCTTGGTTTGTCGACAGTGGTGTCATGCAGTAAAGACGACGGAGAAGAGATAAGTGAACTTCAGCGTGTGCTGTACAGCGAACTCGGCTTGCCGGATGACGGATCCAACAGCTCGAAGTATGGAATCAGCGACGAAGACATCGAGACCCGCGCAAAGGGAATGGGTGTCGAGGCTGCCGCGCTGAAGGCAGTCTGGAAGGTGGATACCGGCGGTCACGGTGGTTTCCTGGCCAATGGCGATCCTATGATTCTTTTCCAGGGACATATCTTCTGGCAGCAGCTCAGGACGAGGGGCCTTAATCCTCAGAATTACGTGAAAGGCAACGAGGATATTCTTCACCAGAGGCTGGACAAATCGAAGTTTGTCGGCGGAGTCGGTGAATGGGAACGTCTTGAGAGGGCCGTCGCGATTCATGAAGATGCCGCTCTCTCTTCTGCGAGCTGGGGCATGTTCCAGATAATGGGTTTCAATTACGGAAAGTGCGGCTGCAAGTCCGTGCAGGAGTTTGTTTCCAAGATGAAAGAAAGCGAGGTCGCTCAACTTGATTTGTTCGTGGCTTTCCTGAAATCGAATTCAAAGATGGTCGAGGCTCTCAAAAACCGCTCCTGGGTAGACTTTGCCAGACTTTACTACGGCCCTACAGAGTACAATATCTACGCTGAGAAGCTTTCCAAGGCATACGCAGCCCTCAAGTAGGATATAGCAGATTGCTTTTTTCAGATGCGCTTCTTTCCGGAAAAGGAGCGCATATTATTTCAGAACTGGCTATTCTGATACAAACGCGTCATTTCTTTTATAAACTTTATTTCCTCCTCGCTGTAGGGGGTGTGGTCCGGGCGGAAAAGGTCGTGGAACCAGACATCGGGCTCTTCCGTGAAAGGGACGGGTTCGCCGTTTTCCACATGGTTCCAGGGATACTGGCACTGCTGCTTGCCGTTCACGAGGCCGTAGCTGAAGCAAGCTATCTTTTTCTCTTTGAACAGGGGGAGGATTGAGTAATAATCCGACCCCATACTGCGTGCCATCCAATCTGAACACAAAACCGGCCGGCCGAACTGCTCACAGTATTCCACGAACCTGCGGCATTCGGGCAGATCCTTATAGCAATGGAAAGATATGATGTCGCTTTCCGACAGAACGAACTGCGAGATCTCTTCATTATGCGACTTCCAGTCCGAGAGAGTTATGATAGGAGCTGTCAGAGGCTGCGAAGGGTTCACTTCCCGTGCCCAGCGAAAAACCTCCCTCATAAACGGCAAAGTCTCGAATCCCTTGGTGTTTGCAGGCTCATTGTAAAGACACCAGGCAAGGATGCGGGGGTCTTTCCGGTACTTCTTTATGACCTGCTTTACGTAACGCTCCATTATCGGCCACTTCCCGGGGTTATTGACTATGTCTTTGCCGGGAGAAGCCATCCACACCGAATTGTGAACACCGGGCACTGGCTGAGGCTGGGGGCCAGTATAGGGGTTCTTAATGGTTCCACCATTTGTGAAGAAAGTTATCAGTATCCGCAGCCCGTGCTTATCGGCAATACTGATTGTCTTCTCCAACCTCTCCATGAAGCCTTTGGGATCTTCCTGCCAGACTATATCGCACAGGAAAAGCCTGATGCAGTTGAAGCCAAGATCCTCTGCCAGGGCAAGCTCGCTGTCCACCACCTCGGGACGGAAGAACTCCTTTCCCCATATTTCCACGGGTGTTCCTCCGTAGGACGGCATATAGACGCATCCTACGGGCCAGGGCTGGGCTGCATACCATTCATTGGCCTTTTCAGCACTCCACCTTTCTGCGGGGCTGACGCTGCAGCCGACCAGGGCCAGCAAAGCTGAAATAGCAATTAATATCCTTTTCATCTCTGTGCACAAAGCTAATCAAAAAGCGGAATATTATTTATTATATTTGCAAAAAAAGAAACCGATGACACTGAGTACTTTAGCCATTCTGGCTCTCCTTAGCACAACGCCATCCGCCAAAATCTACCATTCCAACTGGACCGATTTCAACAAAAACGGCAAGATGGACGTCTACGAGAACCCCAAGGCAGCCATACAGGACCGCGTAGAGGATCTGCTCTCACGCATGACCCTCGAAGAAAAAACCTGCCAGCTCGTCACATTATATGGCGCAGGAAGGGTCCTGAAAGATGCGCTCCCTAACGAGTCCTGGAAGAATGAAGTCTGGAAAGACGGACTGGCGAACATAGACGAGCATCTCAACGGTGTCGGCAAATCTGCCGCCAGATACAGGGATTACATCTATCCCTTCTCCAACCATGTAGATGCCCTGAATACCGTGCAGAAGTGGTTCATCGAGAACACCCGGCTTGGCATCCCCGTGGAGTTCTCCAACGAAGGCATACATGGCCTCAATCACACCCTCGCCACTCCCCTTCCCGCCCCCATAGCCATAGGCTCCACCTGGGACCGCGAGCTGGTCCGTACCGCCGGCCGCATTGCGGGAGAAGAAGCGGCACTGCTTGGTTACCACAGCGTCTATGCGCCTATTCTGGACATCGCACGCGACCAACGCTGGGGCAGGACCCTGGAATGCTACGGTGAGGATCCCTTCGTGGTAGCAGAACTCGGTATACAGATGGCCGCAGGCATACAGGAGCAGGGCGTAGCTTCGTGCATGAAGCATTATGTGGCATACGGCGTGCCCAAAGGCGGACGCGACGCAGACTGCCGCACAGATCCGCACATCACCCCAAGAGAACTGCACGAACTCTACCTTTATACCTTCCGCCGCGTCATCGAGGATGCTCATCCTATGGAAGTTATGTCCAGCTACAACGACTGGAATGGCGAGCCTGTGAGCGCATCGCATTATTTCCTCACCGAGCTGTTGAGAGACACTTACGGTTTCGACGGATATGTTGTCAGCGACAGCGACGCCGTGGAATTCGTTCACACCAAGCATAAGGTAGCCCCCACCTACGACGATGCGTGCCGCCAGGTGCTTGAGGCAGGCCTCAACGTGCGCACCAACTTCACCCAGCCCGCCATCTTCGTAGATGCAGTGCGCCGCCAGCTTGCAGACGGCAGCCTGTCGCAGGAAATCCTGGACCAGAGAGTTCGGGAAGTGCTCAGCGTCAAGTTCCGTCTTGGCCTCTTCGACAATCCTTTCTCCGGGAACGGAAAGAAAGCGGATGCGAAGGTCGGTCTGGAAAAGCACAAGGACTTCGTGATGCAGATGGGAAGGGAAAGCGTAGTTCTGCTCAAGAACGAGAATCACATACTCCCCCTGAAGAAGGATTCGTATTCCAGGATACTGGTTACCGGTCCGCTTGCCGATGAAGACAATTTCATGACCAGCCGCTACGGCCCGGATGGAATTCCTACTGTCACCATGCTCCAGGGTATAAGGAACTACCTGAAATCCAGCGGAATAGCCGTAGAATACGAGAAAGGCTGCGATGTTAAGGATCCCCGCTGGCCCGTCAGCGAGATCATCCCGGAGCCTATGTCTGCGGAAGAAGAGGAAGGCATACGCAGAGCTGCAGAGAAAGCGGCCGCAGCCGACCTGGTGATAGCGGTTGTCGGCGAAGACAAGTATGCCACCGGAGAAAGCCGGTCCAGGACTTCCCTGGAGCTCCCCGGCCGTCAGCGCCAGTTGCTCGCCGAACTGCACAAGACAGGCAAACCCATAATCCTGGTACTCGTAAACGGCCAGCCTCTCACTGTCAACTGGGAGGACAAGTACATGGATGCAATTCTTGAGATGTGGTTCCCTAGCGGCGAAGGCGGCGACATCCTGGCTGAAACGCTTTTCGGCGACAACAATCCCAGCGGCAAACTGACCGTCACCTTCCCCAAGGCAGTGGGTCAGATTGAGACAAACTTCCCTTACAAGAAGGGCTCCGAGGGCGGCCAGGGAAGGATAGGAGATCCGAACGGCTGGGGAGTCACCCGTGTCGTAGGTCCCCTATACCCTTTCGGATACGGACTCAGCTATACGGATTACAGCTACTCCAATCTGGAAATCAGCAAGAAAGATGACAGCCGGATAGACGTTTATTTCGACCTGGCGAATACCGGCGAGTACGAGGGCACCGAGGTGGTGCAGCTCTACATCCGGGACAAATACAGTTCCGTGGTAACCTACGACTCCGTGCTGCGCGGTTTCGAAAGGGTTCCTCTCAAGCCCGGAGAGAAGAAACGCCTTCACTTTACCCTCCAGGGCAAAGATCTCAGCATCCTGGATAAAGAAATGAAATGGCGGACCGAAGCCGGCGAATTCGAAGTGCTCGTTGGCGCCAGTTCCACCGACATCCGCCTGGCGGGTTCATTCAATATAGATGAGGACAGGCTCTATTAAGCTCTAAAGCCATATCAGAGGATTCCTTACAGGGAGATTACGGAGCACTTCCGCGTTTGTCGGGAAGTGCTCGTAGTTTTTCCATGCACGGTAATAGGACTCTTCGCCGAAGCGCAGCCATGCGAACAGGAAAGCGGGCTGAGCCACAGGCCATTCATCCCAGTACATGACATCTTCTCCATATGGCCACTTGGTTTTATCCTGGACATATGGGAGCATGAACTCTACTGCTTTCTGCATGTCATTCCACAAGTCTTCTCCATCTTGCGACAGGATATGGCAGAGGACTGCCATTGCATCCAGGTTGAAGAGCGAATAGCCGTATGGCTTGGTGCGGGCCAGTTCCTGCGGGAAACTTCCGTCCTCCGCCATCTGGGTGGGAATGAAAACATCCTTGAAGCGCTGCCGGCAAAGCCCGGTAATCTCCTTGTTTCCCGTAAAACGGGCAAAAGCGGCCGCCTGAAGGGCCCAGCAGGTGCCATGATTGTTCCTGGCGTTCATCTCGTCTATGCCATACTGGTGGGTAGTCAGCCAGTGGAGATACTCCGAGAACCAGTTCTGCGCTCCTTCGATGCACTCCGAACTTATCGCCCCGGCATCCCTGAGGCGGATCAGCGCCTGCGCCACTTCTATCAGATGAATAGTATCGATTATGCCTATGCCCCTCCCGGTTGCACGCCCTTTTATTGCCTGGGCGTACCGGAGGCTTGGGTTCATTTTTGTGTCTTCGTCGATAAACCACGCACGTACATGTTTCTCCACGGCAGCGGCATATCTGGCATCTCCCGTAAGCAGATAAGCGGACGTGAGTGAGCCCACGGCCATGCTGAAATCTATCATCGCCTTCCTGTGTGCGGAGAAATTGTCCGGATTGCTTTCGCCGTCGCGCCTGATGTAAGGCCCGTCGGGATTCTCGGGATCCGGCCACCAGTAATCCCCTTCTGAATAGAAATCATGCATGCCTCCGGCGCTGCGCTCGGCAACGAAAGCGGTAACTGTCACAGGCTCGGTATCAAGCCAACTGTCAGCTCCGGAAATGATTCCCTGTTCGAGAAGTGATGATACTTTTTGACTTGGCGAAACACTGCAAGAAGACGCAAGCAATAGGACGCTGAAGAGCAGGAAGATGGATGTGGCTTTATTCATATCTGCAAAGATAAGCGAATTATCATAATGCCGGAATCAAATACTTGTTGTTCCAAAAAATAATAGTATATTTGCACTCCGATTCGGGACCTTAGCTCAGTCGGTTTAGAGCGCTTGCTTCACACGCAAGAGGTCAGCAGTTCGAATCTGCTAGGTCCCACATTGTTTACCATATCCTATATGGAAAAACAAAAGTACGTAGTATCTGAAGCCGACCTGCAGAACGCCCTGGGGCTCAAAGGAGCATTCGGACGTTTTGTGACACGTCGCATACATCGCCTCCTCGAACTACATAAAATCAATGCAATGCACGAGAAACTCATGGAGCATGATGGTCCGGAGTTTTCCGAAGCTGTGCTTAAAGAGGTTGGCGTCACCTACGAGATTCTCCCCGAACAACTTGCCCGCATCCCCGAAGAGGGAGGCTTCATCACCGTATCCAACCATCATTTCGGCAGCATAGACGGTCTCATCCTCAGTTCGGTAATAGGCGGAAAGAGAAAGGATTACCGCATTCTCACCACCTTTGTGCTCGCATTGATTCCCAGCCTCAAGAGCAGTTTCATGCCGGTTGACAACCTGAGCGGAAGCAAGGCAAGCGTAAAAAGTGTCCACGGCATCAGGATGGCCCTCCAGCACATCCACGACGGTGGCGCCCTAGGCTTCTTCCCCGCCGGCGAGGTGGGCACCTACCAGAAGGGCGCGAAGCGCACTGCGGTGGGCAAGAAGAAGGTCGTGGAAGACAAACCCTGGGCGGAAAACATCATCAAGCTAATAAAGAATTCCGGATTCCCGGTAATTCCCATATACTTCGAAGGCACCAACTCCAAGTTCTTCCACTTCCTCGGCAAGATACATCCCCGCCTCCGCACCGTACGCCTGATACACGAGATGCTCAACAAGAAGGGCACCCACGTGAAAGTTCGCATCGGCCAGGCCATCACCCCCGAAGAGATGAGCAAGTACAGCGTGCCCGAACTTGGCAAGTACCTGCGCAATCGCACATACGCCCTTCAGGCCGAGTGCCTGCCCCAGAAAGAGATTGCAGCACAGGACATTACAGAGCCTCTGGCAGAGCCTGTAGATCCCGAGGTTATCCGCCAGGAGATGGCCGCCATATCCGACCGCATCATGTTCGAGGTCGGGGACTACCGCATGTATCTTACCACGGTCGATGGCATACCTCACGCAATGTGGGAACTTGCCCGTCTCCGCGAAGAGACCTTCCGCGCCGTCGGAGAAGGCACTGGCAAGGCCATAGATACCGACAGATTCGACCCCAACTTCCACCACCTCATCCTTTGGAACATCCCTAACGGGGAGATTGTAGGAGCATACCGCATCGGAGCGGGCTCCGAGGTGGTCGCCAAGCATGGCATGGCCGGGCTCTACACCTCCACTCTGTTCGACTATGCTCCGGGCAACGAGGAGACCTTTGCCAAGTGCCTGGAACTGGGCCGTACTTTCATCCAGCAGAAATACCAGAGAGAGGTCCTCAGCCTCAAGCTCCTGCTCACCGGCGTGAGCGCCTCCACCGTCTTCTTCCCGGAAGCAAGATTTTTCCTTGGCCCCGTGAGCATAAGCAACAGCATCCCGGATTTCTACAAGAGCCTGATAGTCTGGTACATAGAAAAGAACTTCACAGATCCCGAGGTAAGCAAGCTAGCGTCCCCGGTGCATAGGTTCAATTCCGATTTCCTTGCGGTAAATCCCGAGCAACTGTGCAGCAAGGTAGAGAGCCTCGATGATCTTGACAAGCTGATTCTGGCCATTTCCGATGGCAAGTACCGGATTCCGGTGCTTGTGAAGAAATATTTCAGCTATAAAGCAAAGCTGATTTGCTTCAACGTGGATCCCGACTTCCAGAATTCTCTTGACGGACTTATCCTCCTCAAACTCAAGGACTTCCCAAAGAATTACCTAAAATCGCTTATCAAGGTACTGCCAGAAGACCTTCAGGAAAAGATTATGACCGAGTATCCAGATTAGGGTATTCCATCAGGCCGAAAGGGACGCAGAAATAGTCATCTCTCCAAAGACGGGTTGAGCCCGTCTTTCTTTTTTCGTACCAGTCATCGTCGCCGGGCTCGAGATTGGGCCAGGAGTGGCGGCCGCTGAAGGTGGCGGGGCCCAGCACGTTAAACTCGCCGCCTACGCAGTGGGACGGCCCCAGGAGGTTGCGAAGGCTCCCCGTAAGGGTTAGTTCCACAGTGTTATCACCGCGCCGGATGGCGGTTGTGATATCTGCCTCCCAGGGGCTGCAGAACACGGTCGGGAGCTCTTTTCCGTTCACTTTCACACTCACGGTGATGGCTTCTACCTTGGGGAAAGATAGCATGTAGCGCAGGCTTTCTTCTATAGATTCAAGATTGAAGGTGGTGCTGCAGACGAAGCTGCCGGAATAGAATGGATAACCGGCCACAGTAAGGTTGGCAGCGGTGGTTTCAGATTCGGGACTTATGCTGAAAGAGCCGTGCTCGAAGCGGGCGGGCATGGGCTTGGGATTCAGTATCTTCAGGCGGTTGCGCCAGGTTTCCGTCGGCTGCTCTTTTGCGAGTTTTCCGGAGACAGCGAAATCGCCAATCAGGAATATGTTCTCTATCTCAGTCCCATATCTTGCGATAGGATCATAGGAGTCCGGCACGGGGTTCACGAAATCCAGCGAAAGCAGCACTTCGTTGCTGCCTTCACGAAGGAGCGAAGTCACATCCGCAGTGCGGAAATAGCGGTCTGTATACCAATCATCCCCAAACTGCAAATCATTGCCGTTCAGCGAGATGCACTTGTACATCCAAGGCTGTTCCACCACCAGCGAGCAACTCCCCGGCAGGGCGCGGACCTCGAAGGAGTAGCGCAGCAGCATGGGGCCGTCGTACACCTCGGCCCGGCTCTGGAAACGTTCGTAAATCGCCAGCACGGGCTCGGGGTCATGCCAACTGCTGCCGCCGTCGGTTGACCAGGCAGCGAAGTCCAGAGGCAGTGCGTTGGGATCCGTCTTCCGGCAGGTCCAGGGGCCATCGAGTGTCTGCACCGGCTTCTGCTCAGTCGGCAGCGAATATTTGCCGTCAAAGTGCCTGCATACGGGTTTATCGCCGAACGCCAGCACCCAGGTCTGCGCCGGCGCGAACTCCAGCTCATCCCCAACCTCCAACACCTCTCCATTCAGGGGATTCAGCAGGGCCTTATACCGGCCATCCACCGCCACCTTCACCCGTGCGCTTCCGTGGCGGGAATTGTGCGAGAGTTGCAGCGTATATCCTCCCTGCACCTTGCGGAGATGAGTCCAAATCTTCCCGGCATCCTCCCCTTCCAGCTTGAAGGCCTGAGGAGCATAGGCGGATAGCCATTCGCCAAGGGTGTCCAAAGTCAGCTGCGTGCTGCATGCGCGAAGTTCCGCCAGGGCATCGGGAGCACCATCCACAAACTGCGGGAAGTCTCCAAGTATCAGCACGTTACCCCCTCCGGCAGCGAACTCTTCCAGCAGCGCTACAGTGGAAGGACGGATGGTCAGGAGATTAGGCAGAACCACCGTATGGTAGCTCATCTCCCCTACCTTCAGACGACCGCCGGCCACGGAGCCAACTTCGGAGAGTATCTGCTCGTCGCCTATGTCGTTGTTGTAATGCAGGTTGTTCAGGCGCTGGAGGGTGCTTTCCAGAAGCACGTCCCGTTCCGTTCCCGGCTCGGGATAGTCCCTGCGGGCATCCCTCTCAAGATAATCCGACTCGAGCGTGGACAGCACACACACCTCACCCACCGTGGAACCGGCCGTCGCAAAGTACGCCAAGCGGGCCGCAAAATCCTCATACAGATGGTTGTAGGGCCAGTACGGCTCCTGATAATTGAAGGTCGGAGGATAATCGTATTTGCGTATGCCTTTTATGGTATAATGCGAAAGATGCGGACAGAACATGTTGAGCCCGTTATTGGTGTGCCACGCGGTCAGCCACATCCTGTCTTCCAGAGAAAGATTGTGGCCGGATATGCCGAAGATCTCCACCACGCGGCGTTTCTTGCCGTATTGGTTGGCCACGGAGGTCATCACCTTGGCATTGTGCAAAGTCTTGTATCTCAGGCCCAAAGCGTCGATTCCAGGCACCTGCATGTGGCGGTACTGGGTCATCAGGTCTCCCTGGTTGAACATGTTCGCCACAGGCATCTCCTCGCCGTTGTAGTGCCCCGTCCACTGCAGGCCGTTCGCGGCGCAATACTCGCCTATCTGCCGGCTGAACGCGTTCTCCATACATTCGCCCACGGTGCGGTAATAATGCAGGCGGAAGCGTCTCCAGTCCCCCGTTTCCTCCACCAGCGATGCCAGATGCGGACGCAACGGATAGCCCCAGCGCTTCTCGAAGGCCTCCTCCATCCACGGTGAATACGGCACGAAGGCATCCCCAGCGGCAAGGTCCGTCCGGGGAGATACCTGGGGTTCGTCGGAGAAGATGCCCATCACCCACTTCTTTCCGGCAAAGCGGTCTACATAGGGCTGATAGGTGCAGTCCAGGAAGGCCTTCACCATCTCGGGATTCATCAGATCCACCCAGCTGGTGCCGTTGAACCAGGGCTGGCCCATGGGGTCTACATGACTGATATAGAGATATTTGCCATCGTCCAGAAGGATTTCGTCGGGAGCCTCCACCGGCGTGCCGGCTGGCACCCGCACCAGCGTCCTGGCACGGAAGGCTTCATCCTGCTTGGGCACTATCCCCCCTGCGAATCCGCTCGGCCACTTGTCTTCGTCGTAGAACCAGGCCTCGAGTCCCAGCTTCCGGCACTCGTCCACCCCCACCTTCATCATCTCGAACCACTCGTCCGACAGATAAGGCGTGAGCAGGCCGGGGCGACTGTGGAAGAAGGCTCCGCCGAATCCACCCTCCTTGAAGAGGGCCAGCTGACGACGCATCTCATCTGCCTTCAAGCTATCATTCAGCGACCAAAAGGTCATGGATCGGTATGTGGCGGCCGGATGCCTGAATTCCTTCAGGTCGAAACGGTCCCCCGCCTGACGGCATCCCGCCGCCAGCAGTAGTAATCCTATTATTATCAGCCGTTTCACCTATCTTGTTGATTATCAGTCTTTTCCATACTTTCCTCTGGCACATTTGCACCAGAGGCCTTACAATAACACCCTGTAAATCAGGCAGATAGCCGAAACGCTATTTGGCAGCGTCGGCTATCGCCTGGGAGATATCCAGCACCGGCCGGTCGGAATACGCGCTATAAGTGGCCTGGCACAGCGGGCAGGCGGTCACGATGGCATCCGGATCCTCCACGGTGAGGTTACGCAAAGAATTCAGAGTGATATCCTTCCGCTTCTCGTAGTTCATCGACAGGCTGCCGAGCGATCCGCCGCAGCAGATGCTCGCCTCACGGTTCTGCGCAGCCTCCACCAGATTGCCAACGGAAGACAGCGCCGAGCGCGGAGGATTGTAGATGCCGCAGCCGCGGCCCAGTTCGCAAGGATCGTGGTAGACCAGCTTCAGCGTATCGTCTTTCTGAACCTTAAGCCGCTGGGAATGAATCAGTTCGTCGAAGAATACGCTGTGGTGAACGACGTACTTTCCGGGCAGTTTGTAATTCTCTTTGAAGATACGGTAGCATATCGGGCAGCTCAGCAGGAGCACGTCGCACCCGGAGCCCATGATAATCTCGGTGTTCTTGCGAATCATTTCGCGGGCCTGCTCCCGCCTGCCGGCGAGAAGCATCGGCCTGCCGCAGCAGAGACCTCCTTCCGCATCCATCATCGTCCACGAAACTCCTGCCTTGTCCAATACCGAGGTGGTGGCCTTGCGTATGGCTGGTGTGAGATGGGTCATGCAGCCGGCGAAGTAGAGCACGTGAGCGGAGCCCAGCTTATCCAGCACCGCTTCGGGCGAAATCTTGGAATAGTGGGGGTTGATGCCGTATTTTCGCATGGAACGTTGCGCCAGACGCATCTGCGGCCCGTCCACCTCCACCTGGCACACTGTGGTGCACTTTCCGCACATCAGGCACTTGTCGCTAATCTCCTCGATGCGCTTTTCGTTCCCGCGCCGCAGCTGGCGGTTCAGGTACACCGTACAGTCCTTCAGGTTCTCCTTCTTTACGCTCATCGGGCAGGCGTCTATGCATACGCCGCAACCCGGGCAGGAGTAGAACTGCACGCGGGCATAGCCCTTGCGCGGATGCAGCACGTGCAGGCCGGCGTTACGCAGCGGGATCAGCAGCATCTCCGCCGGAATATGCATATAACGCGTAAAAGGCAGCACGCACATGAACACGCAAAGCGCGATGGAGTAGGCCCACCATGTGGGCATATAATTCAAATCATTGCCGAAAAACTGGCGGAAAACCCAGTTCATGGGAACTGTCATAAAACTTCCGCCGCTAATATGGGCGGTGAAAGTCTCACTCAGAAGGCGGAGCGGGAAGATCGCCCACAGGGAATACAGTCCTACCGAATCCAGCAGACTCAGGCGGGTGGTGCGGCGCATGCCAAACCACAGGGAGCGCACGCGCTTGATTATTGCCAGTACGATACCGCTCAGCACCACCAGCAGGAAGAAGTCCATCAAGAAGAAAAGCACCGAGCCCTGAATCGTACTCTCCCCTTCCGCCACAAAGAAATTAAAGAAAATGGGATAATAGAAGAGGCGGATGCGGTGAGGCAGGAAGAGCATAACCTCCAGATGTCCCAGCACTATCAGCATGAACCAGCCGAAGGCGATGCTGGAGTGCATGTAGCCCAGCATGCGGTTTCGTTTCCAGAGCTTGACGTGCAGGAGGCAGTTAAGGAAGATATCCTTCACATTCTTCCAGGCAGTAGCCGGAGTAACCAGCGAGATCAGGAACTTGCGCCTGTCTTCCCTGGTCAGCTGAACCAGGATACGGATGGCCCCGTACAGGCAGTAGCCAAGCACAAATATCATCCCGAAAAGGAACGGGAGTACGAAAGGATGGAAACCGGTTGCGAATCTCTCGGTCATAGGCTGCCCTCCACGTTTTCGTATAGCCTGCTAACGGTAAGGATCACCCTGCGGGTATTGATGCCGCGGGGGCATACCATGGTGCATTTGCCGCAGAGCATGCAATGCGAGAGCATCTGCTCCACCTCACGGTTACGGCCTCGCTGAAGGTCCAGCAGAAGCTTACGTACGCTCATTCCGGAATAGCCGGATGCGGTGCAGGTGGCGCTGCAACTACCACAGGCCATGCATGTAGATGCCGTTGGCTCTATGCGGCACAATTTGGCGTAGAGCGACTGATCGAGCTTGTCGAGTTCGATCGCGGAACTGGGATTGAGTCCGAATCCGAAATCCATCACTTTCCGCCTTTAAGATAATTATACACGTTCAGGGCTGCGCTGCGGGCCTCTGCTATCGTCTCAGGTATGGTTTTGGGGCCTGTGCATGTGCCAGCGAAGAAGATTCCGTCCCGGTCGGACTTGGTGATGGAAGCGATATTGTCCCGGCTGCGGAAGAATCCGTCGTCGTCCACCGGCAGTTGTACCGCCTTGAGCAGAGCCTGGTTCTCACGGTTGCACACTATCCCCGCCATCAGCACCAGCAGGTCCAGCCTGACCTTCACCGGCTTGCCCACGAGGGTATCCTCCGCCTTCACCAGCACCTGGCCGTCTATGGTCTCGGACACCTCGGACACGCGGCCGCGGATGAAGTGGATGCCGTAGTCGCGCTGGGCATTGATGTAGAAATCTTCGTATTTCTTACCGAAAAGGCGGAGGTCCATGTAGAAGCAGTAGATTTCTGCATTCGGGAACTTCTCCTTAAGCTCAATGGCCTGTTTGATGGCGGTTATGCAGCATACCTTGGAGCACTGGGTATTGCCGGCTTTGACATCGCGGGAGCCCACGCAATGCACGAATCCTATGGCGGATGGTTTCTCAGGGACGCGCTCATCACTGCCGGTGTTGAACCAGGCTTCCAGATCCCTGTTGGTAATCACCCGGTCGTAGACCCCGTAGCCATATTCCTCTTTCTTCTCAGCCTCAAAGAGTTTGAAGCCGGTGGCGAAGATAACGGCCTTGCATGGCATTGCGCGACCGTTGCTCAGCACTACGGAATAACCTTTCTGCAGGCGGTTGATGGATGCTATTTCGGTTTCCAGAAGAACTTCCACGTCCTTAAGGTCATTTTCGTAGGATGATAGCACCTTGCGGGCAGGGGTCAGATCCGGGAACAGGCAGTTCCACTGGGCCACATGCCCTCCGAGAGCGCTGCTCTTCTCCACGATAACAGGCGTCAGGCCGAGGGCCTTCAGCTGCTTTGCGGCCTCCATTCCGGCAATGCCGCCTCCGACTATCAAGACAGGATTATTGTTCATATCAGCAACATTTGAGGACCGAAGGCAGTCCGGGTTTCTTGAGTTCTTTTTCGTTCAGGCCGAGATACTTCTTCGAAGGGTCGTAAGGCACTCCCATCTTATCCAGAAGAGGTTCAGGGCCTACCTGATGAATCTGCAGGCCGAGGTCCCATGGATCCACGCCTAACACCAGGCCGGCCAGTTCTTCATATGTGAACACGGGAATACCGTTTCCGTTCTCGCCATAGGTCTTTCCGGTCTGTTCGGAAATCACATACTGCCAGCGGTCCAGGAAGAAGGGGCATCCGGGGCAGTTGGTGATTATTGCGTCCGGATGGTAGGGTTCCATCGATTCGAATTTCTTGTGGGTGTTCGACACGGAGTACCCGCGGTTGGCCTTCACCAGATACTGACGGAAACCGAAGCCGCAGCAGTGCCGGCGTTCGGGATAATCTATCACCTTCCCTCCCCAGGCCTCAGCCATTCCGCTCAGCACGCAGGGGTATTCGGCACCGCCCACTCCCTTGTGGGGGAACATCTTGGAATAGTGGCAGCCTATATGCTCAACTATCCTCAGCGGCTCGCCGGTTTCTTTGTTAACCAGCTGATATTTAGCGCGTTCCGCTATCTCCTCGCGGAACTTGTAGACCAGGTCGCTCGCATGTGCGACATATTCCGGCTTTTCGAACTCCCTGCGGCAGGCCTTCCAGAGCTTTTCGCGTATGCGGGCCTCGAGTTCCGGGAATTCTCGCCAGGTCTCGAGGATCTCGGTATAGTTGCCAAAGGATGTGATGCAACTCGTGACCAGATTCTTGTAGCCGGCCTCCGTCATCAGCGCGAACTGGCGGGCGACTATGGTCATCGCTGTCTCCTGAGGGATGGTGTCCGCGTGATAGGCTATGCCCCCGCAGGTGGTATGATGCTTTGTTTCATAGATATCCCGCCCTAGCATGTCCCTGCATATCTTCAGGAAGTAATGCTCCGAAGCCGGGAAGAAACTCTGTCTTATGCAACTGCGCACATAGAACCAGTGGTTGTCCGGAATCTCCTTCTGGTAATCAGACCATATCTTCTGCTTTCCCTGATAGATCATAGCGCGCCCTCCTCGTTATTGAAATGCCCCCTGGAGCAATGCTCGAAGGTGTATTTGGTATATTCTTCCATCGTCATCCCCATCTCTTCCGCCTTTTTGCGGGAGCACTCCTCCACAAGATTGATGCGCTCGGTGGCGCCGGTCTCGTCGAAGATGGCCTGGAGTTCGTCCAGATCTTCCTGAGGGATTGCCCTCAACGCGCCCTCACCCTGGCGGCCGAGATTTGCACCCAGGCGGTCATAAACATCCTGCTGATTGTTCAGCACCCACTCGAAAACCGGCCCTGATTCAGGGTGGTCTTCATATTTATAGGTGGAAGGATGTACGCAGTATCCCAGCTTCAACACATTGGTTGTCAGCACTTTGGTGAGAGGATAAAGCTGGCGTCCCTTCTCCGATTCGGTGAAATAACCAAGTTTGGTGGAGAGGTTGCGAAGTGCCATCACAACCAAGCCTGCCCCGTTCTTGCGGGGGCAGCGAGTGACGCAGGACATGCATTCTCCGCAATACCATATGGTCTCGCTTTTGAGGAGTTCCAGTATTCCTTCTTCGTCCTTACGCTGGACAGTATCCACGATTTTTCGCGGATCATATTTATAGAACTCCGCCGCAGGGCAGATGGCTGTGCAGGTGCCGCAGTTGATGCAGGTCTTGAGCCCTTCCTTGAAGCGGTAGTCTTTGGTGAGTTCGTCGTACAGTTTACCCATAGCACACGTTTAACTTTCAAATATACAAAATATTTGGGAATGCCGCTTTGGGGAGCCCGTTTCCGCACCAGGTCAGGCTTCCAGGAGGCCTACCCGTCGAGCTTTTGCCAGGTTTCCTCTACGGGTCGGGCATTTTGGGGCCTACCCGTCGAGCTTTTGCCGGGTTTCCTTTACGAGTCGGGCTTTGAGACGGGGTACCTGGGGCGCTAGAGGCCGTTTCTGCACCAGGCCAAGTACGAAATAATCAAAAAAAGAGTAACTTTGACCATCATGATAGATTCAATACTACAGATCAACAAACAGTTCGTTGCGGAAAAGGCCTATGAGCCGTACGTTACGGATAAGTACCCCGCCAAGAAACTTGCAATCCTCACCTGCATGGACACCCGCCTGACGGAGCTGCTGCCCAAGGCACTGGGGCTTAAGAATGGAGATGCGAAGATTATCAAGAATGCAGGGGGGCTTATTCTTTCCGAAACAGATTCTGCCATAAGGTCTCTTCTGGTAGCCATTTATGAACTAGGCGTAAACGAGGTAATGGTAATCCATCATTCCACATGCGGGGCATGTCACATGAGTTACAGGGAGTTCAGGCCTCACATGCTCGAAAAGGGCATCTCGGAAGAAATACTGTCGGAATGGGAGAAGAAAGGCGTCGCTGACTGGCTGGAAGGTTTCCACAATACCGAAGCTTCCGTACGAAGGACTGTGGCCGCCATTATAAATCATCCCCTTGTGCCACAGAGCGTTACGGTTCGTGGATTCATCATCGATTCAACAACCGGAGAGCTTTCGGAAATTGTATAATCACAGTTTTTTCACTACTTTTACGCAAGATTCGACGTAACACGGATTTATAGGGTATGAAACAAAGAATTAACAATTGGACGAAACTGCTCTATGGCTTCCTTATGACCATCCTGGGTTTTTCGGGATGCGACCGCATTTTTGAAACCACTGAAGAATATGGCCAACCCTATTCCGAGTTCAAACTCGTTGGCGAAGTCAAATCCACAGAGGGCAAGCCGGTCAAAGGTATTCGGGTGATTGTCAAGCCATATGTTGATCACACATCACAGGAAGTGCTGGCTTGGAATAGGGACACTCTGTATACCGATGCCGACGGCAAATTTAGCAAAGAAAGGCTCAAACATACATGGCCAAACCAGATGAAAGGTTCCACTATTGTCTTTGATGATATAGATGGCCCCGAGAATGGCGGAGAGTTTGAGTCTAAGACGCTGACCGACAAAGAATTCACAGTCGAACAAATGAAGAAAGGCGATGGCAATTGGTACGATGGAGACTTCCTCGTCACCGCTAACACCACTTTGTCTCCTAAAAAACAAGACTGATGTCTTCAGGCTTGTCGCTACGCCGCAGAATTGCCCTGGATATTACCGAAAAGGTCAAGCAGAACCTCGTTCGGGAGCATCCCCTAAAACAGTTGTTCTGGGAATGCACCCTGCGCTGCAATCTGTCCTGCCGCCATTGCGGAAGCGATTGCAAGCAGATTTCCGCCATAAAGGATATTCCGAAGGAGGATTTCGGCCGGGTTCTGGATTCAGTCGCAGCTGCCACCGACCCGCATAAGGTGATGATCAATATCACCGGCGGAGAGCCTCTCTGCCGCCCGGACCTGGAGGAATGCGGGCGGATGATCTACGAGAAGGAATTTCCCTGGGGGATGGTCACAAATGGCCTCGCACTTACTCCGCAACGCTATCAGAGGCTGCTGCAGAGCGGTCTGCGGGCAATGACCATCAGCCTTGACGGCATAGGCGAAACCCACGACTGGATGCGCGGGCGCAAGGGGTCTTTCGAGCGTGCCGCGGCAGCCATCAAAGTGGTTATCGACTCCGGAGAGATCGCCTTCGACGTGGTCACCTGCGTGAATAAGAGGAGCTACTCGCAACTGTCTGATATCAAGGAATTTCTGATAGGGCTGGGCCTGAAGAATTGGCGACTGTTCACGGTTTTTCCCGTCGGCAGGGCCGCCGAAGATCCCGAACTGCAATTATCCAACGAAGAATTCAAAGGCTTGATGGATTTCATCAAGGCCACCCGTAAGGAGGGCCGGATTATGGCCGAATACGGCTGCGAAGGGTTCCTGGGCAATTACGAGGGCGATGTACGCAGCCATTTCTACATCTGCTCTGCCGGCATCACAGTGGGATCCGTCCTTGCCGACGGCAGTATCTCCGCCTGCCCCAGTATCAGGGCCGATTATCATCAGGGAAACATCTACCAAGATGACTTCATGGAAGTCTGGAACACACGCTTCCAGCCCTTCCGGGACCGCTCTTGGATGCATAAAGACCAGTGCGCCTCCTGCAAGGTCTGGAAATACTGCAAGGGCAACGGCATGCACCTGCGGGACGCCGACGGCAAACTTCTCCTCTGCCATTACTCAAAATTGTAATACTTTTTCGTTAACAATTTTTGCGCGGGGGCGTCTTTATGTCAAAAATGTGTTTTATGAGACGGTTTTTACTTATCATCATTGTCATCGCGCTCCCCTTTTCGGCGGTGGCGGCGGAAGGAGGAAAGTCCATTCCAAAGGCGAAGATCAATTCGCTTATTTCTGAATACAGTTCCAGCGACGGCGTGGAGGTTGTCAACCTTGGCCGTATCGCGCTGGGGGCACTCCGGGGCATTATCCGCATCAGTGACCCGGGCGACAAAGATACCAGAGATGCACTGCAGATGGTCCGCGGCCTGAAGAAACTCTCGATTTTCGAGTATGAAGACTGCCCGGACCAGCAGAAATCGCAAATTACCAGGAAGTTGAGCAGAATCCTTTCGGGCTGCGAAGTGCTGGTGGAAGCCAGCGGCGACGGCGACCGGGTGACCATCTACGGCTACCTCGACGAAAAGAGCAATCTCATCCGGGACTGCATCATCTACACCCCGTCCAGCTGCGCACTAATCTGCCTCTTCGGCAACTTCTCCATGGACACCATCGCAAAGATTGCGGAAAATGACTGAGCAGCGCTTCCATAGCGATTACCTGACCCTGGCGGAAAGCCTCTACAGGATTGCATACTACATCCTGGAATCCGAGGCCGAAGCGGAAGATGCGGTGCAGGAACTCTATCTCAAGCTCTGGAAGATGCGTGATGCCCTGGACGGCATCCAGAACCCGAAAGCCTATGCCATCCGGCTCCTGAAGAACCAATGCATAGACCGCATCAGAAGAGCCTCTAAAGAGGCCGGCGCCCAGTACGACTCAGCTGACACCCAGTACAGCCCCGATGAAAGGATAGACGCCCGCGAACGGCTCGACAAGGTGCTGGAGGCGGTGAAGGCCCTCCCCGAGAGGCAACGGAAGATTCTTATCCTGCGTACGGTAGACGGCCTTTCCTACGAAGAAACAGCCAGACTCGCCGGATGCGATTACCTCACCTGCCGTGTGCTGCTATCAAGAGCACGGGCAAAACTAAAAACAATTGTATGAAAAAGATAGAAGATATAGAAAGAATGGAAGCGGAAGAGCTGGAAGCAGCAGCCCTTAAAGAGACAATACGCGTCCCCGACGGCCTTAAAGACCGCATCAAGGCAACTCTGGCAGCGGAAACCATTATTGAGGAATCCGCTCGCAAACGCAGCCCTCTCCCCTACATCGCAGTGGCAGCCGCGGCAGCCGTGGCAGCCATAGTAGCAATCCCGCACAAAGGCTCAGCCCTGCAGGACACCTACACCGATCCCTATCTTGCTTATGCAAAGGTGGAGGAAACCTTCAACACCATTTCCAACAAAATGGCCGCCGGCATATCCCTGGCCGAAGAAGCAAGGGACGCCGCCGGAAGGCCTGCAGAAATAATCAATAAAATCAACACGAAATGAAACGGATAATCATAATTGCAACCCTGTTGCTCGCAAGCATATCTGCTTTCGCCCAAAGCGGAAAAAGCATTTACCAGAAGTATTCAGATGCCGAAAACGTGAGCGCCGTCTACATCTCTTCGGCTATGTTCCGGATGATAGGCAAGATTCCTGACCTGAATGTGGAAGGAAGCGAGGTGAACCTTGCTCCCATAATCCAGTCCCTTAGCGGCCTGTACATCATCAGCAGCGAAAACCCGAAGATCAACTCCCAGATCAAGGCAGATGCCGAAAAGTTTATCAACGGAGGAGAGTATGAACTGTTGATGGAAGCCAAGGATAACGGAGAGACCGTCAGAATGTATACTGTCGGCACGGAAAAAGTCGTCAACAGCTTTGTGATGCTCTCCCTTGACGGGAACGAAATCAACTTTATCTGCGTAGATGGCAAGATGAACAGGGATGATCTGGACAAGCTGCTTGCAGATGCAATGAAATAATTTCCTAAATTTGCAGAAACGGAAATACTTCAAGTATGCTTTCTTTTCTGCTTTGCATCATCGCCCTCATAGTGGGTTACGTGCTCTACGGAGCATTTGTAGACAAAGTCTTCGGGTCGGATCCCAAGCGTCCGACTCCCGCTATCGAAAAAGCGGACGGGGTGGATTTCATCCCCATGCCCACCTGGAAGGTGTTTATGATACAGTTTCTGAATATAGCAGGGACGGGGCCTATCTTCGGAGCCATCATGGGCGCGAAGTTCGGTCCTGCCTCCTATTTATGGATAGTGCTGGGGTGCATTTTTGCGGGAGCGGTGCATGATTACCTCACGGGGATGCTTTCCGTCCGCCACGGCGGCGCAGGCCTGCCGGAACTCGTGGGCAGTTACCTTGGAAGCGCCACCAAGAAGGTGATGCTGGTGTTCTCCCTGCTGCTTCTGCTCCTGGTGGGAACCGTGTTCGTCTACAGCCCTGCCCTGATTCTGGGAGATATGGCCGGCGACGGTTCCCGCAGCGCCATAATGCTCTGGGTAGCAGTGGTTTTCGTTTACTACATCATCGCCACCCTCCTCCCTATCGACAAGATAATCGGAAGGATATATCCCCTGTTCGCTGCCGCCCTTCTCTTTATGGCTGCCGCGCTGATGGTATGTCTCTTTATAAAATGGCCCGCCATCCCCGAACTCTGGGACGGCCTGCAGAACAGGGGGCCTTCGATCGGGCTTAACGGCCAGAGCATCTTCCCCTGCCTCTTCATAACCATAGCCTGCGGAGCGATCAGCGGCTTCCACGCCACCCAGAGCCCGCTCATGGCCCGCTGCATCAAGAATGAGAAGCTGGGGCGTCCGGTGTTTTACGGGGCGATGATAACCGAAGGAATGGTGGCGCTCATCTGGGCTGCCGTAGCATCATACTTCTTCTTCGACGGAGGTGCGGCGGAAGTAGGTTCGGACCTCACCGCAGCGGCTCCTACGGTAGTCACCAAAGTCTCCCGCAGCTGGCTGGGAGTACTCGGCGGAGTGCTGGCAATCCTTGGCGTGGTGGCAGCCCCTATCACCAGCGGCGATACCGCCTTCCGCAGTGCCCGCCTGATAGTTGCAGACTTCCTGAAATTCGACCAGAAACCCATACACAACCGCCTGGTGATAGCGGTTCCCCTTTTTATCGCAGCAAGCGCATTGCTTTGGTTCAACGTTGCAAATGCCAACGGATTCAACATAATCTGGCGCTATTTCGGATGGGCTAATCAGACCCTGGCCGCATTCGCGCTCTGGACGGCAACAGTATACCTAGCAAAAGCGAAGAAAGGTGCATGGTACCTTATTGCCCTGCTTCCTGCAACGTTCATGACCTCGGTATGCCTTACCTTCATATTGGTAGACAAGACCGGTTTTGGGCTGAGCCAGACCTTGATACCCTGGCTGGGGGTCGGCACGTTCGTGATTTCACTGGCTTTATTCTTCATCTGGCACAGGAAAGTTTGCAAATAAGGAATTCTTTTCTTTTATTTGTATCCGTATGTCAGTAGTGTGCCCTCATAAGAGCAGACGAGCCCGAGGATAGGAGGCGTAGAACCCTCCCAAATATCTTCGGAAATTCTTCGCATACACAATTCCAACAGAGTTTCCGCCTTAATAATTGCAATTGACAATCTCGGTTTGTCTTGCCATTAGGGATATTACGTATCCGGCCCGACAACCGCAGTCAGACAGGATAATAAATGGAAATCAAGGTATTTGTGGCTGACAACAGCCATCTAAGCTACGCAGAAGCAATCTGCAAAGAAATAGAAGAATCAGCCAAGGAAAGCAAGCTTGGCCTCGCCAAGCGTACCCCGGAATACATTTACGGGAAGATACTCTCCGGAAAGGCTGTGATAGCCCTCACATCCGATGGCGAATTCGCAGGCTTTTCCTATATAGAAACCTGGGGAGGCAAGAGTTTCGTGGCAAACTCCGGCCTCATCGTCGCCCGCAAGTTCCGCGGGCTGGGCCTTGCCAAGCGCATCAAGGAGCAGACTTTCATCCTCTCCCGCAAACTCTTCCCGGATGCCAAGATTTTCTCCTTGACCACGGGCGCGGCAGTCATGAAAATGAACTACGAGTTCGGATTCCGCCCCGTTCCCTACAACGAACTGACGGACGACCCCGAGTTCTGGAAAGGCTGCGAAGGATGCCGGAACTTCGACATCCTCACACGTAACGAATACAGGCTCTGCCTCTGCACCGGCCTCCTGTACGATCCAAAAGAACATTTTGAAATACATCACCCCGGAGAATAATGAAAAAGGTAGTTGTTGCATACAGCGGAGGGCTGGACACCTCCTACACGGTCATGTATCTCGCCAAGGAAAAGGGATACGAAGTTTATGCCGCCTGCGCGGATACGGGAGGCTTCTCTCCCGAGCAACTCGCTCAGAATGAGAAGAATGCGTATGCGCTCGGTGCCAAGGAATACGTCACCCTGGACGTCACGAAGGAATACTACGACAAGAGCCTCCGTTACATGGTCTACGGCAACGTGCTCCGTAACGGCACCTACCCCATCTCCGTATCGTCCGAACGAATCTTCCAGGGCATCGCAATCGCCCGTTATGCCAAGCAGATAGGTGCAGATGCCATAGCCCACGGCTCCACCGGCGCCGGCAACGACCAGGTCCGTTTCGACATGACCTTCCTGGTGATGTGCCCGGAGATGGAAATAATCACCCTCACCCGCGACGGCAACATCTCCCGCAAAGATGAGGTGGATTACCTGAACGCACATGGCTTCAAGGCCGATTTTGCCAAGCTGAAGTACTCCTACAACGTGGGTATCTGGGGCACCTCAATCTGCGGTGGGGAGATACTCGATTCCAGGCAGGGCCTGCCCGAAAGCGCCTACCTCAAGCAGGTCACCAAGACCGGCAGCGAGATTCTCTCCATTGGCTTCTACAAGGGCGAACTGCACTCCGTGAACGGCAAGGCATACGAAGACAGAATCCAGGCCATCAAAGCCGTAGAGGAGATAGGCTCAGCCTATGGCATAGGCCGCGACATGCACGTGGGAGACACCATTATAGGCATCAAGGGGCGCGTAGGATTCGAGGCGGCTGCGCCTATGCTGATAATCGCAGCGCACAAATTCCTCGAGAAGTTCACCCTGAGCAAGTGGCAGCAATACTGGAAAGACCAGGTGGCCAACTGGTATGGCATGTTCCTTCACGAAAGCCAGTATCTGGAACCCGTAATGAGGGATATAGAGGCCATGCTGGAGAGCAGCCAGTCCAATGTGAACGGCATAGTTACCCTGGAACTCCGCCCCTACGGCTTCTCCACTGTAGGAGTTGACTCCCCCGACGATCTGCTTAAATCCAAGCTCGGCGAATATGGCGAGAGTCAGAAGGGATGGACCGCAGAGGAAGCCAAGGGCTTCATCAAACTACTCTCCACCCCTCTCAGAATGTATTACGGAGCGCATCCTGACGAATTGAAAATCAAGTAGTTATGAGCTGTTACGCCGACATGCTGCGGGTGCTGGTAGCCACTCCCTCGGTCTCTTTCAAAGAAGAGGCAGCTGCCGCTTTTCTGGGGAAGGCTCTGGACGGACTGGGCATCAAATACAGTAACCTGCGTGGCAATATCGTTGCCATCAATGCAAAGAGCAACCCTTCCAAGCCTACCCTGGCCCTGGACGCCCACATCGACACCGTGCCTGCCAATGAAGGATATACCCGCAGCCCCTTCGATTCCGGGGAGGATCCAGAAATAGTCTACGGCCTTGGCTCCAATGACGACGGCGGCAGCGTGGTGGCAATGATTGCGGCTTTCAAGGAATTCTACGAGGATGATCTGCCCATCAACCTGATGCTTGTGCTTAACCGGGAGGAAGAGGTTTCCGGCCCGGATGGAGACAGGTGGCTATATGGCCCCGACGGCCCCTTCGGGCCCTGGAAAGAGTTTCCCATGCCGGACTGGGTGATAGTGGGTGAGCCTACAGGGATGAAGGCTGCCATCAGCGAAAGAGGGCTTCTGGTGCTGGATGGCCTCGCCGAAGGCATCAGCGCCCACGCAGCCAGCGGTGAAGGCGAAAATGCCCTTCTGAAGGCTCTGGACGACATCTCTGTCCTCCGGAGCCACAAGTTCACCCGCATATCCCCCACAATGGGCGAAGTGAAGCTCAACGTCACCCAGATAGAATCCGGCAACGCCCATAACGTAATCCCGGACAAATGCAGTTTTGTGGTAGATATACGCCCCACCGAGCAGTACAGCTGCGAGGAGATACTGTCTGAACTCCAGGGCATCTGCAAGAGTAAACTCTCTGCCCGCAGTCTGGACCATAACTCTTCCGCCACACCCGAAGCTTCCCCCCTGCTGAAGGCAGTGAAGGCCCTGGGCATCGGGACCTACTCCTCGCCCGCCACTTCCAACTGGACACTTCTACGCCAGGACGCCATCAAACTTGGCCCCGGCGACTCTTCCCGTTCTCACAAGGCCGATGAGTTTATTCTCGTCTCCGAGATTGAGGAAGCTATCGATATTTACATAGGACTAATCCGCACATTTTATGGCAACACTCTGGAATAAAGGCACTTCCGCAACCGATATGGTAGAATCGTTCACCGTTGGGAACGACCGCATCCTGGACCTGCGTCTGGCACGTTACGACGTGCAGGGTTCGCTGGCGCATATCAAGATGCTGGAGAGCATAGGCTTGCTGAGCGCAGATGAACTCACCACTCTGACAGAGGCGCTGGAAAAGATTGCAGCCGGCATTGAGGCAGGCGAATTCCGCCTCGAAGAAGACGTGGAAGACATCCATTCTCAGATAGAACTTCTGCTCACCCGCGAACTCGGAGAAGTGGGCAAAAAGATCCATTCCGGCCGTTCCCGCAACGACCAGGTGCTGCTGGACATACGCCTATTCCTTCGGGACGAGATAGATACCGTGCACGCCGAGGTCAAGGAACTCTTCGGCATCCTGCAGGCCCTCAGCAATAAGCACAAAGAAGTGCTCCTGCCCGGCTACACCCATGGCCAGCTGGCCATGCCTTCTTCCTTCGGACTCTGGTTCGGAGCCTACGCCGAGGCCCTTGCGGACGACATCACGCTGCTCGCAGCGGCCCGCAAGGTTGTCAACCGCAACCCCCTCGGATCGGCTGCCGGCTACGGGAATTCTTTCCCCTTGGACAGGGAGATGACCACCAGCCTGCTTGGCTTCGACACCCCGGTCTACAACAGCATCGCCGCCCAGCTCGGACGCGGTAAGACCGAAAAGTGCGTGGCATCCGCCTTAGGCAATATCGCATTGACACTCAATAAGTTCGCCGCCGACTGCTGCCAGTACATGAGCCCCAACTTCGGCTTCATCCACTTCCCCGACAGCCTCACCACCGGCTCCAGCATCATGCCCCACAAAAAGAATCCGGACGTGTGGGAACTGGTACGTGCACGCTGCAACCGCATCCTCGCAAGCGAAAACGAAATCAGCCTCCTCTGCAGCAACCTCCCCCACGGCTACCACAGGGATTTCCAGATCTTGAAGGACATACTCTTCCCCGTTCTGGAGATGATGCACGAGTGCCTGCAAATGACGGACTACATGCTCCAGAACATAGAAGTGAACGAGCATATATTAGACAACCCGCTCTACGAACAGATGTTCACGGTAGAAGAGGTCAACAGCCTGGTAAAGAGCGGCATGCCTTTCCGGGATGCATACAAAAAAGTGGGGCTGGAAGTAAACGAGGGTGGTTTCCATTATGATACGAAAGGCCTCAAGGCCTCCGACCTGGGCCACACCCACATCGGCAGCATCGGAAACCTTTGCAACGAACAGATAGCGGATCTCCTGAAGGATGAATAAGGCAAGTCTCATACTGGAGAACGGTCTCCGCATGGAAGGCCTGAGCTTCGGCTACGACGGTCCCTGCTCCGGCGAGCTGGTTTTCTCCACCGCCATGGTTGGTTACCCAGAGAGCCTGACCGACCCTTCCTACGAGGGGCAGATTCTCTGCGTAAGTTATCCAATAGTAGGCAATTACGGCATTCCGGCGATGACCCGGGACGAGTGGGGCGTGTGCCTCGGTTTCGAGTCAGAAAAGATTCACGTGCGCGGCCTCGTCATTTCTGATTACAGCGGCAAGTTCAGCCACTACGACGCCGTCAAAAGCCTCGGCCATTGGCTCCGCGACGAACACATTCCCGCCATTTGCGGCGTCGACACCCGCCATCTCACCCAGCTTCTCCGCGACAACGGAACGTTGGCAGCGGCGATAAATGGCAATCCTATTTCCAATAATCCAGCAAACCTTGCTGCTATTGTAAGCTGTAAAGATAGTATCCTTTATGGAAAAGGAACGAAGCGGGTGGTGTTGGTGGACTGTGGCGTGAAACACCAGATACTCCACTGCCTGCTGGAAAGGGGCATAGAGGTGCTGCGCGTACCGTGGGACACGGACGTGAACGCCATCGACGCCGACGGCATCATGATCTCCAACGGCCCCGGCGACCCCTCCGCATGCACACCCGCCATAGAATCCATAAAAAAGGCCATGGAAGGCACCAGACCCATCTTCGGCATATGCCTCGGCAACCAGATAATGAGCATCGCCGCAGGCGCATCCACCTACAAGATGAAATACGGCCACCGCAGCCACAACCAACCCGTGCGCATGTGCGGCACCCAGCGCTGCTTTATCACCAGCCAGAACCACGGCTACGCGGTTGATACGAAGACTCTTGGCGCCGACTGGGAACCATATTTCGTTAACCTCAACGACGGCACCTCCGAAGGAATCCGCCACAAGAGCAAACCCTTCTTCTCCGCACAGTTCCACCCCGAAGCCTCCAGCGGCCCCACCGACACGGAGTTCCTCTTCGACGAATTCATCTCAGCCCTATGAAAGACAACGCACTCCAGAAAGTCCTGATACTCGGATCCGGCGCCCTCAAGATAGGAGAGGCCGGAGAGTTCGACTATAGCGGCACGCAGGCCCTGAAGGCACTGCGCGAAGAAGGGCTGCAGACAGTCCTGATCAACCCCAACATCGCCACCGTGCAGACCTCTGAGGGGGTTGCGGACAAGATTTACTTCCTCCCCGTCACCCCTTCGTTCGTGGAGAAGGTAATAGAAAAAGAACGCCCGCAGGGCATACTCCTGTCGTTCGGCGGGCAGACCGCCCTCAACTGCGGTGTGGAACTCTACCGCAGCGGCGTGCTGGAACGCTACGGCGTCCGCGTGCTGGGTACACCGGTGCAGACCATCATCGACACCGAAGACCGCGAACTCTTTGTCCGCCGTCTCGACGAGATAGGCGTGCACACCATCCGCTCCCATGCGGCCGCCTCGCAGGAGGAAGCCAGGAAGGCCGCTGCCGAGCTGGCATACCCCGTCATCGTGCGCGCGGCATACGCCCTGGGAGGCCTGGGATCGGGATTCTGCGACAACGAGACCGAACTCGACGCCGTCACCGCCAAGGCCTTCACCTTCTCCGGCCAGGTGCTCATCGAGAAGTCCCTGAAAGGCTGGAAGGAGATAGAATACGAGATAGTGCGCGACGGCTTCGACAACTGCATCGCCGTCTGCAACATGGAGAATTTCGACCCCCTGGGCATCCACACGGGCGAAAGTATAGTGGTGGCGCCCTCGCAGACACTCACGAACGCTGAATACCACTTCCTTCGCAAAACATCCATCGACATAGTCCGCCACCTGGGAATCGTGGGCGAATGCAACGTTCAGTACGCCTTCAGCCCCGACGGCGAGGACTACCGCGTGATCGAGGTGAACGCCCGCCTCAGCCGCTCGTCGGCACTGGCATCAAAAGCCACCGGCTATCCCCTCGCGTTCATCGCCGCAAAACTGGCCCTTGGCTACTCCCTGGCCGAACTCAAGAATGCGGTCACGCAGAGCACCCCTGCCTTCTTCGAGCCAGCGCTGGACTACGTGGTGTGCAAGATCCCCCGCTGGGACCTCGCCAAGTTCAAGGAGGTGTCCCGAGAGCTGGGCTCCAGCATGAAGAGCGTGGGTGAGGTGATGGCTATTGGCCGCTGCTTCGAAGAGGCCATACAGAAGGGTCTGCGCATGATCGGGCAGGGGGCAAACGGCTTCGTCTGCAACAAGCCATATAAGGTGGAAGACCTTGACTACGCCCTCCGCAACCCCGACGACACACGCATCTTCGCCATAGCCGCCGCCTTCGAATCCGGATACGACGTGGAGCGCATCCACCGCCTCACCAACATCGACCGCTGGTTCATCGACCGGCTGGAGAACATAGAAAAGACCTACCGCGCCCTGGAGGCCTGCAAATCGCTGCAGGACGTGAGTCCGGAGCTGATGCTGAAGGCCAAGCGGGAGGGATTCTCCGACATCCAGATAGGCCGCGTGTTCCACACTCAGGAAGCGGAAGTGCGGGCTCTGCGGCACGGCATGGGCATGCGCCCCTGCATCAAGCAGATAGACACCCTCGCGGCGGAATTTCCAGCCGTTACAAACTACCTCTACCTCACCTACAACGGTGACTGCAGTGATATCTCCCCCGCACAGGGAGCGGTGATAGTACTGGGTTCCGGGGCCTACCGCATAGGCAGCAGCGTGGAGTTCGACTGGTGCGGGGTTAACGCCGCCAAAACCGTGCGCGTGAGCGGCCGGCAGGCGGTTATCATCAACTTCAACCCCGAGACCGTCTCCACCGACTACGACTCCTGTGACCGCCTCTACTTCGATGAACTGAGCCTCGAGAGCGTGCTGGAAATCTGCGACGTGGAGCATCCCGCCGGCGTGATAGTGAGCGTGGGCGGTCAGATTCCCAACAACCTCGCACTCCCCCTCTCCAAGCTCGGAATCCCCCTTCTGGGCACCTCTGCCGAACATATCGACCAGGCGGAAGACCGCGGGAAGTTCTCTGCCATCGTAGACAGGCTCGGCATCGACCAGCCCCGCTGGAGCGAGCTCAGGAGCTACGCGGACGTGGAGAAGTTTGTAGAAGAGGTGGGCTTCCCCGTGCTCGTGCGGCCGTCCTACGTGCTCTCCGGCGCGGCCATGAACGTATGCTACAGCAAGAAGCACCTGCGCGAGTATCTCGAGAAGGCCGAGGAGGTGTCGGAGGAGCATCCGGTGGTGATCAGCGAGTTCATGCAGCGCAACAAGGAGCTGGAGTGCGATGCGGTGGCGGATGGCGGAAAGATCCTCGCCTGCGCCATCTCCGAGCACATAGAGTACGCCGGCGTGCATTCCGGCGACGCCACCATACAGTTCCCTGCCCAGACCACCTACGGGGTGACCGCCGCCCGCATCAAGCGGATAGCCGCCGCCCTGGCCTCCGAGTTGAAGATCTCCGGTCCGTTCAACATACAGTTCCTCGCTGGCGAAAACAGCCTGAAGGTGATAGAATGCAACCTGCGCGCGTCCAGGAGCTTCCCCTTCGTGAGCAAGATCCTGAAACTGAACTTCATAGAGCTGGCCACTCGGGTGATGCTCGGCGAGCATCCACAGGGCGGCCACATAGACCCCTTCGAACTGGATTACGTGGGCGTGAAGAGCTCCCAGTTCTCGTTCGCGCGTCTCGGCAAGGCCGATCCCGTGCTGGGTGTGGACATGACATCCACCGGCGAGGTCGCCTGCATAGGCGAAACCCTCGACGAAGCCCTGCTCAAGTCCATGCTCTCCGTAGGCCACCGCATCCCCAAAGGATCGGTGCTGGTTTCTGTGGGCGACGTACTTTACAAAGCAGCTCTGGTGCCCGCCTGCAAGATGCTCACGGAGAAAGGCTTTAAGGTCTACGAGGATGTCTCCCCCGCCGCCCTGGACCTCATCCGGGAGCACAAGGTGGATCTGGTCATCAACATCCCGGAAGAATCCGCCGAAGGAGGCCCCGGCGCCGGATACGAAATACGGCGCGCTGCAGTAGACTACAACGTGCCGCTAATCACTAATATCCGCCTTGCAGATGCCTACATCAGGGCTTTCTGCAAACTGGGAGAGGATGCCCTGGCCATCAAGGCCTGGGATGAGTACTGCTGATGCGCTCACGCACCATGCCGCTCACGAGCAGCCATTCCGCAGTCACATAGGTGAGCATCACCAACGCGTGCCGGAACGGGAAATCGATGCCAGCGAACGAGCTGATGGCTATAAGCGAATCCGAGATTATGAAGATTATGCCGCCCACGATTATGCGGGTGGCGAACGCCTTGTCGCGAAGGGCCCAGAGCACGCCACACGCAGCCACGATCATAAGCGTAAACGCATAGATGGTGACTACAGCGCTGAAAGGCCATTCAACTCCGAAGAGCATCACCAGCACGGGTGCAAGCACCATGGGCACCAACAGGCAGAGAATCTCTTTCCAGCCCTTCAAGCCACCCATCCCTGAAAGCAGGATGGCCAGGTAGAAGAAGTGGCCGATGAGGAAGGATCCCAGCCCCGCAGCAAAGCAGGTAAAGCCATCGAACATCAGTAGAATGTCGCCTGCGGTATGGAAAGACAGGCCGATTGCAAGCAGTATCGGCATCCTGCCCTTGTTCTCAGGCAGAAGCTGCGAAAGCGCTGCAGCGGCCAGGGAAGGCATCAGGAATGGCTTTATGTACATGGGAGTGGCCTCATCGCCAAGGGCGAGGCATACTACGTCGGCAATAGACAGGAGCAGGAAGATGATACCCCATATTTTGGTCAATGTTTTCATAAATGTGCAAAACTTTCTCCAAATATCGTAAAAAATATGTTATATTTGTATAGTCTATAGGGGACACATGATTAATTGCACAATCACCCGGAAGGCCCTCCTTCTCCTATTTCTTATCCCGGCACTCCTTCTGGGCGGTTGTACCAATGTTCCTCAAGAAGATATTCCCGAATACATCATAGTCGGCACGTGGGGCATGGTATCCGGTTTATACCAGAGCACCCATGACACTTCCGTCCGCTACGAGAAACTCCATGAGAACAAGTACTACACTCTCTACGAGTTCAAGGAGAACGGGGTACTGATCCAAACCCAGCATTTGGAAATAAAGCTGTTCGGCCAGTACGAATACGATGCTAAGGCTTCCACAATCACATACGGATGGGAGCCGTTTACGGATATGTTTACGGCCTCTGTAAAGTTCACGTCAACAAACGAGATGACCATGACCACCTCCGATATCCTGGGGGTTCTGACCCAGAACTTTGTAAGAATCCCCGAAATAGAGGATTAAAGCCTGTCTCTAGCGCTCCACTACTTCAGTCACCTTACCATTCTCCCACTTGATATCCACGGTCTTGCCACCGCGGGCGCGGAGGCCGTGGACTGATCCGGAGGGCCAGGCGGAGGGCAGGGCTGGAAGGAATTCCAGGCCGCCATCGTGGCTCTGTAAGAGCATCTCGGCTATGCCTGCGGTGCCGCCGAAATTGCCGTCTATCTGGAATGGAGGATGATTGTCCCAAAGATTATCTAACGTGCCGAATTTCAGCAGGTTACTGAGCAGTTCATGAGCATGGTCACCATCCTTCAGGCGGGCCCACATGTTCACCTTCCACCCCATGCTCCAACCGGTTCCGGCGTCTCCACGGTGCTCCAGCACCACCTTGCACGCCTCCGCCAGTTCCGGGGTGGACGCCACGCCGATGGTCCTGCCGGGATGCAGGCCGAACAGGTGGTTCACGTGCCGGTGGGTGTCCTCCGGATTGTCTATATCCTTGCTCCACTCCATCAACTGCCCGTAGCGCCCAATCTTGTATGGTGCCAGGCCGGAAATAACTTCCTGCCACTGCGCGCGGCGTTCGGCATCGCAGTCCAGCACCTCCGAGGCCTCTATCGCATCCATCAGCAGCTCCTGCACCACCGCATGCACGAAGGTCGCCCCGGCATCCACGGGCCCGTGTTCGGGAGATGTGGACGGAGCAGCGGTGTAGTAGCCGTCGGGGTGCTTCCAGAGCATGTCGCAGGAGAAATCGGCGGCGCCGGCGATCAGTTCATACACGCTGCGCAGGTACTTCTTGTCCTGCGTGAAGGCGTAGCGGTCCCACAGATGCGTGGCAAGCCATGGACCGTTAGCCGGTGCGAGGTTCCAGATCATCGATTCGGAGGCCCCCGGCGAGGCGAAGCCGTAGATGTTGGAGGATATCTCGGCGGTCCAGCCGCGGGCGTCGTAGTAGGCCTGCGCGACCCTCTCCCCCGATTTCTCCAGGGAGCGGATGTAATCTACCAGCGGCGGCATGCATTCGTCCAGATTGGTGACGTTCGCGGGCCAGTAGTTCATCTGGATGTTGATGTTGTTGTGGTAGTCGGTGTTCCAGGGGCCCTTGATCTTGTTGCACCACAGGCCCTGCAGGTTTGCGGGCATGTCGCCCTGGCGGCTGGATGCTATCAGCAGATACCGCCCGTACTGAAAATACAGAGCCTCCAGCCCAGGGTCGGCCGCGCCCTCACGGTAGCGGTCCAGCCTGTATGGCGTAGGGGTGTCCTGCAGGGTATCCCTGTCTGACAGTACCAGATCAACACGACTGTACAAGTTCTGATAATCAGCCAGATGGCGTTTCAGCAGGCGCTTCCAGCCGCGGCGTCCCGCACGGGCGATGCGGCGTGCAGCGACCTTGCCAGGATCCTTCCCCTGATAGTATGTGTCGGAATCAGAAAAATCCGGATCGAAATTCATCTTGTAGTTGGTGGCAGATGCAACGAGAAACAGCGCCTCATCGGCGGCAGACACCTTCAGGACGCCATCTTCAGAGGCCACGGAGCCACCTTTGGCCAAAGCCTTAACCCGCAATGCGAACTTCTCCCCGTTGGCTTTCAATGCACCGGAATAACATATCGCCCTGCGGCCGACAGATACCGTCGATCCATCTGCAATGGGATTCTGAAGATAGCTTAAAGCCAAATTCAGCGCACCCGGCCTGTCAGCGGTGAATCGCACCGCCATCACCTGGTCGGGATAAGAAACGAACACCTCTCGCTTGTAGCCCACGCCGTCCTGGCGGAACTGCACGCGCACCAGAGCCGAATCCAGCGAAAGGGAACGCTCATAGCCCTCCACGGTGGCTCCGGGGCCGGAATGCGGATCAGGACGCTCAATCTTTACGGCATTCCACTTGCCGCTGTAATTCACCTTCTGGGGAGCCTGGGTGCCGAATCCTTCGGGCACAGGACCTTCCCGGAGGCCAGTTTCTATCAACAACTCGCCCAGGGTGGTCATGAAACCGAAGCGGTCCACCTTCTTGCCGTCCACCTCGCGCTCCGGCAAAGTGCCGAAATTCTTCTTGGTGAGTTCCTCTGCCAGCGCATCGTCCCCATTCAGGAAAGCCTGCCGTATGGCCGGGAGAACATCCGCCGCATGGCGGTTGCAGTCCCAATAGTAGGAAGGATCGCCTCTCATTACCGCAGGGCCGCCGGTCCAGAGGGACTTCTCGTTCAGCGTGAGCCTCTCGCGGGAGATGGAACCCATCACGTTGGCTCCCAGGGATCCGTTGCCGACGGGCAGCGACTTGCTCTCCCATTCGGGATCCACTCCCCCCGCCCAGATGGCACTGCCGGCGGAAGAGGTGGGCATGTCGAACCAGATGCGCATGGGCCCGGATGCCCGTGCGCACAAACCAAGAAGCATGGCTGCGGCTATGATGACGATCCTCTTCATTCTGTTTCTATCTTGATGATGCTGTGTAATTCCAAAATCTTTCCGTCCCTGCTCAGGCCCTCCCCAAATATCTGATATTCAGTGTCTTTGTCTGCTGTCCAGAACTCGAAACGGCACTGTCCGGAGGCATCGAGGGTGACGGACGGATTCCAGTAGATGGTGGTACGGAGGTCCTGTTCGGGAGAATCCTTCTGCTTCTGGGTAATGTATTTTGGGGCCCAGAACTCGGCAGGACGCTGGTAGCCCAGAGGACGCACGCGGACTATGTTGTCGTTCTTCTTGAGGTTCTGCACGAAGCCCTTGGCGGTCTTTATGACTATGGCTCCGCTGTAACCTGGGTAGTAGCCGAACTGGGAAGTGTAGTCCTTGATCACAAACATGCTTTCTATATCACGGGGACTCATGGTCATGATGTCGTATTCGGGCATCACCACGTCGTCTATTACCGGAAGGGCGGGCATTTCGGAACGCGAAGTACTCACGTAACTGCCATTGGCATTGTGCCGTACGACCACGCCCGGGGTATTCAGGAAGACTGAAAGGATGTTGGTGTAATTCATCTTTTCTATATCCTCTGCGGTGAGAGGCCGGGTAGAGTTCATTTCCGAATACCAGATGGATTCACTGGGCTTTTTCTGCAGGCTCGCCTGAACTGTCGCCGCATCCAGCAGGGTTTCCTGGAGGCCATGCTGGCGTATATATTCGTCGAAGGCCTGTTTCAGGTCGGCATCCGGCACTACGGCCTCGCGTTCCTGTGGCAGTGGTGCCCCGGATGTGCCTGGATAGGTTTCTTCATCTAGCATGAGTATGTTGCCGGACTGTCCCTTGCCAGTCTGAGTCTGCACGGTTATCTCGGTGCCTTCCGGGAATTCGGTCGCAAACACGAAGCGCCCGTCCTTCGCCAGCGGGGCATAGTTCACACTCACCATAGTGTCCAGCGTCGCATAGAGCGAAACGCGGCCTCCAGCCATCCTGTTGAACAGATAGCCCTCCGCATGGCCTGAAAGGAGCTGAGCCTTCTCGGGAAGCACTTCCGGAGTCGTGCAGGCGCCCTTAAGCACGGACGGCAGGTCGTATCTGCGCCACGTCTGGGTGAGCATCAGCGCATCCACGAAAGGCTGTCCCCTGGGGGTAAGATACTCCGCGGGGGCTTCCACGAAGCCGTTCAGTTCCGAACTAAGTAGCAGGGTGGATACCAGGCTGTTAAGCGAATCGGGGGCGGATGCGCGGGAGTCGGTCACACTGACGGCCAGGCTGGCGCCAGGTCCAGATTCAAGCGCGCCCGGGGGCAGCCTGAAGCTTGCCCGTACCCTCTCCCTGCCGGCATAGAGGCCCTTCTGGGCGCCGCCGTCCAGACTAAGCCGGACATCCCTCCCAAGATTGAAGAAAAGACGCTCGCTAAGTATGTTGAAGTCTTTGTCTATCAGCATGAAAGCCACGATTCCGGAGGGGAAGGTGGCGGTGGTGAAGGAATAGAAAGTGCGGTCTTTTTCCCATTCCATGCACGCCAGGGGCCTTCCGGCCTGATGCACCAGCAGCCACAGCCCCTCTTCGGGGGCCTCGGGCCCGCGCAGGAGCGAAACGTTCAGGGTGCTCCTGAACTGCTGCAGCTGGATGACGCGGGCGGCGGGATCTGCGGCTGGCAGGGGGAAACGTTTCTGACGCCCGCCATCGGCCGTGCAGACGGCAACGTATTTCTCTCCAGTCAAAGGCTTCATTATGAAGTATCCCATGCCCCGGTGAAGGTTTCCTATCTGCGCCACTTCCGCCCCCTGGGAATCCAACACCCGGCCGCTTACGTTCAGGCCCAGGCCATCCTCGCCCAGCACCTTCACGCCCACACGGCATGCCCTTCCGGGCACCAGGTATCCGCCCTCTGGCAGTAGCGACACGTCAAAATCAGGCTTCTTCCCCGGTGTGGCGTCCTTGCGCCTGGCGTAGGGATCGAGCACACGCAGGGTTTTGCGGAAGAAGGTCTCTTCCCCGGAGTTCAGCATATAGCGGGTGTAGGAGCGTAGGGTGTAATCCCCTTCCGGAAGCGCATCCTGCAGGTCGATGTGGCCTGCGAACACGCCCAGGCTGTCCGGGCGCAGCATGATGCGACGCATCAGCTCTCCTCCCGGGCTGACAAGTTCTACATATATATATCTGCTGATGCGGGATGGCCGGTTGTCGGCATCCGCCAGATGCGCCCTCAGCCATACCCGGTCTCCGGGCATGTAGGACGCGCGGTCTGTGGTTACGTGTATCTTCTCCAGGGGCCAGAACTCAGCCTGCCTGGCAAGCCTCAGGATAGCGGAATCCCGCACACTGGGGAGTTCTTGTCCCGAGGCACAGATGGCATACAGGAAAAGAACGCAAACACAGATGCGGGATTTCAACATTGTTATTCAGCCGCTGCCGGCTGTTCTGCCTGCTGGGCTTCGGCCATCTTCTGCATCTCAGCAGCGAGCTTCTCGCGCAGGGCGCGCTGCTCGGCAACCTTCACGCGGATGTCCGTCAGAAGTGCGAAGGGCGTTGAGAAGAGGAAGGAACAGCGCTCACCGTTCTCCAGGTCAACCTGCACGCGGCCGTCCTCGGTAGCCGTAAGCGAGAAGGGTACGGTGTCCAAGAAGCCCTTGCCTTCAGTAATCTTGCCATCCCTCCAGCTGGAGTTCATGGAGAGGGAATCAGCGGCGGAATACTCCATATAGACTTCTCCGTCCGGCACGCCTGCTTTGAGCATGCCACGAACGGTGAAGAGGGAATCCCTGTATACGCCGCTCAGGCCATCCTTGCCCTCGATGCGACCGATATCGGCACCCTGCACCTCATCCCACTGGGAAAGGTCGAAGTCTGTGAAGGGACTGGCCTTGACGTCGCCCACATAAATGCCGTGGGGCTCTCCTGACTTGAGTTCGCCGGAGAAGCTGAACTTGCCGGGGATGGATATGGTGAGCGTGCCATTGTTCTCTTTGCCGTCTTTCACGTCACCGTCGAAGGTGCGGCCACCTATGCTGTAGTGCACGCGGCCGGTGACCATGTCGGTGTAGAGGCAGTTTGCGAGGGTGATATCCTGGCCCCACTTGCCGTCAGCCACGGTGCCGTCTTCCCACACAACCTTTCCGGTTGCCAGGCAGGGACCGGTGATTCCATCGCCCGTGAGAGGCAGTACCGTGCCGAGATAGGTCTTGCCACCCATGCCGAAGGATGACATGAAGAGGCCGCCTTCCAGCCATTCGCCCATGAGGGTGAGGGCGCCTACAGGATCGTTTCCAAAACGTACGAAACCCTTTCCGGACACGTCTGTGTCGTTCCATGTACCCTCCAGATACCTGTTTAGCTCCTTATTGTAGAACTCGCCGACGCCGAAGTGCCTGCCGTTCTGCCATTTGCCGGTGTAGATGTTGCCGTCGACATATATCATCTTTCCTTCACCGGAAGGCTCGCCAGCCTCCCATCCACCTTCGTAGGATGCGCCGGTGGCGTAGGTCATGACTCCTTCGCCATGCTGCTTACCCGCGGCCCATCCGCCCTCGTATCTGTCTTTGTTGGGATACTCCCTCACGCCTTTGCCATCGTAGAGGCCCGCGGCCCATCCGCCCACATACGTGGAGCCGTCGGCATAGGTCATCGATCCCTCTCCGTGCTGCTTGTTATCTACCCAGTTGCCTTCATAGTAATCTTTGTTGGCATAGGTCATCTTGCCCTCGCCGGAGATCTTGTCGTCCACCCAGTTGCCCAGGTACTCGTCTCCGCTGAGGAAACGCATGGTGCCCAGGCCGTTCTTGATGCCGTTGGTCCAGTAGCCGGAATAGATTTCACCGTTGGCATAGATCATCACGCCCATGCCGTTGGGGGCCTTGTTCTTCCATTCGCCGTCGTACTGGTCTCCGTTCGGATACTTGTGCTTTCTGGCATCCAACTGCGCGGGCATGAATGCCAGCACGGCCGCCAGAGTCAAGAAAAGGATCTTTTTCATATGCTATTGATTATTGTTCGCTTGTTATCCAAGTTTCAAATATAGCAATTTCTTTGGAAAAGAAAAACAGAATATAATTGCATATTTTTGGTTATATTTGTGAATTGTACAAAGTAACCAATAAGATATGCAGAACAAATTGCAAGAACTTACCGAAAAGCTCTATCAGGAAGGGCTTGTGAAGGGTAAGGCAGAGGGTGAAGAACTGCTGGCGAAGGCCAGGCAGGAGGCGGCACAGATAATAGCCGGGGCCAAGGAAGAGGCAAAGGCGATCACAGCCAAGGCGGAGAAAGATGCCGAAGACCTCAGGTCCAAGGTGGAATCCGACCTCAAGATGGCATCCGCCCAGTGCCTGCAGGCCACGAAGAAGGACATAGAGAACCTTCTGGTTGGCCAGATCGAAGCCGGCAAGGTGTCCGAAACCCTCAAAGACTCCGCATTCATCAAAGAAATAATCAAGACCGTGGCGGCCCGCTTCAACGCAGAGGAAGCCACGGATCTTGCGTTAATCCTCCCGGAAAGCCAGAAGGCCGAACTCGAACCCTGGGTAAAGGATGAACTGGCCAAGACGCTGAAGGCCGAAGTGTCTGCAGACTTCTCCAAGAAGATCAGCGGCGGATTCACCGTGGGCCCGAAGGACGGCGGCTGGTTCGTCAGCCTCACCGAACAGACCTTCAACGAACTCATCGCAGAGTACCTGCGCCCCGTTACACGCAAGATCCTCTTCGGTGAATAATTACGAATACATAATTGCAGGACTCCCCTTCCTCAGCCAGGACGGGCGGGAGGCGCCGGACACGGAAGCCATTCTCGCAGACATCCGCGAGCAGCTTAGCGAAAAGGATGCTAAGACGCTGGATTTCCTCCTGAGCGCCTATGCTCCGGATATGCCGGATGCGGCCTTCTACCTTGAAGCGCAGAAGAGCCGCAACCGTTTCATCCGCGAGTTCTTCGCCCTCGATCTGGGCGTACGCAACGCGAAGGTGGAGTACCTGAACCGCAGCCTGGGCAGGCCGGAAGGCACCGATGTGGTCAACCCCGACCCGGAAAAGGACCTGCCGGAATTCGACCAGGAGCCGGAGCTGGACGCCATCCTGGAAACCGACGACATCCTCGGTCGCGAGCGCGCGTTGGATAACTTCTATTGGAAGTCCGCAGACGCCCTTACCGTGCTGGACGTATTCGACCTGGACCTGATCCTGGCATTCGTAGTGAAACTCAAGCAGGTGGAGCGCTGGCTCAAACTGGACGAGGCCACCGGACGCGAACTGTTCCGCAAATTGGTTAAAGAAATAAAAGAAAACACAAAGATATGAGCACATTTGGAAAGGTGACAGGCATAGTCTCCAACCTTGTAACCGTGCAGGTGGACGGCCCTGTGGCAGAAAATGAACTCTGCTACATCAAGCTCCACGGCACCGACCTCCTCGCCGAGGTAATCAAGGTCACCGGCGACAGAGCCTCGGTACAGGTCTTCGAAAGCACCCGCGGCCTGCGCGGCGGCGACACTGTCGAATTCCTCGGCAGGATGCTGGAAGCCACCCTCGGCCCGGGCCTCCTGTCCAGCGTTTACGACGGTCTGCAGAACGACCTCACCACCATGACGGACGTCTTCCTCAAGCGAGGCGAATACACCGACCCGCTGAACCGCGAGAAACTCTGGGACTTCACCCCTATCGCAAAACCCGGCGACAAGGTCATAGCCGCCGACTGGCTGGGCGAGGTGAAGGAAGGATGGCTCCCTCACAAGATCATGGTCCCCTTCACTTTCAAGGGCGAGTACACCGTCAAGGAAGTCGCTCCTGCAGGGCAGTATAACGTAGATACCGTTGTGGCGACCCTCACCGACGAAGACGGGGAGGATGTCAAGGTCACCATGACCCAGAAGTGGCCCGTCAAGGTGGCCATCAAGGGTTATAAGGAGAAGCCGCGCCCGCAGAAGATAATGGAGACGGGCCTCCGCACCATCGACAGCTTCAACCCCATCGCCGAGGGCGGCACCGGATTCATCCCCGGGCCCTTCGGATGCGGCAAGACCGTGCTTCAGCACGCCATCGCCCGTCAGGGAGAAGCCGATATCATCGTGATGGCAGCCTGCGGAGAGCGCGCAAACGAGGTCGTGGAAATCTTCACAGAGTTCCCCGAACTGATCGACCCGCATACAGGCAGGCACCTGATGGAACGCACCACCATCATCTGCAACACCTCAAATATGCCGGTGGCAGCGCGTGAGGCATCCGTCTACACCGCCATGACCATCTGCGAGTACTACCGTGCGATGGGCCACAGGGTGCTGCTGCTGGCCGATTCCACCTCACGCTGGGCACAGGCGCTCCGCGAGATGAGCAACCGCATGGAGGAACTCCCCGGCGCCGACGCTTTCCCGGTGGACCTCTCCGCCATCATATCCAATTTCTATTCCCGCGCGGGCATGGTTATTCTGAACAACGGGCAGACCGGAGCGGTCACCTTCATCGGCACCGTCTCCCCTGCCGGCGGCAACCTCAAGGAACCCGTCACGGAATCCACCAAGAAGGCGGCAAGATGCTTCTACGCCCTCGAGCAGAACCGCGCCGACCAGAAGCGCTACCCCGCCATCAACCCCATCGACTCCTACTCCAAGTATCTGGAATACCCCGAAATCATCTCTTACCTTGATGAGAAGGTGGAGAAGGGCTGGGTAGAAAAGGTGATGAGGGCCAAGACCCTGGTGCTCCGCGGAAAGGAGATGGCAGATCAGATCAACATCCTCGGAGACGACGGCGTGCCTATGAGCTACCACGAAACCTTCTGGAAGAGCGAGCTTCTGGACTTCGCGTTCCTGCAGCAGGATGCCTTCGACTCCGTCGACGGCCTCTGCCCCATGCCTCGCCAGAAGTACATGCTGGACCTTATTCTCGAAATCTGCGACCGCCATTTCGAGTTCGACAATTATGAAGACTGCCGCGCCTGGTTCAAGCGCGTAATCAACGCGCTGCGCCAGATGAACTTCTCCAAGTGGGAAAGCGAAGACTTCAAGAAGTTCCATACACAACTCAACGAAATCCTCTCAGAAAATGGCAACTAAAGCATACAGGAAAGTATATACCAAGCTCGAAGCCATCACCAAGGCGACAGTCGCCCTGCGTGCTCCCGGCGTGAGCAACGACGAACTTGCCACCGTGGAAGGCCGTCTGGCCCAGGTTGTCAAGACGAGAGGAGACCTCGTCACCCTGCAGGTATTCGCAGGCACCGAGGGCATCCCCACCAACGCTGAAGTCGTATTCCACGGCGATCCCCCCACCCTGCACGTCAGCGAGCAGCTCTCCGGCCGCTTCTTCAACGCCTACGGAGTTCCTATCGACGGCGGTCCCGAAGTGGAGGGAGAAGAGCGCCAGGTGGGCGGCCCGTCCGTGAACCCCTACAAGCGCCGCCAGCCCTCTGAGCTGATTCCCACCGGCATCGCCGGCATCGACCTCAACAATACCCTGGTCTCCGGCCAGAAGATACCATTCTTCGCCGATCCCGACCAGCCCTACAACCAGGTGATGGCGGATGTGGCACTCCGTGCCGATGTAGACAAGATCATCCTGGGCGGCATGGGCCTCAGCAACGACGACTACCTCTTCTTCAAGCAGAGTTTCGAGGCAGCTGGTGCGCTGGACAAGATAGTATCCTTCGTAAACACGACCGAGGAGCCTCCCGTGGAGCGACTTCTCATCCCCGATATGGCTCTGGCCGCGGCAGAATACTTCGCTGTGGACAAGAACGAGAAGGTGCTGGTGCTGCTCACCGACATGACCCTTTACGCGGATGCCCTGTGCATCGTTAGCAACCGCATGGACCAGATCCCTTCGAAGGATTCCATGCCGGGTTCGCTCTATTCCGACCTCGCGAAGATATACGAGAAAGCCGTGCAACTCCCTGACGGAGGGTCGATTACGATCATTGCCGTCACCACCCTGAACGACGGCGACATCACCCACGCCATCCCCGACAACACCGGCTACATCACCGAAGGCCAGCTCTTCCTCCGTGCGGATTCCGATACGGGAAAGGTAATCGTGGACCCGTTCAGGTCCCTGAGCCGACTCAAGCAGCTGGTGCAGGGCAAGAAAACACGCGAGGACCATTCCCAGGTGATGAACGCGGGCGTGCGCCTCTATGCTGATGCGCAGAACGCAAAGACAAAGCTGGAGAACGGTTTCGACCTTTCCGACTACGACCTCCGCTGCCTCGATTATGCAAAGGACTACGCGGTGGAACTGCTCTCGATAGATGTCAACATCAAGATAGACGAGATGCTGGACACGGCCTGGCGCCTGTTCGCAAAGCACTTCAAGCCGGAAGAGACCGGCATCAAGCAGGTGTTCATCGATAAATACGGCAAATGGCAATAAAGTTCCAATATAACAAGACTTCGCTGACGAACCTCGGAAAACAGCTCAAGGTGCGCCAGAGGGCACTCCCTACATTAAAGAATAAGGAGTCCGCCCTGCGCCTCAGCGTGATCCAGGCCAAGAAGGACTCGGAGAGGCTGGCCGCCGAACTCGAAGCGGCCCTCCAGCGCTACGACTACCTTGCGGCCCTCTGGAACGAGTTCGAGCCCGGGCTCATCCGCATCACCGACATAGAATTGAAAGAGGTGAAGGTGGCGGGCGTCAAGTGCCCGCAGCTAGGCGAAATCTCCTACGAACTTGCCCCGTTCAACGCTTTTGTAAAGCCAGCCTGGTATGCCGACGGCGTGCGCATCCTGCAGGAACTCACCCGCCTCGGGCTCGAGAGCGAGGTGTTCGAACAGAAGCGCCGCATCCTGGATTTCCAGCGCAAGAAGACCACCCAGAAGGTGAACCTGTACGAAAAAGTGCAGATTCCCGGCTTCCAGGAGGCTATACTGAAGATTAAAAGGTATATGGAGGATGAGGAGAACCTGAGCAAGGCCGCATCCAAGATAGTAAAGACCCGCCACGCACTTGAAGAAGAAGAAGAGGAGGAAGCCCGATGATAGAGAAAATGACCAAATACTCCTTCGTGCTGCTGGATGCCGGAAAGGAAGGTTTCCTCTCCCGCCTCCAGGAGTTGGGCCTAGTGGACATCACCCGCTCGGACAAGCCGGTGGATGAGCGCACGGCCGCCCTGCTGGACGGTATCGAGGCCCGCAAGAAGCGCATCTCCGAGATAGAGAAAGGCAGCGACGCCACCCTGCATGGCCTGAAAGAGCGTCTCACCGCCCTCGAGAAGGAAGCGGCCGACCTGAAGGCCTGGGGCAGCTGGGACCGCGCCGCACTGGCCGAAACCGGCGTCAAGCTCCACTTCTACAGCGTCCCCTCCAAGAAATACGATGCGGCCTGGGAGGCATCCTACGCCACATTCAAGGTAGATGACAACGGCAAAACCTGCCGCTTCGTGATAGCGGGCGACAACGCCGGATTCCCCCTCAAGGAGCTCCCGGAGCCCGTCCGGAACTATTCCGATGCCGAGGCCGACGTGAAGGCCGCTTCCGACGAGATGAAGGCATACGCAGCAGGGCTCGAGGCCGCCAAGGCCGACATCCCCGCCCTCAAGAAAGACCTTGAAGTGCAGCAGGAAGACTTCTCCCGCGCCCTCGCATCCGCCGCCGCCGAAGGTGCGGCAGAAAACCTTCTCGCAGTGTTCGAGGGCTTCTCCCCCGTGGAGAACGACGCCGAGCTCGAGAAGCAGTTCGATGCCATGGACATAGTCTGGTTCAAGGACAAAGCCGTGCTTGAGGACAACCCGCCCATCTCCTTCAGGAACAACAAGTTCGTGAAGATGTTCGAGCTTCTCACCGACATGTACGGCCGCCCGGCCTACGACGGTTTCGACCCCACTCCCTTCATCGCCGTGTTCTTCATGCTCTTCTTCGCATTCTGCATGGGAGACGCCGGCTACGGGCTGCTGCTGGTCGCCCTCGGGCTTGGCCTCAAGAAAACTCTCGGGGACATCTCTCCGCTGGTAGTCACCCTCGGCGTGGCCACCACGGTGATAGGCTTCCTCTTCCATACCTTCTTCAGCATCGACATTGCCCAGTGGCAGATGTTCGAGCCCATCAAGGGCATCTTCCTGCCCTCCAAGATTATGGGATACGACGGCACCATGGTGCTCTCGCTGATAGTCGGTATAGTGCACATATGCATTGCCTTGGTGGTCAAGACCTGCGTCACCACCAAGCAGAAGGGCTTCCTTGGCAGCCTGGGCACATGGGGATGGACGCTGCTGATTGTCGGCGGCGTCATCGTGGGAGCCTTCGCCCTGCTTGGAGTAATCGACAAGAATGCCACCAAGATTATAATAATTGTGCTGGGCATCGTTTCCGCCCTGGGCATCTTCTTCCTGAACGACATCCACCGCAATCCTCTATTGAATATAGGAAGCGGGCTTTGGGATACTTACAATGCGGTTACTGGCCTGCTCGGCGACGTGCTCAGCTACCTGCGCCTCTACGCCCTGGGCCTTGCCGGCATGATGCTCGGCAGCTCGTTCAACAGCATAGGCCTGTCGGTCCTTGGGGACGGCTCGAACCCGGGCATGTGGGTATTCTTCCTATTGATTGTAATAATAGGCCACACGCTGAACATTGCCATGGCCGCACTTGGAGCTTTCGTGCATCCTCTTAGGCTCAACTTCCTGGAGTTCTTCAAGAATTCCGGCTACGAGGCCGCAGGACGCAATTTCGATCCTTTGAAAAAACAATAACAATATAAATATTAACAGATTATGGAACTTATTCTAGGTTATCTCGGACTCGGACTGGTGCTTGCACTTGCAGGCATCGGATCTGCAATCGGAACGACTATCGCCGGCAACGCCGCTGAAGGCGGGCTCAAGAAGCGCCCGGAGAAATCAGGTAATTACATGGTTCTCGCAGCTCTTCCTGCTACCCAGGGTATCTACGGTTTCGTCGCGTTCTTCCTGCTCCGCGCCATGGAGAATCCTGCCGCCGTCTTCGGCGTAGGCCTCTCCGTCGGCCTCGTGTGCATGCTTTCCGCCATCCGCCAGGGCCAGGTCTGCGCCAACGGTATCGTCGGCATCAGCCAGGGCCACGACAAGGTGTTCGTGCAGACGCTGATCTACGCGGTTCTGCCCGAATTCTACGCCATCCTCGGCCTCGTCTGCTCTGCAATGGTATAAGGATATGAAACGCAGGGACTTTCTAAAGACCGCAGGCGTCCTGGCAGCAGGATCCGCCCTGTCCTCCCCTCTGGCATCTGCCAGTCCCATCGCATCCTCTGCATCCGCACCGGTAGAGGGAGACCTCAACGACCTGAAGATCTTCAGGTCTATCGAAGCACAGGTAGACAAGCCCGTCACCGTCATCGTGATCGGTGCAGGCAACCGTGGAAGGACTTACTCAGGCTATGCCGAACTCTATCCCAAAACCATGAAGGTTGTGGGCGTGTCCGACATACTGGACCATCGCCTCAAGTACCTGGCCGACAAGCACAACGTGGCTCCCGAAATGCGTTTCGGGCACTACCGCGAGGTGTTCGCTTCGCGCAAGAAACTCGCCGATGCTGTGCTCATCTGCACTCCGGACGACAGGCACTTCGAGCCATGCATGATGGCTCTCGAGCTGGGTTATGACGTGCTTCTCGAGAAGCCCATGGCCCAGACCGAAAAGGAGTGCCGCGCAATCCTTGCCCAGTCGAAGAAATACAACCGCATAGTCGGCATATGCCACGTGCTCCGCTACGCTCCTTATTTCATGGCGCTGCGTCACGTGCTCCGCAGCGGAGCCATAGGCGAGATCGTGAGCTTCCAGCACATGGAGCCCATCCAGTACGCCCACATGGCGCATTCATACGTGCGCGGCAACTGGCGCAATTCCAAGGAGACTACTCCTATCATCCTCGCCAAGTCCTGCCACGACCTCGACATCCTGCGCTGGATGCTGGACAAGCCTTGCAAGACAATTGTCGCAGACGCAAGCCTGCATCTCTTCAAGGCGGAGAATGCACCGGAGGGCGCTCCTTCCCATTGCACCGACGGCTGCCCTCACGAAGCCACCTGCCCTTATTCTGCAATTGACATCTACTGCAGGCGCAAGGCTCACCTGGGCGTATTCGACCTCCACGGCAACAGGGATCCGGAAGTGATACTCCAGCGCCTCAAGGACCCCGCATACAGCAGCTACGGACGCTGTGTCTATCATTGCGACAATGACCAGCCGGACCACTATGTGGCCGAAATGGTGTTCGAGGGCAATGAGACCGCCACCTTCTCGATGGAAGCATTCTCCCCTTACGGAGGCCGCAGGACCCGCATTATGGGCACCACCGGCTACATCGAGGGAGACGGCGGCACTTTCACCGTCTACGATTTCCGTAGCGGAAAGAAGAACGTTTGGAACAGGAAAGTGTCCGAGATTCCCGAATACAAGGGCTCCGGCCATGGCGGAGGCGACCTCGGACTTGTCCGCGACTTCCTCGAAGCCGTCGGGCATCAGGATCCGACTCGACTCACCAGCACCATTGAAGCTTCTATAGAAAGCCACGTAATGGGCTTTGCAGCCGAACGCAGCCGCAAATCCGGCAAGAAGGAAAAGGTGAAAGTTTAGCGCCTGTAGATATACAGGATCTGTCCTATACGGAGTTTGTCACTGCGCAGATGGTTCCATTTTTTTAGTTGGGCCACTGTGCAGTGATTCTTTTGTGCGATTTTGCCGAGGTAGTCTCCGCTCTTGACCTTGTAGGTGATGCGAGTCTCTCCCCCGCTCTCCTCTATGTTCTTGAGCACCTGGGCGTTAAGGAGTTCGCCCGCACGATGCAGGTAGAGTGAATCCTGGTCCGCGGCGAGGAAGGGCCCCGTCCATGCATAAGGGAGATTCAGGATGCAGGTGCCGCTGTTGCCGGGGATTATGTCGTGGGTGTACTGCGGGTTCAGGAGTTTCACTGTCTCGAGCGGAACGCCCACTACCTCGTTTATCTGCTTGAAATGCAGGTTGCGGCGTATCTCGAAAGTATCCACCGCCGCCGGCATACCCACGTCGGCGGGCTGGAGGCCATATTCCTTTGCATAATGGAAGGCATACATCGCTCCGATGAACGCGGGTACATAGCCGCGGGTTTCACGCGGGAGATAGGGGTAGATGCTCCAGAAGTCCATCTTGCCGTCCGCACGCTTGATTGCCTTCACAACGTTGCCGGATCCACAGTTGTAGGAGCAGATGGCCAGGTTCCAGTCCCCGAACACGCTATAGGCATCCCGGAGGTACCTTGCGGCCGCGTCGGCCGACTTTTCCACGTCCAGGCGCTCGTCCATGAAGGAATTGATCTTCAGTCCGTAAAGCTTGCCCGTGCGGTACATGAACTGCCAGATTCCCATGGCCCCGGCGCGGGATTCGGCAACGGGATTCAGGTTGGACTCTATTATGGACATGTACTTGAGCTCCAGCGGAAGGCCGTATTTTGCAAGTTTCTCTTCGAAGATGGGGAAATAATACAGGCTCCTGCCCATCATGGCCTGCATGTGGCGCGGCATCTTCTCGGAATAGAGGATCATATAGTTCTTCACCGTCTCGTTGAAGGGGATGGTGATGTAGGCGTTCATGGCCTGCAGGCGGCGCATCAGCTCCTCGTCCGAAACTTTGGACGTGAAGTGCACGGCATCCATGTCGTATTCCGACGCCTCCTGGAAGTCGGCGTTAAGGCGTTGTTTGTACCATAAATCTATCAGGCTGTCCGATAGCTCCGGAGATTCCTTCGCTGCGCTCGGAATGACAGATGATGCGCCCGGAATGGCAGCGGGGTCAGTGTCCGTTGCAGAATCATCCATATAGACGGCCTGGAGGCTGTCCAAACGGGCCTGCAGGGCCGCCAGCTCGCGTTTGAGCGCCTCGTTCTCCGCCTTCAGGGCCTTCTTGTTCTGGCCGGTGGCGGGCACGATGGCAGCAAGCAGGAGTATGGCCGTCAGGAGTCTCTTCATATCAGAAAGTGAAGCCGAGTCTCAGGCCCAGTGCGGCGCTGCCTCCACCAAGAGCATAACAGTTGTCCGTAGGAATCAGCACGGGATCTATCGACAGCGCCAGGTCATCCTCCATGTTGAAATCGTGCATGTAGGCGAACACGTTGGCATCTATCACCTGCAGCAGATAGAACCCGGCTATGGCCAGCACGGAATAGTCCCTGTAGCGGCGGTAAACATTTCTGTAGTAGAGCGCAGTCTCTCCAGAAATAGGACCGGTATAGGGCGTTTCCTGATCCATCGCTTCGTTGTATATGCGGCGGAAGCGCTGGTAGTTGGTGCGGTTAAGGAAGTAGAAATGTATGGAGCCCAGCAGGCCGCCCCAGTAGATGGGGAGCTTCCATGTCTCTCCATTGTAAATCTGGCCCAGACCAGGAACCAATAAGGAATAGAGTGTGGCCTTTCCAGCACTGGGGAAATCCGCATCGTAACAGATGACTTCGTCCAGCCCCATGGCCCAGTATGTGAGCCCGGCGCCCGCGAAACACAGTTTGGACGCCTTGCTGTTTCCCTGATTCTTGAAATAGAAGCCACCGGCCACGCCACCGATGAGGCCTGCATAGACTATGGGCAGCTTCCAGTAATCCCGGTTGTACATCTGGCCGGTTCCGGGCATGATAGCGGAGCCGAAGGCCATGGTTCCGGGCTTCAGGGGGTTCTTGTGGGCTATTCCGCCGAAGAACTCCTTGAAGGAGAACATCGTGTCGGTGCTGTCCTTGGGGGAATCGGGGTCGTCGTTGTAGCTCTGGCTGAACGCCTCTTCCTTGAACTGCGCATGCGCCGGGATGCCGATGGCGGCGGCCACCAGCAGCAGGGCGAATATGCACAGTAAACGTTTCATCAGATATCCGCCTTCTCGAGTGCCTCCAGGAAACGCTGCACCTCCTCGTCGGAAGCGAACTTGACTGTCATCGTTCCCTTGCCGGAAGCGCTGCGGCGGACGGAAATGTCGTTGGAGAAATATTTTCCTATATGCGAGAGCATGCGCGTGTACTCGGCCGGGAGTTCCGACTGAACGGGAGCCTTCTTTCCGGCGGAAGGATTCTTCAGGTACTTGCGCACCAGCTCCTCAAGTTCGCGCACACTGAAGCCCTCCTTGATGACCAGGTCGCAGAATTTCTCCTGCGAAGCGGCATCCGGCAGGCCCAGGAGCACTTTCGCGTGGCCCACGCTAAGCAGATTGACCTTGAGATCGTGCTGGATCTTGACGGGGAGCTTGAGCAGGCGCAGGGTGTTGGCCACGCTGGCACGCTTCTTCCCCACCCTGTCCGCCATCGCCTCCTGGGTGAGGCTGCATTCGTCTATCAGGCGCTGGAAGCTGAGTGCGGTCTCGATAGGGTCCAGGTTCTCGCGCTGGATATTCTCCACGAGGGCCATCTCCAGCATGCCCTGGTCGTCGGCTTCGCGCACGTAGGCGGGTATCATCGACATCCCGGCCATCCTGCAGGCCTTGAAGCGGCGTTCACCGCTTATTATCTGGTAGCGGCCGTCGGAGACCTTGCGGACGGTGATGGGCTGGATCAGCCCCAGGGTGCGGATGGATGCGGCGAGTTCCTCGAGGGCCTCCTGGTCGAAGGCCATGCGGGGCTGGAAGGGGTTGGCCTCCACCTTCTCCATGGGGATGCGGAGCACATCGGAGGCATCCTGCTTGGGGCGCGCACCGGCAATCTCCTTATTCACATAGCCGACCGGCTTGCGGAACTGGTCTACATTCACATCTTCTCCCAGCAGGGCACTCAGGCCCTTGCCGAGTCCGCGGGGTTCTCTATTGGCCATTTCGTTTCTCTCCATTTCTTTCGAGCACCTCGGCGGCCAGGCTCATGTAGTTGTTGGCGCCGTTGCTCATAATATCGTAAAGGATGATGGGTTTGCCGTGGCTGGGGGCCTCGCTGAGGCGGATGTTGCGCTGGATGATGGTGCGGAAGACCATCTCCTTGAAATGATCGCGAAGCTCGGCCACCACCTGGGTGTGCACCTTGGTGCGGCCGTCGAACATGGTCACAAGGAACCCTTCGATGGTGAGGTTAGGGTTCACCTCTCCCTGCACCAGGCGTATGGTCTGCAGCAGCTTGCCGAGGCCTTCGAGGGCGAAGAACTCGGGCTGCACGGGGATTATGACAGAATCGGCGGCGGTGAGGCAGTTGACGGTGATGAGTCCGAGCGAGGGGGAACAATCTATGACGATGTAGTCGTAGCGGTCCCGGATGGGCTCCAGCACCTTCTTGAGCACGGATTCACGCTGGGGCATGTCCAGCATCTCAATCTCCGCACCCACCAGATTGATGTGGGAAGGAATCAGGTGCAGGCCAGCCATTTCGGTCTGGATGAGGGCGTCCTCGATGCCGATCTCGCCTATCATCACCTCGTAGAGGGTGCGCTTCTGGCCATCGTCCGGCGAGAAATTGAGGCCGGATGTGGAGTTGGCCTGAGGATCCGCGTCGATGATGAGCACCTTCTTCTCGAGCACTGCGAGAGAAGCCGAAAGGTTGATGGCGGTGGTGGTTTTGCCCACTCCGCCCTTCTGGTTAGCTATGGCGATTATCTTTCCCATACCGTATAATTCTGTCAATCTACAAATTTAACAAAAAATTTGTTTACGGCCCAATCGACTATGCCGGATATTACCCTTGCAATTATTATTCCCGCCAGGGCGCCCACCAGGATGTCGCCCAGGAAGTGCTTCCCAACGTAGACGCGGCTGATGCTTACAGCTGCCACCCAGAACACCAGAAGCCCAGCCAGGAGCCTTTCCCTGCGGCCATCGCCCCATTTCCGGAGCAGATACAGCACGCTGGTGGCGATTGCCGAGCAGGTGGCCGCGTGGGCGGAGAAGAAGCCGTAGCGGCCGCCTCTCCTTTCCAGGATCTGCAGGCCGTTATCGGTCATGTAGTCGTCCCAGCAGGGGCGGAAGCGCTGGAAGGCGTTCTTCACCAGGTTCGCAATCTGGTCGGTGGCCCCGACCGCCAGCGCCACGGTTACGAGAATCAGAAGCGTTTTCTTCCATCCCAGCCTGCGCCAGAGGTACCATATCAGAAGAAGATAGATGGGAACCATGACCACACGGTTGCTCAGCACGGGCATCACCGCATCGGTGAAAGCCCCGCTGAAACCGTTGATTGCCAGGGTGGCATCGCGGTCGAGCATTTCCAGCCAGCCCGTCATTTCTGCAATGCCCTCCACAGCATGTCGACAAGTTCCTTCATGCCCTCTCCGCTAACCGAAGAGATGAAAATATGAGGCACGCCTTTCGGCAGGGTGGGTTCTATTTCCTTTTCGAGGGATTCATCCACCATGTCGCACTTGGTAATGGCCAGAAGGCGCTCTTTTACAAGGAGTTCCGGGTTGTAGAGGCGGAGCTCGTTGAGCAGGGTTTCGTAGGTCGCGGCGATGTCATCCTCCTCCACCGACACCATGAACAGCAGCACGCTGTTGCGCTCGATGTGGCGCAGGAACCTGTCGCCTATGCCGCGGCCTTCGTGAGCACCCTCGATTATTCCGGGGATGTCAGCGATAACGAACGACTTGTCGTCATAGTATTTCACTATGCCCAGGTTGGGTTCCAGGGTGGTGAAAGCGTAATTGGCTATCTTCGGTTTGGCAGATGTCACGGTCGCCAGCAGGGTGGATTTGCCCGCGTTGGGGAATCCTACCAGGCCCACGTCCGCAAGGAGTTTGAGCTCCAGGATGAACCATCCTTCCTCCCCTTCCTCGCCCGGCTGGGCGAAACGCGGAGTCTGCAGCGTGGCCGTCTTGAAATTATCGTTTCCGAGGCCTCCGCGGCCGCCTTTGCAGAGGATGCGCTCCTCTCCGGCCTCCGTCAGGTCCATCACCACCTCGCCCGTCTCGGCATCCTTCACGGTCGTGCCCACAGGCACGTCGAGGTAGATATCCTCCCCGTTCTTGCCGTGGCGCAGGGCCGCACCGCCCTTCTCGCCGTCCTCGGCGATCACGTTCTTGCGGTATTTCAGGTGGATCAGCGTCCAGAACTGCGGATTGCAGCGGAGGATGACATGCCCCCCGCGGCCCCCGTCGCCGCCGTCCGGCCCGCCCTTCGGCACATACTTCGCCCTCAGCAGGTGCGCACTCCCCGCGCCCCCGTGCCCCGATGCGCAATGTATCTTGACGTAGTCTATGAAATTGGATTCTGCCATAATGTGCAAAGGTAATTATTTTTGCAGGATTTTTTTAACTTTGCATCTGTTAGTAGTACTAGAGCCTATGTCCCGGAACGCAACACTCATGAGCCGACGCATCCGCAGGGTCCTGCTGGTGTGCAACAACTACGACAACTTCTCGCTGGAGGAGGACGGAAGCCTGGATATGCGCATCTCGCGCGAGTATTCGGAGCTCAACCTGACCAATCCCCCGGTGTTCGAGCGCGTGGAGACCACCGCGGAGGCCCTGGAACTTGTGGCCGGAGGCGAGCGTTTCGACCTGGTAATCACCATGTACAACGTGGGCGAGGTGGACGTGTTCGAGTTCTCGCGCAAGATGAAGGCCAGCGACCCCGACACCCCCATCGTGCTCCTCACCCCCTACTCCAAGGAGGTCTGGCGCAAGATGCAGGACAGGGACCGCAGCAGCATAGATTACGCGTTCTGCTGGAGTGGCTCCACCGACCTCATCATCGCCATCATCAAGCTTCTGGAAGACAGGATGAACGCCGACGACGACATCCTGCAGGGCAGCGTGCAGTGCATCCTTCTGGTGGAGGACTCCGTGCGCTACTACTCATCCTACCTCACCCTCCTCTACAAGCTCGTGCTGCAGCAGAACATCGCTGCGCTGAAGGACGCCCTGAACGAGGAGCAGCAGGTCTTCCGCAAGCGCGCCCGTCCGAAGATCCTCCTTGCCACCAACTACGACGACGCGGTGGCCACCTTCGAGCGCTACAAGGAGCAGATGCTGGGTGTAATTTCCGATATCGGTTTCGTGCTGCACCGGGGCGACAAGTCCTCCGAAGAGAAGCTGGATGCCGGCGTGGAACTCTGCAAGCTCATCCGCCGGGAGGTACCCAAGATGCCCATCCTGATGCAATCCTCCCAGGAAAGCATGCGCAGCGTGGCCGAAAGCCTTGGGGCGGGATTCCTGATGAAACGCTCGAAAACCCTCACCCACGACCTTGGGGAGTACATCGGACGCGAGTTCGGTTTCGGCGACTTCGTGGTGGCCGACAGCAAACTCCGACAGATCGCCCGTGCGGACGACCTTCAGGGCGCGGAGCGCATCATCTCCACCCTGCCGGACAGCTACCTGTCTGAGCTACGAACCAAGAACTACATCTCCCGCTGGCTGCTCGCTCGAGGCATATTCAAGGTGGGCAACGCCATCAAGTACACCACCTACCCCGACATGGAGGCTCTCCGGCAGGATGTGGTGGCGCGCATCCACGAATACCGCATCTCCCAGGCCCTCGGTGTGGTGGCCAGGTTTACCCCGGAGACATACAACGATACCATCGGCTTCGCGCGGATAGGAGAAGGCTCCATAGGCGGAAAGGCCCGCGGCCTCGCCTTCCTCAGCCATCTCCTCTATAAATACAAGCTCTACGACAAGTGGGAGGGCGTACGCCTGCTGGTGCCGCGCACCCTTGTCATCTCAACCGACTACTTCGACCGTTTCATCCTGGAGAACGGCCTGCAATACGTGATAAACTCCGATCTGGCGGACAGCGAGCTGCTCACGCAGTTTGTATCTTCCAGGCTACCGGCCGACCTCGTGGACGACCTCCGAATATTCATCCGACAGGTGGACAAACCCCTGGCCATCCGCTCTTCTTCGAAGCTGGAAGACTCTTACTATCAGCCGTTTGCGGGCGTCTACTCCACCTACATGATCCCCCGCACCGAGAATGAAGACCAGCAGCTGCGCCTGCTCGCGAACGCCATCAAGAGCGTGTACGCCTCGGTGTACTACGCCTCCTCCAGAGGATACATCACCGCCACCGCGAACGTGATTTCCGAAGAGAAGATGGGCATCATCCTTCAGGAGATCAGCGGCACCGAAGACAGTGGATACTTCTTCCCCACCCTCTCCGGCGTGGCCCGCTCGGTGAACTTCTACCCGGTCGGCTACGAGAAGGCCGAGGAGGGCATAGCCAAGATAGCCTTCGGCCTCGGGAAGGCCGTGGTGGACGGGGAGCAGGTGCTGCGCTTCTCGCCCAGCTACCCGAAGAACGTCATCCAGACATCCACGCCCGAACTCACCATGCGGGACACCCAGCAGGTGATGTACGCGCTGAACCTGCTTCCCGGCAAGTTCAAGACTTCGGTGGATGATGCGGTGAACCTGGAGCGCATCCCCATTTCGGAGTGCGGCCGCTTCCGCGAATTCGCGAAGGTCGCATCCACCTACGACTTTGAAAATCAGCGCATTGTGGATTCCGTGCTGGAGCGCGGGACCAAGGCCGTCACCTTCGCCCACATACTGCGCTACGGCACCTTCCCCCTGGCGGAAATCCTTAAGGAACTGCTGAAGATCGCGGCCGACGAGATGAAGTGCAGCGTGGAGATAGAGTTCGCCGCCGACCTGGAGAACCGCCTCTTCCATCTTCTGCAGATACGTCCCATCTCCTCCGACAGTATGAAGACCGAGGTGGATTGGAAGAGCATCGACGAAAACGGCGCCCTCATCCGCTCCTCTTGCGCCCTCGGAACCGGCTGGATCCCGGAACTGGCAGACATTGTGTATGTTCGTAAGGACAGCTTCGACAAGATGCGCACGGCGGAGATAGCCGCAGAGCTTCGGGAGATCAATGCGCAGCTGCGGGATGAAGGCCGCAACTACGTGCTGATAGGCTACGGCCGCTGGGGATCCAGCATCCCCACCCTGGGCATTCCCGTGGTCTGGAGCGACATCTCCGAGGCAAAGGCCCTCGTGGAGTGCTCCCTGGCCGATTTCCGGGTGGATCCCAGCCAGGGCTCCCACTTTTTCCAGAACCTCACCTCGTTCAACGCGGGATACATTTCGGTGGATCCTTTCGCGCGGGCGACGGATTTCATAGATTTCGACAAGTTGGAAGCGCTTCCCGCTGTAAGCGAGAGCACGTTTGTGAGGCATATTCGCCTGGATGCACCCATGCAGGTGTGCGTAGACGGACGGAACGGTAAAGCGATAGTGAAATGAAAAAGACAATCATAGCCCTGATTCCGGTAATAGTGCTGATAGGCCTCCTGGCCTTCGATATCAGCATCCTTGGCAGCGATTCCATCCAGGGAGCCAGCCAGGTAGCCCTGCTGTTCGCTTCCGGCATCGCCGTATGGCTCGCCATGTGGCTGTTCAAGAAGCCCTGGGCGGCGTTTGAAGATGCTTTGAAATCGAATATAGGCAATGTTACCTCCGCGATAGTTATACTGCTGCTGATAGGCGCCATCTCCGGCACCTGGACCATGAGCGGCATCGTGCCCACTATGATTTGCTATGGCGTGAAGGTGCTTTCGCCATCCTTCTTCCTGCCTGCCGCCTGCATCATCTGTGCAGCGGTTTCGCTGATGCTGGGCAGTTCCTGGACCACCATCGCCACCATAGGCGTGGCGCTCCTCGGCATAGGCAAGGCGGAGGGCTTCAGCGACGGCCTGATCGCCGGTGCAATCATCTCAGGGGCCTATTTCGGGGACAAGATCTCTCCCCTCTCGGACACCACCGTGCTGGCATCTTCCATCGCCGAGACTCCCCTGTTCACCCACATCCGCTACATGATGATAACCACGGTGCCTTCGTTCGTGATAACGCTGATTGTTTTCACCGTGATCGGCCTCGTGGGCATCCCGGATACGCCCGCAGACATGGGCGCCTTCACCGGCATCATCTCCGCCAAATTCCACATCACCCCCTGGCTGCTGATAGTTCCGCTGCTCACGGGCGTGATGATTGCCCGGAAGATGCCAGCGCTGATCGTGTTGAGCCTCTCAGTGGTGCTGGCGGCCATTGCAGCTGTGGTTTTCCAGCCGGACATCATCCGCAGCATCGGCGAGAGCGCTGCCCTGAAACATGGCATCGAGGGGCCTCTGAATGGGTGGAAGTTGATGCTGGCGGGAACCGTAGAGAGCATCTACAACTCCGTGCCGCTGGAGACCGGCGACGCCACCGTGAACGAGCTGGTGTCTTCCCGCGGAATGATAGGCATGCTGAACACTATCTACCTGATAATCTGCGCAATGTGCTTCGGTGCGTGTATGCGTGCCGGTGGCATGATCGAGACAATAATGAAGGCCATGCGCAAGTTTACCGGCAACCGCACCGGACTGGTGGCGTCCACTGTCGGCACCGGCGCAGCGCTGAACACCCTGGTGTGCGACCAGTATCTGGCCATCATGCTGACCTCCAACATCTTCAAGGATATCTATGAGGATGCGCAGTACGAAAACCGGCTTCTGAGCCGCTCGGTGGAGGATTCGGCAACGGTAACCTCGGTGCTCGTGCCATGGAACACCTGCGGCATGACGCAGGCCACCATCCTGAGTACTCCTACCCTGGTGTATTTGCCTTATTGTTTCTTCAACCTGATTAGCCCGCTGATGAGCATTTTCGTGGCGGCGCTTGGTTACAAGATCTTCAGAAAGAAGTCCGAAGCCTGACGACCTGCTGGCATCCCTGGTAGCCGGTGGCGTCGAAGTGGAAGGCTGCCGTTATCTGCAGGCTGGTCTTCTTGGAAATGCGCGGGGCCCAGATGAACTCTGCGCGATTATAGAATCCCCTGTATGTGTTTTCGCCAGGATAGAGATCGGAGGCGTAGGTGCCCCCTTCCGGGGCGGGATAATCGTAGTAATGATAGAGGTCGTTGCCTGCGTAGATGCTGTTCTGCAGCATTAGGCTCTTCCTGCGGGCACGCATGATCAGCTCCGCGCCGATGGGGATAGTGGGGTTGTCGTCTATCTCGCGGGAGCGCTGGTATCCTGCCAGCAGGCCTGCCTGGAGTGAGAGTTCGTCGAGGGCTTTTGTGCGGTTTGCAGCGTCTGCTTTGATCCAGGGGTTGATTAGGTGGTTGTCGATGACGTTCTTGGCAACGGCGGAGGTGGCATAGTGATAAAAGCTGCCGGACCAACCTGCTGACAGCCAGTTGTTTATGGTGGCTGTACCGGATGTGAATATCTGGAAACGTTCACGGGTGGCCGCGGCGTATTTGCCCATCCAGTCGCAGCCGAGTTCGGTGGAGAGCCTGTTATTCCCGAACCTCAGCAACATGCCTTCCATGTTCATGTCGTAGAAGGTCTGGGCATCGCTCCAGATGGCGCGGGTATATGCGCCCTGCACGAACCTGCGCGGGAAAACCCCGGCGGCTCCCTCAAACCAGAATCTTTTTCCTACGTAGTCCGCGTGATAGTAGATGGAAACTTCCTTGAAAGAATCGGCGGGTTTTTCCCCGGAGCCCATACTGCGGAGTATGTCGGTTCCGAGCATGATGCGGTGCTCGACGGCGCGGCTTGATTTCTTGTTCTGAATGAATTCAAAACCGATTTCAGGCGCCAGCAAGGCCGAAAACAGAGTTTCCGACTCCATGTACTTCTCCCCTGCTACATCGAACTCCCGGTTATCGAAATAGAAATCGAAATACTCCCCATGCACTAACTTCTGCCCCAGCGCCGCCGTCGCAGCCCAGGCCAGAAGAATTATGGATGTTACAAGGCGTTTCATCTTTGCCTTGCAAATATAATTGTTTTTCCCCGTGAAAAGTGCCCCCCAGTATGCATTTACGCCCACAAATGTGCAAAACCACCACGTTTTGCACATTCAACAGGCCGTATCGCCCCCCCCTCGTGGTCAAATCAGCCCTCTGGTGACCACGAACCCCCTCGAAACGCCACCCTCGTGGTCAAAACGGGCTCCTGGTGACCACGAACCGCCGCAAACCGGCCTGTGGCTAGGGGTTTCTGGGTAAGGTCCAATTTCATGCCGGAGCAGCTCGCGACCAAGGTTGTGAATTGCGTCCTGTGTTTTAATAAAGCCGCAATTGATACTGCAGTTTGAAGTCGCGGGTGGAGGCGCGGAGGTTGAGGCGGTGGGTGGCTTTGCAGCGGCGGCAGGTGACACCGGCGACGAGGGAGAGGCCGGCCTTGCGGCCATACCATGCGGGAACGCTGAAGGAGCCCGGCAAGTCCCTCTCGTAGGCATAGATGCGGGATGTCCAGTTTTCCGTGTCGCAGACAGTACCCCGCAGATAAGCTGAAATCTGCAGCCGGGCGGTGTCGGACGGGGTCTTGTATCCAACTTCCAGATATGCCAGGCCGCCGGGACGGTAGCCTGCCGTCTGCAGCCCGTTCAGCCGCAGGCAGGTCTGCAGCCATCTGCGGGAAGCCTTCAGGTCGCAGCGCAAATCGTGTCTCCAGGCCGCCTGGAAGGCATACCCAGAAGGGCTGAGTTGCATGCGTTCCGTCCAACGGAGCATAGGCTTGAGCACCCATCCCCCTCGCGAAAATTCCGGAGCCGCGTCCACGATCACCTTGATTTGCTCATAGTTGTTCTTTCGCAATCGATACTTCTGCGGGTGCACCATTAGATCCGCCGTCAGGCTAAGCCAGCGGCGTTGGAAACCCGCCGCAACGCCGGCATCATCGGCCGAAGGCCTGTACCGCCCCAGCAGGGAGATGGCCAGTTTGTACGCCGGTTCCCACACCGCCCCGGCCAGCACGGAAGGCTTTCCGGAACTGCACGTGTATCCCACCTCCCCGAACGTGGCCAGATGCCCGAAAGCCTTCTTCCAGTCCAGCGAGATGCCGCTGCCGTCCCGCCCACAGATGGCGTTCAGCCCCACGCTCCCGCTCCTGCCAAGCCACGATGCCGATCCAGCGGCACCCCCTAAAAAAAGCCCCGCCGAAACCTGCCACCTCCGCCCGTCGTATGCGGCCGCCAGCCCCCGCCTGCCCGGAGTGAAGGACCCCGTGCCCGAGAATCCGGACGCATTCCGCCTGAACGATGCCACGGAGGGGTATCCGCCCAGCACGAACCCGTCCCATACCAGCAGGCCCTGCCCCAGGCGCACGTTGTAATCCCCGGCGATCAGCTTCCACGGACGGCGGCCATAAACGGTCAGACTGGCGGTAGGATTGCCGGCGGAGGACCCGGCGGCGGCAGCCCCGGGCTTCCACGACAGGTACAGATCCGCCCTCTCGCCGGCCTCCACATGGTATTTTCCCGCGTACGTCACTGTGGCATCCCCCTGCGAACTGGACCCCCTCTTCGCCGTCATCCGCCCCATGGCCTCCTGCCGGATGCGGGTTTTCTCCCTTGCGCCGGCCGGGTTGTAGCTTTCCAGCGAGATGAACCAGGCCAGCGCCGACACCGACTCTGGCGTGAATCCCGGCACCGTGCCGAGCTCGGTCAGCGACAGGATGTCCCCGGTGCGCTCGCGGTAGTCCTGCAGGCTCGCGACCTGGTACTCGCTGAACAGACCGCAGGAACGCAGCCTTCCGGCGGATGCCAGGTTGATGCACACGGGATGGGCCGCCAGGGCCTCGAAACGCTCGAATTCACTCTCCGACAGTTCTTCTGCACTGCCAGCTCCGGTAAGGAGCAGAACGGCTTCCAACATCGATATCAACAGCTTCATGGGGCCAATATAGCGAGTCGGAAAACAAATGTCAATCAAATAAATGCATAGCGAATACTTTTTTTATGTTTCCGTATCGCGAAAAAATTGTAACTTTATGCATCGATTCATTTATTATGGATAAGGTTTTTATTCACGACAAGGTTTTCGTACCTTTCATCCCCTACGAGAAAGTCTCGCAAATCATTGACGGTGTGGCAGATAGACTTAACAAAGATTTTTGTGATGCCGAACACTCCTATGCTAAAAAAGCAGAAAAAGACATCCCGGTGCTGCTTTGCGTCCTTCACGGATCCATCATGTTTACAGGAGAACTTTTGAAGAGAATCAACTTCCCCGTAGAGCTCGCATCCATGAAATTGTCTTCCTACGTAGGCACCACCTCCACCGGAGTGGTTAAGGAGACCATGCCTCTCAGCACAGATATCGTGGGAAAGACCGTCATCGTGTGCGAAGATATCGTGGATACAGGCAATACTATCATAGCCCTCAAGAAAAAATTCCTGGATAAGGGAGCCAAGGACGTGCGCATCTGCACCATGCTCCTCAAACCTGACGTCTTCCAGAATAAAGGTAAACTGGATTATGTGGGCGCCGAGATTCCCAACCGTTTCATAGTCGGCTTCGGTCTGGACTACGACGAACTCGGGCGCAACCTCAAAGATATTTACGTATTAGAATAAGCAATATGAAGTACTTTATCATGTTCGGCCCTCCCGGTGCCGGAAAAGGGACCCACGCGGCTCCCATGGTCAAAAAATACAACCTCAAGCACATCTCCACCGGAGAGCTCCTGCGCAGCGAGATTGCAGCCGGAACCGAGCTTGGAAAGCAGGCGGCAGCCTTGATCGAAAAGGGAAATCTTGTGCCCGACGAAGTTGTGGAAGGGATGATTGCTCAGACCTTCGCCAAATATCCTGAAGTCAACGGATTCCTCCTGGACGGCTTCCCCCGCACAGTACAACAGGCAATGGACCTGGACGAGATGCTGGAAGCACGCGACGAATATGTGACCGGTGTTATCTCCCTGATGATTCCCGACGAGGAAATTAAGGCCCGCATCAAGGGCCGCGCCCTGATCGAAGGACGTGCCGACGATGCCTCTGACGAGACCATCGCCAACCGCATCAAAACCTATCACGCCAAGACGGAACCCCTTATCGAGATCTATAAAGACAAGGGGATCTATCACGAAATCGACGGAATAGGCTCCATTGAAGAAGTGCAGAAGCGCGTCTTCGCGATGATGGATAAGCTATAGTTCCGGCAAAACCTTCTCCATGCGGATGCCGCGGGAGCCTTTGACAAGGATCGTGGCGCCGGAGAAGGAGGCCTGATGGCCGGAGATGTATTCGGCCAGAGCGTCGGAAGTGAGGAAGCAGCCGAGGATCAGCGGATCCGAACCGGGAACGATGCCGAGTTCCGACAGGGCTTTCCCGAATTCCTCCCCTACAAGATATGACTTCAGTCCGGAGGCTATCAGCTTCCGGACTATGTTTTTATGCTCTTCCACCGAAGCATCGCCCAGTTCGCGCATGTCACCCAGAAGGGCCAGCTTGCAATCAGACTGTATAGCTGCAAGATTGTCGATTGCCAGCCCCATGGAGGTAGGATTGGCATTGTAGGCATCTACGATCAGGGTATTTCGCGCCGTTTTCTCCAACTGTGAGCGGCTGTTCGAAGGGGTATAGGCCTCGATGGCGGCAATGGCATCCGCACGCTTCACACCGAAGTACTCGGCGATGGAAAGCGCGGCCAGCACGTTGTCGGCATTGTAGGCGCCGACGAGCTTAGTATGTATCTCGGAATCCCCAACCCGCATGGCCATGAAAGGGTTTTCGGCCGTCGTAGGCAGCAATTCCACCTTCATGGATCCGCGGCTGAATTCCCACTGATGGCAGGCTTCCTTCCGTGCAGAGGCGGCCAGGTCCGGATGATCGGTATTCACGAAGATTAGCGAACCCTTGTGGCTGCCCAGCCACTTGTACAGCTCGGTCTTTGCAGCCAGCACTCCCTCGTAGGAGCCGAAGCCCAGCAGATGCGCCTTGCCCACATTGGTGATGTAGCCGTAGTCCGGCTGGCTCACCTTAACCAGTTTCGCAATATCGTCCGGATGGTTCGCGCCCATCTCCACCACCGCGATCTCGGCATCGGCCGGAATCGACAGCAGGGTCAGCGGTACGCCTATGTCGTTATTGAGATTTCCCTTAGTAGCGGCCACCTTGAACTTGGCTCCAAGCGCCGCCGCGATCAGTTCCTTCGTGGTCGTTTTCCCATTAGTACCCGTAAGCCCTATCACCGGGATTCCCAGCACCTTGCGGTGATGGATCGCCAGCGCCTGCAGCGCCCCGAACGGATCCGGAACAGGGATCATGCGCTCGTCAACGACGACGTGGTCGTCGTTGACTACGGCATATGAAGCACCGGCTTCCAGGGCCTTCACCGCATACTCATTGCCATCAAAATTCTCCCCCCGCAGCGCAAAAAAGATAGCCCCCGCAGGAATAGTGCGACTGTCGGTACTTACCTTGCAGCCACACTCGCAATACAACTTGTAGAGTTCTTCCGTACTCATTTCGTACCCGTGCTGCCAAATCCGCCTTCCCCACGCTCAGTCGCTCCCAGTTCGGAAACCTCCTCCCAATCTATCTTCTCGTGCTTCGCAAGCACCAACTGCGCGATCCTCTCCCCCGGCTCCACCGTGAACGGCTGGTCAGAAAGGTTCACAAGGATCACGTTCACCTCTCCGCGGTAATCCGCATCGATGGTTCCCGGAGTGTTCAGTACGGTGATGCCTTTCTTGGCGGCAAGGCCGCTTCGGGGGCGCACCTGCACCTCATATCCTACCGGAATCTCGAGATAGAGCCCCGTGGGGATCATAGCCCGCTGGAGCGGGGCCAGCACTACCGGGGATTCCAGGGAAGCGCGCACGTCCATGCCCGCGGATGCGAGCGTAGCGTACTGAGGAAGGGCGTTCAGGCCCTTGTTCACGACTATTACTGTCATTACTTCTGAGCTTTTGTATATAGGAAAACGGTTATCAGGGCAAACAGCAGATTCGGAATCCAAAGCGCAACCCCGGCCGGCATGGCGCCGGCATATACGAACATCTGCGCGAAACGCAGGAAGAGGATATATGAGAAGGCCAGGGCGATGCCTATTCCGAGGTTCCAGCCTATGCCTCCTCGCTTCTTGCGCGACGACAGGCACACTCCCATGATGGTCAGGATAATGGCCGAGAACGGCATGGCATAACGGTTATGCAACTCTATCTCGGCGAACATCACGTTCGCATCCCCACGCATGTTCTGCGTTTCAATAAGCTGGTTAAGGTCTTTTATAGGGAGGGTTTCCACCGTCTTCTCGTTGCGGTAGAAGTCTGTCACCGTGAGTTCGATGACGGTGTCTTTCTTTTCCCCGCTTGTGATATGGTCCTCAAGGCCGGAGGCATAGTCCCGGATGAACCAGTTGCGCAATTTCCAGCACTGCTTGGTGCTGTCCCATACAGCCGATTCAGCCTCGAGTTTGCTCTTGAGCTTGTTATTCTCGATGGTCTCCAGGGTAAACTTGTATGCGGTATTGTTCCAGCGGCTGAAAGACTCCACATATACGAACTGTCCGGGAGCTATCTGGTAATGCACGTTCCTGAATTTCAGCGTTTTGTTCTTAACGTATTTCTGCTCGAAATTCGTGCGGATGACATTCGACTTGGGTATCACATACAGGTTCAGGCCAAGGGAAATACCAGCTATAAGGATAGCACAGGCCACATAAGGCACCAGGATGCGGGCATAGCTTATACCACCCGACAGCATGGCGATGAACTCCGAATTAGCCGCCATCCTGGAAGTGAAGAATATGACGGTGATGAACACGAACAGAGGACTGAACATGTTCATGAAATAAGGCACGAAATTGAGATAATAATCTACAATGATAGCCTTGAGAGGAGCCTCGTTCTTCACGAAGTAGTCTACCTTCTCCGAAATGTCGAAGATGATGACGATGCCGATAATCAGCAGCAACGCCATGAAGAAGGTGGTGATAAACTTCTTGGATATGTAGATATCGAGTTTCCTCATAATCTCTGTGTCAGTTTAGCCACGGCGGCATCCTTCCACGCCGCAAAATCCCCGGCCTCGATGTGGGCACGGGCCTGCCGTACAAGGTCCAGATAGAAAGCGAGGTTATGCTCGCTGGCTATCATGGCCGCGAACATCTCTCCGGAAATGAAGAGATGGCGCAGGTAGGCCTTCGTATATGTATGGTCCACAAACGACGTGCCGTCCGGGTCCAGCGGGCTGAAATCATCCTTCCATTTTTCGTTGCGCATGTTCATGATGCCGTTCCAGGTGAACAGCATGCCGTTGCGGCCGTTGCGCGTGGGCATCACGCAGTCGAACATGTCCACCCCACGGGCAATCCCTTCGAGGATGTTCGCCGGGGTGCCGACGCCCATAAGGTAGCGCGGGCGGTCTTCCGGCAGCAGAGGGCAAACCAGTTCCAGCATCTCGTACATCTTCTCCGTAGGCTCCCCTACCGCCAGGCCGCCGATAGCGTAGCCGTCGGCATCGAACTGCACGGCATGATCTACGGCCTCCTTACGGAGGTCAGGATAGACGCAGCCCTGCACGATGGGGAAGAAGCACTGGCTATAGCCATAAAGGGGCTCCGTCTCGCGGAATCGTTTTGCAAAGCGCTCCAGCCAGCTCTTGGTCAAATTCAGACTCTTGCGGGCATAGGCATGGACGGCATCGCCCGGGCAGCACTCGTCCAGGGCCATGCAGATATCGGCGCCGATGATGCGCTGGGTATCCACATTGTTCTCCGGAGTGAAGGTGTGGCGGCTGCCGTCGATGTGACTTTGGAAGGTACACCCTTCAGGGGTGAGTTTGCGTATGGGGCTGAGGCTGAAGACCTGGAAGCCGCCGCTGTCGGTGAGGATGGGACGGTCCCAGCTCTCGAAGCGATGCAGGCCACCGGCCTCCCGCAGAATGCCCAGCCCAGGGCGCAGGTAGAGGTGATAGGTGTTGCCGAGGATAATCTCGGCCTGAACATCGTCCTTGAGGTCTTTATGATAGACGCCCTTCACCGAGCCCACGGTGCCGACCGGCATGAAGATCGGGGTGCGTATGTCACCGTGATCCGTATGCATCACGCCGCAGCGGGCGGCGGAGGAAAGGTCGGAATGCGTCTTTTCGAATTTCATCTTTCAAAGATAATCAAAATAGAAGAAAAAATGACTAAATTTGTTAGCTGAACATTCAATCTACACTATAATGAAAAACACTCAACTCAAGTTCAGGCTTGTCCTGATGCTGGTGCTCCAGTATGCTGCCTGGGGTGCGTACCTCACCTCGCTGGGCCGCTACCTCGGCAACTCAGGCCTCGGGCCGCAGATCAAATGGTTCTTCGCCATGCAGGGCATCGTGTCCATATTCATGCCTACCCTGATGGGCATCGTAGCAGACCGTTTCATACCTGCACAGAAAACCCTTTCGCTCTGCCACGGGCTCGCAGGCCTGTTCATGCTGGGAGCGGGCTTCTATTGCATGAACGCCGGCGGCTCCGTGCAGTTTGCCCCCCTGTTCATACTGTATAGCCTGAGCGTGGCATTCTACATGCCCACCATCGCGATATCCAACTCGGTGGCCTACAACGCTATGGGCAAGGCCGGAATGGACCCCGTCAAGGAATTCCCTCCCATCCGCGTGTTCGGCACGGTGGGCTTCATCTGCAGCATGCTCATCACCAACTTCGTAAAGATAGGCGGCGTTGCCATGCAGGACAGCTACACCCAGCTCTACTCCTCCGGCATCCTCTCCCTGGTGCTTTGCGCATATGCGCTGAGCATGCCTGAGTGCGAAATCAACCGTGGCGAGTCCAAGAGCCTGGCCGAAGCCTTCGGGCTCAAGGCCTTCACCCTTTTCAAGGACGGCCAGTTCGCAGTGTTCTTCATTTTCTCCATGCTGCTGGGCGCATCCTTGCAGATAACAAACGGCTATGCCAACACCTTCCTGGGTTCATTCGCAGCGGATCCCGCCCTTGCGAACACCTTTGCTGTTAAGAACTCCAACGCCCTGATTGCCATCAGCCAGGCATCGGAGACCCTCTGCATCCTGCTGATTCCCATCTGCATGAAGAAGTTCGGCATCAAGAAGGTGATGCTTATGGCGATGTTCGCATGGGTGTTCCGCTTTGGTTTCTTCGGAGCTGGCAATCCCGCTTGGCCGGGCGTGCTGCTGTTCGTTCTCAGCTGCATAGTCTACGGCGTGGCGTTCGACTTCTTCAACATTTCCGGTTCCCTCTATGTGAACGAGAACACCACCCCGGACATCCGTTCCAGCGCCCAGGGCGTGTTCATGCTCATGACCAACGGCCTCGGAGCCACTATCGGCACCCTGGCGGCCGGCAAGGTCGTGGAGGCCTGCGACGTGTTCAACACCCCCGCAAACTGGTCCACGGCCTGGTATATCTTCGCCGGCTACGCCTGCCTGGTGGGCGTCCTCTTCGCTATCCTGTTCAAGGATCCCCAGAAGAAGAAGGTCGCGTAAACTCGGAGGCATCCCAGTCGAAGAAAGCCTTCGACGACACACTCCACTTCTCTACGGACACGTATCCCTTCGAGTTTACGTGTCCGTTTGCGTCTGCAATCTCCGCATGCCCTCCGGAATATGTGTATGGTGCATAATGGTATATGGCAAGATGCATGTGCCCTTTGGCGCCGTACTCCGCGTTGCTGTATGGCCCCACCACCTGGTAGGTGAACTGGGAAGTGCCGAAGAACGGGCCGCTGCCGTGGTTGAATTCAGCGGTGGCGGTCAGGTCCCCGTCCCAGTTGGTCTCCAGGAACGATCCGTCCGATGAGTAGGCATACCCGTTGGTCCCGATCGCACTCTCGTTGGAATAAAGAGGGCCGCCGTCCCTTCCCTGATAGGCAAAACTTCCAGCTGTTACATCCAGGGTCACATCATCGCTGTGCGGACGGAAGCACAGGCACGTGGTTGTGCCAGAGAAGTACAGGGTTTCTATATAGAGATCCACCCCTACGGGATTGTAATATGTTGATGCATAAGAGCCTACACACGCTTTAACGTACTCATTGCAGTGAGGGTTCAGTTTTCCTACGAATATGGGCACGGCCTCCCCATACAGCGAGCGGACGGCCGCCGCAGGAAGGTCCCACCTTATCAGGGTAGTGCTATAGCCGGTTATGTAGTCATCTGCTATGCGGCCTTCCACAAAGCGGGTCCCGCCGAACCACGTGCGCCATCCTCCTTCAGCCAATGCTGAATAAGACCGCCCGAATTCTTCCGGAACACCGGATGTTACTTCGGCAGTTATGCCGCTCTGTGTTCCGAGCGCGGCAACGGCAGGCAAGGGATCGTCCACACTGCTCACATCGAAAGCCTCGCCGAAATACGTACTGCCTTCCAGCGGCCCCACTGTTTCATTGGATATCGTCACATTGAAATCCGCCTTAATGCCGCAGGCCAGGATAACCCTGTATGGAAATGTCTTGCCGACCACCTCTGTCCAGTTCCTGTGCGCATCTCCATGGTTCCACTGTATCTTATTGACATACATGGTCTTGGCAGAAGTGTTTCCGTAGATGAAGTCCTCGGCGTACAAGCCCGAAACCGATGCCCTCGGTTCGATATATGCGACACCGTAGAGAGAATGATACAACTCATCCGATTCCCTCACCAGATATACATCCCGCAAGCCCTCGATTCCCAAGCTTACTTTGTCTCCAACCACATCCAGCGTCTTGTCCGAAATGGAAATTGTGGGATATGACGATGACAACGGCACCGAGCCCATCTTATGACCGGCAGAATCAAAGCAATACAGCGTTCCCGTGCCGGCGCTTAGGGCCGTCACTTTCACCCCGCTCATACTGGCTCCCGAGACCTTCTCCCCTATGCGGAATACCGAATTCTGCATGACTCCCGGATAACTCGCCAGCGAGAAAGACACCTCCGATGGCTGATGGATTTGGGAATACAGCATGATCTCCTTTTGTTCTCCTGCCTTGAACGGGGACGGATTATAGAAGCGGAAATCGTCCTTACGCCAGGTGTTGGAGGCCTCTTCGTTGCTCAGGATAACCCTGCATACATAACTGCAACCACCCTGAAGCCCGATCCTGCTACCATCATTCGCATAGAAACGGCATACGACGCTTCCGTTACTCGCATCTCCCAGCACATCGAAGTCTATCGTCATCTCTATGTATGTAGAATACTCCACAGAGTTCCCCGGACTGTCGGTATAGGCAACATCGGTATAATTCGGCAGGCTATACAGATAGACTGTTCCTCCTGATTGAAGCGTGGAGAGGTCTGCAGTGGACAATCTGTCCCCACCCTGCATTGGAGTTCCGGACACTGCCTTGAAGTCCCGCACGCTTCCCCACACATCCGAAGGAAGCAGAGAGACAGATGCGGGGCTGTTGCATAATTTCGCCTCGCGTATCCTCACGTTTCCACCCAACTGACCACCGACCGCCACCAGCGATGATGCCAATTCGGTCTTCAGGCCTATCCGGCTCATCGCACGCTTCAAGGCAATTGTGCTTTTCAGCCCGGAGGATGTCATGCTCAGCGAGCCGTCTCCAACCATCAGCAGCGCGGCCGAGCCATCCGTCGGGCAACTCATTGGCACAGTAGTTCTTTCCGATATGCGCCCGGGGGCCTGCAGGTCGCGCCCCGCGTTTCCCACCACCACAAGCCGGCTGTGGCCGCCGACGGAGGAGTCGAAACCGACGGATCCGGAAGAACGAATCGACAGATTGTCGAAATAGTACTCTTCTGCCAGTTCCCCAGAGGAATCGAACACCCACACATTCAAGTCCCGCACCACATCCTCATCGGGAATCGCAGCGCTCTTGGATGGATATTGGCATTCCAGGGTTATCGATATGTCCGCCCGGCCCGTATTTAGTCCGGGCTGTTCGATTTCGTGCACGCAGGAGGCAGCCAGTATCACCGCCAGCATCAATCCTTTATCTAATAATACCGTTTTCATCGTTCTTCTACAATTATTGGTTTACCACACCGGAATCTCCGGATATCCAATCTGAGACATTGTTCACCACTTCTATGTGCAGGTCCCTGTCGTCCGGCGGGATGCTGACTCTCAATTCGCAGTCCGCCCCCATGGGCAGCGTCACCTCAGCACTCAGTGTCCTGTCGTCTATACACTGGTCTCCACCAATATCAAGGGCCTGTATCCGCACAGAAATGACATGAATACCAGGAAAGGCATAGTAGCTCCTCGCATACGAACAGCCGTTGCTTGCCAGTCCAAGAAGGCGCTCACCGTCCAATGCCCTGGCGGTGGAGCCACGATAGTCCCAGCCTTCTTTATTGAACAGCGTTTCTGCGGAGGATGAAAAGATGTAGTTCTGTTCATCGACATCCGTCAGAGTGCAGCTTAGCATCTTGATTTCCACGATATCCAACTCCCTGTTCTCAAACCACTCCCGGTATGCGGAAAGGTCGAACGTAAGCCTGCCCACTCTTGCACACACATGCCTGAAATTCAAAGGGATACCATTGATTTTCTCTTGTCTGGGAGCCTTCGCGGCCAGCCAGTCGACATTATGCCCGGGATTCTTCAGGGTCAGGATTGCGCTTGTGCCGGAACTGTACATCGTGTATGAATTCCCAAACTCCACATCTCTCTCTTCCACACTCACGTTTTCGTTATATCCCACGGCGAAGAAAGAATATATCTTCCCCTCAGGCCAGTAAACCCTGGATGCATCTGCCGGGAAGAAGGGGCCCTGCGGCCCCCCGGTCCGGACAGCTTCTCCGCCAAACTCTCCACTCCAGCTTCCCAGATTGTGGTCGTAAGTAAGATAACGGAATCCCGACATGTCGGCATCGCCCATCTCCCCGGGAGATTTAGTCCCCCTGAACGCCACCTGCACTTCTCCCTCGTCTCCAGGCAGGCCTGTGACATCCCTTAATCCGGATGAACACCCGCACAGGAGCATCAGTAATATGGAAAGCTTTTTCATGGGATTAACTTACAGACAGCGGAATATTCTGGATTTCCCAATCATATACCCTCACCGTAAAGTTGACAGGCACAGCAGGATCAGCAGTCAAGGTGATGGCGATGTTGTTGTTCTTGCCTCCGGTCAGTGTGACATCTGCCGTTTTCGAGAAAGATGCGGTATAATCTCCCTTGGTGAATGTGTAGTCTATGTTGATAGTGTATGTGCCCGGCACGATATAATAATCATTGGTGCCTTCGATCAGTGTAGCATTTTCCACCACTGTGCAATTGCTCCAGCTCTCTGCTCCCACATTATACACTCCGCCGGTCTTCGCGTTCTTGAGTACCAGGCTCAACCCTGATATAGTATACCCTTTGCTGGACGTGACACTGATATCTGCTATGCGGGAATAGATGTGAATGAAATTAAGCAGGTTCAATCCGTTGAAATTGGGGTTTTCAACATATCCACATACCACATCAAGTGTTCCGTCCGCAGTTACCGTGGCCCCGTTTGCGACTGAAGTCAGGGCTGCGTTCGAAGCATAGAAATGATAAGAAGGATTGGAATTGGGCCAATACCTGCCGGTCTGGAATGTCGGCGTTGTGCCGACTCTGGAGGCCGTCGCAGTCCAGAGGTAGGATTGTGCGTCGGCGGCACCGTTGTTTGTCAGCAGGTTGAAGGACGAAATATTTTCGTTTGTGACGGCCGTCACCTTTGTGCTGGCATTCACTCCTATACCCGTAGTGCTGAAGCATATCTCCCTGCCGGTTTCAAGCATTGCCCGGTCCTGAGCGGGATTGATGGAATCTTTTGTGCACGACTGTGCAATGACTGCGGCAGCGGCCGCAACGACCAGAATGATTTTTTTCATGATTGTTTTGGTTTTAAAGTATAACATTGATTATTTCTGAATTGTCCCAGGCAGTCACTTCGATCTCGAAGTTTGCCGCAGACAGGTATATTACAATGGATATGTCCTTAAGGTCGGGCACCGACCAGTCATAGCCAAGATTACGGATTATCTCCCCAAGGGGCAGTCTGGCAACGAGAAAGCCATCGGCTTTGTCCATAATGTCCAGCAACAGCGTATCATCCGCCTGCCTGGGCAGCCTGGCCCTATAGCAGTGCCCGGACTCTTCTCTGGGGCTATAGTCGAACTCGCCCCTGTGCGGTGCCCCTCCTGGCAGACTGTATCCATCCACATTTCCCAGAATCCGGAAATCGAACAGGGGCTCATCGGGGATCTCTCCCGCCACTTTCATCTCCAACAGTGCAAAGTCTTTGTTCAAGGGCAGACCTGCCGCCCCTTCTTCCCCCCGGATTATTATGCTGCCGTGCCCGGAATAGATGCAGTCGCAGCAAAAGCCCATCGGAATCGTCAGTACAGATCCGTTAAGATCCATCTCGTCCACTCCGCAAAAGACGTCCAGGTACAGCTTTTCGTTCCTTGGAACTTCCAGCACAAGGTCTCCCTTGGTATAAAAGCGCGAGAATTCGCTGTGGTCATATTCATAGATATCCTCCCATGGCGTAGCTACATTGCAGGTTACGTTACCACTGCAGCCCTCCGCCACATAGCCATCCGAATAAACCACGCACCATGCCGGACAGAATGCCCTGTCTTCTTTAACCGAGCATGCCGACAAAGCTGCCAGCGCAATAAACAAAACCAGCTTTTTCATTGATCGTAAAGATTTAAGTTGTAACGTTTTATGAGTGTAGCTATCTCCGGATCCAGACTGCCCCGGAAAACGTAGTTCCTGTCGGCCGAGCATGCGTTCATATAGTGCTGAACGGCATTGCGGTCGTCTCCGAAACGGGAATAGAGTATGGCCATCAGATAGTTCGTCTGCGGCGTGCTGTCCAGGCGGCTGAGGATGTCCATCGCGCTGTGGTTTTTCCCCAGGGAAACGAAAGCTACCGCAGTGTTGTAATCTTGATAAGGCAGAAGAAGTTCTAACGCATGCTCGTAGTCCCTGTCCTGTATGGCCTGCACGCCCATGCGGTAGACCGTATCCGGGATTGTCGTGTGTATCGTATCCTTAACCATCCCCTTGCGGTGCAGATGGAAATCGAAACGCACCATACGCAGGCGAGGATATATGTTCTTCCTCAGATATCCATAGCTCTCCAGACCCCGGAAAGATGTTTCACGCGCATCCGGATCCCTGATTTCCATTCGCTCCAGGATCGTTTCCCTGTCGGACTGGAGCATTGTCGTGTCCGCTTCCACGAGATACTCGAACAGGCGCCAGTTTTCTCCTCCACCATGAGAAACGAAATTGACTTTGGGGATGTCGCCGGCCATGCAGAGGCTGTCTACCAGGAACTCGGTATAGCCGGCAAAGAAGGCCGAAGCGGACCCGGCCCGGCGCAAGGCGAGCAGCTTGTTTGCCGCCGCGGAGCCCTCCGGGGATGCGTAGGCCGTTATGACGACGGAATCCAGGTCGAACTTGTCGTCTTCCAGAATGTCCTTGATATTGCCCTTGATGCGCCCCATTTCGGAGGCATTCATTCCAAGGTCTTCACGTATATCCGCCTTCCCCGCGTCGAACGCAATATAGCAGGATGTGTTAGCCTCTACCCGGCGCGATACCACCTTGGTGAGGAAACGTTCCCTCATATCCGCGAAACTGGAAAGGGAACTGATGTAGAAAGTCAGCATCCCGGGGCTGGGCAGCGTGCATAACTCACGGTCTTCTTCATATACCGCACCGGCCAGTTCTATCTCCACCTTCCTCAGTTTCGGCCTTGTATGGATTGTCTGCACATAGCTGTAGCTGATATCTCCTTCCGGCGCTACCACCACAGTATCCAGCCTGAGCGCTTCCGTGCGGATCGGAGCCTTCACATACCGGCGGAACATCTTGTCCTTGCGGCCGGCTTTCTTCTCATTCCGGCGTTTCCGGAAATGGTCCGTATAGTGATCTACAGCCTCTTCACCCGAAATGCCGAAGGCGCTCGTCCACTGCTCGTCGCTTACGCTGGAACTGTCCTGGCGGAAAGCGTAGAGTTCGGGCATATTCCGTTTCAGGAACAGTTCCAGCTCGCTTTTGCGGATGAAGTAGGATGTATCCGTCACTATCCCTTCCACGAAACGGGCATACCTTTCGTATCCGCGCAGTTGCACGGCCCGGTAATGCGAGCCTGTTATGTAGACGGGGTCCAGAGGCACTTCCTCCCCCATTATGTGCATTATGGGCGACATCCGAAGCTGCCAGTGGCTGTCAGCCAGGTCTGCCGGAATGCTTATATCGAAGCGCAGATCCACCACTCCCTGCCTTTCCGCAACATTTCTGAAAGTCGCTACTACAACCGACGGCACAATCACATCGCTCGCCACCATGTCCCCATTCTCATCTCTCACCGCTTTCATTATAATAAGGTCCTTTCCATCCGCATCCTTGATCATCATCGTATCACTCACCAGATGGTCTACCGGCACGTCAGGCACATGCGCGTCTTCTGCCAGGGCCAGTCCCGGGACATAAGCCCCGGACCTGACCGATTCCATCTTTCGAGCCGGCCCGCAATAGCATAGGGCGGCACAAAAAATGACCAGCAGACTACATCTCGCAAGGGAACGCATCGTCATCATCGATGATAGTGAGCTTGTTCGCCTGGATTTCAGTGGAATAGTGCTCCTGCCCGTCCATACCCGTGAACTTATTGTAGCGGATACGGCCGGTCACCCAGACTTTGTTTCCTTTCTTGAGGTTTTCCAACCCACTTACCTTCTTACCTTCCCATGCATTGACATTATGCCACTGGGTGTCGATGACGGCGCCGCCATTTCGGTCCGTATAAGCCAGATTGGTGGCAACCGTGAAGCGCGCCACCTTTTTGCCTCCGACCTCCTGGAGCTTCACTCCACCTACGAGGCCACGCAATTCGATTTTGTTGATCTGTTCCATATTCTTTGGTTTTTTGGTCCGATGCAAAGGTGAGGCATCCGGCGCCCGCTACCAAAGAATTGTGGCAAACATTCGCCTTAATATATGTTTCTGCTGACGATTGTGTGTTTGTAAAAGACCATAAAAAAAATCTTATGAATCGCCTAAACTTAAAATATTTTATGTTTGCCGAAAATATTTGGAGATACAGCGCAGCCGGTTCATATTTGCCACAAAAAAAACGATTATGACCGATAAAAAAGAGACGAGGCGCTGCCTCAACTGCGGGAGCCCGATTACCGGGCGTTCCGACAAGCTTTTCTGCTGCGGAAGATGCAAGAATGAATGGCACAACAAGATGACCGGAAGCGAGAAGCGCCGGCGCGAGAAAGTCTTCGGGATCCTGTGGAGAAACTACAAGATACTTGAACTGATGCTGGAAGGAGAGGAGCATACCCCGGAGATAGCAACCCTCGCCGAGAACGGCTTCCGCCCGGACTTCATCACCGGCTACCAGCGTTTCCGCACCGGCCGGGAGGAGTTCCGCTGTTTCGACATCACCTATAATAAAACAGAAGCCCGCCTGTACAATATCAGGCGGGCTCCGGAACTGCTGTAAAAGGGATCTTATTCCACTTCGGGGGCCTCGGTGGTGATCACGTCCTTCACGAAAGTATCGTAGTCATCTTCGGTGATCATGTTGCAGGTGCCATTGATCTGGGCGCCCATCTCCACCTGGATGCGGCGGACGTGGATGTTGCCGTTCACGGCGGCGGTGGATTTAAGGGAGAAGGTATCCTTTACATAGATGTCACCTTCGATCTTCCCCCAGAAATCAACGTTTTCGCATGCAAGCGTCCCGGTGACGGAAGCGTCTTCACCGACCACGACGCGGCCCTTGGAATAGACTTTTCCTTCCACCTTACCGTCCACACGGATGTCGGCTACGGATGAGATTTCTCCTTTGATGGCGGTGCCGGCGGAAATGTGGCTTACGTTGTTGGCATCCACCTGTGTTGAGGGTTTGATGTTGTAGTTCATATCGTCTTGGTTTTATATTATTCTGTTAAAGTCCACGGCCGTGGCAGTTCTTGTATTTCTTACCGCTGCCGCAGGGGCAAGGATCGTTGCGGCCTATCTTCTTATCTACACGCACAGGCGTGTTGGCCTTCTGCTCACCGTTGGTGGTGAGATCCTGGCGTCCAGCCTGCAGGGTGGACATATCCTGCCTCGGGCGCATTGCCGGGCGGTTACCCGCCTCGGAAGCATCACGCAGGGGCACGAAGGCGCGCAGCAGGAAGCTGAGCACATCCTGGTTCAGGGATTCCAGCATCTGGGCGAAGAGATTGTAGCTCTCCAGCTTGTACACCACGATAGGATCCTTCTGCTCGTAGGAGGCGTTCTGCACGCTCTGCTTCAGGTCATCCATGTCGCGGAGATGCTGCTTCCAGTGCTCGTCTATCTGATAGAGGATGATGTTCTTGCTCAGCGTCTTGCCCACCTCGCGGCCTTCGCTGTTATAGGCCTTCTCGAGGTTGACGGAGACGGTCATGGTCTTGCGGCCGTCCGAAATGGGGATGGCGATGTTCTGATACATCGATCCCTGTTTCTCGTAAACGTTCTTGATAATAGGAGAAAGCTTCTCCACGAGCACGTCCATACGGCGGGTGTATACCTCGTGCATGTGCTTGATGAGGGCATCCTCCAACTCGTTCTGCTTGGCCTTGGAGTAGAACTCGGCGTCGAATCCGGCATCTATGGAGAGCTTACCCATCAGAGTTTCCTGGAAGCTGTCGAAGTCCATTCCCTGGCACTGCTCGATGATGAGCGAGGCCGTGTCTATCATCATGTTGCTGAGGTCGATCTCCACCTTCTCGCCGCTGATTGCGTTGCGGCGGCGGGAGTAGATGGCCTCGCGCTGGTAGTTCATCACGTCGTCGTATTCGAGCAGGCGCTTACGGATGCCGAAGTTGTTCTCTTCGACCTTCTTCTGTGCACGCTCGATGGTGGATGAGAGCATGGAGCTCTCCAGGGCCTCGTCGTCCTTCATGCCCAGGCGGTCCACTATGCCGGCGATACGTTCGGAGCCGAACAGTCGCATCAGCTTGTCTTCCAGGGAGATGTAGAATACGGATGAACCCGGGTCGCCCTGACGTCCGCTTCGGCCACGGAGCTGGCGGTCTACGCGGCGGCTATCGTGGCGCTCAGTGCCGATGATGGCGAGACCGCCGGCAGCCTTCACTTCGGGCGAAAGCTTGATATCGGTACCACGGCCAGCCATGTTGGTGGCGATGGTGACGGTGCTGCTCTGTCCGGCCTGGGCGACGATCTCCGCCTCCCTGGCGTTCTCCTTGGCATTCAGCACGTTATGGCGTATTCCGCGCATCTTGAGCATGCGGCTGAGCAGCTCGGAGGTCTCCACGTCGGTGGTACCCACGAGCACCGGCCTGCCCTCGGACGAGAGTTCCACAATGCGCTGGATAACGGCGGCGTACTTGGCTTTCTTGGTCTTATAGATGAGGTCGTCCTGGTCGTCACGGATGACGGGACGGTTGGTGGGGATGACCATCACATCGAGCTTGTAGATGCTCCAGAACTCCCCTGCTTCCGTTTCTGCCGTACCGGTCATACCGGCAAGCTTGTGGTACATGAGGAAGTAGTTCTGGAGGGTAATGGTGGCGAAGGTCTGGGTGGCCGCCTCTACTTTCACATTCTCCTTGGCCTCAACGGCCTGATGCAGTCCGTCGCTCCAGCGGCGTCCTTCCATCACACGGCCGGTCTGCTCGTCCACGATCTTGATCTTGCCGTCCACGATGATATAGTCGACATCCTTCTCGAACATCGTGTAGGCCTTCAGCAGCTGGTTCACGGTGTGGATACGCTCGCTCTTGAGGGAGAAATCCTCCATCAACTCATCCTTCTTCTGCTGCTTCTGCTCCAGGTTGAGGGTTTCATCCTTCTGGATCTCCGCGATGCGGCTGCCGACGTCGGGGATGACGAAGAAGTCTTCGTTACCCACCGCGTTCGCCAGCACCTCGTGGCCCTTGTCGGTCATATCTACCGAATGGAGCTGCTCGTTGATTACGAAGTACAGCGGATCGGTGACCACGGGCATCTCGCGCTCGTTGTCCTGCATATAGTAGTTCTCCGCCTTCTGGAGGAGGACCTTCATGCCCTGCTCGCTCAGGAACTTGATGAGCGGGGAATACTTGGGAAGGCCCTTGTGGGCACGCAGGAGCAGTTTTCCGCCTTCCTGCTCGTCACCTGCTGCGATTGCCTTCTTGGCATCGTTCAGCACCTGGTTCACCAGCGAACGCTGGGCCTGATAGAGCCGCTCCACGAAGGGACGGAACTCCATGTACTGGCCGTCATCCTCCGCCTTTGCGACAGGACCGGAGATGATGAGAGGGGTTCGGGCGTCGTCGATGAGAACCGAGTCAACCTCGTCCACGATGGCATAGTGATGCTTGCGCTGCACGAGGTCATCGGAGTTGATGGCCATGTTGTCGCGCAGATAGTCGAAGCCGAATTCGTTGTTGGTACCGAAGGTGATGTCGCACTCATACGCATTGCGGCGTGCGTCGGAGTTGGGCTGATGCTTGTCGATGCAGTCCACGCTGAGGCCGTGGAACATGTAGAGGGGCCCCATCCACTCTGAGTCTCGTTTGGAGAGGTAGTCGTTGACGGTCACCACGTGCACGCCCTTGCCGGCAAGCGCGTTGAGGAACACCGGCAGGGTTGCCACGAGGGTCTTACCTTCACCGGTAGCCATTTCCGCAATCTTGCCTTCGTGAAGGGCGATACCGCCGATGAGCTGCACGTCGTAGTGCACCATATCCCAGGTGATCTCGTTGCCACCGGCCACCCATTTATTGTGATAGACGGCCTTGTCGCCTTCGATGGTTACGAAGTCGTGGGTCGCGGCGAGAGTGCGGTCGAAGTCGTTGGCTATCACCGTGATGGTCTCGTTCTGAGCCAGGCGCCTGGCGGTGGATTTGACTATCGCGAATGCCTCGGGAAGGATTTCTGTGAGGGCCTTCTCGATGGCCTCGTCTTCATCCTTTACGAGTTTATCCGACTCCGTGGCAAGTTTTTCCTTCTCGGAAACCGGAATGTCCTTGTCCAATTCAAGCTTTATCTCAGCTATGCGGTCCTCGAAAGGCTTTTCTACCTCTCGGAGGTGAGCGCGGAGTTTTGCCGAATGAGCACGGAGTTCGTCTGCTGACAATTTGTCAATCTGGTCGTATGCTGCAAGTATCTTGTTCAGGAGAGGTTTGACTGCTTTGTAGTCGCGGTCAGCCTTGGAACCGAACAATGCTTTAATAACGTCTGCTAATGCCATTTTTATAAAATAAGTGTAGTCTGCAAATTTAAGTATAATATTGGCGATTACAAAAATTTTGCCTATGTTTGCAGTCACTTTTGCAGTCACTGATTGCATTTGCAGGATTAGCACATCGGTAGTGCATTGGCTTCCCAAGCCAAGGAGGAGGGTTCGACTCCCTTATCCTGCTCGAAAGAAGGCCCGGATTTGTTCCGGGCCTTCTTGCATTCCCAGGGCTCGTGGTCACCAGGGACCTTATTTGACCACGAGGGTGGCGTTTTAAGGGGGTTCGTGGTCACCAGAAGCCTTATTTGACCACGAGGTGACCTATTGGGGCTGCCCCGGCCAAGCCAAGGCCGATCTATGGCCAATACAGCCCAACCCGGGCCAGCCGGGCCTCGGGCAACGGTCAACGGTCAAAGCCAGAGCCAGGCCCGGGCTCGGTCAGAGCCAAGGCAATCAAAGCCGGGGTCGCCAGAGCCCGGATGGTCAGAGTCCGGCGGTCAGAGCCGGTAGTCAGAGAGGTTCTGGAGGCCGGGGAGTTTGAAGTAGGATTCAACCACGTCGCCGCGGAGCCAGACCTGACGGCCTAGAAGCGAAGGGTTGTCTACAAGATTCAAAGCGTTGCGGATGTCTCCGGCGGCCAGCTGGACGCTGAGGCAGCGTTCGCGGTCCGTGCACGTGGGTACATCCGCCAGGACAAGGTTCGTGCGTGATGAAAAGGGCCCTTCGAACGAGCACGATTTCGAACTCAAGTCTCCTCCCACGATATATCCGCATACCCATATGTCTTTTGAGCCGGCCATTCCGCGGGCCACACTCACGCTCACCGCATCCGGTACTACCGGCACGGGATTGTCAATCCCCGTGGAACTCCCGTCCCAATCGATCTCGGCAGAGGACCACAGCCGCACGGTATCCACCCGCACTGCAACATTCACTCCGGTCACCAGCATTGCCCTGGGCATGCTTTCAGCTATGCTCAGCCGCAGCGTCATGATCTCCCCCGGCCGCAACTCCAGACTGTGCACCGTAGAGGTCTTGCCCCCATCATTAAGCAGTATGGCAACCCTACCGGGCTGGAAGAAGGCTGTGCGGGTTTCTCCGAAGCCGAAGGCAAGAGTCCCGGCCGAACTCCGAAGGAACAGGGCTGCTTCTTTATAGGTGGCCACGAACTTCTCGTCCAGCTTCAGCCGCAAGCCGGAATTCAGCTGACTCACAACGAGTTCCACATCCGCAACCTGTCCCTCGGATAGAGTCACACTCCGGGTGTCGCCAAACTGTGGACAATCAAATTCCGGGTCTTTGAAAGTGCTGGAAAGCATGGAGATTGCATAGGTGTCCGGGGCAAGTTCGAACTCGGCCGGCCGCTCGCCCCAAAGGCCGCGGAAGGCGGTCTTGCCGTCGGAAGATGTCAGTGTGAGGATGTAGGCGTCGGTGTCGAAGGGGTCGGCGGTCGCGCGGGTGGCAAGGGCAGAAACACCGGAAGCTCCGTCAGCCAGCCCAAGCCGCAGCACGGCGGGTTCGACGTCAGCGGGTACGGGCACCAGGCACGATGAAACACAGATGGCGGCGGCAAGCGCTGCAGCCGCACGGGAACTGCGGGCGGCGCGCAAAACAGGAAAAAGGACTTTTGTTTTCATAAAGCGTTTTTTCCTGCAATAATATACAAAGCAAACTTAAAAATACCCCCTCAAACTTATCACAAAGAACGATTATTTAAGTTTCAACACACGCAAACATAAAAAAAATTCACGGGGTCCCGCATCACTGCGAGCACCCCGCTACTTAACCTAAACTTAAACTATGAAAAACTTCAGCGGCAAATGTATGCATTTTTTCTTACATTTGTACCACTATTATAAACAAAACACATGAGAATCATCAAATCACTACTCATTGCGGCACTGGCCCTTATGGCCGCCGCATCCTGCTGCAAGTACGAAAAAGTGGCAGGAGACCCCATGCATTCTAAAATCTACACCTTGGACAACGGTCTTAAGATCTACATGACCGTCAACAAAGAAGAGCCCCGTATCCAGACCTTCATCGCAGTTCGCGTTGGTGGCAAGAACGACCCTAAGGAAACCACCGGTCTGGCCCACTATTTCGAGCACCTCATGTTCAAGGGCTCCGAGCAGTTCGGCACCCAGAACTACGAAGAAGAAAAACCCTATCTGGACCAGATAGAGCAGCTCTTCGAAGAGTATCGCACCATCACCGACCCCGCCGCCCGCAAAGCACATTATCACAAGATCGACTCCGTCAGCTACCTGGCATCCCAGATTGCCATTCCCAACGAGTACGACAAGATGATGAGCATGATCGGCAGCCGCGGCACCAACGCCTGGACCTCCTACGACGAAACCGTCTACACCGAGGACATCCCCTCCAACCAGGTGGAAAACTGGGCGAAGATACAGGCAGACCGCTTCCGTCACAACGTCATCCGCGGTTTCCACACCGAGCTCGAGGCAGTGTACGAGGAGTACAACATGAGCCTCACCAATGACGGCCGCAAGATGTACGAGAACCTCTACCAGGGCCTGTTCCCTCATCATCCCTACGGCACCCAGACAGTCCTGGGAACGCAGGAGCAGCTGAAGAACCCGTCCATCGTCAACATCAAGCGCACCTTCAACACCTTCTACCGCCCGAACAACATCGCCATCTGCCTCTCCGGCGACTTCAACCCCAAGGAGATGGTAAAGATAATAAAGAAGTACTTCGGCGACTGGGAGCCCAATCCGGACATCCCCAAGCTCGAGTTTGAACCCGAAGAGCCCATCACCGAACCCATCGTGAAGGAGGTTGTCGGCCTCAACGCCGAGATGTTCGCCATGGGATGGAGGCTTCCCGGCGCTCCCGACCTCAAGACCACAGCTGTCTCCGAGATTGCATCCAGCATCCTCTCAAACGGCCAGGCCGGCCTCATCGACCTCGACGTGAACCAGCAGCAGAAGGCCATGTACCTCTATGCCGGCGTCAACACCCAGCCCGACTACAGCTTCTTCATGGCAATGGGTATGCCCAAGCAGGGCCAGACACTGGAGCAGGTGAAGGATCTCGCCCTCGAGGAGATGGCCAAGCTCCGTGCAGGTGACTTCGACGAAGAGCTCATCACCTCCACCATCAACAACATCCGCCTGCAGAAGATGCGCCAGCTCGAGAGCAACCGCGCCCGCGCCAACATGTTCGTGGATGCGTTCATCGCCGGCATCGACTGGAAGGACGCCGCCCTCGACATCGAGCGCTACAGCCAGGTGACCAAGCAGGATGTCGTTGATTTCGCCAACGAGTATCTGAACGACAACAACTACGTGGTGGTGTACAAGCGCCAGGGCGTGGATGAGAACCAGAAGAAGATCGAGGCTCCCGCCATCACCCCCATCGCCACCAACCGCGACAAGCGCAGCGCATTCCTCGATGAGATCGCCGCTACCGAGGTGAAGCCTATCGAGCCTGCGTTCGTAGACTTCAACAAGGATATGAAGAAGTTCGACCTCTGCGAAGGAGTGGATGTCCTCTACAAGAAGAACGAAATCAACGATATCGCTACCGTTCAGTTCGTGTTCAACCGCGGCACCGAAGATGAACCCCTCCTGAACTATGCTTTCACTTATCTCGAATACCTCGGCACTCCCGAAATGAGCAGCCAGGACATCGCACGCAAGATGTACGACCTCGCCTGCAGCTTCAGCATGAGCTCCGATGCCCACAGCACATCCATGCGCATCAGCGGCCTTAGCGAGAACCTTCCCGCAGCGGTAAAGATCGTGGAAGACCTTCTCTACAACGCCAAGCCGGACGATGCCATCCTCGCCAATCTCAAACTCGACGCCCTCAAGAGCCGCGTGGACGCCAAGGCCAACCAGCGTTCCTGCTTCAGCGCCCTGCAGCGCTACCTGTTCTACGGACCCGAGTTCATCAAGAACACAACCATCCCGAACGATGCCATCATGGCTACCACTTCCGAGGCTCTTCTCACAGCCGCCCGCGAACTTGCCGGAAAGGGCCACGAGATCCTCTACTACGGCCCCGAGAGCGAGTCTGCAGTTAAGAAGATGCTTGCAGAGAGCCACAAAGTTGGTGAGAACCCTGAGGCTCTGGCAGAAAAGTACTCAGTACGCCAGCCCAGCGACAAGGCGGAAGTGATAATCGCTCCCTACGACTCCAAGCAGTTCTATTATGTTCAGTACACCAACATCGACGGCAAGTTCGATGCAGCCAACACTCCCGAGGTAACCCTCTACAATGAGTATTTCGGCGGTGGCATGAACAGCATTGTGTTCCAGGAGATGCGTGAGGCCCGCGGCCTTGCCTACAGCGCTTACGCCGATCTTGAGGAACCTGCCGATCCTGAGAACGGATACATGTTCTACGCCTTCATCGCCAGCCAGAACGACAAACTGCGCAACGCTTCCGAAGCATTCAAAGATATCATCGAGAACATGCCCGAGAGCGATGCCGCATTCGCCATCGCAAAGGACGGTCTGCTTTCCCGCATGCGCACAAAGCGCACCACCGGAATGGCTGTGCTGAACCAGTATCGACAGTGCCGCCGTCTCGGCCTCTCCGAGCCCACCGACAAGGCCGTCTTCGAAGCCATCCAAGGCATGACTCTGGAGGATGTGAAGGCCGCCCAGCAGAAGTGGGTTGCCGGCCGCAATTACGTCTACGGCATCCTCGGCGATCCCGCCGACCTGGACCAGGCCTTCCTCAAGACCCTCGGCCCCGTGAAGCAGGTTACCCTCGAAGAAGTGTTCGGGTACTAATCTTTAACTTCAATAAAACGAAAAAAGGACAGGTAGAAGCCTGTCTTTTTTTTGTACCCCCGAGGCGAATCGAACGCCTATCGTCGGAACCGGAATCCGAAATTCTATCCATTAAACTACAGGGGCGCAGCGCGTCTTGCCGAACAGGGGCAAAACGGACTGCAAATATACCATTTTTTTGCTATATTTGTAGATTAGAACCTAAATCGGATATGAAGGCATACGTTTTCCCCGGACAAGGGGCCCAATTCCCCGGAATGGGCAAAGAACTCTACGAAAGCAGTCCAGAGGCCAAGGCCCTGATGGACAAGGCAAATGACATCCTTGGATTCAATATAACCGACATTATGTTCGGCGGCACCGACGAAGATCTGCGCGCAACAAAGGTCACCCAGCCCGCAATCTTCATCCACTCCGTCGCACTCGCCCTCTGCACCCCCGGTCTTGAAAAGCCGGATATGGTCGGCGGCCACTCCCTCGGCGAATTCTCTGCACTCGTAGCAGCCGGAGCCGTCAGCTTCGAAGACGGCCTCAAGCTCGTAGCCGTGCGCGCCAACGCAATGCAGAAATGCTGCGAGAAGGTGCCCGGCACCATGGCGGCCATCATCAACCTCCCCGACGAGACGGTGGAGAAAGTCTGCGCTGAAGTGCCCGGCATAGTCATCCCCGCAAACTTCAACTGCGACGGGCAGATAGTCATCTCCGGAGAGAAGGAAGCCGTTCTCGCCGCGTGCGACGCCCTGAAGGCCGCGGGCGCCAAGCGCGCCCTTCCCCTCGCGGTGGGTGGAGCCTTCCACTCCCCGCTCATGGAACCCGCACGCGCCGAACTCGCAAAGGCCATCGAGGCAACCGAGGTCAAAGCACCCCGCTGCCCCATCTACCAGAACGTCACCGCCCTTCCCGAAACCGACCCGGTCCGCATCAAGGATAACCTCCTGAAGCAGCTCACCAGCCCCGTGCGCTGGACCCAGAGCGTGAAGAACATGCTCGCAGACGGCGCTACGGAGTTCACGGAGCTCGGCCCCGGAACGGTGCTGCAGGGCCTCGTGAAGAGGATTAGCGGCGCAGCAGAACTTGAAGTAGCGATCAGCGGAATCAGCTAGATTCCTTCGCTGCGCTCGGAATGACAGAAGAAACTACATAATATATCGATATAATATGGCTAAAGAAAAAAAATTCATCACTTGTGACGGTAACACCGCAGTTGCAGGCATCGCATACCTCTTCAGCGAGCACGCGGCGATCTATCCTATCACACCCTCATCTCCCATGGCAGAAAACATCGACGAATGGGCTGCCCACGGGAAGAAGAACCTTTGGGGCGAGACCGTAAAGGTCACGGAACTTCAGAGTGAAGGCGGCGCTTCGGGAACAGTGCACGGTTCCCTCCAGGCCGGTGCCCTCACCACCACCTACACCGCCTCCCAGGGCCTTCTGTTGATGATTCCGAACATGTACAAGATCGCGGGTGAAATGCTTCCCGCAGTGTTCCATGTGTCGGCCCGCGCGCTCGCATCGCACGCACTTTCCATTTTTGGTGACCATCAGGACGTGATGGCCTGCCGCCAGACAGGCTTCGCACTCCTCGCATCCGGCTCCGTGCAGGAAGCACAGGACCTCGCCGCCGTGGCGCATCTGAGCGCTATCAAGAGCAGCATCCCGTTCCTGCACTTCTTCGACGGTTTCCGCACTTCGCACGAAATCCAGAAGATCGAGGCCATCGATGAGGATGACCTCCGCAAGATGGTGAGCACCAAGGCTTTGCAGCAGTTCCGTGAGAGGGCTCTGAACCCTGACGCCCCCGTCACCCGCGGCACCGCCCAAAACGGCGACGTCTACTTCCAGGCCGTCGAGTCCCGCAACAAGGTTTATGACGAGGTTCCCGATGTGGTAGCCCGCTACATGGGCGAAATCGGCGAAGCCACCGGACGCATCTACCGTCCCTTCGACTACTACGGCGACGCCAAGGCAGAGAACATCATCATCGCAATGGGCTCGGTCACCGAGACCATACGCGAGACCATCGACTACCTCAACGGCCAGGGCCGCAAGTACGGCCTCGTGTCCGTCCACCTCTACCGTCCGTTCAGCACCAAGTATCTCCTGAAGGCCATCCCGGCTTCCGTCAAGAAGATCGCCGTGCTCGACCGCACCAAGGAACCCGGCTCGCTCGGAGAACCTCTCTACCTCGACATCAAGGCCGCCTACCAGGGCGTTGCCGACGCTCCCATCATCGTGGGAGGCCGCTACGGCCTGTCCAGCAAGGACACCACCCCTGCCCAGATCATCGCGGTCTACGACAACCTCGAGCTGAAGGCTCCCAAGAACGACTTCACCATCGGCATCGTCGATGACGTCACCTTCAAGTCCCACCCGATCAAGAGCGAGGTCTCCAACGTGAAGCCCGGCACCACCGAGTGCAAGTTCTACGGACTCGGATCCGACGGTACTGTCGGCGCCAACAAGAACACCATCAAGATCATCGGAAGCCACACTCCCAAGTACTGCCAGGCCTACTTCGACTACGACTCCAAGAAGTCCGGCGGCTACACCTGCAGCCACCTGCGTTTCGGCGACCTGCCGATCAAGGCTCCCTACCTGGTGTCCACACCTGACTTCGTCGCCTGCCACGTACCTTCCTACCTCGAGAAATACGACGTGCTGAAGGGCATCAAGGAAGGCGGCTCGCTGCTGCTGAACTCCATCTGGGACGAAGCGGAGACCCTCGAGCGCATTCCGGATCACGCCAAGGCCGTGATCGGTGCCAAGCACATCCGCCTCTACATCATCAACGCGACCAAGATCGCGGCGGAAATCGGCCTCGGCGGACGCACCAACACCATCCTCCAGAGCGCATTCTTCCGCATCACCGGCATCATCCCCGCAGAGGATGCAGTCAAGTACATGAAGGATGCCGCCCTCAAGAGCTATGGCAAGAAGGGTGAGAACATCGTCAACATGAACTATGCTGCCATCGACCGCGGCGGCGAGTACACCGAGGTGAAGGTCCCTGCAGAGTGGGCCAACATCACCGCCAAGTTCGAGAATCCCGGCAAGGCACGCCTGGCCCCTTCGTTCGTGAAGGAGATCGCCGACGTGGTGAACGCCCAGGAGGGTGACACCCTGCCCGTGAGCGCGTTCCTCCCCTACGCCGACGGCACCATGCCCGCAGGCACTTCCGCATTCGAGAAACGCGGCGTGGCCGTGGATGTTCCCGTCTGGAACGGCGACACCTGCATCCAGTGCAACAACTGCGCATTCGTCTGCCCTCACGCAGCCATCCGTCCTTTCCTGCTTACCGCAGATGAGGCCGCCGCTGCCGAGGCCGCGGGCGTGAAGTTCGTGGAAGGCAAGGCCAACCTGAAGGATTACAAGTTCGTCATGGGCGTATCTGTTGCCGACTGCACCGGTTGCGGCAACTGCGTGGACGTCTGCCCCACCAAGCCCGAGAAGAGCCTGGCGATGAAGCCCTACATGGACCATGTGGCCGACCAGGAGGCATTCGACTATCTCAACACCAAGGTCGGATACAAGACCCCGCTCGATCCCAAGAGCAACCTCAAGGCCGCCCAGTTCAGCCAGCCGCTGTTCGAGTTCTCCGGAGCTTGTGCAGGATGCGGCGAGACTCCTTACATCAAGAACATCACCCAGCTCTTCGGCGACCATATGATGATCGCGAACGCTACCGGATGCTCCTCGATCTACGGCGCCTCCTTCCCTGCATCTCCTTACTGCACCAACGCACAGGGCCACGGTCCCGCATGGGCCAACTCCCTGTTCGAGGACTTCTGCGAGTTCGGCCTGGGCATGCATCTGGGCTCCGACCGCATCCGCGAAACCGTGGCTTCGCTGATGGAGAAGGGACTCGAGTGCACCAAGTGCTCCGACGAGATGAAGGCCCTCTACCAGAAGTGGCTGGACAACCGCAACGACTATGCAGTCACCCGCGAGGTGGCCGACAAGCTCGTTCCACTCATGGAGAAATGCGGCTGCGACGTCAGCAAGGCCCTGCTCGATCTCAAGCACTATATTCCTTCCCGCAGCCAGTGGATCTTCGGCGGTGACGGTGCTTCCTACGATATCGGTTATGGTGGACTGGACCACGTGCTTGCCAGCGGCGAGAACGTGAACATCCTCGTGCTCGACACGGAGGTTTACTCCAACACCGGCGGACAGAGCTCCAAGGCCACCCCGGCCGGCGCCATCGCCAAGTTTGCCGCCAGCGGCAAGAAGATCCGCAAGAAGGATCTGGGCATGATGGCCATCAGCTATGGCTACGTCTATGTGGCCCAGGTGGCAATGGGTGCAAGCCCCGTGCAGTACATGAACGCAATCAAGGAGGCGGAGGCCTACGACGGACCTTCACTCATCATCGCATATGCTCCTTGTATCAACCATGGCTTGAAGGCCGGTATGGGCCTGAGCCAGAAGGAGGAGAAGCTCGCGGTTGATTGCGGATACTGGCATCTGTATCGCTACAATCCTGCTCTCGAAGGCACCGACAAGAACCCGTTCAGCCTGGATTCCAAGGAACCCGACTGGACCAAGTTCCAGGACTTCCTGAAGGGCGAGGTTCGTTTCGCATCGCTTTACAAGCTCTTCCCGGAGCGCGCAGAAGAACTTCTGCAGAAGACCGAGGAGTTTGCCAAGCTGCGTCTCGAGACCTACAAGAGGCTCGCAGGCAAGTAGCCCCCCCCCCACCACATATGTTGGAGGATAATAGAATCAGAATTTTTCTGGCAGTTGTGGATTGCGGCAGCTTTACGGCTGCCGCAGTCAGACTGCATATTACGCAACCGGCTGTGAGCCAGAATATTGCCGAGCTGGAGCGCATCCTCGGAGTGCAGCTGATGGACCGCGCACGCGGGGAAATCGCGCTGACCGAAAACGGCCGCCTCTTCGAAGGCTATGCCCGCCAGATCGCCCATTGGTACGATGTTGCCAACAAGGCTTTCAACCCCGATCCACTGGCAATACATCCCAAAGCCGTGGAGCCTGTCCGGCTGCGCCTGGACGATGGTTCCGAGGCCGAGGTATGGGCTTCCGGCAAAGATATCCACATAGAATTGAAGTAATATGAGAATCGGCATTATGGCAGCCATGGACCAGGAGTACGAGATGGCTCGCAAGGTCCTTGCAAACAACGGAAAACACGAAATAATCCCTGTGCACTGCGGCTGGGGCAAGATTAATTCCGCGGTGAATGCGTACAAGCTGATTACGGAGCATCATCCCGACTGCATCATTTCCACGGGTTGTGCCGGTGGTATTGCCAAGGATGTGCATCTGCTGGATGTGGTGGTTGCTGCCGAGGTGGCGTATCATGATTGCTGGTATGGGGAGCCTAACGAGTATGGGCAGGTGCAGGGGTTCCCGGCCCGCTTCCAGGCCAACAAGGCATTGCTTGCAGCAGCCAAATCCCTTAATAATCCCCGGTTGCGCTTCGGTCTGATGGCCAGTGGTGACCGCTTCTGCTCGGGCCCGGAAGACACCGCCATGATCCTCGGGCACTTCCCGGATGCGCTGGCGTGCGACATGGAGTCCGGCGCCATCTCCCAGGTCTGCCACATGTTCGGCATGCCCTTCCTCAGCATGCGCGTGATCAGCGACACGGCGGATGAAACCGACCGCCTCGGACAGTTCGAGAACTTCTGGGAAACCGTAGGCACCGAATCCTTTGAGATTCTCCGTTCCTTTATAGATGCTTTACCTGAAACTATCTAACCTTTTATATCAATGAAACTTACACTGAGACTTGCCACCATCGCAGCCGTGGCCGCACTCTGCATTTCCTGCAATAAGAAGGAAGAATATCCCATGTTCTGGACCTGGCTCGAAGACATCCCGGAGATCGACATGGAATCCGCCTTCACCCACATGGAGGAGGCCGGCCTGGATGCCGTGATGCTGCACGCACCTTCTATCGAAGCCTACCAGAAAGACGTGGAGATCGCGCATCGACACGGCATTAAGGTCTACGCCTGGGTCTGGACCCTGAATCCTCCCCGGCAGGAGCGTCCGCAGATGCTTATCGAGCATCCCGACTGGTTCAGCGTAAACCGCAACGGCGACAGCGTGACGGATTTCAAAGCCTACGTGCGCTCCTACAAGTTCCTCTGCCCTGCCCTGCCCGAGGTTCGCGAGTATCTTGCCCAGAAGGTGAAGGAAATCTGCAAGGTGGACGGCGTGGAGGGCATCTGCCTGGACTACTGCCGCCTCATCGACGTGGTGCTGCCTGTCTCGCTGGCCTACAACTATAATCTCAGGCAGGATACCGAGGTCTGGCCTCAGTACGACTTCGGCTACCATCCGGCAATGCTCGAGAAGTTCCAGAAGAAGTACGGCTACGATCCGCGCGAGCAGGAGGATCCGTCCAGGGACGAGAAGTGGTGCGCATTCCGCACCGAACAGGTGAACGAGGTGGCCAACATCATGTGCGAGGTGGCCCACAAGGCTGGCAAGAAGGTCACCGCTTCCCCCTTCTCTTCCATAGGCGTTTCCCGCTTCATGGTTTTCCAGGACTGGACCAAGTGGAATCTGGACCTGGTGCATCCCATGGCCTACTGCGATTTCTATACGATGGATCCTTCCTTCGCGCGCGACGTCACCCTTTCCAACTATCTGGAGAAGCCCGCACGCACCACGCTCATGTGCGGGGTGGACACCGAACTCGGAGGGGATCCGGAGCACATTTTCGAGAAGATGGATGCGGCCTTCAGCGCCGGTGCCAAGGGCATCTCGCTCTACACCATCGAGGGCCTGAATACCGCCGACCTGCGCGCACGCTTCAAGGTGTATGCGGACAGCCTCCGCGCCGTGCGTGCCGCCGGCAAGCTGCCTGAGCCGCCCATGACGGCCCCTTCGATGAATCCGTTCGAGAACGAGGGCATGATGGCGGTTATCAAGCGCAACATGCAGCGCATCATCGCCGGACAGGCAATCCACGAGTTCAGTGTGAACGGCATGGTGGAAGATGACCTGTCGGTGAGCTATCCGGCCCTGGACCTCGGCGAATGGGAACTCGTACGCGAGAACGACCGCATACGCGTGTACAACGTCACCGACAAAGCCAGCGGCGTGCGCCTGGAGGTGCTTTTCATCACCTACGGCCAGATCATCTCCGGCTGGGATGTGAGGATGCTGTAGCCAGACTTATTGTTCGGGCACTGATCAGAGTCCGGCGACACCTGTTACGATGATTCCGAGTCCGAAGTAAAGCATCAGGCTGGTGCAGAGTCGGGCTTTGGTGTCGCGCGCAGAGAAAACGCCAAGAAGAATCGCCGCCAGGCAAGTCAGGCTTCCAATTACAGCGCCGGTCAACTGGAACCAGGCACGTTCTTCCATCAAACTGCTTACAATCGGGTAGGAGCCTATCTGTATAAAGTGTCCGAACCAGTTACCGACAAATGAAAGCACAAACACCCATACACCCCAGCCAAAAGCCTTTCTTTCGTAACAATAGATTAGGAATATGGTAACGACAAGAACCATGAATATCGACGATGCACCTTCAATATGAGGGAAACACATCAAGTAATCTTCGTTTCGGATACTGAAGTGCCAGGCACATTCCCCTACCGACTGCCACAACAGGGTTCCTCCGGCATATCCCCACCAGAATGCAGGGTATGTGCGACCCTGTCGCCCTTTATGTTCAGAGATTGCAGCAAGCACAAACGAAAGGGCAAAGCCAATCAGCATAAATGCAAATCGTAAAGGGTTAGGATCCACCGTCTCGCCGTCATCGACGTGCACGGGAATCACTGGAGTCAAGCCCTTTCCGAACTCGATGCATGCATACAGGATTGCTACCAGCAAAGCGGTTATTCCAAGAATACCGGCCAATGGCAGAAAGACTTCCTTGGCAATGGTTTTTGCTGATGACGCAGAGCGGGATGACCATTCGAAATGTTTCATGTTATATTGTATGCTTTCTGACTGTAAAGATACAAGTCGGCCGATTTGGGCGGAGCAGAGTATGGATCAATAGACGTTCCAGTAAGGAATAACCTCGGGGGTCTGTCCGAGGCAGTCTTGCAGAGAGCCCACGTATTTGCGGTCCACGGCCATACGGAACATGTAGGTGCGCCACCAGTCGGCGCTCATTTGGATGTATCCCCCGGCTCCGCGGCCCAGCCCGAAAGAGTTCTCCGCCACCCAGTCGACAACGATATCCCTGAAGCCCGACCTCGGGATGTAACGCACCCCACACATGGCCATTGCATGGGCGGATGAAATGTCGCGACTATCGAACAATTCAGCCTTGGACATGGCTGTATGCACGCCCAGGAGCGAATCCAGCGGGAACAGAGACGAGTCGTAAACGCCCTCGTCTGCAAGGGCATCCTGCAGGGTATCCACAGTGAAATAGAACTTGTCCCCTCCCCGGAGCGAGGCCAGGCCTATGAACTCGAGGTCCTCGCAGGACAGATTCAGGAAGGTCCAGTCGGTGCCGTCAGCGGCATTGCGGGAGCCCTCCACGCGGTACATCTTATTATAGGGCAGGCGCGGATCGTTCATCAGCATCACATAGCGGTCGCTGAGGCCGGGGGCCACGAACGCGTCCCGGAAGGATGCCGGAGTGTACTCGCGGCCTTCGAAAGTGAAGGATGCCGGGGGCTCGCCAAGGGTGGCGGTCAGCACGCGGCGCACATCCTCAAGTGCCTTCACGCGGAGTGCCTCAGGATCGGTGCTCACGCGCATCTGCATGCCGTAGGCGCGCAGCATCTTGCGAAGCTCGCGAAGCAGCGACGCGGAGTTCTGCGAAGTGAAGGTTTCCGGCATGGCCGAAGATGGCACAACTCCGTATTTCTCAATCAGATAGACGGCGTTCATGAAGTGTCCGCCATCCCATGTCGGGCGGCGGAAGATGGATACGTTGTAGCGGCTGTCCACGGGCTCCTTACGGTGCTCCCACACTTCTACAAGGAAGAGGTTCGCTTTCTCCATCATGTCCCAGAAATAGGGATAGACGACGCTGAATTCAAGGTCGCCGCGAAGGACGTTGGCCGTAGCGAAGTACCAGCAGCGGCCGGATTCGGCCTGATTCTGTATTCCGGAAGACTTCAGGAAGATGTTCAGCCCGGTGGTATCCGCCGTCGGCCTTGCGGTAGGTACAACCGACGGGATGCCTCCCTTGCGTAAATCCGGCACAGGCTCTGCGGAGCAGGCCGCTTTGCCCGTCCGCATATCCGGCATCGTGGCCGACATCGAAGCTGCGGCGAGGAACGGAGGCCGACGGTTCCCCATCATGGGCTCGAACTTGAAATCCGGCCCACGGCGCTTCAGGAATTCAGACCGCACCTCGGAAAGCAGCTTGGCATCCGTAAGCAACTCTACTGCAGACAGATACAGCACCTTGGCAGCACCGATGGCACCCTTCGTGCCGATTGTGGTGCCGCCGCTGGAAACCTGCTGCCAGCTGTGCCCCACTCCGCCCGGAGCGAAGCACGCATAACGGAAACTGCCTGTGGGCACAGCCCATGTCACGTTTCCAACGTCGCTCGAAACATACGCCTCATAGCCTTCATCGGCCGGAGGCACGACGACCGCAAGGCGGTCTATCAGCGCAGCATCCGCGCCGGACTCGGCCGCAATCGCCTGAGCGAAAGCCAGTTCGCGAGCATCCAGTTTGATGCCGCCCACCTTCTGTAGCGAACGCATCACCAGATCCGCCATCGCCTCGTTGGGCAGGCGCTCATAGTTGCCGGACACCAGCTCGTAGTCCATCGTGGTGCCGGTGCCGAGAGCGGCGCCCTCCGCGGCCTTCAGCGCACGTGCGAGTATATCCTGCACGGTCTCGCGGGACGGGCTGCGGAAATAGTACTTCACGCTGGCCTGCGAAGGCACCACGTTGGGAGCCTTGCCGCCATCCGTTATAACATAGTGGATGCGGGATGTCTGGGGGACGTGCTCGCGCATCATGTTCATCATGTAATCGAAGGCCTCCACCGCATCCAGGGCCGAACGGCCGGCATCGGGAGCACCCGAGGCGTGGGAGGATTTGCCGTGGAAAGTGAACTGCACCTGCACGTTGGCCAGGCCGGTGGCCTTATTGACAGTATTGCGGGTGTCGGGATGCCAGTCGAGCATGGCGTCCAAGCCCTCAAACACGCCCTCACGCATCATGTAGGCCTTGCCTCCCCCGCCTTCTTCCGCAGGGCATCCGAAGAGTTTTACCGTGCCCTTGTGCCCGGCCGCCAGCCATTTGCTGACCGCCACCGCACCGGCCACGGAACCGGTTCCGAGGAGATTATGCCCGCATGCGTGTCCGGGCGCTCCGGGCACGAGGGGCTTCTGGTAGGCCACTGTATCCTGACTCATGCCGGCGATCGCGTCATACTCCGCCATCATGCCTATAACGGGTTCGCCGCTGCCGTAGCTGGCCACGAATGCCGTGGGGATGCCCGCCACGCCGCGCTCCACCGTAAATCCCTGGCTTTCAAGGAAATCAGTCCACTGCTCCACGCTGCGGAATTCCTTGTAGCCGGTCTCTGCAAAGTTGAAAATCTGCTTCTGCAGGGAGTCGTACAACTTAAAGCTGGCATCCAGATACTTGATACCAACGTCAGTCTTCGGCTTCTTCGCCGCCTGCAGGCTTACGGCCAGAGTGCAGGTCAGTAAAAGTATGATGATTCTTTTCATAATCTATTGTTTACGCAACCACCCACGGACCACGGCAAAGGCCAGGATAGCCACCCCCAGCAGGGCGCAGAGCCCCACGAAGAGCCAGCCGAAGCCATAGGCGAACGCCAGCGGCGAAAGCGACACCAGCGCAATCTCCACGGGAGCGATATACAGGTAGGCAAAGGCGTAGTCGTCCAGGCATCCGCTCTTGCTCTCCGGGTCGGTGATGCGCAGCAGGGCAATGCCCATGGCCATGGTGCCGGTGAACCATCCCCAGGTGAAAATCGATTTCTCGAAGGGATAGGTGCGATGAATGCGCGCGCCCACCCAGAACACGTATAACAGAGTCAGCAGCAGCCCGACCGCCAGCAGGATCAGCAGCGGCACGATGTAGTGCCCCACTATCTCCAGGCGGATGGATGCCACGCCGAAGGCCACCAGGTAGTCGGTGAAGGCCCCGCTGAGGTGCCCGATGATGGGTTTGGAGAGATGCTCCTCCACCTTAGCGCGACGCAGGAACCAGCGGACCAGCAGGCCCACGATGAATGCGCAACTGAACACCGGCAGCATCAGTGCAGGCCAGGCCCAGGAGATGAGTTTCGCAAGCCCGAAGCCACCCAAAGCAATCAGCGCCACCATGGCGAAATTGAAAGTCATGGAGTCCAAGGAGATGGCAGAGAAGGATGCGAGGCCCATGCTGGTGCGCTTGTCCGGGGGCAGGATGCCCGTCCGGAGTTCAGGCGCCAGGGATTCATAAGCGCAGATGAATTTGGTCTTACCGTGCTCCGCCCCCCAGGTTATCAGCCACATGCCTATCACCACAGAAGCGATGATTCCGACGGTGGCAGCAGTCATGGCGAGCGACTGCATTTCCTCCACGCCATAGTTGGCGAAAGATTCCCCTATCGCCGCGGCCGTGCCGTGTCCGCCGCAGAATCCGGCAGGCATCGAGAGGCCGAAAGCCCCGTTAACCGGCCATATCTTGCTGAGCACCCACAGCCCCAAAGCACCGCCCAGGGCCCACTGCAGCAGCATTCCGACCTGGGAATACGCCCACATGCGCCCCACGCGGGAGTTGCCGTCAGCGGATTTCTTAACAGCCGACGTAAGGGGTATGCAGCTGAACACCAGTGCAATCAGGATTCCGGCGTAAGTGCCGAGGTTTCCGGAGAGCGGAAGCCAGCCCAGAAGTTCCGGGCCGAGCACCAGACCGAAGAGGCCTGCAATCAGGCTCGGAGGTATGAAAAGCCTCTGGATCAGCCGCACCTTTGCACGGAGAAACTTCCCCAGCAGAAGAAGCAGGGAAATCAGTCCGACATCGATCAGCAGGGTCCAGGGCGTAAAGGTCATAATACAGAGTTTTTGAATTCTTCGAAACGGACGGCAGCACCGGCATTGTATTCAGCCACCGCAGCAGCATCGAAAGCCACACGCAGGCGCTTTTCCAGCCTGCGGCCAAGCTTCAGCTCGCGGCGTTCCGCCTTGCGCACGGCTTTCAGAACCCTACGCAAAGGCTTTACTTCCAGATATTTGGAAGACCCGGGCCAAGCCATGGTACTGAGCGACTTCTGCACCTCCGTTGCAAAACGGCTGGCTGGTGCATCGCCGCTTACCGGGGCGGCGATATCCTTCCCGGCAGCTACCCACACAGGAATGGCATAGCTGCAGGGAGTGTTCCCCACCGCGCACCACATCACGCCGGCATCGGCCCGTTCACCGGGCGCGACACCCTCGATCACAATCGACGAAGTGGTGGATTGGCGGGGGATGAAATCGTGTTCGAAAAGATATCCTTTATGCTTGCAGCACAGCGCGTTACCACCGGCAAGCACATTGATGAACGAGCGCCCGAGACGCATGAAGAAGCCGGGGGTGAAGCTGCGGCGCACGCGAAGGCCCTTTCCGGCCCGACGGGCCATCAGTTCCTCCATCGTGGCATATCGCGCGAAGCCCTTTCCGCGGCCTTCATCGCCCGAAAGGGAGTAATTGGTGCGGAAGAGATAGCCGCCCGCAGGCACGTCGTAACGTACATAAGATGTGTCGGAAGCCTCCACATAGGCTGCTCCGCCGAAGGCATCTATAACGGTAAAATTGGCGCTGACACGCCTGGGGGCGGGTTTTGACTCCAGCAGGGCAATAAACTCATCCACCGTCCGGCAGCAGCCCAGAGCGGCCGCCATCATCTCCCCGTTATTGGTATCGAAGCCCAGCGAATCGGGCCTCAGGTTATAAGAAAGGTTGTTTGCGATTGCGAATCCCACCTCATTAATCCCCGCGTACGCGCGCGAGGTGGCCTTCTGCGACGGCAGCAGTGCGGTGTAGGCGTATTTCTCGCCCTGCATGTGCGCAACCGTATTGAACGGCGCATTCGCATCCCGCTGCTTCCAAATCATAGGCCGCCCCGTCCCACTCGCCTCCGCAGAAACGATCGCGGTGGTGCACGCAATTGCGTTTGCACTGAAAAGCAGTGCAAACGCAATCAGGCTACTTCCTAATCTTATACCCGTAATACGCATAGAACATTATCAAAAGGTAGAACGGCAGGCAGATCCAGTAGGCAGGCTGATTCCCCACCCAATCCTTCATCGCGCCGAAAAGCAGCGGAATCAGGGCGCCGCCGCCGATGGAAGCCACCAGAAGCGAAGATCCCTTCTTGGTAAACTTGCCCAGATCCACTATGGCCAGAGGCCAGATGGCGGGGTACATCAGCGAGCACGCGAAGCTAAGCAGCGCCACGCACCACACCGAAATCTGCGGCGGGGTGAGCACGATGGCCAGCGAATCCAGAACGGCGAGCCAGGTGCAGATGCGGAGAGCCTTCACCTGAGAAATCACCTTAGGGATGCACAGGATGCCCAGGATGTAGCCTGCGGCCATTCCTATTCCTGGCCAGATGGTATAACTTTCAGGATTGGGAAGCCCCTGCTCCTGAGCATAGTCCAAGACCGTCAACAGCGCCAGGTTCTCCACGCCAACGTACACGAACAGCGCCAGCGCCCCCAGCACCAGGTGCGGGAACTGCCAAATGTTCTTCTTGCCGGCGGCGTAGGGGCAGTCCTCCTCGTTCTCCTCCCCTTCTGCCTTTATCTCCTCGAGCGGAGCGAAGAAGGTGATGATGCCCAGCAGGGCTACCACGGCGATGATGATGATCAGGGGTTTATCCAGATCCACCAACCCCACGGCCTCGATGGGCTTGCGGGTGACGGCGGCGATGAACACCGACGGCAGCGCCAGCGCCAGCGAGTTGCATATCCCCATTATGGAGATGCGCCTTGCGGCGGAATCTATGGGCCCGAGTATGGTCACGTAAGGATTGATGGCCGCCTGCAGCACCGTGTTGGCGGTTCCGCTGATGAAGCAGGCCAGCAGGTAGAGCGCGAAACTCTCCAGGCGCGCGGCCGGGATGAACAGCGCGAACGCCAGCGCGAACATGAAGAACGCCAGCGACATGGTGCGCTTGTATCCGATCTTCGCGATGATGGAGGATGCCGGGAAACTGAACACAAGGAAGGCCAGGAAGGTGGCCGCGATCACCAGATAGCTCTGGGCGGAGCTCAGGTTCAGGTTATTCTCGAGGAACGGCACAAAGTAGCCGTTGATGCCCGTGGCGAAACCCACGGTGAAAAACATCATCCCTATGAATGCAAGGGGAATTATGTACTTGTTCTTTCCCATAGTCTAATGATTCAGGTGATATTTGATCAGCCCTTCCATGGGAGCCTTGAGGATGGTTCCCATCTTCATTCCGAATTCCTCGACCACCGACTGAAGGAGGGGCTTGAAGTAGTAAGCCACCGAACCCACGGCATTGAAGGTATACTTCTGATAATCAGGATAATGCGTGACTATCAAAAGGAAGAACTGGCGGAAGGCATCCGTCACCAGGTTCGGGAAATACGGATCGAAGTCCAGGTGCTCGTTGATGAACTTTGCATACTGGGCGCAGAAGCGGTTGGGGAAAGGTTTGGTATAGATAACGTCCAAGAGTTCGTCGTTGTTGCGGCCGAGTTCGCGGCCTACCAGCTCATATACCTTTGCGGGCATGTTGCGGCGGATGTAATCCGTGATCATGCGCTTGCCAAGATTGCCGCCGGAGCCTTCGTCTCCGAGGATGAATCCGCAGCTGTCTACGTTAAGGCCTTCGTTGCAGCCATCGTACAGGCAGGAATTCGCACCCGTGCCAAGTATGGCGGCAAAACCGGGCTCCGCCTGCAGAAGCGCACGGCACGATGCCAGCGTATCCATCGCGATGAAAACCCTCCCCGCCTTGGTGAACACCTCGCGGAGGGTCTTCTCCATGAAAGGATACTGCAGTTCCGTCACGCCCGCGCCGTAGAAGTATATCTCCTCCACCAGCGAAGGGTCGAGCTCCGCCGGAAGATTGGCACGGATATCCGCAACTATCTGTGTACCTGTAATATAATTGGGGTTATACCCCTGGCTATAGAAGCCTATGCGGGTGCTGCCGTCACGCGACACGCACCCCCACTCGGTCTTCGTAGCCCCACTGTCTGCTATCAATATCATAACACTGTCATTCTGAGCGAAGCGAAAGAATCTACTTCAACTGGTTCAAATCAGGCAATTCTCCGAGGCCGTAGCGGAACAGCACCACGCCTTCGGCCTTGGTGGAATCCTTGAACATCTTGCAGTCCTGAAGGATCTTCTCGGCATTCATGGGCACAACATGCTCTGTTTCAGTATCTTCGTAGGTGGTGAGGCCTGCCCACACCTTTGCAGGAGCGCCCTTCGTGGCGAAATGGTCGGCAACCATCTGGGCCCAGGGCCTGCCGCCCTTGCGATATGAATCGCAGTGGAAATAAATCATAGGCATCAGGATATCGATGTACTGCCCCATCTGGGCGGGATCCTGGCCATACCAGTACTCGCTGTCCGGCTCGGGCATCAGGGCTGCAGAGAGCACGATCTTGGGATTAACGGCCTTGGTGGCCTGGCTGATCTGCTTGCAGAACTCCGTAACGCAGCCGGTGGCGGTGATTTCCTCGGAAGGATTATGCTTGTGGGCGGTGCCGCCGAAGCGGATGTAATCGAGATGGATGCCGTCCACGCCGTATTTCACATACTGCACGGCGCGGCCGATGACCTCGTCGAAATATTCCTGCTTGTAGCGGTTCAGGGAATCGTCCACGGGGTTGATCCACTTGCCGTCCTTGTAGAAGGCCTGGAACCAGATGTGCACTTTCATGCCGCGGCTCTGCGCCTCGTGGATGAATGCGAGGGTGGAATCCACTCCGTGGCGCTCGAAGGCGACTTCATGAAGGATGATGTTGTCAATCGCCTTGGCGTGGAATTCGTCAAGGTCGACTTCGTTCATAAACTTGGACCAGAGCCAGATGGCGTTGGTGTTAGTGGCCTGCTTGCAGGATACCAGAGCGGCCGCGAACAGGAAGGCGATAAATATCTTTTTCATATAGACTGTATTTTAGAAAGGAAGTTCCTTATAGCGTCCGTTGAATTTGTTCATGCCTTTCCATGAGGGATTCCCCATGGTTGCGGAATTGTTGGAAGGGTCGCATATCCACCAGCGGTGGCCGTCCCATATTTCGGGAATCACATGGCCGATGACGCCGGAAGAGAAGTAGCACTGGCCGTGCATATATCGGGCAGGGATGCCTGCTGCGCGGCACATTGCAAGCGTGGCATGGGTAAGGTCGCAGCAGTTGCCGCCCTTGGCCTGGATAGTCCTTACAGACCCTTTGCTGGTATTGGAGTAATCTTCCCACTCCCACTGGTCTCGGGCATACTCGAACAGGGCTTTGACTTTCTGAATTTGTGTCGCATTCTCAGGAAGCTTGGCCAGGGCCGCATCCTTGGCGGCAATCACAACAGGGTCATCTATGGCGCAGTTGTTTGTCTTGCGAAGATAATCCGAACCCCAGGTGCAGACCTTTTCGGGCAGCTCGGAATTGTGCTTGTAGTAATGGAATACGCGGAGCAGTGCCGCGCCGTAATCGGCCCAGATCAGGTTGCCTATATACTTGACACCGTCCTTGAAGGGGTTGTCGTATGTATATGTGAAAGTGCTGTCCTGGCCGCGTCCGGGGCAGGTAATGGTGCCGAAAGATACATAGTTCGGCATCGCGCCGTGGCTCTCGGCATAGGTATAGGCCTTTGCGGCAGCCCAAGTCAGGGCTTCGAGGGAGATACTGTCCTGCTCGAAGGTGTTATTCGCATAGGTCGTATTGTTCGACATCCGTACGGGAACATCAATCTCTTCATCTTCCCAATGCTCGGGATCGTCCTGTATCTTTTGCAGCAAGAGGCAGGCAGATGCCAGATACTGGCCCTTGCTCCAATTCAGGCCATCCACATTTACGGATGTAGGGAGCTCATCCTTTTCAAGGAAAGCCTCGTATGCATTGGCAATACCGTCTGCCATTAACTTATTAAACGGAATACCTTTTTGCTTGATTACAATCTCAATACCATCAGTAACATTACCACCTGCGATAATAATACTACTTTCTCGTGAATCACTTCTGTTCTCAGAGACTGTCACTTTAAGGGAAACCGTGTCCGCATCACCCGAAGGAGGATCAATAGTAATCCAATTACAGTCATTAGATACCATTGCTGTCCAAGAAGTTTTGGCTAAAAAGATTACTTCTTCAGTGCTCTCCCTATACCTGAAGTCAAGTTCAGTAGTTGTAATCTGGATGTCAGCCTCAGGAACTTTATTGCAGGCGCAGGCGCCGAAAAGAAGGCTTCCTGCCAGGATGAAAAACAGAAACTTTCTCATAGCAGTGTGTTATTAAATAGGAACCGCGGGGGCGGTCAAGCCCCCACGGTCAAGAGAAGTCAAATTATTTCGCGAACTGTGCGACCTCGATAATAGGGCTGGTGAAAGCTCCATTAACGTTGACTGTCGAACCAGCGAGGCGTGTGGTACCGGTGTTGAGCTTTGTCAAAGCCTTATCGTTATCCGCCCTGTTCGTAGCAACAACGGTAGCACGTATCTCAACAGTGCTTGTTGCAGAAGTAAGCTCGAATACGGATTCAACAGTAGTGTTGGCGCTTCCGTCCTTCTTGGTCCTGGCATTGTAGCTGAATGTGTCGCTGCCAATGGTCTTGCTCTGAACTGTAGGGAATGCAAATTCAGTCTCTTCGCCAGCAGCAGGAATCAGAGAAGCAGGTTTCCATTCGGCACCATCCTTATACTCCACAAGGAAGTAACCGGGGCCGGACTTGGAGGAACGGAAGATATACTTGAAGTGAATCTTCGTTCCGGCAGCCAGCTCAGAATCACTGGTGGCCTTGAAGAGCCAGTAGTCGCCTGTCCAAGGAGCCTTTATGCAAACATGACCGGTGCTTCCGACATTGTGGCCGGCATTTGCACCACCTTCCATTTCAGTCTTATCGATCTGAACATAGGTGATACGGCCATTTCCGTTCCAGTTTGCATCGATATACTGTCCACCGTCGCCGGGTTTAGCATCGGATGTATATGCGTTGCCAGCGAAAACGCCATTATCTATTGTCGGGGTTCCACCAAAGGTGTAGCCATAAGAGGTTTCAGAAGCTCCAGCTGCTGCAGCGCTGAATTCCCACCTTGCAAGCTGCTGTCCGTCAACGCCGAAGAGGTCGGTACGGAATGTTTCGTCAGCAGTCACCTCGGTACCCTTGTCATATTTCTTGCCAATCATGTACTTGAAGAAATATGCAAAGGTAATGAGTGCGCGCATGGAGCTGAAGCTGCCATGATAGGTGGTAATACCCTGGTCGGGACGAGGATAGGTGCACATGTTGGTGATAGGCTTGCCGTGCGAATAGTTCAGGGAACGCATCGCCCAGTTGTCGAGGACGTCGACCTTTGCCCAGCCGAAATCCTTGAGGTTGTCGGTACCTATCATTGCAAAGTTGCCGCCGTTTCCGGAGGTTTCGTTGCAAGGAGCCTCACCCCAGGTGTATCCGTGAGTCTCAGGAACGGGAGTCTCGCTCATGGAAAGAGCACCGCCGTCAAGGGCAGCAATCTTACCTGCACCGTAGCTCTCGGTATCAAGTCCGTTGTAGCCACGGATGAGGAGATAGCTGCGGAGAGCGGTCTCGAACATGTCGGCAGTGTTGTAGGTCTTTTCAAGCTTTCCGGTCGCGTCCTTCACGGTGATTGTGTAATCATCGGGAATGAAGTGGGCGTTCTTGGTGGCAGCGACGCTGGAATGCATCTTCTTTTCACCCACGTTCGCCATCCATACATCCAGGATCTTCACATACTCGTTCGCAAAGTCGGCGATAGTGATGACGGGCTGAGGCTCGGGCTCACCTTCGTCGCCGAAGAGTTCGGTGCGGATGTTCACGCTAGCATCAAGACCGTCAGCCTTGTCGAGGCTGTTGTCCAGCATGTACTTGAAGAAGAATGCGTAGGTGATGAGTGCACGCATCGAGCTGAAGCTGCCCGCGTAGTTGTTGAACGGATCGCGAGGATAGGTGCACATGTTGGAAATAGGATTACCGCTGCTATAGTTGAGAGCGCGCATAGCCCAGTTGTCCAGGAGGGTAGGATCGGTCTGACAATGCACTGCCGCACCGTCGACGATCTTAATGAAGTGTCCGCCGTTGCTGGTGGTAGCTCCGGTGGCGACATCGTAGGTGCCGGTCTCATTGTAAGGGTTGGCACCCCACTTGTACTCGTGGGTGTCGGGAACGACGGTCTCGCTCATAGCCTTTGCGCCACCGTCGAGAGCGGCGATCTTGCCTGCACCGTAGTTCTTGGTGTCGGCTCCGTCATAACCGCGGATGAGGAGGTAGCTGCGGAGAGCGACCTCGAACATGTCGGCGGTATTGTAGGTCTTGGTGCCAACGGTGATGGTGGTAGTGGAAGGTACGTAGTGAGCATTTTCAACAATGTTGCTGCCGCCCTCGTATGCTTCACCCTTCAGCATGTCGATGGAACCGGTGGTGTTCTTCCAGATGTCGAGAATCTTGACATACTCCTGTGCGAACTCCTTGATGGTTGCAGTGTTAGGAGCAGTGTACTCAGCCTGCTTGACAGTGATTGCAACGCCGTCGGTGACGTTTCCGCCCTTGATGACAACCGTGCCTTCACGTGCCTCGCCCTTGTTCTCAGCAGCCTTTACCTTGATGGTGATTGCGCCGGCTTCGCCGGATGCGGGCTCGACGGTGATCCAGTCTGCGGAAGGAGTTGCGGTCCAGGCAGCCTTTGCTGCGAAGACAGCTTCCTTGGTCTCCTCGGTGCAAGGGAATTCAAGCTCGGTGGTCTTGAGCTGGATGTCCTTATCGTTGTTGGCGGTGTCGATTCCGAAGAGCTCGGAACGGATAACCACGTCTGCGCCGATCTTGTCGATATCCTTGGTGATGTTGTTATCCAAGAGATACTTGAAGAAGAATGCGTAGGTAAGGAGTGCACGGCCGGAGCTGAAGCAGCCCTTGTAGTTGGTGATGTTGTGGTCGGCACGAGGATAGGTGCAGAAGTTGGTCCACATCATGTCGTTGGTGAACGAGAAGTTCAGGGAACGCTGTGCCCAGTTGTCGAGGATGACAACGTCGACCTGGCCATAGGTGTCGATTTCATCGATAACCTTGCAGAGATAGCCACCGTTGCTGGTCTCGATGAGAGGTTTGTTCCAGCCATACTGGTGGGTGGCAGGCATAGGAGTGTTCATGTTCGCAGGAGTAGCGGCTGCGAAGGAGCCGAATCCTACTGCATCCACTGCATTACCGTCGTAACCACGGAGGAGCAGGTAGCTGCGGACTGCAACTTCGAGCATGTCTGCGGTGTTGAGAACGGTCTCACCAATCCTGATTTCGGTATTATTGGGAACATAATGGGCGTTCTCAACAATATCGGCATCGCCATCTTCGGCAAGCTCCCAGTTGGAGAGACGGTCGAGCGTACCGACGTTCTTCTGCCAGATATCGATAATCTTCACATACTCCTTGGCGAATGCCTGGATGGAGCTGCCGGCGCCCTTGAAGCCTGCATCGACCTCAGCGTCCAGTTTGCCGTTGGCCTTGTAGTTGGCAAGCTCACGGGAGATGACGGTGGTTGCACGCTCGGTGGAGAATGCTACCGCGTTGTCGCCACGGGTGAAGTTGGTCTGGTTAGGAACGCGCAGGTCGCTCTCCATGCGGGTGAGCATCCTGGTTGCAACGTTCACAAGGTCTTCGGTGTCTTCACCGACCTTGGGTCCGTTGGTAACGGCGATGGTCTCCTTGTCGTAGCTGTCCCTGTCGGGATGGTCTGCAGCCTTGAAGGTGAGCACATCGATGTCGTCCTTCTTGCCAGCGCTCAGGTTGACCAGAGCCTTGCAAATTGCATACTGATACTCAGGAGTCTTGAGGTCCTTGCTTCCAACCTTGATGGTTTCGGCAAAAGACTCAGTCTCTTCCCAAGCCGCATAGGCACCGGCTGCCGCATCAACGATTTCGGTCAGTTTGAAAGTGCCCACATAGTTCTCCGGATTGTCAGGTCCTTCAATCTCATTCTTTTTACAGCCTGAGAAGGCGACCATCAAAGCCACGGAGGTCATCAGGAAAAAACGGAATTTTTTCATAATGCTTGATTTTGAGTGGTTAATAGTTAATAAAAATTGATATTGGTTTAAGTTTTACCTCTTGTATAAGTCGTTGATATCGGGGAAGGTGCCGAGCTGATAGCGGAAAAGCACCAGGCCTTCGGCCTTGGTTGCTGCCATCAGTTCGATGTCCCTCCTGAGTTCTTCGGCGGTCATTCCGGAATTGTTGGCATTGTAGGTCTGGATACCGGACCAGGAAACGCCGCCCTTACCTCCCATGGATGCCTGGTTCGCAAAGTAGTCGGACCTGTCCTGGAAAGTCTCGTCGCTGAAATTGTATGAGCCGTAGCGATAGATCATGGGCATCAGGATATGGATGTACTGCGACATCAGATAGCCCGCCTGCCCGTAGTTGAGTGCGCCGTTGGTTTCGGGCATCATGGCTGCGGAGGTGATCAGGCCTTCGTCGTAACTGTCTGTTATCTCGCGTATCTCGCGGCAGCAGCGGTTCACGGCCGCCACGGAGTTCACTTCACCGTAATTGTGCTTCTGGGCGGTGCCGCCGAAACGGATGTAATCCAGATGAACTCCCTTCACGCCCCAATTCTCGAGATAATCGATGCATTCGTTGCGGATACGCTCATAAACTTCTTCCTTATATGCTTTCTTCTCGTCGTCGATGGGGCTTTCCCAGCCGCCGTTGTAGAAGCACTGAATCCACACATGGACCGTAAGTCCGATCTCTTCGCAAAGAGGGATCAGTTGTCTGGCCAGTTTACGGTAGGGCACCGAGCCGAACGCCGCGAAATTCAGAAGGATATGGTCGTAACCTTTCGCCTTAAGCTCCCTCAGGTTCTTGGCGTCATTGTAGAGGAGGTCGCTCATGTGCGCGCCCCAGGTCCACACAGCGGTAGGCCGGGTCTTGGAGATGTCGAAGATGACGTTTTCCTTGCCGGGGCTAGAGTATGTTAGTTTGCGCATCTCTCCGGTTGCATCCGGAATGCGCTGCCAGCTGGCGAAATAACCAAGCGTGGGACCGTCGGCCGCATGCTCGAAACTGTCCACCGGATCATCCTTGGAAGGACCGAGGACAAGGGTGAACTGATCGTTGGATGCGAATCCTGTGCGAAGTCCTTTGTCTTCTGTGGAGAGGACCTTCCTCTCGCCGGGAGCCATACTGCCGGAAAGCTCGCAGATGTTCTGCCCCTTAAAATTACTGTCCGAGATAAACAGGGAAAGGCCATCCAGCGTTATGGCCTCCGTCGAGGTGTTCACCAGTTCCACCCACGTGGCGATGTCTTCCGAATCTTCGTGGGCGGCGATTTCGTTAAGCACTATGCCTTCGTACTTTGCAGATGCCTTCTCCTTGTTCTTATCCTTGTCACAGGCTGCGGCCGACAGCAGCACGAGGGCGGATGCGATTATGATTCCGGGTAGTTTCATTACTTCAGGATTCCTTCTTTTTTGAGATACTCTTCAGCCTTCTTGAGGCCGCCGGTCTTCTTGATTATCTCCTCGCAGTACTCGTAGCTGAGCTGGGGGTTGCGCTCCACCATGGTGCGGGTGAGACGGTCGATGACCTTGTTGTTGATGAGATTGGCACATACCATGCGGTTGCCTTCAACGCGGCCGAGGCGCACCATGAGGGTGGTGCTGATCATGTCGCAGAGGAGTTTCTGGGATGTGCCGGACTTCATGCGGGTACTGCCGGTAATGAATTCGGGGCCCATTACCACTTCGATGGGATAATCCACATACGAAGATATAGGGGACCCCGGATTGTTGCAGATGCTTCCGCAGGGAATGCCGTGCTCTTTGCAGGCCTTCATGGCCGCGAGCACGTAGGGGGTGTTGCCGCTGGCGCTGATGCCCACCACGATATCCTTGGGGGTGATATGATGCTTTTCGCTGAGGGTCCTCCATCCTTCTTCGGTGTCGTCTTCAGCTTCTTCGAGGTCCAGGACGAGATTCTCGTTGCCTCCGGCAAGCACCGCCTGCCAGATTTCGGGATCTACGCCATAGGTGTTGGGAACCTCGAGAACGTCCAGCACGCCGAGCTTTCCGCCGGTGCCGGCGCCCAGCCAGAAGAAGCGCCCTCCGGAACGGAGCTGCGCCTCGATGGCATTTACAAGTCTTTCTATATCAGGAAGAACCGCCTCGATGGCGAGGGGAACTTTCTTGTCTTCGGTGTTGATGTCCCGCAGCAATTCTGCTACGGACTTCTTCTCCAGATGGTCGTAGAGCGAGGGTTGCTCTGTAAGTCTAATTGCCATAATAAGTCCTCAAATATAGTTAAAATATTTTATATTTTACTTTTCCAAGCGCTTTTCCATCCCTCATGGCCACGGCAGTGACCTTCTGCTGACGGTTGATCACGAAGGGGCCGGTGTAGACCGGCGAGGCCTCCGTGGGGGTGCTTCCATCCAGGGTATAATGGATTTCGGCATCGGGCGCATCCACGCTGATGGTGGCTATCTTGCTGTATTCCGTATCCTTATGCAATTCAATGAAAGGATCGTAAAAAGCCTTGCAATAGCCCACGTCCAGCAAGTCCAGGCGGCCCAGATGTTTTTCCAGCCTGCGGGTGAAGGCATCCCAGTCCTTGGGCTGCCTTGTCCATCCCGCATCGGCGATAGCGCACATGCGCGGCCATGCCATGTACTCCACACGGGCGGGGGTGGGCATATACTCCGTCCACACGCATCCTTCAACTCCGATTATATACTTGCGCTCCTCGGGCGTCAGTACCTCTGGCACAGGGTTGTACTCATACATGGTGCGGAGCGTGGTGGGGCCTCCCATGGCCAGCGGCTCGCTTTCGGGATCCGCCTGCCAGTAGTCCAGATAGTACTTGGGATAGGGCGCCATCACCACCTCGTGATGCTGCTGGGCGGCCTTGATTCCGCCTTCCTCCCCCAGCCACGACATCACCTTGGCGTTGGGCGCCAGGCCTCCCTGAAGGATTTCGTCCCAGCCTATGATCTGGTGGCCCTTGGAGTTTATGTATTTCTCCATCCGCTGGATGAACCAGCTCTGGAGCTCGAATTCGTCCTTAAGCCCGAGCTTCTTTATAAGTGCCTGACAGTGAGGGCATTTCTTCCAGCTCGACTTGGGACACTCGTCGCCGCCTATGTGTACGAGCTCCGTGGGGAAGAGTTCGAAAACCTCGTCGAACACGTCTTCCAGGAACTTGAAGGTCTCCTCCTTGGGGCAGTAGACCTGACGGAAGATGCCCCAGCGGGTGGCGGTCTCATAGTGGTCTTCCAGGCCGCAGCTGAGCTCGGGATAGCAGGCGATGGCCGCCAGCGCATGGCCGGGAAGTTCTATTTCCGGAATGATGGTCACATAGCGCTCGGCGGCGTATTTCACAAGATCCCGGACCTCGTCCTGGGTGTAGTATCCGCCGTAGGGCGTGCCGTCGTAGTAACCGGATGAGAGAGAGCCGATTACGGTCTCTTTGCGCCACTGGCCTTTCTCGGTCAGCAGCGGATATTTCTTTATCTCCAGTCGCCAGCCCTGGTCTTCGGTAAGATGCCAGTGGAAGCGGTTCACCTTGTGCATGGCCATCACGTCTATGTACTTCTTGAGGAAGTCGATGCTGAAGAAGTGCAGGCAGCAGTCCAGATGCATTCCGCGGTAAGGGAAACGGGGGTTGTCCTGGATGAAACAGCAGGGCACCTCCCACTTGACTCCCCTTCTGCGTTCGGGAGCAAAAATATCCTCTGGAAGCAGCTGCAGCAGGGTTTGCACGGCATAGAAGATGCCCGCACCGTCGCCGTATTCTATCAGCAGACGGTTGGATTTTATGGCAAGGTTGTAGGCCTCCTTGTCCAGGCCGGCGTCCAGCACGAAAACGGCCTTCTCCTGCCCGTGGCGGAGGGGGTCGTCATCGATTATCTCGAGTTTGAAGCCAGCGGCCTTTTCGAGCCTGTCGTTCAGGAATGCAAGCGTGCGGAGAGTAGCGGAATCGGCCACGTCCACGTAAATTGGAGTCTTGCGGTCCAGGGTGAAAACACCCTCTTCCTGCTGCAGGAATGTCGGTTGCGGAATGATGGAAATCAGTCCTTGGTCCTGCTTCTTTTCCGTGCAGGAGAACAGCAGCGCCACGGCCGACAGTATGACTATTATTCTCTTGATCATTTTTCAAATGTTTTGGTTACGACCTGGCCTATGGGTTTGCCTTTGCGAAAGCCCCGGGCCTTGATCACGCTGCCCTTGTCCACCATGAAGGGAACGCCGTCGTAGCGAGGTGATTTAATGGTCGGCGTGCTGCCGTCCAGAGTGTAATGCACCTCTGCGGTCGGGTCGTCCAGCTCCAGATTCATGGGTTTAGGGAACGGTACATTTCGGTCATAATCGAAAATCACATCATAATAAACACGGCAGTATTTCACATCCTTCATGTCCAGCGTTGCCAGTACTTTGGGCATGCGTTCACGGAAGGATTCCCAGTCCTTGTTCCCGCGGGACGTCCAGCCTACTTCGGCGGCGGCCACGTTGCGCGGGAAGGCCTGATACTCGGCCTTGGCGTTGTCGGGGATGTATTCCGTCCAGAGGCAGGTCTCATAACCAACTATGAATTTGGCGCTTAGCTCGCGCAGGGAATCCACCGCAGGATAGTAATTGTAAACCTTCTTGAGCGGCATGAAGACGTTTTGGTCCACATTATCCGGCTGGTCTTCCTGCCTGTTGTCGAGGTAGCACCAGCGGTTGGGCGTGAGAATAACGCGGATGCCGCGTTTTATGCCCTTGGCAGCGGGCGCGTGCCCGCGATACGACATGGCGATGGGATCCTCCAGCGCTCCCCCGTCCAGTATCTCGTCCCAGCCTATGCAGGTCTTGCCGTGCTTTTTCAAGAAGTCCCCTATCCTCTTCACGAAGAAAGTTTGGAGTTCCTCCACGTTGTCGAGCCCCAGCACAGTCATAAGGTCCTGGCAGTAAGCGCTTTCGCGGTACACGTCCTTGGGCGCTTCATCCCCTCCTATGTGGTAGATGGGCGAAGGGAATAGCTCGAAAAGTTCGGTGAACACATCTTCCAGGAAGCGGAAAGTGGTAGCTGTGGGGGCGTAGAGATTCTTGTGTATACCCCACTTGGTTTCCACTTCGTAATGGCGGTCCGGGAAGCAGCTGAGTTCGGGGTAGGCGGCGATGGCGGCCGTGCTGTGCCCGGGGATTTCCACCTCCGGAATCACAGTCACACAGCGCCTGCGGGCATATTCCACAACCTCACGGATGTCGTCCTTGGTGTAGAATCCGCCATGCGGGATGCCGTTGCCTATGCCGCTGTGCCAGGCCGTTTCCTTGCGCCAGGCGCCCACCTCGGTAAGCCTGGGATACTTGTCTATCTGTATGCGCCAGCCCTGGTCTTCGGTGAGGTGCCAGTGGAACATATTCTGCTTGTAGGTGGCCATGAGGTCGATGAACTTCATAATCTCCTCCTTGGAGAAGAAGAAGCGTCCGCAGTCGAAAAGGAAACCGCGGTACCAGAATTCAGGCTCATCTTCTATGGTGCAGCAGGGCGCGATGAATTTGACAGATTTCTTAAGACCGTTCGGCTGGTATATCTCGACCGGCAGCAGTTGCTTGAAGGTCTGCAGGGCATAGAAGGCCCCGTTCACCTCGGAAGCCTCTATCAGCACCTCCGTCGGTGTCACGGTCAGTTTGTAGGCCTCTTTGCCGAAGCCTGCACATCTGCGCAGTACTATCCTGGTCTTCTTTCCGGCAAGCGGTGAAACATGCTTCACCTGTTCCTTGAAATCCGCCGCAATCTCCTCGAAAGCGGCATCTTCCACCACAAGTGCCGTGTTCTTATCCATACAGAACACCCCGGGAGCCTCTGTAAGATGCTTCGGGGTGGGTACGATATTGTATCGGGGTGCTGCTTGCGCGAGCGCTAACGCGCACGCGAGCATGAGACATATTAATGAGAGTCTTCTCATCTATTCTTGTGCAATTGTGTCTCCTATGGTCTTGATAACGCCTTCGCGGTACACGGAAGGCATCTTTTCGGATAGCGGATAGGGCGCCTTGATGTAGACGTGCATCTGCTCGACCTCGTATTCATAGCCCTTTCGCACCTGGTAGGCGCGTTCGGAGGGCAGATAAGAGTTCTGTCCGTTGGTGTAGCCGGCAAAGAAGATCGTCCTGTCGGGGAAAGCGGCGCGGGCCTCCATCTGGTATTCGCAGAAGGGTTCTCCGTCGCTGAAGAAGAAGATAATGCCGTCCAGGTCCACTCCGTGCAGATGATAGCGCAGTTTGGACGGCACGGGGCCTTCTTCGAAACGTTCCAGGATCTCGGCCTTCCAGCCCATCACGTCGTCCGCGAAGCGCGGGAAGACAGTGCGGGCGCTCGCAGCGAGAGAATCCGCATGCGCGATGACGGCCTCGGGTGTGACCACATCTATCTGGTAAGGCAGGTCCACAGTCTCGTTGACCAGACGAAGGATGCCCTTGGAGGGCACTCTGTTGAACTTTATGTTCACCAGGGAATCCGCCAGACACTTGCCGCATTCCTCGGCGTAGTCCACGCGCTTGGGGCCCTGTGCAGGGTCCATGTTACCCGCAGCGCCGGTGAGCTGGAACACTTCCCCGCCCCATGCTTCGGAAAGGATGCGGGCGTTGATACCGGGATAGTCCGAACTCAGCAGCAGGCTCCCTGCGCCCATGCAGACTGGATGGCAGGCCAGGTTCACGATGGAAACCACAGGCTTGCCCTTCTGCAGGAAGCGGGCCACGTAAACGTCGTGATCCACGGGGCCGCCCTTCTCGCAACGGTTGCCGTTGATGGATGTGCTACCCTTGCCGATTTCCAGCTTGAAAGGCCTGCCCTCAGCCGCGATGGCCTTTGCAGCATTGTCCGTCACGGTTTCCACCATCCTGTCCTTCCAGGCACGGTTCGGGCCGCCGGGCACGTTGCACCAGCCTCCTGAACGGGGCGCGGAATGGGTGTGGATGTTGTGCATCAGGATGTTATCCACGGCAAGGCCGGATTTCTCCGCAATCATGGCACGCATGGTGTCGGCCAGGGCCGGGGAGATTTCCATGAGGTCGTTACTGATGATGCACACCTTCTGCGTGCCGTCGCCAAGGACAAGGCAGTGGGTGTACAGATGCTGGTGGATGCCGTCGTGGAGTTTGCTGCGCGCGGCAAAGCCGGCCAGCATCGTATGCTCATCCTCCGTCGTAGAAATATCGGCGGAAGAATAACTCATTGTCAGCCCCTTCGAGCACGAAAGGGCTGACAAGATGAGCAAAATGAATAGTAGTGATTTCTTCATTTATTTGGTATAACCTGGATTCTGCATGATCCTCTTCTGGGTCTTGTCGATCTCAGGCTGAGGAATCGGCATCAGGTAGTTAGGATAGTTTGCAGGATCCTCCACGCCGGGAGTGTTGGTGCAGGTGAGCTCGCCGGACTTCGGACGGATGCTGTAGCCTGCATCGGGGAACCACTTCTGGGTGGGTGAGATGGTGAGGATAGCCTCGCCGTAGTCGACGGTGTAGGTCTTGCCCAGCCACTTGTAGTTGACAATGAAGCAGACGTCGTTGCCGTTGTTCTTGGCGATGTAACCGTCCCTCTCTTCGGTGTTGGCCCAATAGTAGTTGCGATTCTTGTTCACAAGAGGTGCCGGCTGCACGCAGCGGTAGATGGTATCACTCTTGGAAGATGTGGCGTTGAAGGTCTTGTCTTTCGTGATGACCAAGGTCCTGGTGCCCGCGAAAGGAACGTTCTCCCACATAGTCGCAATCTTAAGGCGTCGGGTGTCGAAGTAACGGAATGCCTCATAGGCAAGCTCGATGCGGCGCTCGTTCACCACACGGTCCCAGAGGTCGGTGCCGGTGTCGGTGATCTCGGGCATGCCTGCACGTGCGCGGATCTTGTTCAGGTATTCACGGCACTTGTCTTCATTGTGGCAGTAGTATGCGGCTTCTGCGGCATTGAGGTACATTTCTCCCATACGGAACCAGGGCCATACCACATTTCCGATCATGGATTCGGAGATGTACTTGTCCGGCAGGTACCACTTCAGGAGGCCGCTGCCACCGGTATTGGTGAGATCGATGAGGTCCTTGGACTTCTTGGAAGTGACAAGCTCGGGCTTGCCGTTGTCGAAGTCGGAAAGCTGAGCGTTCTCGTAAACCCAGTAGAGGTTAAGTTCCGTCTCGTTCATACCTCCGTCCTTGTCGGTCCACTTGTAGATCTTGGTAGGATATACAACGTTGGCGTCGAAACGGGGATCACGTCCCTTGAAAGGATGCAGGGGGTCGTAGCCGGAGCCTTCCTCGAAGATCTTCTTTCCGTTCTTCATCTCGTAGTCCAGCCACATGGCCTGAGTGGGGTTGAAGCTTTCCCAGCCACCGCCGCCGAAGTTCATCAGGGCATAGAACAGCTGGGCCTTGTGAGGCTGGTTACTGCTCTGCACGAAGAACTTGCCCCAGATGATTTCAGGAGAGTTGATGTCCTCCCAATAACCGTCGAGAGCCGGATCGAGCGAATAGGCACCGTCCACGTCGGCACGGTCGCAGATAGCCTTGGCGGCATTGTATGCGTCCGTGAACTTCTGGGTGGAGTATGTTCCGCGGGTGATTCCGCCGGTGGGGAAATTGGGATCGTTGAACAGAGGAGAAGCCACGATCAGGGTGAGGCGGCAGCGGAGTGCCAGAACGCAATCCTTGTGCACACGGCCCAGCACGGTAGCGCTCTTGTCCGGCAGGAGTGCATATGCCTTGTCGAGGTCACTGTTGATGAAGGTGACGCAATCGTCGAAGTTGGCACGCTCCTCAACGAAATCGGCTCCGAGGTCGTCGAAAGGTTTATCTACCAGCACGACACCGCCATAACGCTCGATGAGGTTGGTGTATGCCCATGCGCGGAGGAAATAGCCTTCACCTGTGAGCCTCTTCTTGCCGGCATCAGTCATGGAAGATCCCTTCTCCTCGACATACCTGAGGAAGTAATTCAGACGGTAGATATACTCGTAGGCACGGTTCCAGATATTCAGGTAGGTGGTACGGGTATTATGCGCAGGGCCGCCGTCATCCTGAGGGATGATGGTACTCGGGGTCATGGATCCGTCCGCGATGTAACGTGTGGATGTTCCTCCGTAACGGAAGAATCCTTCGTCGGAGATACATCCGACGTTACCCTCGGTGAAAGGATCCGGAAGGACTGTATAGATGGCGTTCATGAACGCCTCTGCGAGAGCGTCACTGTTGAAAACGGCCTCTTCGGAAAGTTTGTTGAGTGGTTTCTTGTCGAGGAAATCACTGTTGCAGGCGGCGAGAAGCGCCACGGAAGCAAGTATATAAAGTATCTTTTTCATATCAGATTCCGTTTAGAAGGTAACTTTGACACCGGCATTGTAGATCTTGACCTGAGGATAGGTCTGATAGCCTTCATCACTGGTCTCAGGGTCGATGGTCTTGAGCTCGGAGAAGGTGAGGAGGTTGTAACCTGCAACATAGAAGCGGATGTTCTTGATGCCGACCTGATGGCCGAAGACGCGTCCCGGAAGGGTGTAACCGATCTCGAGGTTCTTCAGACGCAGGAAGGCAGCGTTGCGGTAGTAGTGGGAAGAGCGGTAGACACCGCCATTGCCGATATTGGAGGCGATACGGGGATAATTGGTACCGGGATTGCCTTCGACCACTATGCTGTTGCCGGCGTCATCCTTCTCGATGGTGCAGTACCATGCGTTCACTGCAGCGTCATACTCGATGTTTCCGGACACGGGGTCGGTCAGAGGAGCATAGTAGTAACGTGCACGGGCCTGACCCTGGAGGAGCAGGGAGAGGTCGAAGTTCTTCCACTGCAGGTCTCCGTTGATACCGAAGACAATCTGAGGAACTGCGGTAAGGTCGCAGCGGAGACGGTCCTGGGAGTCGATGATTCCGTTGCCGTCGAGATCCTTGAAGTAGAAGTCACCGAGGCCTGCGCCTGCCATCTGGGGATGGTTGGCTATGTCGTCGAAGTTCCTGTTGATACCTTCTACCTGATAGATTAGCGATGCTCCCATCGGATGACCTGTGCGGTTCATGTACTGGTGATTCTCGTCGTAGGGAGTCTCATCCATGTATTCGATGGTGTTCTTGGCGAACATGAAGTTGCTGGTGATGTGGTAGCGGAGGGCATCGGCGCCGTGTCCGACCTTGTTCTCGTGATTGATCTGGATCTCGAAACCCTTGTTGGAAACTATACCGATGTTCTCGTCCGGGAGGTTGGTAGTGAGGCCGGTATAATAAGGGATCGAGGCATTACGCGTACAAAGGATGTTGGAACGGCGGGTTGCGAAGACCTCGAATTCGAAGCCGAGGAGGCCGTTCCAGAGGGATCCGTCCAGACCCAGGTTCCAGGTACGCGCCACTTCCCAGGTGATGTTCGGGTTCGGAACGCCGTCAGGAATAATGTAGTTGACTTCCTTGCTGCCGTATAGGGCACGGTAGGAAGTGCTGGTGGTGTACTCGTATGTGGAGAGATACTGGAAAGCGTCCACCTGGTCGTTACCCTGCTCACCATAGGAACCACGGATCTTCAGGTTGGTGATCCAGGGGTAATTGTCCTTGATGAAAGGCTCTTCAGAAAGACGCCAGCCTATGGATGCACCGGGGAATACGCCCCAGCGGTGCTCCTTAGGGAAGTTTTCGGAGCCGTCCCAACGAACAAGCGCCTGGAAGAGGTACTTACTCTTGTAGTCGTACCCGATACGGCCGAAGAACGAACGCCTTGCGGTTTCGGAGGCATATCCGCCGATCTTGTAGTAAGACTTGTCGGCGTTGCCGGCGAAGAACTCGTCCAGGATGTCGGAATCGTATTTCTCGATGGCGGCATTGAAGTAGTCCTTGCGGTAGTTGCTCTGCTCGATACCGGCGAGGGCGGTCACGTGATGTCCACCGTCGAACTCGCGGTCGTAGTTGATGTTGGCGTTGAGGGTGGCGGTGTGGTAGTTGTTCTGGCTCTCATTCAATGTAGGAGTTGTGAACACGCCGCTGTCCCTTTCCTGATAAATCTCGGTGATCTCATCGTAGGAGTAGCAGGGCCAGTTCTTGGACCAGTTCTTATGGAAGTTACTGTGAACGTCGTATGCAAACACCGCATTGACGGACAGGCCCTTGGTAAGCTTGCCAAGGTCGTAGTTGCCGCGGAAGGTGGTGTTGATGGTGTTGTAGGTGGTGTTGTCGTAACCGGTCAAGTCCTGCACCAGGGCGGCCGGGTTGGCTCCGCTGCGCAGATATCCGTTGGGATAATATGGAGCGCTGGAAGCATAGCGGCGGGTGGTGATGTAGAAGATACCGTAGCTGTCGGAAGGATAGGCCGAGTAGTTCTTGTGCTGCTGTCGGACGTTGAGGTCGAGGCCGAGCTTGAAGTCATCGGTGACCTTGATGTCGATGTTGGAGCGCACGTTGTACTGATTGTAGTTGGTTGCAGACTTAACGTATATACCATCCTGATACTGCCCGTTGAACTGCAGGAAATAGCTCACCCTGCCGGCACCTCCCTGGAGGCTTACCCCGTATTTGTGCTGGGAGGAGTAATCCTTGATAATCTCCTTGAACCAGTTCGTATTCGGATAGCTGATGGGGTCGTCACCCGTGCGGTAGTGCTCTATCTGTGCCTCGGTGTACATGGCCGATGCACCGGTAATGGCACGTGCACGGTTGTAAGCCTCGGCGAAGGTGACGGCATCCGCCATCTTGAGCAGACGGGTAGGAGCCTGCCAACCACGGTCGTATGTGAAGGTGACGGTAGGCCTGCCATCCGCGCTGCCGCGCTTGGTGGTCACGAGGATGACACCGTTAGCGGAACGGGCACCGTAGATGGCTGCGGAGGCATCCTTCAGCACGTTCACGCTCTCGATCTCTTCACCGGTGAGACGGGAGAACTCGTCTCCACGGCCGGGAACGCCGTCGATGATGATGAGAGGGCTGTTGTTGCCGAGGGTGGAGCGGCCGCGGATGTACATGACGGCATCGTCACGGCCCGGCTCACCGGAACGGTTGTTTACGATAACGCCGGAAACACGGCCTGCAAGACCCTGGGAAAGGTTGACTGAAGAGTTCTTCACAAGGGCGTCGCCGGAGGTCGTGGTGACGGATCCGGTCAGCGTCACTTTGCGCTGGCTTCCGTATCCGATTGCGACCGCCTCTTCGAGCACCATCGCATCTTCTTTAAGCACGAAATCGATGGCAGTGCGGCCGTCGACCTTCGTGGTCTGTTCCTCGTAGCCCATAAGGCTGGCGACGAGGGTTGCATTGGGTTGAACGCCCGAAACGGTGTAGCGGCCGGAGGCATCGGTCATGGCACCGTTGGATGTGCCCTGCACATAGACCATTGCCCCGATGAGCGGCTCACCCTTCGCGTCGGAAACGACGCCCTGCACCTTAAGCGTGCGGTTCTGGGCGATTGCAGCGCCCGCGAACAGTATCAGCAGGGTTGCTGCAAGAAGCATTTTAAAAGATTTACTTCTCATATCGTTTGGTTTGGTTGATTTCCAATTTTCAAATATAAGCAAAAAAAACGGATTCCGTGTAACGGAACCCGTAAAACGAACACTTATAACGGCTAAAACTCCAATTCGTAGTAACGTCCGTGGAAGGTTTCCATGCCGTTCCACGTAGGCGTTCCCCATACCGCCTTATTGTTGGAAGGATCCGCGATCCACCACTTGCCATCCACGTAAATCTCCGGTATCACATGGCCTAAAGGCGTGGAATAGTTACACTTACCGTGAAGGTAGCGGGCCGGGATGCCGGTAGCCCGGCACATCGCCAGGGTGGCATGGGTAAGGTCGCAGCAATTGCCGCCCTTCTCATTAATTGTCTTTACCGCCCCCTTCTTCGTATTCGAATAATCTTCCCACTCCCATTCATCGCGGGCATACTTGTAGATGGCCTCCGCCTTCTGGCGCGCGGTTGCAGTTTCGGGAAGGCCCTTCAGCGCGGCGTCCCTCGCCGCAATCACCACAGGATCGGTTATGGGGCAATTACGGGTAGCGGCCAGATAACTAGACGGCCAGGAAGACACGCCCTCCTCGGGCCACTTGCCCTCGTTCTTTACGAAATAATTGAACAGACGGGCGAAAACGACGGTATATGCCCGCAGGTTCATCATGTTGTCGTGCTTGGTTACGACCATCGTTATCTTCGGCAGATACCCGGGCTTCGACGGGTCGTCGGATGGGAAAGTGACATAGTTGGGCAGGCCGTTGTTCTTCTGGTTATAATCCAGTATCGCATCCGCCAGAAAACGGATGTGGGGCATATCTATGACGTCCGGATCGAAAGTGTTGTATCTGTACTCCAAATCACTGTAGGCGGCAGATGTAAGGTCTATATCCTCATCCTGCCAGGTATCGGGCTCAGCCTCGATCTTGCGGAGCAGAAGGCACGCCGCCAGAGTATATTTGCCCTTGTGGTATTTGATGCCCTGCACATTGATCATGGTCGGCAGGACACCGGTGGATTCGAAGACGTCGTATGCATCAGCTATGCCCTTTGCGAAATCCCCGTTCCAGCTGTCCAGAACAAATGGTTTGGGCTCGTCCGTGGGATCGTCGTCGGGTTTTGTTTTTTCTTTATTGCAAGCGCAGGTGCCGAAGACCAGACCACATGCAAGGATGGCAAACAGGAATTTCTTCATGTCGGTGTCATTGATTATGGGAACCGCGGGGGCGGTCAGGCCCCCACGGTCAAAAAGAGCGGAACTATTTCACTACGATGTTGTCGAGATACCAGCGATTCTGGTGACGTGCGCTATTGCTGACATCAGGATCATTGTTCGTAGGACGAATCGTTATGCGCGTTGCCGATGTTGCACCTTTGATCTTCACGGAAGCGTGCTGCCATTCGAGCTTTGTTGGATTCTCCTTGGACTGGGCGGACTCAATTTCTCCACTGGTTTCGGTCCCCGTAGCCTCTATGGTGCCGCCACCGCTCACGGTGACGGTCAGGGTCATGAGGTCAGGATTGTTCGAACCGGTCTTGCACCAGCACCAGTCGAATGTCAAGGTGACGTCGGTAGCGGCTGAAAGGTTCTTCAGCGCAGGAAGGATGAGACCGGAACTGTAAGAGGTCTTTCCGAATTTGAGGTAGTTCTTGTTAAGATACAAAGTCTGCTTATTGCCGTTGTCGGGCGTTCCGTCAGACCACGCCTGGTCTTTCCAACCCCAGACATAGCCGTAGCCGCGTGTCTGAAGCTCGGTGAGGAGGTTTGCGAGTTCCGTTTTCGTAAAGATATTCGGAGAACTGCCAACAGTATCATTGGTTACATCATCAGGAGCGTTGGTGGCAGCGGAATAACTTGCCATCCACTCGAAGTCATCTGCAAAGACCGGTTCCGGTTCGGCTCCCCAAAGATCGGAATCCCAGGTCTTATCCTTGATGGCGTCGTAAACGTTCTCGGTGATGTTGTTGTCCAGCAGGTACTTGTAGATGCGGCAAAGGATGAGAAGGCTCTGCATCGGGCACATCAGGCCACTATATCCTTCCAATCCGCTTGCTCCCATATCCTGATAATTACCGATACGGCCCTTTCCGCTGTCGAGCTGACGGGCACGGTTGAGCCAGTAAGGCAGCACGCGGCGCAGTACCTCAATGTTCACCGGATGGTCTGCATCGAAGTTGGCGGCTCCTTCGTTCTGGTACCAAGGATACTTGCACTTGTTCCACTTGTCGGCTTCGAGTTCAGGAATTTCCATAGTCATGGGCTTGCCGTTTGCAAGGGTATGCACAGGAGCATTCAGGGCTGTAGGCCATACGGTCGTGCCCTCTGCGGTGCACATCTCGACAAAGCCCTTGATGGCGATATCCCAGGCCTCGAAAGGCTTGTAGGTCTTGCCGTTCACGGTAATGGTGGCTTCATCCTGCTTGTTGTTGTCGGAATCCGCATATTCGGAGTACACAGGGATATAGTGCACATTCTTCCATGCATTGTCTCCCTGATGCTTGCCATCGGCGTAGATAGTACCAACGTTCTTCTCCCACACATCGAGGAAGGTCACGAACTGCTTTGCGAATGCCTTCATGTCGTTCTGGCTTTCGGCAGGAATTCCCTCGCCGTAGAGGTCGTAGTCGATGGTCATTCCCTGAACAGCCTCGTAGACGTTGCTCTCGATGTTGTTGTCCAGCAGGTGCTTGTAGAAGCGGATCATGATGAGATACATACGCATTGCGCTTATCATACCGGACTGTCCGCCGGCAAACTTGTAGTCGCCAAGCTGCTGGAAGTTGTTGACACGGCCCGTGCCGGAGTCGAGTGTCTGTGCACGCTTCAGCCACCAAGGCATCATCTGTGCCATCATCTCCACAGTGTAAGGCTTGTCTGCGGAGAGATTAAGGTCACCATCCTCATACCAAGGATATGCCCACTTGTTCCAGGTCGCATTCTTTGCAGGAACAGGGATGTCGAGGCCCTTGCCACCGCCGAGGGTGTGCTTGAGGGTGGCCTGCTCGTCGGGAACGCATTCCATGCCTTCCTTGGTCAGGATCTCCACGATACCCTTAGCTGCAACCACCCATGCTTCGTACATGGTGTAGGTCTCGGTGCCTACTGTGATGGTAGTTTCGGGCTGAGAAACGTTGTCGGTAACATCAGCGCCGTAGTTCGACCATGTAGGAATGTAGTGTACGTTGAAGAAACGCTTGTCTCCCTGGTGCTGGCCGTCAGGCTGGATGGTACCAACATTGGCCTTCCAAACGTCGAGGACGGTCACCAGCTGCTGTGCGAAGTCCTTGAGGGTTGCTCCGCTGGGTGCCACATAGGCAAGCTGCTTGACGGTGACGACGGTAGCTTCGTCGGTGGTTCCCTTGATGGAAACGGTGCCTTCACGTGCATCGCCGGTGTTATTGTCCACCGTCACGGTAATGGAAGCAGGATTCTCGATGTCGCCGGAAGCGGGATCGATGTGGATCCAGGATTCACTGGCGGTTGCAGTCCATGCGGTGTTGGCAGCGAACTTGATGCTCGTGCCGGCTTCGGGAGCTTCCGCCTCGAAGGTCATTTCCGCACTGGTCTGGAGGATAATGTCAGCGGGCCTTACGCCATAGAGGTCGTGGTCGATGACCAGGCCCTTGGTTGCGGTGTAGACATCCTTGGTGATGTTGTTATCCAGCAGATACTTGTAGTAACGTGCCATCATCAGGAGCATACGCATTGCGGAGAGTTCTCCGGAAACGCCTTCGATGCCCCAGCCGCCGACAGAAGCGAAGTTGGTCACACGGCCGTTGCTGAGGGTGCTCTTGTTGTACCACCAAGGGAGGACGATTCCGAAGTACTCGACCTTCCAGGGGTTCTTTGCGCTGAGGTTCAGCAGGCCTGCATACTCATAGAAAGGATGCTGCCAAGGAATCATCTCGGGTGCGGTAGGGATGGGGGCATTGAGGCCGACACCGTCGCCGAGAGTGTGCTCGCGAACATTCTGCACGGTAGGAACGAGGGCCATACCTTCGAGGGTGATCATGTTAACGATCCCCTGGGCTGCAATGGTCCAGCACTGCTCCATGTCGTAGGTCTGGTCTGCCACGGTGATGGTGGTCTCAGGCTCGCTGTTCTCTGCAGAATTCGGGAATGTGGTGGTGTGGGTAGGAATGTAGTGTACATCCTTCCATTCGTTCTTGCTGTCCACGCTGTGGGCGCCGTCAGCCTCGATGGTGCCGACATGGGCCTGCCATACGTCGAGGATCTTGACGAATTCCTTCGCGAAGCCCATCAGGGTGCTGCCTGCGGAGAGATACTCGGTGGAGACCTTCTCGGGCAGTTTGCCGTCCTTCTTGTAGCCGGCGATTGCACGTGCCACGGTGACGGTTGCGCGGTTGGTGGAGAAGGAGATGCTTCCATCGGGACGGTCGAAGAGGGTCACGTTGGGGATGCGGACCTTCTCGACAGCCTCGTCGAGGATGCGCTGAGCTATGCTCGCCAGGTCTTCCTTGCCTTTTGCATTGGCGGGACCATTGACAACGGCGATCTCGTCCTTGTCGTAACTGTCGCGCTCAGGATGGTCTGCAGGCTTGAGATCCAGCACCTTGATGTCTGCCTTGTCGTTAGCCTGAAGGTTGACAAGCAACTTGAACATGGCATACTGGTACTGAGGGAGAGTCAGGTCCTTGGAACCGACCTTCAGGGTTTCTGCAATCGTGGTGTTTTCTTCCCACGCCGCATACATGCCCGCTACAGCATCGACGAGCTCAGCCTGTGTGAGCGTCGCCACGACATTCTCATCCACGGGCTCATCTTCCTCATGCTTTTTACAGCTGACGAGGACAAGCGATGCAATGGCGAGTGCCGCAAGCAAATACTTTAATGTCCTTTTCATAAAGAATTGGTTTTAAAATGGTTAATAGTTAGAAAATTAATCAGATTCATTCCATATGTCGTTCACGTCCGGGAAGGTGCCCAGACCGTAACGGAAAAGCACTATTCCAGTGGCATTGGACTGCCGGTACGCCATGATGTCTGCCATCAGGGCCTCCTCGGAAAGAGACTGTTCGCTCTTGTCGTAAGTCTGCAAGCCGGACCATACTTCAGCGTTCGCCGAATTGGTGCAGAACCAGTTCATGACGTTCACCAGGCCTGTGTCGCTATAGTTATATGAGTAACGGTAGCACATGGGCATAAGTATGTGGATCCACTTCCCCATCTGGGAAGGATCCTGGGCATAGACGTTCGTACTGTTCTTTTCAGGCATCAGGGCCGCCGAGGTTACCAGGCCCTCGTCGTAGCTGTCGCAAAGCTCCCTGGTTTCCCTGCAGGCGCGGTTTACGGCCGCCACGGAATTGACTTCCTTGGTGAAATTATATTCCGAAGCCTTGCCGGGGAAACGTATGTAGTCGAGATGCAGACCCTTGACGCCAAAGTCTTCGATGCACAGACGACCGAGGTCCTGGATATCCTTGAACACCTCTTCCTTCAGTGTCTGTGTTTCCTTGTCGATTGGCTTGTTCCAGGTGCCTCCTTTGTAGAAAGCCTGGATCCAGCCATGAACGGCGTAGCCGATCTCCTCGGCCTTCTCCATGAAGGGAATGGCCTCGTGAGGGCGGTTCGTGAACGCGGCGGAGTTCAGCAGGAGATGCCTGTAGCCGAGCCTGTAGTATTCCTTCATTATCCTGGCGTCGTCAGCCATCATGGGCGCCATGTGCGAGCTCCACATCCAGATTGCATTGGGCAGGGGCGCCTTCCAGTCGAATATCTCGTTGACCTTACCCTTGCTGGGGTATGTCATATTGCGCCACTCCCCCGTCCCGTCCGGGATTCTCTGGTAGGATCCGCGGGCGTACTGAACGGCTTCCAGATCCCTGCTGCGCAGGAATTCGTCGACAGAGTCGTCGGAGGTGCCGAGCCGGAGGGTGAATTCCGCACTGGAGATTATGCCTGTGGCGAGGCCGTCATCCTTGGTGGATACCACCAGACGCTCCCCTGCCGCGAGCTCACCGCCGGCTGCGCTCCAGACGCACTTGTCCCTGGAGTAGCGGTCGGTCAGATACAGGCCGACGCCTTCCAGGCTTATCGGAGATTCAGCCGTGTTGAGAATCTCCACCCAACTCTCGTCACCGGATTCGTCATGGCCGGATATCTCGTTGATGACCAGCCCCTTGTATTTGGCTGCACTCCCCTCCTTTTCCTTGTTGCAGGCGGAGGCCAGCAACAAGGCTATGGAGAGAATGTTTATCAGTCGGAAGAGTTTCATTACTTGTAGAAAGGATTTTGTTCGATGGAACCTTCACTCTTGGTAATCTCCGGACGAGGGATGGGCATGAGGTAGTTGCGTCCGTCCTCGGGGAAATATTTCTTGGAAGGCATCACGCCCTTGGCGCAATCGCCGTAGTCGATTTTGTAGGTCTTGCCAAGCCAGGTGTAGTCGTAGGTCTGGCCCTCGTTGTAGAATACGTAGTTGTTGTTGGGGGAAGCGGCATCGTAAATACGGGGCATGCGGTAGACCGTATCAGTCTTTGCAGTGCCCTGCAGCAGCATCACGAATCCTCCGTAAAGGTCTACGTTCTCGTAGAAGTCGGCCACCTTCCAGCGGCGCACGTCGAAGTAGCGGAATGCCTCGAAGGCAAGCTCGATGCGGCGCTCGTTCACGATGCGGTCCCACAGGTTGGTGCCGGTATCGTTAATCTCGGGCATCATAACATCCTTGCGCTGGCGTATCTTATTGATGTATTCGCGGGCGATATCCTCCTTGCCTCCAACCATATATGCGGCCTCGGCGTAGTTCAGGTAGAGCTCTGCAAGGCGAATCCAGGGATAGAGCACCGAACCGGTCTCCTTTTCGGAGATCTGCACGTTGGGATCGTGCCACTTGTGCAGCTTGTAGAACATCGTGCTGGGATATTCGCCGAGGTCCAGGGGCTTCTTGGTGTAGTCGGGCATCTTGGTAACGGTACCGGACTTCACGAAGTCGTCGATGGTTTTCTTCTCGTACAGAAGATAGGTTTCCAGGTTCACCGTATTGAAGCTGCCATCCGTCTTGGTGTAGCTGAAGGGATAGAAAGGAGCCGCCACCGTCTTGTAGAAACGGGGATCGCGGTTGGCATAAGGATGCTTGGGATCGTAGCCGGAGCCTTCCTCAAACCACTTCTTTCCGTTTTTCATCTCGTAGTCGCTGACCATGGCCTGAGTGGGCTCCAGGGAGCTCCAGCCGCTGTAATGCTCCGGCGGATAGAGGAGCTGTCCCTTGTGCACGGTGTATCCCAGAGGGGTGAAGAACTTGCACCAGATGTTCTCCGGGCAGTTCACGTCCTTCCATATCTCGTCGTAGGTGTCCGCGAGACGGTAACCCTGTTGTTCCGCAATTTCTATGGCATCTTTTGTGGCATTGAATGCACGTGTCCACTTATCCTTGCTGTATGTTCCGCGGAATATGCCTCCGGTGGGATTGTCGGGATCGTTGAAGAGAGGTGATGCTGCGATCAGCGTGAGGCGGGAACGGAGTGCTTTGGAAACCACCCTGTTGGCACGTCCCTGGCCGTTGGTAGGGCCGAGAAGGGAATCCGCCTTGTTCAGGTCTTTCAGGATCTCGTCCACGCAGTAGTCGAAATCGTTCCTCTTCACGCCGAACTCGTCGCTCATCTTGTAGGTATGCTTGATTAGGGGCACGCCGGCATAGCGCTCGATCATGTTGGTGTAGGTCCATGCGCGGAGATAATAGACTTCGCCAAGAAGACGGTTCTTGTCGGCCTCGTCCATCTGGCTCCCCTCCTCCACCTTGTCGATGAAGTAGTTCATGTCCCTGACGTACTTGTAGGCGCGGTTCCAGATATTGAGCACGGTGGTGCGGTTGTTATGGGCTGCTCCGCCTTCCTGCATGTAGACGATGTTGTCGGGGTCCATGGTGCCGGCCGCGATATAACGGGTGGAGGTGCCTCCGTAGCGGAAATATCCTTCATCCGTAATGGCCCCGATGTTACCCTCCTGGAGGAAGTCCGGGAGCACGGAGTACATGGAATTCACATGGTTCTCGGCAAGGCCGACGCTGTTGAAGACGGCGTCTTCGGTCAGCTTGTCGAGAGGTGTCTTGTCGAGGTAGCCATCATTGCAGGCGCACATGAGGGCGGCTGCGGCTGTAAGAATCAAAATGCTGTATATCTTTTTCATACTCCTTCGGATTTTAGAACATAACCTTTACGCCGGCATTGTAGATCTTCATCTGAGGATATGTCTGGTACCCTTCGTCGTTGTTCTCGGGGTCGACGCTCTTCAGCTGGGAGAAGGTCAGGAGGTTGTAGCCTCCGATGTAGAAACGAACGTTCTTGATTCCGGTCTTGGGTCCGAACCATTTCTTGGGCAGGGTGTATCCGAGCTCGAGGTTCTTGAGGCGGAGGAACGCGGCGTTCTTGATGTAGAAGTCCGAACGGTTGGTTGAACCGAGGCTGTTGGTGGAGCCCAGACGCGGCCAGTCGGAATCGGGATTGTCCAGAGTCCATGCCTTTTCCGCGGCTTCCTTCTCCACGTTATACGATACGGGATCCATCAGCGGAGCGTAGTAGAAGCGCACACGGCCCTGGCCTTGGAGCAGCATGGAGAAGTCGAAATTGCGCCAGCGGGCATCGAAGTTGATACCGTACACAATCTGGGGGATGGAGGAGAAAGGACTGCGGTAGCGGTCCAGGGTGGTTATTTCACCATCTCCGTCCATATCTTCATACTTGAGGTCGCCCAGGGTAGCACCCGTCTTGTGAGGGTAGCCGTCGAGTTCTTCCTGGGTCTTGAAGACGCCGAGCACATGGTAGTAGAGGCCGGAGCCCATGGGCAGGCCTTCCAGCTTCATGTAGTCGTGCCCTTCCGGCCAGGGAGCCTCATCCATGAACTCGATCCTGTTCCTGGCATACAGGAAGTTGCCGGTAACATGATAAGTCAGGTCTCCTATCTTGTTCTCGTGGCCGAGCTGCAGTTCTATACCGGTGTTACGCACTATTCCTATATTCTCGTCGGGCAACTTGCTCGTCATGCCGGTGTAGAAGGGAATGGAAGCATTCCTGGCCGTGAGGATATTGCTGCGCCTTGTCCGGAACCATTCGAGTTCCCAGGTAAGGAGGCCGTTCTTCACGCTTCCGTCCAGACCGACGTTCCAGGTGCGTGCCACCTCCCAGGTGACATCCGGGTTGGGGATAGTGCCGGGGATAATCATGCTCACTTCCTTACCGTCGAGCATCAGCTTGTAGGCGCTTCCGGACTCGTACTGATAGGTGGTGAGGAACTGGAATGCGGATATCTGGTCGTTACCCTGCTCACCGAACGAAGCACGGAGCTTGAGATTGGTCAGCCAAGGGAAACTGTCTTTGATGAAGCCCTCCTCAGAAAGCCTCCAGCCAACGGACACCCCGGGGAAGAAGCCCCAGCGGCGGCCTGAAGGGAAGTTCTCGGATCCGTCGTAACGGAAGATGGCCTGGAACAGGTACTTGCTGTCGTAGTCGTAGCCGACGCGCCCGAAGAACGAGCGGCGTGCGGTCTCCCATGCCTGACCGGTCGCCGAGAAGTAGGTCTTGTCCGCATCGCCGGCGAAGACTTCGTCGAGGATGTCGGAATTGTATCGGTTCCTTCCCGCCATGAAATAGTCCCTCCGGTAAGCGCTCTGCTCGAAACCTGCGAGAGCAGTCACATGGTGATGATCCGCAAAGGTGTTATCGTAGTTGATATTGGCGTTGTAGGTTGTGGTGGTGTAATGGTTCTGGTACTCGTTAAGGGTCGGCGTGGTCCAATAGTCATTCAGTTTCTCCTCATACTCTTCGGTAATCTCGTTGAACCTGTAATATTTCCATTGCTGGTGCCACTGCTTGCGGAAATTGGAGCGCACGTCGTAAGCGACCTTGCCGTTCACCGAAAGTCCCTTGACGGTCGCACCGAGGTCCCACTTGGCGGAAAGCGTGGTGTTGACGGAGTTGATAATGCTCCTGTTGTATCCCGTCAGGTCCTGAACCAGAACGGCCGGGTTGAGGCCGCCGCGGAGGAGTCCGTTGGGATAGTAGGTCGCGCCCGTAGGCTTCATGCGCACGGCATTGTAGAAGATACCGGTCTCGTCCGAGGCGAAAGCGGAATAGTTCTTATGCTGCTGACGGGCCTGGATATCCACACCCAGGGAAAGGCTCTTGGTCACCTTGATATCGATGTTCGAACGAAGGTTCAGCTGATCGTAATTGGTTGCCGACTTCACATAGATACCATCCTGGTACTGCCCGTTCATCTGCACGAAATACGCAACGCGGTCGCCGCCACCGTTGATGGTAACGCCATACTTGTGCTGGGCGGAGAGGGGCTTGATGATCTCTTTCAGCCAGTTGGTGTTCGGGTAGAGGATGGGGTCGTCTCCTAGACGGTAGTGCTCCAACTGGGTGTCGTTATACATCCTGGCTCCACCGGTGATGGCAAGCTCGGCGTTATATGCATTGGTATAAAGGACGGCATCAGCCATTTCCACCAGACGTGTGGGTTGCTGGGCCGCAATGTCGTAGGAGAAAGTGACATTCGGGGCCTCGTTGAATTTGCCGCGCTTGGTGGTTACGAGGATAACGCCGTTTGCGGAGCGGGCACCGTAGATGGCCGCGGAAGCATCCTTCAACACAGTGACGCTTTCGATTTCCTCACCGGTAAGGCGGGAAAACTCATCGCTGCGGCCGGGAACACCATCTATAATTACAAGAGGGGTATTGGTTCCCAATGTGCTGCGCCCGCGGATGTACATGACCGCATCATCGCGGCCCGGCTCACCGGAACGGTTGTTCACGATTACGCCGGAAAGACGGCCCGCAAGGCCCTGCGAAAGGTTGACCGATGAGTTCTTGACGAGGGCATCGCCTGAGGTGGTGGTCACAGAGCCCGTCAGGGTGAGCTTGCGCTGGCTGCCGTAGCCGATTGCAACCGCCTCGTCCAGCACCATGGCGTCGTCTTTAAGCACAAAATCGATGGTCGTGCGGCCATCGACTTTCGTAGACTGTTCCTCGTAGCCCATAAGGCTGGCGACGAGGGTGGCATTTGGCTGCACGCCGGAAATGCTGTAGCGGCCCGAGGCATCGGTCATGGCACCGTTCGAAGTGCCCTGCACATAGACCATTGCCCCTATGAGCGTCTCCCCTTTCGAGTCGGAGACCACTCCCTGCACCTTGAGGGTACGGTTCTGGGCAGATGCGGAGAACACTTGCAAAGTAAGCAGAAGGCAACTTGCAAGCGGCATCAGAATAGATTTGATCCTCATAAACAGTTGTTGGTTATTATTATATGTGTGCTCAAATATAAACAAAAAAAACGGATTCCGTACAACGGAACCCGTAAAAAACTGCGTAAAAGAAGTCTACTCTTCGGAAATAGCTCCCATGGGGCAGGCTCCGGCGCAAGTGCCGCAGCTGATGCAGACATCGGGATCGATGGAATAAACGTCTCCTTCCTTGATGGCACCGGTAGGGCATTCGCCCATGCAGGTTCCGCAGGCAACGCAAGTGTCGGGTGAAATTTTGTAAGCCATATCTTTTATTTGGTTTAGTATCTCGGACGCAAAGGTAAGGTTTTTGTATTACATTTGCAATATGAAACTTTTATTGATTCTATTGAGTGTCCTGTTTGGCGGCCGTGCGGAATTCGACCGCACGGTGCACGACTTCGGGACTATCACCCAGGCTGACGGTCCTCAGCACTGCACTTTCACCGTCACAAACGTCGGCGAAGAGCCCCTCACCATACTTTCCGCAATAACTTCCTGCGGGTGCACCAACGTGAAATGGACACGCTCCACCCTTGAAAAAGGGCAGAAAGGAACCATCGAAGTCACCTACTCGAACGAAGACGGGCCATTCCCTTTTGACAAGGCAGTAACCGTATACCTGTCCGATGTCAAAAAACCTGTAATTCTTCACCTCCGGGGCGTTGTGAAATAGGGTTTTTCTTGTTATCTTTGTAGGTTATGACTGCGAACACGACAAACTACACAGACGACAACATACGCACCCTGGAAGGCGTTCAGCACGTCCGGATGCGCCCTGGCATGTATATCGGGCGCCTCGGCAACGGCAATAACCCCGGGGACGGCATCTATGTGCTCCTGAAGGAAATCATCGACAACTCGGTGGACGAGTATGCGATGGGCTTCGGAAAACAGATACAGGTAGACATTTCCGAAGACAACCGCGTTACCGTGCGCGACTTCGGCCGCGGCATCCCGCTGGATTCCGTGGTGAAGGCCGTGAGCATCCTAAACACGGGCGGCAAGTTCGACGACAAGGTCTTCAAGAAAAGCGTGGGCCTCAACGGCGTGGGCACCAAGGCGGTGAACGCCCTCTCGGAGTCATTCTACGTATGCTCATACCGCGACGGCGAGTCCTCCTGGGCCCGTTTCGAGCGCGGTGAACTCAAGGACAGCGGCAAGGCAGAATCCCCCAAGGAGAAGAACGGCACCCTCGTCACCTTCTATCCCGATCCCATGATGTTCGGCAAGTTCGCCTACAATCTGGACTACGTGGAAACGATGGTGAAGAACTACTCCTACCTAAAGAAGGGCCTCACCCTCGTGCTGAACGGCACTCCCTACAAGAGCGAAAACGGCCTCCTCGACCTCGTAAACGAGAATCTCTCCGAGGAACCTCTCTATCCCCCCATCCACCTGGAAGGTGAAGACATAGAGATAGTGCTGAGCCACGGTCGGGACTACGGCGAAAACATATCCTCCTTCGTGAACGGGCAGAACACCCGCGACGGGGGCACCCATCTCGCGGCCTACCGCGAGGCCATCGCCAAGACCCTGAAGGATTTCTTCAAGAAGAATTACGCCCCCGAAGACTGCCGCCAGGGAGTCGTGGGAGCCATTTCCATACAGATCCAGGAGCCTAATTTCGAGGGCCAGACCAAGACCAAGCTCGGCTCCAACTACATGTGGGAGAAGCAGACCCACGACGAGCACGGCGTGCTCAAGCTGGACACCGGCCCCACCATCCGCAGCTACGTTAACTCTTTCGTGGCCACGGAGCTGGACAATTACCTCCGCATCCACAAGGAGATCGTTCCCGTAATAGAGGACAAGATTAAGGATTCGCAGCGCGAGCGCGAAGAGATTTCCGGCATCCAGAAAAAGACCCGCGAGCGCAACAAGAAAGCCAACGTCTACAACAAGAAACTGCGCGACTGCCGCTTCCACTACAACGACAAGGTCACCGAAAAGACCCAGGAAGACATTGAGCGCAGCAGCATCTTCATCACCGAGGGAGACTCCGCAAGCGGAACCATCACCAAGGCCCGCAATGCAAACTACCAGGCGGTGTTCAGCCTTCGCGGAAAGCCCATAAACTCCTATAAGGAAAGCCGCAAGAAGGTGGCTGAGAATGAGGAACTTAACCTCCTGATCTCCGCCCTTGGCGTGGAGGACGACCTCGAGAATCTCCGCTATAACAATATCATAGTGGCAACCGATGCCGATAACGACGGCATGCACATACGCATGCTCGTGTGCACCTTCTTCATGAAGTACTACCCCGACCTCATCCGCCGCGGGCACGTGCACATCCTGCAGACTCCCCTCTTCCGGGTGCGCAACAAGACCGCCAACCGCTATTGCTATTCCATAGAAGAGAAGGAGCAGGCCATCGCGGACCTCAAGACAAAAGTGGAGATCACCCGATTCAAGGGCCTCGGAGAGATTTCTTCCGACGAATTCGCAGATTTCATCGGCGAGGATATGCACCTTGACCCGGTGCGCCTTGCGGACGAAGAATCCATCGCAGAGATCATGGAGTTCTACATGGGGGACAACACCATCGAACGCCAGACTTGGCTGCGACACAATCTGAAGAGTGAAAAAGAACTCGAAGACGTAGATATCGCCTAAATGAGCATGAACAGGACGTCATACAGCAAGGGCTGGGCCCGTTTCTGCGGCTGGCTCCTGCGGCGGATGGGATGGACCGCCGTCGGCGGCCCCATTCCTGAAAACAAGGCGGTCATCCTTGGCGTCCCACACACATCCTTCTGGGATTTCGTGGTGGCCTACCTGTTCTACACATCTTTCGGCGACGTCGCCCACGTCATGATAAAGAAAGAACTGTTTTTCTGGCCCCTGGGAGGCATCCTCCGCTCCTGCGGATGCATCCCGGTAGACCGCAGCAACGCATCCGAACTCGTCCGCAGCCTTATCGAGCAGATGGAACAGGATGATGTTTTCAAACTGGCAATCGCCCCCGAAGGCACCCGCAAACCGGTGAAACGCTGGAAGGCCGGTGCCATCAAGATAGCCCTGGCTGCAGGAGTGCCCATTTATGCGGGATACTTCGACTGGCGCACCAAGCGCATCAGCTGCGGTGAAAAACTGACTCTCAGCGGCGACATCGGCGCCGACCTGGCCATGGTGCAGAATTACTACGAAGGCCTGCACCTGACCGGAAAACATAAAGAAAAATATATTACCGGATAAACTTAAACCATTATGAGAAAGCACAAACACCCTTACAGAATACGCAATACCTTCGTTCGCCTGAATCCGAAAAGGCTCTTCAGGGCCTACCGGGACCATTATCCCCAGACACTTCGCGAACTGTTCGAGAATTCCACCGAGCATTACTCGAAGCGCACCCTGAGCCAGTATGTGGAAGGCGGCGACCGCTATACTTATTCCCGTTTCCGCGATGTTTGCGACCGAGAATCCCAAAGGCTGTCGCGCTTCGGTATCAGCGCAGGCGACAAAGTGGCCATCCTCTCCCAGAACATGCCCAACTGGACTGTTGCGTTCTTCACAGCCACCGCATTCGGGCGCGTGGCCATCCCCATCCTGCCGGACAGCTCCGAGAACGAAATCACCAACATACTCACCCACTCCGAAACAAAGGTAGTGTATGTGTCCCAGAGGCTGCTCCCCAAGCTCAGCCAGGATATCATAGACAAGATGACCCTGGTTATCGACATCGAGAGCTTCGAGATCATCAAGAAAGACAAGGAGGCCTTCCAGTGCGACGGATGGGTGCGAACCCCTTCCGCCGATGAGCTGGCCACCATAATCTATACTTCCGGCACCACCGGCAAAGCCAAGGGGGTCATGCTCAGCCACCGGAATCTCTGCCAGAACATCATGGCATCCCACAAGGCTGAGCGCTGCGACAAGAAAGACCGTTTCATGTCCATCCTGCCCATGGCACACGCCTACGAGATGGTGATAGGCTGCCTCTATCCTATCTATGCAGGCGCCTGCGTGTATTACCTGAGCAAGCCCGCATCTCCCAGCGTGCTGATGCCCGCGATGAAGAAGGTGCGTCCCACCGTGATGTGCGCCGTGCCGCTGATTATCGAGAAGGTGTACCGCAAGAGCATCATGCCCACCGTGCAGAAGAGCCGTACGCTGCGCTGGATGCAGAAATCCCTCCCCTGGCTGTTCTACCGCCTGGTCGGAGGCAGACTCTACAAGAGTTTCGGCGGCAAGCTTCATTTCTTCGGCGTGGGCGGCAGCAAGCTCGATCCCACCGTGGAGGCTTTCCTCAAGAAGTGCCACTTCCCCTATGCCATCGGCTACGGCCTCACCGAATGCGCACCCCTGGTGTGCAATGCAATGGTTGGCCGTACCGCAGTGGGCTCCATCGGCATTCCTTCGTATAAAGTAGAAGTCAAGCTGGAAAACGTGAATCCCGAGACCGGAGAAGGTGAAATCGTGTGCCGCGGAGATAACGTGATGATGGGATATTACAAGGATCCCGAGCGCACCCTGCAGGTAATCGATGACGACGGCTTCTTCCACACCAACGACGTGGCCGTGGAAGACAAGTACGGCAATTTCTACATCAAGGGCCGCCTGAACAACACTATCCTGGGGCCCTCCGGCGAGAACATCTACCCCGAAGAGATCGAACTTGTGATCAATAACGAGGAAGGAGTCAGCGAGAGCCTGGTCGTGGAGCGCGACGGAAAGCTAGTCGCCCTCGTGAAGTTCGAAGACAATGTTCTGGACTGGAACCTGGAGGGTGAAGAGAGGTTCTATGAAGAGCTGAAATCCCGCCAGAAGGCGCTCATGGAGCGCATCAACAAATTGCTTGGAAAGAATTCCCAGGTGAGCGAGGTGGATGCGATGAAGGAGCCCTTCGAGAAGAATGCGACGCAAAAGATCCGAAGGTTCCTATATAAGAGTAAGAAATAAAAAATCCGGCCATCCGGCCGGATTTTTTATTCTGCAACAACCTCTACGGATATATCCGCAAAGATTTTCTTGTAAATCTTGACTTTGCCTTCGAAAGTGCCAACTTCCTTGATCTCAGGAATGGTGACATCCTTCTTGTCGACCTCGACACCGGCGGCTGTGAGAGCCTCGGCAACCATAGCGGCGGTAACTGCTCCATAGAGCTTTCCGCTCTCGGCGACCTTGACGGTGATCTTTACAGGGACGGCTGCGATCTTCGCGGCCTTGGCCTCTGCATCGGCGACGAGTTTGGCTTCCTTATGGGCACGCTGGCGAACGGTTTCCTCGTACTGCTTGAGGGCAGACTTGGTGCCGAGCACTGCGAATCCCTGAGGAATCAAATAGTTGAGAGCGTATCCGCTCTTCACTTCCACGAGTTCTCCGGCCTCTCCGAGACCTACGACTTCTTTCTTGAGAATGATTTTCATAGGGCAGGATTATTTAAGGAGGTCAGTAACATAAGGAAGCAGGGCGAGGCTGCGGGCGCGCTTGACGGCCTGGGCAACCTTACGCTGGAACTTGAGGGAAGTACCGGTGATGCGGCGGGGAAGAATCTTACCCTGCTCATTGAGGAACTTCTTCAGGAACTCAGGATCCTTGTAATCAACATACTTGATACCAGCCTTTTTGAAACGGCAGTATTTCTTCTTGCGAACCTCTACGGTAGGAGGGTTCAGATAGCGTACATTGTCATTCTGTGCCATGGTTTATTCCTCCTTGGAATCTACGGGTTCAACATCGTACTCGGTGACGTCCTCGACCTCTTCGGCCTTGGGTTCCTCTACGGGAGCCTCGGGGGCGTTCTTCTTCGCGGCCTTCATCTCGCGGCGGTGCTCGGCGTATGCGATGGCATCTTTGTCGAGTGCTACGGTGAGAAAGCGAAGAATCCTTTCGTCACGCTTGTACTGGATTTCGAGATTTGCTACGAATTCAGGATCGGCCTTGAATTCGATCAGGTAGTAGAAGCCTGATGTCTTGTGCTGGATGGGGTAAGCAAGCTGCTTCAGGCCCCAGTCCTCTTCGTACACGATTTCTCCACCATTGCTTGTGATGAAGCCGGTGTACTTGGCAACCGCTTCCTTCATCTGGGCGTCAGACAAAACGGGAGTTGCAATGAAAACGGTTTCGTACTGTTTTAACATTTTGATAATTAATTAGTTATAAATAAAGCCCTTATGGGTGTTTCCCAAAAGGGCTGCAAATATAGAAAGAATTTCTATAAAATCCTAAAAATTCTCACCCATATCTTTGAGAAATACGCTCATTTTGAACGTGTCCCCGCCTTGCTCGACGGCATCGACTATCAAATTGAATCCGCCCTCGACCTCAGTGACCTTACAAGTTCCGCTCTTGATGACTGGATCGATGGAAGGCCCCTGCTGGGGATTGAAGGAAAGGAAGAAATTGCCTTTCAGGTCGGTAGTCTTTCCTATCATGCTGGATTCGAATCCGCCATAGCCGTGAAGGACGCCACCTTCAGTATCGACATCAACATGGCAGAAACCTTGCATATTGGCGCAGATAGCATGAACAATCTTGTAAGTCTGCCCCCTGACGGTCATGGTGTTGGAAACTTCATCCTCTTCTTTCTTGCAGGAAGAGAAGGCGGCCACAAATGCGAGAGCGACGGCCAGAATGCTGAAAAATTTTCTCATCTGTTTAGTTGTTAGAGTGTTAACTCCGCAAATATAGCAATTATTTTCATATTGCTACCTATTCGGATCAATCCCCTTCCGCCAGAAACGGGCGGTGATATCTTCCCGATGGTAGTACAGCCGCTGGTTGGTGGTGCGTTCGTTAAGCGGCCCGCACTCGGGGCGGTAAGGGCCGACTTTCACGTAGTCGAATGCATCCCAGAATTCGGGCTCTACCTCCTCGCGGCCGGAATACAGGGCGATTTCCAGGGCAGGATGGGCTGCGCGGATGTGGGCGGCGAGGGCCAGGAGAGCATCCGGATCGCGTCCCTCCCCCAGGAACAGGAAGCAGTTGACGCCGAAATTGTCTGCTATCAGCCAGTCTACGGTTTCCGGCGTGAGTTCCTCACCAATATCCAGTTTCAGAAAGGGAGAATGGCATCCTACGCAATTTCCCCGGCAGTTGCTTATGTCGACTGCCAGGGAAACACGGTCCGGAATTTCCTCCAGGACCACAGACGTCATCTGGGGGACGTACTTGATCACTTTTCGTTATAGAATCTGTGGTACGCCTCTTCTTGGCGCATCTCGCTGAAGGAAGAAATCCTCTTCAGATAACCGATGACGCGGGTAAGGTAATCCAGATTCTCGCTACCGCACTTCGGGCACACGGTAAGGGTATCCTTGCTGATGTAGCCGCAGTCGTTGCAGACTGTATTGCGACAGTTGAAGGTGAAGTAGTTGGTGCCGTAGTGGGCGGCGGTGTTAAGCAGCTGCCTGTACTGATCCTTGCTGAGGTGCTCCGCTATGTTCATGTGCAGGGCGGAACCGCCGTCAAGGTACTTCACATATTCCTCGCCATGGAGCTTGAACTTGTCTATCATGCTCAGCTTGTCATCCTCAGGATTGTAGAAGTAGGAAGAGTACATGTTGTGCTTGGGAGAGACGAAATAGCCGTCCTTGCGGTCCCAGTTGTAGTTCTTGCCGGAAAGGTTCTCGCCGGGCACGAACTCGGTGTTGAACATCGCATCCTTGGTCTTGTCCTTGCGGTTGGCCTTGTTGATGGTCTCCAGGAGATTGTTCACGAACTCCTTGTACTCATCGTTCGGAGAGATCTCCAGCCCGAGGAACTCGGCGGCGTCGGTGAGACCGTTCACGCCAACGGTGAGGTACTGCTTGCGCATGTCGATGAAGCCGGCCTTGTAGACGTCGAGCATGTCCGCCTTCAGGAAGTCCTTGATGATTTCGTTGAAAGCGATCTGATACTTGTGCACGCGCTCGGTTTCTTCCGTAATAGCATCGCTGATGTACTTGTAGAGGCCTTTCTTGTCGTAGTTGCCCTGCTCGAGCGGCTTGCCGGGCTCGAGGTCCACACGCTTCTCCCTCTTGAAGTAGTCGCGCGCGGCATCCTGGATCAGGCGGTTCAAGTTGATGGTCATCACCGACTTACTGCCGGTAGCCACGGAAGCGGTGCCCATGGAGTACTGGTGGGTGGTGTGGTTGTGTGCGTCGTCGTCCTTCTGGATTTCGTTACGCAGACGGCAGCAGCTGGAAAGGCTGTCCGGGCTGTTGGAGATGTAGCAGAAGAAGCTGTGACCCTTTGCCCACATTTCTGCGGTGAAATCGGCGTACTCCTTGTCGGCGTAGTCGTCTCCGCCATCGGTAAGAAGGGCCATAGTCTCGACCGGGAAGGTCAGGATGTAGTGATTGCGCTCCTCGTTGAACCAGTTCATGAAGTGCTTCTGGAGCCAGTTCAGCGTCTCCCACTTGGGAGCCGTGCCGTCCGGGAAGCGGAAATCGCCGAACACGCCCTCGAAATAAGGCTTGTCGAAGTAACCTATGTTCCAGAACACTGTCTGGTAGCCGCGGTTGCCGGCAGGCATGTTCATGGAGTGTACCACCTGCTGGAAGCAGTTGTCGATAACCTTGGTGAGGGTGCGCTGCTTGGCGTTATTCTCCACAACTTCGTCGAGGCGCTCCAGATAATTGTCGCCATAGTCCTTGCGGATGAAATAGTCCAGATACATGAGGAACTCGGGAGTAGCCACCGCGCCCATGAACTGCGAGGAGATGGAGTACACCAGGTTGATGAACTCTCCGCAGAAACTCTTCAGGTCGGTGGGAGCGATGGACACGCCGCCCAGCTCACGCAGGCCGCTCACGAGGAAAGGATACATGGTGATCGCCACGCAGTAAGGATATCCGGGAGTACCGCTCTCGTCGTGCTTGTAGAGCACATGGGACTCCAGGTCCCTGATGTACTGGTCGGCAAGCTCGGCGCCATACAGGTTCTTGATCTTGTCCTGCATGATGTAGCGGTTCTGCTTGATATTATTCTCCTTATAGAGCTCGGTACCAAGCGTCACGATATTCTTGCGGGTGACGTTGGCGTTGGCGTCGAACTTGGAGCCTGTCGCTGCGTTGGAAGCCTTGATATAGTCCTTGATGAAGTCCCTCTTCTTGCGGAGGTCCTTGCCGTCGTCGAACTTCTGGATATACTCCAGGGCAGCCTTCTTATTGATGGACATGAGGGAATCCACCACCTGGCGGCGGATTTCCTGGCTTGTCATGTTATTATAAATATAAAGGTTGTCGGTAATGGATACCACCACCTCCTCCGGACAGCGCTGGCCGGTGGATTTGTAGGTTTGGCGAATACCTTTCTTCAGCTTCTCAAGATCGAACTCTTCGACGGTTCCATTTGTTTTCCTAACGTCCATATAATCAATAGGTTACAAGGTTTTATAAAAGTCGTATCCGTGGTTTGGGGGCCAAAAATACCGAGTTGCAAACGCAACCCGAATCAGAGATTTAGGCCTTTTCCGGGAACAAAGTTACTAAAAGAGGAGACACGACGTGTGCCTCCTCTTGAAAAGTTATCAACACTTAACTAACAATCAAGTTTCAGTGTCTGCAAAGCGCTATCTTTCCGGGATGTCCTTCAAAACCTCCACGAGGAAGTCCCATGCCTTCTGCACTGAAGGGATGTAGCAGCGCTCATCAGGGGAATGAGGGCTCTTGAGGGTGGGTCCGCATGAAATCATATCCAGTCCGGGATAGATACCTCCGATGATTCCGCATTCCAGGCCGGCGTGGATCGCCATTACCTCGGGCTCCTTGCCATAGAGTTTCTTATAGGATTCCTTCATCACACGCAGGATCACGCTCTTGTCGTCCGGAGCCCATCCGGAATACGCGCCCACGAAGCGGGTCTTGATGCCGGCGTTGTTCAAAACCGCCGCGATCTTGCGAGAGAGGGCCACCTTGGCGCTGTCGATGAAGCTGCGCATCAGGGTGACGATGGCCACCTTTCCACCGGCTATCTTCACGATTGCCAGGTTGTTGGAGGTCTCCACGGTGCCGGGCATGGTCTGCGACATGCGCTCCACTCCGTCCGGGCACGCGAGCACGGCGTTCACCAGCGCGCGGGCCTCATCATCCTTCACATAACCCTTGCTGAAGATGGCTGGAGTGAGGCTGATGCTCATGTCGGGATCGGTCTGGGCGAACTCGTCCAGCACCTGCAGGCCGGCCTTGCGCAGCACGCGTGCCACCTTTGAAGGATCTTTGATATAGAGCAGGACCTCCGCCTCGCGGGGGATGGCATTGCGCATGTTACCGCCGGTGAATTCCACCAGCTTGGTGTCGGTCTTGGCCAGAATGACATCCGTCAGGCGGGCGGCTATGCGGTTGGCATTGGCACGGCAGAGGATGATATCCATTCCCGAGTGACCTCCCTGGCAGCCTTTAACCTGCAGGGAATACGCCTGGTAGCCCTTAGGACGGCGGACCTTGGTGTAGCGGCCGGTGCCCTCGGTATCCATGCCTCCGGCGCAGCCCACATAGAGTTCACCCTCGGTTTCGGAGTCGAGATTGATGAGGATGTCCCCCTTCAGCACTCCGGGCTGAAGCTTGTTGGCGCCGGTCATGCCGGTCTCTTCATCGTAGGTGATGAGTATTTCGATAGGGCCGTGCTTCAGGTCCTTGCTCTCCGCGACGGCCATTGCCATGGCAACGCCCATGCCGTCGTCGGCGCCGAGCGTGGTGCCCTTTGCCTTGACCCACTCACCGTCGATCCAGGTCTCGATGGGATCGGTGAGGAAATCGTGCTTCACGTCGTTGTTCTTCTGGGGAACCATATCCATATGGCCCTGGAGGATGACGGTCTTGCGGTTCTCGTAGCCAGGAGTGGCCGGAACCTTCATTATTACGTTCCCGGTTGCGTCTGCAAACGTTTCCACCTTGTGTTCCTTGCCCCATTTGAGCAGGAACTCACGCACCTTCTCCTCGTGTTTGGAAGGGCGCGGATAACGGGTAAGCTGGTAGAAATTGTTCCAGACGAGTGCGGGTTTGAGGTCTTTGATAGTAGACATAGTATTATCGCTTATTTGGTTTTATAGATCGGGTAGCTTGCCACTATGCCCAGCTGGTAGATGGGCACGCGGGTCTGCAGGATGGTGGACATGCCGTCCGTGAGGCGGCATCCGCAAACTGCAGGGATGCGGTATTTGATTTCCTGGACTGGCTTGGCCTTGTTGTCGACAGCCGGAGCGGGAGCCACTTCCTCGACGGTCAGCTGAAGGTAGAACGGCCTTCCGGACACATTGTCCGCAGGCACGAGACCTTCTTCGTCCGACAGGCGGAATGCGATGTAGGTCTGGTTCTTGCGCGCAACCGGAATCACCTCAAAGCTGGCGGTCTGTGAACCGTATTCGCTATATCCTGTGAAGAGGGTGAGGTAATCCTGCTCCAGTTTATTCAGGGCGTCGATGGTGGCTTTCATGGCCTCGCCGCTGTAAGTGGCATCGGTGTCACCGACAAGGATCTTGTATTTGTTCTCGCGGATCTCGAAAATCTTGTCTGCGACCTCCTTGGCCTTTGCCTCAGTGCTCTTTTCCACTATCACCTGCTGACGCACGGCATGATTGTCGGTGTCGTACAGAGTGTTGGTACGCTCGGTGAGGTTGGAGGGCATGCCCTTATCCGAGAAGCCGGTCCCCTTCCCCACAGGATACTTCCATCCCTTGTCGGAATTGTAAGAGCCGGCAGGGCCGGATACAAGGCCCTGGCTGGTGAGCTGGAGGAACACCGGATGGCTCTGCTGGTTCATGACATAGGAATACCGCTGGCTCTGGTCCGCCTCTACCGCGGGCACCATCTTGACGGAGGTGACGGAATAGGAGACATGATCATCCAGTTCGGCTTTCACGCCAAGGTATTTCTGTGCGTACTGGGCATATGGACCGGCATAGAACTGCTCTCTCTGGGCCTCTATGTTGAATACGAGCACAGTCTGCGGCATCGAATACGACACGTTGCCCTGAGCCTTGCCCAGGAGCGGAAGAAGCAACGTGGCTAAGATTATAATCGTACGTTTCATATTATTTCCAGCGTTTATGAGTCCAGAGATAGTTCCAGGGCTGATCCTTGATATCTTTCTCCAACTCGGCATAATACATTTCCATGATGCGTTCAGGAGTGTAGTCCGCTGCATTGCTGCAGATGGGCACGAACTCCACGCTGTAACGGCCTCGGCCGGTCACCTTCCAGCGGAGATAGTTCACGCTCATTCCGAACTTGTTTGCAAGAGCCGCGCCACCGGTCATCGCCAGCGTTTCCTGGTTCAGGAATTTCCCGACATTGTGCTTGGATGCGATGTGGTAGGGATACTGGTCCGTAGGGAAAATGTAGATGAACTTCTGCCTGCGGTGTGCTATTGCGAAACGGAACACTTCAAGCGATTCCAGGTAGCCGTCGAAGTCGGTGTCTTTCAGAGAGTTGCAGCGATTGTCCTCGATCACTCGGTCCCAGAGTTTACTCTTCAGGCGACGGTATACCACACCGATCTCTTCCGGGCAGGATTTTAACGGGACTTCTTTGTTGTGATTGTAGCTGAACCATCCGCCCAGAAGTTCCCAGTTGCCTGCATGGCTGCTCAGCACCATTACATTGGTGCTATTATCGTATACCTCGTTAAAAACTTCCGGGTTCAGGATATCAACTATTCCGGATTCGTTCAGGCGCTTGCGCCCGCGGGCATTCCTGCATCCGCCGAACCATATGGCCTCGGCCACTATATCCCCGAAATGACGGTAACATTCTTTCATCAGTTCCTTCAGTTCACCGTACTTCTTTTCCGGAAAACTGCGGGAGAGATTGGTCATCACAACGTCTCTGCGATAATGGATTACATCCCGCATCAGCCAGCTTAAGAACCGGCCGAAGCCAAGATGGAAGCCAAGCGGCAGCCGGGCTAAAAGCCCGAGCAGGGCTTCTACCAGAACTACTCCAATGGAACGCTTCTCTTGTTGCATAGTTCACAAATATACTCAAAATCCCCATTATTTTATTATATTTGTAAGAATTTGAATTCAATTTAAAGCAAACGATATGTTCAAAGGTCAACCTAAAGGCTTATTCGCCCTCGCTCTCGCCAACACCGGCGAGCGCTTCGGCTACTACACCATGCTGGCCATCTTCCTGCTATTCCTGCAGGCCAAGTTCGGTTTCTCCGCCGCAGCCGCGGGCCAGTTCTATGCCATTTTCCTTGCAGCGGTCTACTTCATGCCCGTGATCGGCGGCTGGCTCGCCGACAAGATCGGTTTCGGCAAGTGCGTAATCACAGGTGTTTGCGTCATGTTCACCGGCTACCTCTGCCTGGCCATTCCCACCGACGCGTTCGCAGCACGCGGTTTCGCCCTCACCCTGATGATAGGCGCCCTGCTGCTGATTGCCGTGGGCACAGGCCTCTTCAAGGGTAACCTGCAGGTGCTCGTGGGCAACCTGTACGACGATCCCAAGTACTCCGCAAAGCGCGATTCGGCCTTCAGTCTCTTCTACATGGCCATCAACATCGGCGCCATGTTCGCACCCACAGCCGCCACGGCCCTCACCAACAGGCACCTGGCCGGCGCCGGCCTCATCTACAAGGCCGACATTCCTGCCCTCGCACACCAGTATCTGGGCGGCACCCTGGCGGATCCTTCCATTCTGGAAGGCCTCAAGGCCGCCATGCCCGGCGAGCAGATCGCCAGCATGGACCTCGGCACCTTCAGCCAGTACTACATCAACAACCTTTCCACCGCTTACAACCTCGGATTCGCGGTTGCATGCGTGTCGCTGATAGTTTCCATAGCCATCTACCTCGGATGCCGCAGCTGGTTCAAGCATGCGGACGTGAACGCCAAGCAGGCCAAGGCCGGCGAGGGCGCACCCGTGCAGGAGCTCACTCCCAAGCAGACCAAAGACCGCATCACCGCCCTCATCTGGGTCTTCGCGGTCGTCATCTTCTTCTGGATGGCATTCCATCAGAACGGATCCTCGCTTACCTACTTCGCCCGCGACTACACCCAGACTTCAGTCGCAGGTCCGCTGAAGATCGGCTTCAACATCTGGGCCCTCGCCCTGATAGCGGTTTCCATCTACACCCTGTTCGGTACCTTCCAGTCTGAGACATCCCGTGGAAAGACCATCAGCGGAATCGTGACGCTCGCCCTCTGGGCCGGCGCATGGGCCCTCTACAAGGGCATGGCTCCGGAAATCCACATCCTTCCCCAGCAGTTCCAGCAGTTCAACCCCTTCTTCGTGGTAGCCCTCACACCTATCTCCATGGCAATTTTCGCGGCACTGGCGAACAAGGGCAAGGAGCCTTCCGCGCCTAAGAAGATAGGCCTCGGCATGTTCGTGGCCGCATTGGGATACCTCATCATGCTGGCGGCCTCCAAGGGTCAGCCGGCCCCTTCGGACCTCGTATCCGTTGGCGGCGTTTCGCCCGATCCTGTGGTTCCCACCTATCTGATATCCACCTACCTGGTGCTCACATTCGCTGAGCTGCTGCTCTCCCCCATGGGAATCTCCTTCGTCTCGAAGGTTGCCCCTCCCAAGTACAAGGGTCTGATGATGGGTCTGTGGTTCGCCGCCACCGCCGTTGGCAACTACCTCAGTTCCATCCCCTCCATGCTCTGGAACAATGTTCCCCTGTGGGTCAACTGGAGCGTGCTGATGGCACTCTGCGTAATCTCCGGCGTAGTCATGTTCTCCATGCTTCGCAAGCTCGAAGCTGCAACCGCATAGCATATGGACCAGGCTGTTGCCGATAAACTTCTGCTCTGGGCGGAACGCTACAACAATCCCAAGTATTTCGAAGAGGATCCTATAGCGTTCCCCCGGCGTTTCCACAGCATGATGACCACCATCCAGCCCGTACTGGGCTTCGAGGGTGGAGAATGGCGCCCGTGCCTGCAGGATGTTGAAATTGCGGCTGTGTTCGCGGCACATTTCGCCTGGGGGCGCAGGGCCATGATCGTGCGGGACTGCAGCCGTCTGTTCGACGAAATGATGTGGCGGCCCTACGACTACGTGATGGCCGGGGACTGGCGCAGCGACTCATCTTCCATACACCGCACGGTGAAATGGAGCGAGGTGGCGAGAATCTGCAAGAGACTTAAGGAATTCTATTCCTCTTCCGATACACTGGAAAGCCTTTCGGCAGACGAGATGCGCACGAAGATCTACGGACAGAAGGCCGATCCCAAGGCCGCAAACAAGAAGATCTGGATGCTGCGTCGCTGGATGATACGTAACGACGGCCGCGTGGATCTCGGTCTCTGGAAGAACAGTTCCCCGGCAGACCTGGTGATTCCGCTGGATGTACACGTTTATCGCCAGGCCACCGAACTGGGCCTCACCAAACGCCGTTCGAAAGACATCGTCACCGCCCGCGACATCACCGAATCGTTCCGGGAGTTGTTCCCGGGCGACCCTGCAAAAGGCGATTTTGCCCTCTTCGGCTATGGAGTGAACTCTAATGCCTAACATGTATATCATCTCCGGATGCAACGGCTCCGGAAAGACAACCGCTTCCTACACGCTCCTCCCCGAAATGCTGGAGTGCAATCAGTTCGTGAATTCCGACGAGTTCGCGAAAAGCCTGTCGCCGTTCAATCCGGCGGAGGCTTCGGTTTCCGCCAGCCGCTTCATGCTGCAGAAGATATACTACCTGTTGGAGAACCATCTGGATTTCTGTGTCGAAACCACCCTGGCCACGCGTTCGCTGCTGGGAATCATCAATGAGGCCAAGTCCAGAGGCTACTCTATCAATATCCTTTATTTCTGGCTGAAGTCGCCGGAGATGGCCATCCAGCGCGTGAAGAACCGCGTTGCGGCAGGCGGGCACAATATCCCTGAACATGTGGTGCGGCGCCGCTATTACATGGGTCTGAACTATTTCTTCGAGACATACGCCCCCATCTGCGAGCGCTGGCTGCTGATCGACAACTCTACCGACCCCTTCACCATAGTCGCGGAGGGCAACCCCACCTGTGCCAATATCAAGGATAAAGAGAAATTCGATATCATCCACAAGCTTGCCTACCCCGATGAAAACGAGCAGCAGTGAGTATCTGGACGCTTTCGGCGTGAGCGCGGAGCAGTTGCAGGCTCTCGTCGGCGAAGGGTTGCGCAGCGGCGGGGACTGGTGCGACCTGTTTTTCGAAGACACTTCCTATTCCGAACTGATGCTGCGCGACGGCGAAGTTTCTGCCGGAGGATCCCATATAGATTATGGGTGCGGTATCCGCGTGCTTTGCGGGGAGAAGACAGGGTATGCTTATGCCGAGAGGACGGACATGCCGTCGCTGATTGCCGCTGCACGCAGCGCCTCCGCCATTTCTCAGACAGGGGCCGGAGGGGTTGTGGCACGTAAACAATTGAAATATAACCAATTACCAGAAGAGCCTCTGACACCGCAAGGTCAGAGGCATTTCGAGCAAAATACTGCCGTTCAGACAGTTAGCCGCCACGGCCAATTATACCCCCAGCGTGAAGACTGGCGGAATAGCCGGGCGGCGGAGCTGGTGCCTGTATTAAGAAAGTTAGAAAGCTTGATCCGCGCCAAAGACACCAGCGTGCACAAAGTAATAGCCATGCTTGCCTGGCAGGTCAGCGACATCCTGATGTACAATTCTCTGGGCGAAACCACCACCGATACCCGCCCCGTGGGCAGTCTCTCCGTCACGGTCATTTTCGTCCGCGGCAGCCAGACCGAGATGAACAACGCCTCCCGCAGTTTCCGCATGGGTGTAGAGATGATAACCGACTCCCTGCTGGAAGAACTTGCCACCCAGGTTACCGCGGGCATGGACGAGCGCTTCGACGCACGCAGGCCCAAAGGAGGCAAGATGCCCGTGGTGATGGCCGCAGGGGCATCCGGCATACTCCTCCACGAGGCCATGGGCCATGCTTTCGAGGCGGATTTCAACCGCAAGGGGCAGAGCATCTTCGCAGATAAGATGGGCAAGCGGGTGGCCGCCAAGGGCATCAACATCCTGGACGATGCCACCATCCCCTTCAACCGGGGAGCTGTACGCGTAGACGACGAGGGCGTGCCCGGGCAAAAGACTTATATGGTGGAGGATGGCATACTGCGCAGCTACCTGCACGACCGCATCAGCGCAGCATACTACGGCGTGGCCCCCACCGGAAACGGCCGGAGGGAATCCTTCCGCTACAACCCCATCCCCCGCATGCGCTGCACCTACATGGAAAGCGGGCGGGACGGCAGCTGCCAGGACCTGATCGCCGGAGTGAAGAAGGGTATCTTCGTGGACCAGTTCTCCAACGGCGAGGTGAAGATCGGCGAGGGGGATTTCACCTTCTACGTGAAGAGCGGGCGCCTCATCGAAAACGGCCGCCTGACCATGCCGGTGAAGGATATCAACATAGTAGGAAACGGCCCTCGGGCGCTGGCGGACATAGTCGGCGTGGCCGGGGACCTCAAGATAGACGACAGCACCTGGACCTGCGGCAAGGAGCAGAGCGCCTTCGTGAGCTGCGGCATCCCCAGCGTGCTTGTGAAAGAACTTACCGTGGGAGGAGAGTGATATGCTGGAGAAGGATGAAAAGATATTGACGCGCGAGTGCCTGAAGATGGCGTTGGAGGCCGGTGCTTCCAAGGCCAGGGCGAGCCTGAGCAAGAATACGATGAATATCGTGGCGACGCTCGACGGCGAGGTGGACAAGATTACTGCATGCCTGGACCGCAGCATTAACGTGAACCTTTTCGTAGACGGACGCTACGGCACTTTCTCTACCAATAAACTGGACGCTGACTCTCTTCGGAGCTTTATAGTCCGGGCCGTGGAGACCACACGCATGCTGGCTCCGGACCCGTGCCGGGACCTGCCTGAGCCTTCCCGTACTGCGAAGGATGCGGTAGACGGTTCTGAACTGGGAATCTGCGATCCGGCATGGCGTTCCATCACTCCGGAACAGCGGATAGCCTTTGCCCTCGATAATTGCTGCGGCAGGACGTGTTCCTCCGCCTCGCTACCGCCACGCACAAGGCCCGCTCAACAATCTTCGTCGGAGGAACACGTCCTGCCGCAGCCAAAGAACAACTGGAAACTGATTTCCGAGGAGGGCGAGTATTCCGATTCGGAGTATTGGAACTACGTGGTGGACACGCAGGGCACGGAAGTCCTCCATGCCGAAACCTCTTTCGAGTTCTTTACGGAATTGACCATTCAGGATTCCCGCGGCCGCAAATACAGCGGCGGATGGTGGGAGGCCGCTCCCCTTCTGAAGGATTTCCATCCCGAAAAAGTGGCTCCAGCGGCCCTGGAAGAGGCAGTGATGCAGATCGGCCCCAGGCGCTGCCGTAGCGGGAAGTACCGCGCGGTAATTGACAGCGAAGTGTCCCAGAAAGTGCTGAATCCCATACTGAATGCGCTCAATGCATTCAACATCCAGCAGAAGAATTCCTTCCTGACCGATGCCCTCGGCAAGCAGGTCTTCCCTGCCGGGCTGGACATCATGGACATGCCGCGCATCCCCGGCGAGGCCTGCGGCAAGATGTTCGATTCGGAAGGCGTGGCTACGGCAAATCATTATATTGTGAAGGATGGAGTTGTGCAGGAGTTCTTCGTGAACACCTACATGGCGAACAAGCTCGGCGTCGCGCCCACCATCGAGGATGCCATGAGACCGGTTATTTGTAGATTCGGCAACGGTGTTTCCAGACAAGATATCATGAAAACCTGCGGGGACGGGATTTTGATAACCGATTTCTGCGGGGGGAACAGCAATCCCGCGACGGGAGATTTTTCGTATGCGATTCAGGGATACAGATTCAAAGATGGCAAGATAGTCCATCCGGTGCGGGAGATGCTGATTACGGGAAATATCTTAGATTTGTGGTCGCGCCTGCTCGCGGCCGGCGATGACGCCCGCCGCTGCCGCGCCAAACTGACTCCCACCCTGGCATTCGATCAAGTAGATTTTAGTGGATAGAATATGAAAATAGAACAGAACAAAGTTGTAGCAGTTGCATACTGCCTCACGGTAGAAGGAAAGGTAATAGACCAGAGCCCCGAGGGGCATCCGCTGGAGTACATCCACGGCACCCACATGATGATCGCCGGCTTCGAGAAGGGCCTGGAAGGCCATGAACCCGGTGACAAGTTCGGCATCGAGGTCAGCCCGGAAGAGGGCTACGGCACCGTGAATCCCCAGCTGCGTTTCGACATCCCCAAGACCGCATTCATGGTCGGCGGCGTGCTGCGTGAAGATCTTCTCAAACCCGGGACCGTCGTTCCCATGTTCAACAGCACGGGTCACGTGGTGCAGGGCACCGTGGCGGAAGTGAAGGAGGAAAGCGTCACGATGGATTTCAACCATCAGCTTGCCGGAAAGCATCTTCACTTCGACGTGGAGGTAGTTTCCGTGCGGGATGCCACCCAGAAAGAGCTTGACGAGGGCCTTCACGGAGAGTATCTGCCGCTGGAGGAAGAGGAAGGCCATTGCTGCCATGGAAAGGGCGGTTGCCACAAGCATGACGGAGATGGCGAATGCTGCCAAAAAGGCAGTGACGAATGCTGCCACAAGGGCGAGCATGATTGTTGCAGCAAGAACTGATTCGTAATGAAAACCGCCGTAGTCGTACTTAACTGGAACACAAAGGATTACCTCAGGGCCTTCATCCCCGGGCTGCTGCATTCGTGCCAGCAGGCGAGGGCGGACCTGATAGTGGCCGACAGCGGATCCACCGACGGCAGCCGCGAGGTGCTGGAGCAGGAATTCCCCGAAGTCCAGACTATCCTTTTGGACGGTAACTACGGCTTTACAGGCGGCTACAACAAGGCTTTCGAAGCTCTTGAAGGCCGGAACTACGATTATTATGTTCTTATCAACTCCGACATCGAGGTTGAGGACGGATGGCTGGAGCCCCTCATGAACTGGATGGAAACGCATCCGGAATGCGGCATCTGCGGACCCAAACTCCACGGTTTGCTGCAGGATTCCGGCGGGCGGTACATCCGCAGCTGCCGCTTCGAATATGCCGGTGCAGCCGGAGGCCTGCTGGATGCCTTCGGATTCCCCTATTGCCGCGGCCGCGTGCATCATAAGGTAGAAGAAGACCACGGTCAATATGATAACGCAGATCCTGACGTTCTCTGGGTTACCGGAGCCTGCCTGCTCATCCGCGCAAGCCTCTGGAAGCAGTTGGGAGGCCTGGACGACCGTTTCTTCGCCCACATGGAGGAGATCGACCTCTGCTGGCGCGCTCAGCTTGCCGGATGGAAGGTGAACGTTGTGCCACAGTCGCTTGTCTGGCACCTGGGCGGAGGCACACTTCCCACCACCTCGCCGTTCAAACTGAAACTCAACTTCCGAAACAACCTCCTTACGCTGGAGAAGAACCTGACAGGCACCTGCATCACGCAGGGATGCACACCCGAAAAAGCGCAGAGGAGAACGGCGCGCTTCATGCGCATACGCGCAATTTTGGATAATTGCGCGAGAATTGCTTATTTTTGCATCGGCAAGCCCGATCTTGCGAAGGCGGTCCGTGATGCCCACAAAGAATGGAAGGAACTGCGTAAGCAAGAAGGCATACCTGCACCCACGCCTGCTGAAGGCGCAAAAGTGGCAGGCCTGACACATAAACTGATTATAATTTAGCACGGCCATGAGAATAGTAATCCTGGGAGCAGGCAGAGTAGGTTCGCACCTCGCGAAAATGCTGAGGGGCGAAGAAAATGACATCACCATCATCGACGACAACGATGCACGCCTTTCCAAACTCCGCACATCCATAGATGTACGTACCATGCAGGGTAATCCTTCATCTACGCTGATCCTTAAAAAAGCGGGAGTGGATAAATGCGACCTTTTCATTGCCGTGTACCCCGCCGAGCTTCAGGAAACCAACATAGTGGGCGCCCTGCTCGCAAAGCGTCTGGGAGCCGCCAAGGTGCTGGCAAGAGTTAACGACGAAGAGTATCTCTCTTCCGACAATCGCCTGATGTTCAACGAACTGGGCATCGAACTCCTGTTCTATCCCGAGCGTATCGCGGCCGACGAGATAGTGGCCCAACTCAAGCGCACTACCACTTCCGAAACCATGGAATTCGGCCGTGGACAGCTCACCATCTCACTTTTCAGACTCGATGAGAATTCTCCCCTGCTGGACCTGAGACTCTCCGAGTTCGTGCAGAAACTCACCAGGGAAGAAGCAGAACAGTTCCGCATCATAGCCATCGGCCGCGGAGGCAACACCATCATTCCCGGGCCGGATACAGTCTTCCAGTACAACGATATGGTGTTCACTTTCTCCCGCCAGGAAGGTATCGACCTGCTGATCAAGTACTTCGGGCAGAGCACTATACAGGTGCAGAAAGTGATGATAGTCGGCGGAAACGAGATAGCCGCCATGCTCGCGGCCGACCTGTTCGCCAACGGCATAGAGGTCAAACTGATAGAGATAGACCATAACCGCTGCCTGGAACTCTCCGAAAAACTCGACGACGAGATCGAAGTCGTGAACGGCGACGGACGCAACTCCGACCTGCTGTTCGATGAAGGCATCAACGAGTGCGACGCCTTCGTGGCACTTACCGGAAGCGACGAGACCAACGTGCTCACCTGCGTGGTGGCCAAGAAGATGGGAGTTCCCCGCACCGTGGCAGAAGTGGAGAACACCGAGTACGTGCGCCTGGCAGAAGAGATGGGCGTGGACAGCGTTATCAACAAGAAACTCATCACCGCTGCCAACATCTACCGATTCACCCTGGGCGGCAAGGCCCGTTTTGTGAAATACATGCGCGGCACCAACGCCGAGGTGGTGGAATACACCGCAACGGCCGGCATGCCCATCACCAAGAAGCCCCTGAAAGACATTTCATTCCCCGCCGGCGCCATAGTCGGTGGTATCATCCGCGGCGATGAAGCCTTCGTCGCTGTGGGCGACACCCAGATCCAGGAAGGAGACCGGGTGGCAGTTTTCGCAGTTCCCGAGAGCCTGAAGGCCCTCGATAAACTTTTCAAGTAATCGGCCATGAAAATTTCTGAATGGATAGGCCAGTACATGCGGGATACCGCAAATCTGAGCGGCCAGCTGGACGTTGACAAGGCTGCGGCGAACATTCGCAGCAACATCTATTTCCGCGGCCCTAATGTCTGGATCCTTGCATTCTCCATCATCATAGCATCCGTGGGCCTCAACGTCAACTCCACGGCTGTGATCATCGGCGCCATGCTCATCTCGCCTGTCATGGGCCCTATCATAGGCATGGGACTGGGTCTCGGCGTGAACGATACCCGCCTTCTGGGAGACAGCCTGCGCAACCTGCTTATAATGGTGATTATCAGCTTGATAGCATCATCGCTCTTCTTCCTGCTCTCTCCGCTCAACCTGGCTAACCCTACCGAATTGCTGGCACGCACCTCACCTTCCATCTACGACGTGCTCATAGCCCTCTTCGGCGGATTCGCAGGCATACTGGAACAGGCCCGCAAGGAAAAGGGAACCGTGATGTCGGGCGTAGCCATCGCCACGGCGCTCATGCCCCCGCTATGCACCGCCGGCTTCGGCCTCGCGAAGTGGAACATGCACTACTTCTTCGGCGCGATGTACCTCTTCACCATCAACGCCATCTTCATCATGTTCGCTACCTATCTGGCATGCAAGTACCTGCATTTCCACCAGAAGAGCTTCGCCGACGAGAGGACCGCACGCCGCACCCGCACAGTGATCACCGCAGTAGTGCTGCTCGTCACCGTGCCCAGCATATGGTCTGCGTTCATCATGATACGCAACAACAACTTCACCACGAACGCCCAGACTTTCGTAAGTGAAAACCGGATGGTCGCACGCAGCTACATCTACGACTACAAAATCAGCAACGGCAGCGACCGGGCGGTAACCCTGTATCTTTCCGGAGAAGCGCTTAACGATCAAGAACGCCTGGACCTCGTGGAACTCGCCGGCAAATATGGCATCAAGGCCAACGAGCTGAAAATCAAGGAAAACGCCGTGGATTCCGACGACCAGTCCAAGAAGCTCGTGGAAGGCATTTACGAGCGTTTCGACCGGCAGCTTGAAACCAAGGAGAACGAGATCCTAGCCCTGCAGGCGACGGTGGATTCCCTCAACGGCAAACGTATCCCCTACGAACAGATTACCGCCGAAACCATCGCACAGTATCCTTCCGTCACCGGCCTGCACCTTTCCCGCGGTGCAACGGTGGAAGCCGACAGCACCCGCACCGACGGTATCCTCGCCATTGTCTATTGCGACGATGAACTGTCGACGGAAAACAAGGTCCGGCTGGAGAACTGGCTCCGCGTGCGCCTCGGCGGCGACGTTTCGTTGAACTTGCTGACTATCAACAACTAACCCATAATCGTCTGGTGCATTTTCACCAGACGTTTTTTATTAATATGCTGAAAATCAAGGCTATTGCGGCTGCGGCTGCTTTTGTGCTCCTGGCTGCGTGCAGCCAGGATGACAGCGTTATCAAGACCTGTATTCCCATCCGATTCACACCCCTCAACGTAGGGCAGGTCAAGCCCGAAGGATGGCTGCGAGATTGGGCGGAAGATGCCGCGAACGGCATCACGGGCCATCTGGACGAATACGAACAGGTCTTCGCGTACGGATGGCTGGGGCGCGATATCAGCGCCCGCCAAAGCGACGGCGACGGCAAGATCAGCAGCACGGGCTGGCTCCTCGAGCAGTGCGCCTACTGGCTGGACGGCGCCTTAAAACTTGGCTATCAACTCGGTGACACCGCCATCATCCGCAAAACCACCCAAAGGCTCGACGGCGTGGTGGACGGAGTCCTCAGCAGCCCCAACCACACCTTCATCTGGTGGAAAACGGATGATATAGTTAAGGAAGAGAACGGCGACGAAAGCAAGGGGTCCTTCAACAACTGGGCGCACGGCCTGATGGGGCGCTGCCTGATATCATATTGGCAGGCCACCCACGACGAACGCATACTGAAAGCCCTGGAGAAGGTTTATTCCTCCGGCTACTACCTCAAACCCCCGCAGGACGATATCTACGGCCCGGAAGCCGGCCTCACACAGGGCATGGTGCGCGGGGCTGTAAACATAGATGCGATGAGCGAGACCTACCTGCTCACAGGCAACAAGGCCATACTGCAGACCATGCTGGACTATGCCTCCGGGAAAACCCAGAAAGACGAGGAACAGCGCCTTCTGAATAAAAAAGACCGCTACGAGAGAATCTGGCAGGAAGCCACCATCCACGGAGTCACCTTCAACGAAGTTGCCCGAGTGCCCGCACTGCTCTCTCTCTGGACCGGCGACCGGCAGGAGCTGGAGGCCACCATCCACCTTATCGAATGGGGCGACACCTTCAACGGTCTGCCCTATGGCGTAATTTCGGCTGAAGAGTGGATCTCCGGCATCGGCCCCTACCGCTACACCGAGACCTGCGACATCCCGGCTGCCATGTGGACCAAGACCTGGCTCCTGCGCATCACGGGAGATGCCCGCTGGGCCGACCAGGTTGAGCGCGCCTTTCTCAACGCCGGCCCTGTGCCCGTCAGCCGCGATTTCAAGACTATGAGCTACTACCAGAGCCCGAACCGCATCGACGAGGTCTTCCCTCCGGCGCCACCAGTCCCGGGCCCCGGCAGGCAGATAATCTACTCTCCCACCGGCAACAAGACCCTCTGCTGCGTGGGCAGCAGCAACTGGATCATCCCCAACTACGTGCAGAACATGTGCATGGCCGCGGCCGGCGGCGGATACGCCTTCACCCTCTACGGCCCATGCAGCATCGAGGCGGACGGACTGGAGTTCAGCTGTGACACGGCATATCCCTTCGGGGATGAGATCCGCATCAGCCTGAAGGCAGATAAGGCGCAGCATATCCCCCTGTATTTCAGGGTTCCGGAATGGTGCAAGGGCATGACGGTGACCGTCAACGGCAAGAGCGTGTCCGGCAGCTACTACGGCCGCTTCTTCCGCGTGAAACGCAAGTGGAAGGACGGCGACGAGATAGTGCTGACCCTGCCCATGCAACCCAAGATATATACGGTGGAAGACAACTGCTACCCGCAGAATCCCTATTTCACCAAGGCCCACTGGGGGCGCATCCATCCTTTCGCCGCCGACACGACCGCCGGAAGGAAGTACACCTGCGTGGATTACGGCCCACTGCTCTACGCCCTGCCGCTGTACGACATCGATGAGAACACCGTGGTTCCCGGCCAGAGAAGCGACTACACACTCAGTATTCAGGATGCTTCGCAAATAGAAGTGGTCTGTGCCGGGGAGATGCCCGCCCGCTGGGGCTGGCGCATCGAAGATGTTCCCGTCACTCTGCGCGCACCGGCCATCGACACTCAGACCGACGCGTCCGCCACCATCACCCTGGTGCCCTATAACTGCACCAAGTTCAGGGTGTCGATGTTCAAAAATAATTAGCAAATAGCGACATCCTTCGTGCAAGATTTGCAACTCTCCGGATTTATTACTAAAAACGCGGAAAGTATGCATCTTAGTATTATGCAAAAGCATCTATAAAAGAAAAAGATCAATATATGAAAAATAGGTTAATTCTGGCAATCCTAGCCGTAATAGTGCCGCTGATGTCGTATGCGCAGCCGGGATGGATGGGAAAGGTGGAGCTAAGCGCGAACATTTCCGGGGCGCCCTACGATATAGAATTCGGCGACTATGTCTTTTCTTACAGCAGTTCCGACCTGGCATCGATTTATGGTCCGCAGACTCGCAACCTGGAATATCTACCGGTGTTTTCACTAATGGCAGAGTATAAATTCAGAAAGAATTTTTCTCTTGGCCTGGAAGCCGCATACACACACGTGGGTAGTGATTATTATGATCCGTTCACAGATGAGTATACCGGTGTTTACTCTAAACACACACTCTGTCTGATGCCCGGCATCAAATACAGATACCTTATAAGGAATTATTTTTCACTCCATTCAGGAGTATCCGCGGGGGCTGCTTTGCAGTTTGGCAAAGACGGATCGGAGGCCATTCTCGGCGTCATCCCGGCATATCAGGTCGTACCTATAGGAATCAGGGTGGGACGCGATCTATATGCTACCCTCGATTATTATATGGGTAATATAGCATTTGGCGTCAGGTTCGGATTAGGATATAGATTCTAGAGTTATGAAAAGAATATTACTTGTTATTGCCATCGCTGCGTCGTTGTGCGCATGCAAAAAAGAATCATATAAGAGCTACGACTCCGAATTCACAGGTAGTTACAGCTACAATACAACAGCCGGCAGTCACTACCTTCAGTCAATCGCCACCGGACTTCTGGTAGACAACATGCGGGCGCTGGAAAATGCGCTGGAATTCAATTCCTTCGGTTCTGTCTCCAACAGCAGGACTTCTGCCTACCATTCCAACGGCAAAGACCTTTGGACCCCCGGAGCGGAATGGACAGTTACCGCAGTGACATCCATAAAAGGAGTGAAGATAAGCAAAGAGGCTGCAGACAGCACCTGGACCATGACAAGAGATGGTGACTATGGTATAGGAGGCAATGTTTATCCTACCACTTACAACATCACCCTTCGCATGCATAAAGGGGACAACTATCACTTTGACTGGGAGGTCACGGCAACCGGGACAAGGACAGAGACGAAAGGATATGGATGCAAATTCTGGTCAGACGGGTCGGTAAAGTACCTGGTTGGGGAAAGCGGATACAACTGGTCAACTGCATTCGGAACCATATGGATGGAAGTCTCCTGCGATGAGGAGATCGTAGACAAGGCCTTCATCCGCTACAACGGCAGCACCTCCGACTTCCGATATATGCGCGGATTGTAGCCACCCCGGAAATCAGATCTTTAAGCGGAAGAGACCTTCCTGACCCTGGATATAGAAGAAGCGCCCGCGGCGGCCGATATCTTCAAACTCTCCCGTAGTGCAAGCGGAAAGGTCGTATTCGGCCATTCTGTGTGCATTCAGATCCCATACATATAGTATCGAAGGATTTCTGGCGTTGCCTACGCCGGTGGGCATATACAGTTTTCCGTTATGGATGTATAGCCCCTGGCCTATGGGGTTGAAACTGAAATCCGACACATCCTCTATCAGGTAATTCTCCAGAGCATCTTCCGGCTTCAGCACCACCAGAGGCCCTTCCGAAAGGGACGGAAGGCGGAACTTTATTATGCGGTGCCTGTTCGCGGGATTGCTGTTGTCGATGGTGTTGCCGTAGCCATACAGCATCTTTTCTTTTGTATCTATGACCCACTGGAGGGCATAGCCGAAATCGTGGTTCACATCATCGAAGAAGATGGTCTGCAGTAGTTCGGAACCGCTGAAATCAGGCTTGATACGCTCCGCATACAGCACGTCCTTCATGCCGTCGATAGGGTTCCTGTTGCACTGGCTCACATAGGCCACCGGCAGCGGATCCCCCTTGGAAGCCTTCTCAAGGCCGAAAGACACCACATTGGCATGATTGTACTTATGGAACGAGGCCAGATGGAACTGTCCTGTCGGCTTGACCTTCTTTCCGGACAGTTTATACACGGTGGCTATGCCCTGGTTCTGGCAGCTCACCATATAGCGTCCGCTGATGTCCATCCCCTGGTAGGAATAACCCTTCTGGCCGGATTTCTCTCCCTTCAGAAGCCCCAGGAAGCGCACCCCGCTGCGGTCGCAGCTCAGGCGGTTCCTGCGGAACACAACCTTGCGGACCTCGAACTGGTCCGGCGCTTCGGCAATGAAGCGGGCCACGTTGCAGTCCAGTTTGCAATTCTGAATACGCACGTCTGAAGCGTAAGACATGGGAATGTCCTCGCGGCCCTTGAGGTCGAAGAACTGGGTCCAGGGCTTTACGAAAATGGCATATTTGACTCTGCCGTTAACATTCTCCACCTTGATGTGGCTATAGCGCTGAGGGGTGTCCGGGCGCATCTTCAGCCAGACCAGACGGTCGGTGCCGTCCACTGTGCTGTTGCGCAGCACTATGTTCTCCGCCCTCACGCATTCGCTGCCGAACACCAGAACGCCGGGGCCATGCCCGAAGTGGCAGTCCTCCACCAGCACATTGCGCACCGGCCCGTTGTCCGGATCGGTATCCGCCCAGGGGCCTTTCCCGCCCTTCATAGCTATGAGGTCGTCGCAGGTGGCGAAACTGCATCCGCGGATGTGCACATCCTCGCAGGCATCCAGGTCGATGCCGTCGGACGAAGGCGCCCTCACTGGCTTCTCCGGGGCATATATATCCACCCCATACACCTTCACCCCCTTGCACTTGTAGAGATGTATGTTCCAAAACGCGGAGTTGCGGAGGCGTATCCCTTCTATGCTGATATCGGAGCTGTTGCTGATGCCTATCATGCGCGGGCGGCGCACCTCCAGATTGGTGCAGGCCGGGTTTTCTTTCCTGCGCGCCCAGAAGGCCTTCCAATAAGGCAGGCCGTTTCCGTCCAGGGTTCCGCTACCGCTGATGGTAAAGCCGTCGCAATGGTCGGCATTGATGAGCGCGGACACGTATGGCTGCAGCACGCCCTCGATATGCACGGGGATATCCGGAAAGTCCGCCACGTCGGTGCTTCCCTTCAGCACTGCGCCTTCTTCCAGATACAGGCTGGTGCCGGGCTTGAAGAAGATGGCTCCGGAAAGCCATACCCCCTTGGGGATGACAACCGTCCCGCCCTTGGCGGCCGCGGCATCCACGGCCCTCTGGATGGCCTCTGTCTGCACCAGGGTGCTGTCATTCACCGCCCCGAAGGAGGTGATGACGAAACTAAGGATTATCAACAATGGGCTCATAACAATCATGTTTATTGACTATTGCCATTGGCGGCAGTATGCCTTTCGTCCAGGATGCCGTACTGGGCGCCGTTGAAAGCATCGTGGATAAAGTGGAGTTCGTGCTGGCTGGTAGGAGGCACCCTCTCCGGCAGGACCAGGCCACCATCCAGTTTGTCCAGCTTGATGTTACCATGCATTTCGTCGAAGAAATTGGCGCGGCCTTCAATATCGTTATTGTAGAAATGGTCACTCCAGACAACCTTTTCGAAAGCGGCAGCCACATTGCAGAATACATTGTTTATCAGCGTATTGTGCTGAGGTTCGGCAGGATCCCCATTCAAGTACGGCTCCAGTTCCGGGTAGTGCTCCCAGAAAGCGGGGCTGTCGACATGCCGTATAGAATCTCTCATGATAGGCACACGGTCCGCTCCCCAGGTCTTGAGGCGCCCGTCCACTTTGATTGCAGCGCAGGGCAGGTCGATAAATGTATTGTCGTGATAATGGATATAGCTGCCTCCGCCAATCTGCACGGGCGGCGAACTGATCCTCTGGAACACGTTCCCATAGACTTCCGCCGCGCCTGAACCATCATCGTGGTAAACCGCCCTCACATTGAAAGGAACGTCGATATCGTGGAAGTAATTCCAGCGTATCACCCCGCCCCTGTGGGCGAAACTGCGCCCGTAATACAGGGCTCCGTTATCCTCTATATCCATGCACACGTGATGCACGTTGCAGTATTCTACCGTCTGATCGTTCCCCAGCATCAGGATGGCCATGCTGGCAGAATCGTAGAACTCGCAGGCGGTTATGCGGTTCCCGAGGCCGCTCATCACCACTCCCACCCGGTACTGGTTCTCTATGCGGTTGTAGTTGTGGATGCGGCAGTCTTCTACATAATTATCCCCACGCTCAACATTTCGCCTGTCTCCTCCGGCCAGTTCCACCCCACCGGCGCCAAGTTCATACAGATGGCATCCGGAGAGGCCGCAGCGGCGGCTGGAAGAATCAATCTTTGCAGCCACGTGCCCCAGGCCGTGGATATCGCAATCTTTCACCTGCACATCACGGCCAGCTGTAATGACTATTCCATCCCCCCTTGAGCAGCAGAGTTCGAAGCCCTGAAGCGTTACCTTCTCGCAGCCGTCAAGCACTATGAGAGGATCTTCCATCACGCTCATTTCCAGGCGTTTACAGCCATCCGGCAGCATTAGTACCGCGGTTTTGGAAGATGCATCCAGGCTGTACTCCCCGGGAAGCGTGACTTCTTCCGGGATGTTCAGCACCCTCCAGCGCTGGAAGCGATCTCCAGGCTGGAAGCCGAAGCCATAGTTGGTGAGGTCTCCGGCCGTGAAGGTCTTGCCGGGGCCCATCTCAGCGATTGGTACCATCTCGTTGGTCCAGCCGAAGCGGAAGCAGCCGGAAAGCCACCCCAGGGTAGGATCTTTCCACTCCAAAGGGCGGTCGCTGCTGAAAGCAATTGTGCCGAAGCCATCCCCCGGCTGGTTCCTGATGCGACCCTGGCCACGGACGACAACGGAATCCAGCGGCAGCGGCCCCCCATCCGGCCACTCGCTTAGGCGCATGGGCCTGCCATCCGCAAAGAACTCCGACCATGAGGGGCCGGTCAGGTGCGGATCTCCCTTGGTCACCACGCCGGAAAGCGGATACCGCTTCAGATTCAGGCGCCTGGCTCCTTCCGCCATCCCGGAGGCTTTGCGAAGGCGCCATCTGCCAATGCGGACTCCCCCGCTGATTATAGCATCATCCCCTATGAGGACAAGATTGCTTTTTCCTTCTATTCGCAGGCTTTCCCTAAAACGGTAAAAGCCCTTGTGCAAGCGGATTGTATCTCCTACTGAAGCCTGTTCTATGGCCCTGCGAAGCCCTTTCACGTTTCTCACTTTCACTTCCCGGGCCTGCGCTGCCGCCAGAGCGAGAAAGAGGGCGAATGCTGCTATGATGATTCTTTTCATACTTCTTTTCCGTCAAGATAATCCTTCACATAACGCTTCAAAGGCTCCCCTTCGGCAATTTCTATTTCGTGGAAGAGGCTGACCACGAAGCGGCCTGCACCCTGAAGGGCGTAAATATCCCCCTCGTATATCCAGTGGCCACTTTTGAACTTGACATCCTTTTCTGCCAGTGGATATTCTTCCACCAGCAGATTCTTCGCCCGCAGGCTGAGTATCAACCGGATGTGGATGGGATTGTCGCCGCTCATGCGGAATGCATCCATGGGCAGGGCCCTGTGAGAAGCCTCGGCCGTCCATTCCTCGGGAAGAATCTCCACTTCCCCGATGCGAGCTATCTTGAAACGCTTGTTCGCGCCGTCTTCCAGATCGAAGCACCAGGCATCCACGTAGTTGGTAGTGAACTGGAAAGGCTCCACCAGACGGTCCCGAACCTGGCCGGAATGCGAAGATTCATAGTCTTTCAGCACCACCTTGCGATGCTCGCGGATCGCGTCCGCAATCGCCTGGGTATTAGCCGCATTGGACTTGCTGCCTATATAATTGGCTATGGATGTGCTGTCGTAGACTGCAGCCAGCTTGCGTTTGAGGCCGATCTTGAGGGCGTTGGTATTGTCCAGCCCGTCGATCATGCCGTTCACTATCGACGCTTCTTCGTCGGAGAACATCACCACCTTCGAAAGGTCGAAATGCGTATCCTTCATGGAGACAAGCCTGTAGACATTACCATACACCTTTTCTACCGCAAAACCCGCGGATTTCAAGGTATCTATGTAGCGGTATATGCTGCGCCACGACGTATCCAGCCTGTCGGCCAGTTCGTCCACCGTATAGGTCACATTTCCACTGAGCAGCCGCAACAGCCGCAGCAAACGCTCGATTTTCGGTTGGTCCATAACACAAAAGAATCAGTCACTTACATATCCGTCGTCCTTGATATTCCAAAGGACGACCACGAAGATGAATCCTACCACGGACACTCCGGCCATCAACAGATAGAGGCTGTCCCAGCCGAAATGGTCGGAGTACCATCCGAGGCCGGCCCCCGTGAATATCACCGACACATAGCTCATTATCCCTATGATGCCAAGGGCGGAGGATGCCGCCTTTTTGGTGGCCTGCTTGGATGCTGTGACGCCTATCAGCGCCTGGGGCCCGTACAGGAAGAAGCCCGATAGCGCCAGAAGAATCAATATTACCACCGGAGATGCAGTATTTCGCACCAGGTGAAGTGCAAGCAGACACGCTCCCGTGAGAAGCATCTCCACTGCAACCACACGGTGGGACTTGGACTTGAAGAACTTGTCGGACACCCATCCCGCCAGTAGCATCCCGACCAGACCGGCGATCTCGAATATGCCTATAGTCCATCCTGCCAGCGCCGGCGACAGTGGTTCTTCCCGCTGCTGGAGGAAGGTCGGGCCCCAGTCCAGAACCGCGAATCGAACTATATACACGAACAGGTCGGTGATTGCAAGCAACCAGATTATTGGATTCAGGAATACTTTCTTGCGGATGAACGCCCTGAACGCCGCCGGAGAATCGTCCCCGTCTATCTCCGTTTTTGTGTTAGGAAGATCCGGCAGCCCCACGGAAGAAGGAGTATCCCGCAGGGTGAGCACTATGAATACGACTCCTACGAATCCGATTGCTGCGGGTGCGAAGAAGCAATAGCGCCAGTTGCCCGTGCGGGCAATGACATATCCGCAGAAGACTGCCGCCAGGGCAGCCCCGAACGAATGGGAAGTGTTCCAGATTGCAGACTTGGTGGCCAGTTCCTTGGGCGGCACCCACCACGCTAGCAGATGATTGCAGGGAGGGAAGCCACAGCCCTGGAAGACATTGTTAAGCACCAGCAGAGTGGCCATTATTATCACCATGGTGCTCACGAACTCCGCTCCCCCGGCCTGCCCGGTAATCAGCGTACTGAGTTTGTCCGACCAGCCGAAAAGGAGATTGAACACAGAGCAGGCGGCAAGGCCTATGGCCAGATGCCAGCGGGCTACTGTGCGGTCCGCGATTATGCCGTTTACGAACTTGGAAAGCCCGTAAATTATGCCCACAAGGCTCAAGATGATACCGAAACTGGTGTTGGTGATGCCATATTCCTCTCCCAGCGATGGCATTGCGAACGCAAAGTTCTTGCGCACGAAATAGAACACGGCATAGCCTATCATCGTGCCTATCAGCACCCGCCACTGCCAGTATTTGAACGAATGTTTGGTCTGCATACTTTCCTCAAAGATAGCACAAAAATAGCCGACTGGAAAACAGCCGGCTAAATTTTCTTGAAAACTCAAGATTTACTTGAGCTCGGCGAGGTACTTGATGGTGCGGACCATCTGAGAAGTGTAGGAGTTCTCGTTGTCGTACCAGGAAACTACCTGAACCTGATAGGTGTTGTCGTCGATCTTGGAAACCATGGTCTGGGTTGCATCGAAGAGGGAACCGAACTTCATGCCGATGACATCGGAGCTGACGATCTGGTCTTCGGTGTAGCCGAAGGACTCGGTGGCGGCTGCCTTCATGGCGGCGTTGATGCCTTCCACGGTGACATCCTTACCCTTCACGACTGCCACGAGGATGGTGGTGGAGCCGGTAGGAGTGGGAACGCGCTGTGCGCTGCCGATGAGCTTGCCGTTGAGTTCAGGAATCACAAGGCCGATAGCCTTTGCTGCGCCGGTGGAGTTGGGAACGATGTTGCATGCACCTGCACGGCTGCGGCGGAGGTCACCCTTGCGTTGAGGGCCGTCGAGGATCATCTGGTCGCCGGTGTAGGCGTGGATGGTGCTCATGATACCGCTCTGGATGGGAGCGTACTTGTTGAGAGCGTCGGCCATGGGAGCGAGGCAGTTGGTGGTGCAGGAAGCTGCGCTGATAACTGTATCGGCAGGGGTCAGGGTCTTGTGGTTGGTGTTGAACACGATGGTGGGAAGGTCGTTTCCTGCAGGAGCGGAAATGACAACCTTCTTTGCACCGGCCTCGATGTGTGCGGAAGCCTTAGCCTTGGAGGTGTAGAAACCTGTGCACTCGAGAACTACGTCTACCTTGAGTTCGCCCCAAGGGAGTTCTGCTGCGTTGGGCTTTGCATAGATGGTGATCTCCTTGCCGTCCACGATGATGGAACCAGGAGTGACAACGGTCTTGCCGTCCTCTGCGAGGACTGCATCCTTATAATCTACAGTGTGCTTTCCCTCACCGAACTTACCGGCGAAACCACCCTGGGCGGTGTCGTACTTGAGAAGGTGGGCAAGCATTTTAGGACTTGTGAGGTCGTTGATGGCGACAACTTCATAACCATCGGCCTCAAACATCTGACGGAATGCCAGACGACCGATACGGCCAAAACCGTTGATAGCAATTCTATTCATACTGAAATATTAAAGTTTAACAATTTCTAACCTATTCTTGGGATTATATCCCAAAAAGCGCCGCAAATTTACAAAAAAATTGATGCATTTTCAATAATTGCAGAGAAATATGAACTATCTTTGCATAAAACGACCCAGCATGAAGATTCTTGTCACCAACGACGATGGCTACAATGCCAAAGGCCTCCGTACCTTAGTGAAAATCCTGCGCCCTTACGGCGAAATTACCGTGGTTGCGCCCAAGCAGCACCAGAGCGGTATGAGTATGGCCGTAAACCTTGGCCAAAGCCCCATACCTGTGAAGAAAATCAGTGAAGTGCCAGGCGAAAGGTGGTGGTATATCGGCGGCACTCCATCCAGCTGCGTCAAGTACGGAATCGACAATATCTTCTATCCGGAAAAGCCGGACGTGGTGGTAAGCGGCATCAATCACGGGGGCAATTTCGGCACGGCCTACCTCTATTCCGGCACCATCGGAGCCGCGTCGGAAGGCGCGCTGGCATACATCCCCGCTATTGCGGTATCCATCGATGCTTTTGATCCGGATGCGGATTTCAGCAGCATAGAGAAGCATTTCCCTCCCATCTTCGAGAAGATAATGGCCAATCTCTCCGACAGCTACGGGCTGATCTACAATATCAACTTCCCCAAGCCGTCTGCCGGGCCATTGAAAGGCATCAGGATGGCAAAAGAGGGTTGGCTTCGCTGGGAAAACGAGTTCATTCCCTACGACGAGAGGCTATTCCGCATGAAGGTCCTGTCGATGATGGGGCGCGAACTGCCCGAGTTCCCCGCCCCGGACGAAGGCGAGGAGCTTTTCATGATGGCCGGAGACATTGTCAACGATTCCATCAGTGACCCCGACGCGGATATCAACCTGCTGGCGCAGGGCTACGCCACCATTTCCTGCCACCAGCTGCTCAGCCACGACCTGGCGGAAAACGCCCGCCTGAAGGGTCTTGGATTCGAAAAGGATTTTTAAGATGAAGTACTACCTGATTGCCGGCGAAGCGTCCGGAGACCTCCACGGAAGCAACCTCATGAAGGGGCTGCAAGCCGAAGACACGGCAGCGGAGTTCCGCTTCTGGGGCGGCGGAATGATGGAGGCCGTAGGCGGCACCAAGGTGCGGGACTACAAGGCCACTGCCGTGATGGGTGCGACCGACGTGCTCCGCAGCCTGGGCAAGATCTCCCGCAACCTGAAGGACTGCAAGGCCGATATCCTGGCCTGGCGGCCGGATGTGGTAATCCTCATCGACTACCCCGGCTTCAACATGAAGATCGCGCGCTTCTGCCACGAGCACGGCATACGGGTATTCTACTACATCGCTCCCAAGACCTGGGCTTCGCGCGAAGGCAGGAACAAGAAACTGAAGGCCTGGGTGGACCGACTGTTCATAGTCTTCCCCTTCGAAATCCCCTACTTCGAGCAGCGCGGCATTCCCTTCATATACAAGGGCAATCCGCTGATAGATGCGGTGGATTCTCACGAGTACGTGCGGCCGGTGCCGGAGAAGTACATCGCCATCCTCGCGGGTTCGCGCAAGGGAGAGATTTCCCATACCATGCCGAATGCCATGAAGATTGCGGACAAACTGCATGCGCTGCCGCAATATGCTGATTTTAAGTTCGTTGTAGCCGGAGCACCGGCGCGTTCTTCGGAGGATTACGAAAATTATGTTGCCGGACGGCCCTATGTGGAAGTGCTGTTCGGGCGCACTTACGACGTGCTGAAGTATGCCGAGGCTGCGCTTATCAATTCCGGAACCGCCTCGCTGGAGGCGGCCCTGATAGGCACGCCCCAGGTGGTATGCTGGAGCACGTCCTTTATCACGGCATTCCTCGCCAAGTACGCCCTGCACGTGCTGGACCACATCAAGTTCATTTCCCTTGGAAACCTTATCCTCGACAAACTCGCCTTCCGCGAACTGATCCAGTACGACTACACCGCGGCCGCGGCCGGTGCCGAACTGCGGCGCCTGATAGAGGATGCCCCCTACCGCACACAGATGCTCGCTGATTACGCCGAAATCCGTGCCCGCCTGGGCGGCTCAGGAGCCTCCCGTGCAGTCGCTAAAGCGATGATTGAGTCTTTGGGTTAGCGGGATTTCTCTTCCATGAAGAGCTCGCTCTTGACGTATTCTACACTCTTGACTGTGAAGTTATAGCCTGGGGAGCCAGGACGGGCGACCTTAAGGTACTTCTCGTACCATTCGAGCGCCTGTTTGTAATCTTTCTTGATCTCGTAGCAGTAGCCTATCGTAGACAGTGCCTGGATGTATTTCGGGTTATACCGGTATGCCTCCTTGTAATGCTCTATCGCCTTGTCCCAGGAGTTTTGCTGCCTGTAATAACCAAGACCGTATTGCTGATGCAGGCGGTACATCACCGAAGCATCGGGCTGCACCATTTCCCAAGCCTTGTCCAGCCAGGGCTTGACATCCTTTTCAAATTGCCATCCTAACTCAGACTTTACCGACGCTATCGCTATTGCAAGGTTGACATCGCTGGAATCAGCCTTCCAGGCTGTCAGCAGCTCTTTTTCCGCCCGGTAATGCGTTTTTGTATGCCAATAACTGTGCCCCAGATAAAAGTGAATCGGGTAAGAATCGTTGCCTATGTCTTCCTGGCGCTGAAACACCGTTACGGCAGCATCATAATCTCCTTTGCGATAAAAGGCAAGCCCCTTGAGGGGTGCGATCATGGTGTTGTCGGGATCTTCCGCCAGGAAAGCTTCCGTTATGGCGATGGCCCCGTCATAGTCTTCCGCCACGATGAGCACGTTTACCGCCTTCGATAGCACGGTCGCATTCATCGGATTTTTCGCAAGGGATTTCCTGTAGTACCACAGGGCGGAATCGGGCTTTTCCATCTGCCGGAATGAATCCCCGATGGAGCTCAGCACGGCAGGGATTGAGTCCAGCTGCAGGACTGCCTTTCCCGCCTGGATGCTGTTCGGCCAGTCCTTGAGGCGGGTATAGATCTGCATTAGACGTATCTTGTAGAGGATGTTTCGCGGAGCAGCAGAAGACAGCATGAAGTAGGTTCCAGCCGCACTTTCATAATCCCCACTCTGGAAATGGCAGTCGGCGAGCTCCGAAAGTACTTCGATATCGAAAGCACCGGGCTTCACCAGGGCGGAAAGTATCTCTATGGCCTCATCCGTCTTGAAGATGCTCTTGAGATACCTGGCCTGTGCGATGGTCTCCCTACGGACGAGCGAGTCGGGTGTCTGAGCCTGCGAAAGGATCAGGCTGCTGAACAGAAAGATTCCGGTTATGATACTTCTTGCACGCATATTCAGCTTCAGTTTTGTCTATCGATGAAACCGCAGACCAGACGGAACAGGGGCTCGTAGCTGTCGAGCCTGACGGTGCGCATATTGTCGGCGGGAGTGTGATAATGAGGGAAGGCGCTGCCTTCTTTGTTCTCGAGGAAGATGCAGGGGACACCGCGGATGGCGAAGGGATAGTGGTCGCTGTTGGCAGCGAGCTCACCGCGGTCCAGCTTTTCGAAGAGGTGCCGTTCCGCATTAACCGACTTGAATTCAGCAAATTGCGACATTCCTGCATCGCTAACTTCGCAATAGAGGGCGGGGTTGTCGTCCCCTATCATGTCGATGTTGAAGAGGTATTTGATCTGAGTCAGCGGCACTATGGGATGCTCTGCAAAGAAGGTGGAACCGCGCAGGTTGGCGTCCTCTCCGGAGAAGGCCACGAAATACATGTCGTATTCGGGCTGATGCAGCGCATAGTGTTTTGCCAGCGTAACTATTGCCGCCGTGCCGGAAGCATTGTCGTTGGCGCCGGGGTAATACACTTTTTTGCCAAGGTTGCCCAGATGGTCGTAGTGGGCCGTGAACACGTAGCACGCATCGTGCTTCCGCCCCTCTACTTTTGCGATCACATTGAACAGTCCGTAATCGCTCAGGAACTTGCTGTCCACGTCCAGCTTTACGCTCTTTACATCCTCGATGGCCTCCGGAGTGACCCACACGATGGGCTTGTCCACAACCTTCTCGCCATAGGCTTTGAAGAACTTGATGGGAGCCTCCCAGGTGTAGAGAAGGCCGGCGTTGGCGCACTCCCCTGCTTTCTGGAGCTTGGAGAAGACCTTGCGGTGCTTGTATGTGAACCAGGAATCGCAGCAGACAAGGCAGCCGGCATTCTCGGGCTTCGCCAGTTCCGCCAGTAGACGGTCTCCGTCGAAGTTCAGCGTATCCACGTGATACACAGGGAATTCCCCGTGCACTCCGGGAGAGTATTCCCGCATGGAGAAATCCACGCCCGTGCGGAGCTTCCTGCCATCGACCCACATGTCCGCCTTGCCGCAGAAAGTGTTTATGTTGATGGTGAACGGCTGAAGCGTGACCTCCGCCCCGGCTTTTTCGAATTCTTTCTCCAGATACTTTCCGGCCTTGTTGGCACCGTCTCTTGCATAGCCGCGCCCCTGGAACTTTGCAGAACTCAGTTCCTTGACTACTTTCTTAAAATACGGCAGGTCCTGGGCCTGCAGCTGCATGCCGGCCAGCGCCAGCAGAATTATGATTATTCTCTTCATCCTCGTTGAATTACAGATTGCCGTCGGGCCTGATGACCAGCCGCAAGACCCGGATGGGCCTGCCGGCCCCATGATACTGGGTCCCGTCGAAAACCATCTGCCCGGTAGGCAGGAACCCGCATTTTTCCATGACGCGGCCGCTGGCGGGATTGTCGACGAAGTGGCCGGAAACAAGGGACTTGATATCAGTCGTCTTGCGGACGTGATCTATCATAAGGCGCAGCGCTTCCGTGCATATACCCTTGTTCCAATAGGGTTTGGCAATCCAGTAACCGCAAACCGGCTCGCCATCCATAGCCGGCAGTTTGCAGTCGCACGAAGGGCCATAGCCCATTGCGCCTATGGCTTCTCCTGTTTCTTTAAGTTCGATTGCCCAGGTATTCGTGGCGTCCTTGAACACGGTACGTATTACTTCCAGACTCTCTTCTACACTTTTATGCGGAGGCCATCCTGCACGCGTCCCGATATCAGGATCGCTTGCCCATTTGTAGAGCGTTTCAGCATCGCTGTCGCGCCACGGGCGAAGAATAATTCTGTCCGTTTCCATATTCGTTTATCGTTTCCTTCTGCAAATATACTTTTCTAACCGCATTTATGCAAGAGATTCCACTTTCTATGAAAATAATCTATATTTGTAATATGGTACCTGTAAGTTCAATGATAACCATGGCGCTGTGCGCCGTAATCGGCTTTGCCGTACCCGTGGCCATTGCCTGGTGGATGGCCAAGAAGTATAAGAACAGCCTTTATACGATACTCGTGGGTGCTGGCGTATTCATCGTCTTTGCACTGCTTCTGGAGCCTATCCTGCATCAGGTGGTGCTGAAGGGCCCGCACGGCCCCGCCATCATGGGAAACACCTTGTACTATGCACTTTACGGAGGTCTGGCCGCAGGTCTTTTTGAAGAAACCGGCCGCTTCCTGGGCATGAAATATCTTCTGAAGAAGAAATCTCCCAAAGCCAAAACCGCTGTCGCTTATGGTATCGGTCACGGAGGAATCGAGATGCTGCTGATCTTCGGAGTAACCATGATTTCCAATCTGGTCCTGTCAGTCATGATCAACAACGGCCAGGCGGATACCCTGCTTGCAACGGCTCCGGAAATGGCGAAGGAGCAGGTGCAGGCTCAGTTTACACAACTCCAGACAAACGGCACCGGCAAGTATCTGTTTGGTATTTGGGAGCGTTTTTCCGCCCTCGTCCTCCAAATCGGCCTTTCCCTCATGGTATGGACCGCAGTCCGCAAGGGTGGCAAATGGCTCTGGCTCTTCCCGGCCGCCATCCTTTTGCATTTTGCAGTAGACGCATGCTGCGTATTGCTGATGAAGTCCGTGAGCATGGCCATAGTCGAGACCTTCGTTTTTGCCTTTGCAATAGCCGTCGGAGCGATAGGCTTCATGTTGGCAAAGAAACTCGATGCCGAATAATCAGCCTATGGCAAACCTGCTGCTGGACAACATGTTGGCGCATGCCGATCCTTCCCAGGTGGCAGGATTGGCCCGCTTCTTCAAAACCGGTCCGGGGCAGTACGGCGAAGGAGACAGGTTCCTTGGAATCAAGGTTCCCGTAACGCGCGAAGTCGTCAAGGAATGCTGGCGCTCCGTTGGCTTTCCGGAACTTGAGGAATGCATTTCCAGCGAGTATCACGAGGTGCGCCTGGCGGCCCTTCTAACCTTGGTAGAGCAGTTCCGCCACTGTCATTCTGAAGAATACATCCGCTTCTATCTCTCCCACACCACTTTCATCAACAACTGGGACCTCGTGGACCTCAGCTGCTATCCACTGCTGGGCGAATGGTTACTGGACAAGGACCGCTCTCTGCTCTACGACCTGGCGCAGAACGGCCGCACCATCTGGGAACAGCGCATCGGCATCGTCAGCACCATGACCTTCATCCGCCACGGGCAGTTGAAAGACACCTTCGACATCGCCGACATCCTGCTGCACCACCCCCACGATCTTATTCACAAGGCTGTAGGATGGCTTCTTCGTGAGGCGGGAAAAAGGGACAAAGCCGCTCTGGGGGCATACTTGAAGCCACGATACCGGACCATGCCCCGCACAATGCTGCGCTATGCAATAGAGAAGTTCCCGGAAGCGGAACGAAGAGCATTTTTGGCCTTGTAAAAGAGCACGCAGCTGAAGCCTACTTCCAACTATTGGCTAGCGACAGAGCAACACTGAATACCAGGTTCACGTTTGCAAGAGTGCCGGAAAGGTCCCAGTCGTCCCGATATTCATCGGACGGCTTATGATACCACACTGGCATAGGGTATTTGTTGGGCCTGACGGGATCCGCCGGATGCAACCCATTCTCCCAAACCACCGCGGGTACTCCCTTCTTCACGAAATTATAGTGGTCCGAACGGAAGAACCAGCCATCCGAATTGTCATCATCGAAGAAGATGCTGCGCCCCTGGGCTGCTGCAGCAGCCACATAGTATGGTGCCAGAGAACTCCCCTCTCCACCAAGCACGACCATCTCCCGCGTGAGTTCCGCAGGGCCTATGCTTTCGAAATTGAGACATGCGACAGTCTTTTCCATGGGCACGGCCGGATGGGTGCAGTAGTACTCAGACCCGAACAGCCCGCTCTCTTCGGAGGATGGGAAGAGGAAAAGCACGGATCTCCTGGGACGCTCGGGCAGCGAAACGAACTTGCTGGCCGCCAGCAGTACCCCTGCCATCCCGGAGCCGTTATCCGCAGCGCCGTTGTAGATGGCATCGCCGGTTTCGTCCGGGGTGCCTATGCCCAGATGGTCCCAGTGCGCGCTCATCACCAGCACTCCCCCGTCAGGATCGGTTCCACGGAGAATGCCGCCCACATTCCGGGTTTCCCGGATATCGTAGGAGACATCCATCTTCACATCTCCCTTCAACTTAAGGGAAAATGACTTGAAGCCGGGCTTCTTAGCAGCCTCTATCGCCTTATCCATATCGAGACCGGCCGCGGCGAAGAGCTTTCGGGCGCCGTTCTCGTGCAGCCATCCCTTCACCCCCAGTTCACCGGCATTGTGCGTTTCAGGGTCGTAAATGGCCAGATTGTCTTCCATATGCCCGTTCACGCACACGTGCCAGCCGTAACTTGCAGCCTCGGTGTTGTGCAGCACCAGGCATCCGGCTGCGCCCTGACGGCGGGCCTCCTCGAACTTGTAGAGCCAGCGACCGTAGTAGGTCGTGTTGCGGCCGCGGAAGAGGGTGGCATCGTAGTAGCCTGGATCGTTCACCATCGCCACCACTATCTTGCCCCGAACGTCTATATCCTTGTAATCATCCCATCCGTATTCCGGAGCATGTATGCCGAAACCGCAGAATACGTACTCCGCCTTCGGCAGATACACTATGTCGGTGGCACGCGCAGTCCATACCACGGCATCGTCGGGATACTTCAGCACCGCCTTCTTTTTCCCTTTGGCAATCAATTGGTTACCCACAGGCCGGGCCGTCACGGAAATCATCCGGAAGGGCTGATACCAGCTGCCGTCAAAGGCGGGTTCCAGGCCCAGCTTTTCCAGTTCTCCGGCCAGATAGCGTATGGTCTTGTCTTCGTATTCCGTCATGGGCTTGCGGCCCCCGAACTCGTCGGACGAGACTGTGCGGATCCAACGGCGGAGCTGCCATTCATCATCCCCCGCAACGCTTACACCGGAAAGCTCTTCCCGCGCGGCCGCCAGGTCTTTCAGGTACTGCTCGCAGCACTGCAAGCGCGCAAAAACGGCCGATGACATCATCCGGCTGGCATCCACATCGCTCTGCCAGTGATAGTTGGCTATCACGCGGCTCTGGCCCCACTGGTAGCCGGCCGCCATTATGGTATCCTGCCTCTCGGGGTTCAACTGAGCGAGCACCAGGGCCATTCCCCATCCACGGGCGGTGTGCCCGGAAGGATAGGAACCCGTATGCCGCTCCTTTTCTTCGGTAGGCTTGAAAAGTGTGCCCTCCCCATAATAGACATACGGGCGCGTACGCAGATAGGCATTCTTGGGCTTTGTGGCCGCTGCGCGGAATGTGCGGATACAACGTCGCAGCAGGTGCATTGTGACAGGCGTGGTCTGCTCTGAAAGAAGGCGTCCGAAAGCGCCGCTGAAGTAGAGCGCCATGGTATCCACATTCGTGGTCGCCTCACGGGCAGCCCGCTCGGTTCGTTCGCCTGGCTTCAGGCTGCGTGCCCAGTCGTGCATGGCCTTGTCGGCCGCAAATTCGGGAGAACCTTCCGCCGGAGGCGCAGGCAGGAAGTTCAGGATATCCGGCAGGTCCTTGACATCCAGATAAGACTGTGGCTTCTGCGCAAGCGCAGAAAAACAAATAACCAATAAGATTAATGCTGCCGTTGCTTTCTTCATAACGATACAAAAATACGCATTCTTATTTATATATGAGAAACAGAATTTTTATGTAAATCGTAAATTTTTTTTATGTTTTCCATAAAATTGGCATTATCTTTGTCTTTCGATACCGCAAAACAAATAGACAACGATATGAACAATTCAACGCAAAAGAGTATCCGCAATCTCTCTATCGCCATCCTCGTAATAGGTGGCCTGGCTCTCGCCTGGACATGCATCCTGATGTTTTGCCAGATATGGACGGAAAACAATATCCATCATATAATCTGGAATCCGGAAATCAAGGGCTGGCAGATTTTCATCCTTGCGGCTCGTTTCATCGGCTTGACGCTTCTGTACGTCCTGTGCTGGGTGTTCCTGTGCCGCACCAACCGTGGGCTGAAGGATGGAGATATCTTCCCTAAATCCAACATCTCCCTACTCCGCTGGTCTACCCTGATAGCGGCACTTCTCTCCCTTGTCCACTCCAATTATGACGCCGTGATGAAAGGAGAATCAGAGTTGATGTTGGATTCCTACATCATACTGGTCCCCCTCATCGTCCTCCTGTTCGCAGGTCTCTACAAAATGGCATATCTGGCAGCAAAAGACAGCAAACTCGCGATATGATTACCGTCAACCTAGATAAAATGCTCTGGGAGCGCCACATGAAGCTCTCTGAGCTGTCCGAAAAGATTGGAATCTCGATGACCAACCTTTCCCTCCTCAAGACGGGAAAAGGCCGTGCCATCCGCTTTACCACCCTCAACAAACTCTGCAAGGTGCTTGACTGCCTGCCCGGCGACATATTGGACTACCAGCCCGATTCTGAAGGCGTAGAAATGGAGGATGATATCTATGAAGATTAAGTTAGCATTGGCCCTGCTTCTGCTGCCTGTGATGATATATGCGCAGGAACAACTGCCCCCTGCCGTAGTTATCGGCAAGAATGCCAAGGAAAAGTATCTCGTACGCCCCGGAGCAAAAGTAATGGGCAACGGTGCGCTCGGTGCATTCTTACTCCGGAGCGAGCAAGACCTGGAGCGTGAAATTGGCTCTTATACCCAGGTAAAAAAGCCTTTTCTGGTGAAGGATATCAATCTTTCCATACACGAGAACACTATCCCCGGCTGCGTCGCAGCCATCAATATCTACCGCATCGGTGGCAAGAAACAACCTTTATTCTTCAATGTCGCCGTTTCGGACAAGCCCCAGGACTATCATATCCGGCCGGAAGAACCCCTCGTGCTGGAACCTGGGAATTATTTCATCGCTTTCCAGATTGCAGGATGCGACAAAGAGGCCCTGAATGCATTCCTGGCCAAACCCGAAAAGGAACGAGGGTACGATGAAATGGCCCTGTATTTTGTGCTGCACTTCAAGAACAGCCACGGAAGGGATACACCCTTGGACAAAATGGAATATTGCCCCTTCAACATGGGCCTCGCAGTCAAAGGGCAGGAATATAAAAATCCGCAATAGAATCGCTCCTATTGCGGATTTTCGTGACTCCCACAGGACTTGCGGAGGGGTATGAAGAATAAAACCACAGCATTGAATTCTGGATCAAATTGCCACATAAACCGTTGATTTTCAATAGCAATTTCGCTACAGTGTTTTTATATCTCTTTACTTCTGTTTTAAAAGTTTTTCCAAAAATGGGAAAATAATGGGAAAAAGTTTTACCTTTGCTACAGAACACGCAAAGAGATGAAACAAAAGTTTCTAGTACTGTCAAAGCCAGACAAAAAGAACC
>JAFRSW010000001.1 GCA_017427385.1 Bacteroidales bacterium
AAATTCTGTCGTGGCCTCCGACATCCCTCCGTATGCCGTGGCTGCAGGTAATCCCTGCCGGGTGATCCGAAAGCGTTTCGATGACGAGTTCATCGCCTACCTTCTGGAACTGAAATGGTGGGACTGGGACATCGAGAAGATCGAAGCCAACTTTGAAGCGCTGTCCAGTGGAGATCTTTCTCTGATTAGAATGATTGACAAGTAAAATCCTGTGTATCGGTCAATCATCTCGATGAAAGACTGAATCAGCAGCAACCCTTCGATGAACGAGAGGTTCGAGATTCGGAGTGTTTAGTAGCGGAGGCGCGGCTGCTGCGCAGCCTTCCTCCTGTCTTATCAGGGGCTCTGCCCCTACCCTTCAAGTGCTGTTAACGTCCTGAAAAATCGGACGTCAACAGCATTTTCAGCCTTTTTTGACGTTGACGTCCCGGAAAAACGGACGTCAGCAGTACTGCGGCACCCGGCCGATTTGGCCTGGGATACCCGGACGGCGGATATGATACGGGCTTATGCCTTGTCAGGCACCGACAGCGAACAGCAGTTGCACCAGCTGCTCGTCGACCGTTTCGGGATAGAAAGCACGGCCCAGCCTTCTGCTGTGACTGCCGCATACAACGCCCACGAGAAACAAGGGTTGGAAACGGGCAGATACGAGCTTGCCCTGGCCGCCATGCTGCCGTGCATATGGATATACAACCGCGTGGGGCTGTACATCCTGCGAATAGCCAAGCTGGATGGGAATCCCTACCGCGACTGGATAGAAGCCTATGGAGACGAGTCCTATACCAGCGAGGTGGATTATATGCTTGAGGTCATCGACGAATGGGCCGCCGAAAAAGATAAACAGACCCGGGATGCGATGACCGCCCAGTTCCTTACCTCTCTCCAGTACGAATATGACTTCTGGAATTACGGGTACTACGGGGAATGACTTTCAAGTATCGGGAAGGGCTCTTGCGCAATAAACCTCCTAAAAAATAACGGATATCTACTAAAAAAATTAGGAGAATTAAAAAATATCGTTATATTTGCACCGTAACACCTTATGCAAATTAGACGATGAAGCAGAAACTCACTGCCAAAGAAGAAATGTTGATGAACATTTTCTGGGCTCATGAACCCCTGTTTATCAGGGATTTAATCAGCTACATACCAGATCCGAAGCCCCACTACAACACTGTGGCAACACTGGTTAAATTCCTGGAAGAAAAGGGATTCGTGGAGCGTGAGCCCATGGCCAACTCTTTCCGGTACAAGGTAAAAATCAGCGAGCGGCAGTACCACGGAGACACGGTGTCTGAGGTGGTGGCTCGTTACTATGATAACTCTTACCTGAGTCTGGTGTCGCAGTTCGTAGAGGAGGATAAGATGGACATTCAGGAACTGAAGGATCTGATTTCATTAATTGAAAAGAATAAGAAATGACGCCGTTCCTATTATACATTGCAAGGGCCGGGCTGTATTTGGCCGTGTTCTTCGCCTTTTACCTCCTGGTGATGCGCCGGACAACATTCTTCCGGCTGAACCGGGCTTTGCTGCTGGCCGGGAGCTATCTCTGCCTGATCCTGCCTTTTATCCGGCTCAGGACGGCATCGGAAGCAGCAGGAATCGCCCACAGTACAGCTGTGACGATGAACGCTCAAGCCCTACCCTCCCCAGAAGTTTCGCCTTTCCCGTGGGTCGGAGTCATGCTCGGCATTTATCTGCTCGGCGCAGTTGTCACTCTGTCTCTATATGTGATTTCGGCATGGAGGATGGGGAGAATCATCAGAAGCGGCGCGAGCGTTAAGCGCGATGGATGCACTCTGGTATTGTTGGATGGTAATGTTTCCTCGTTCAGCTGGGCCCGTAAAGTGGTTATGAGCAGGCACGACCTGGAGCAGAATCCGGCCATATTCACTCACGAACTGATGCATGTCCGGCACCACCACTCTGTGGACCTTGTCCTCTTCCTTCCATTACAGGCTCTATTCTGGTGGAACCCCCTGACTTGGATTGCGCGTGAGGAACTGAGGCTACTGCACGAATTCGAGGCCGATGAAGACGTTATTAAAAATGGCATCGATGCTACCCAATATCAATTACTTCTTGTGCGGAAAGCCGCGGGAGAAAAAAGATTCTCCCTGGCCAGCGGATTTCAGCACGCCAAACTAAAAAACAGAATTACCATGATGCTCAAATCAACTTCTTCCAGTTGGATGCGGTGGTCTTATCTGGCCATCATCCCTCTGCTGGCGTTATTTATGTTCGCCTGCAATCCGGCACGCAATTCCAAAAATCAGAAAGACGCCGCTGCCGTAACGGAAACTGAGCCCGCTCAGGAAGCCGTCCCTTTCCAGCTTGCCGATGACAAACCTTCCTTTAACGGAGGGGATGCCAACGAATTCTCCCAATGGGTTTACAGCCAGATAAAGTATCCCGAGGAGGCCAAAAAGAATCAAATACAAGGCCGCCTTCTACTCCAGTTTACTGTTGGATCCGATGGTGTGGTGCGCGATGTCGATGTGCTTCGCGGGGTCCACGAACTCATTGATGCCGAAGCTGTCAGAGTGGTGTCGTCTTCTCCCAAGTGGGAACCGGGCCGGCAAGACGGCAAGGCCGTTCCGGTCAGATACACCTTCCCTGTCATCTTCAAACTTCAATAGCTTTACTGAGGATTCTCTCGATGGTCGGCACAATAGCGGAAGGCAAATAACTCCAGGAAAATGAGATGTTAACCATATTATTTGTATCTTTGTGCACCGTGAAATGATATAAAGCACATTGAACATTAAAACAAACCGGAATATGAAACGTTTCTTCCTCACCCTTGCACTCGTATTTGTTGCAATCGCAGGTTTTTCGCAGAACAAGCTTCTCCGTCCCAGACTGGAGATTGCAACGCTTGAAAACGATACTGCCATCGATGCGATCGAAATAGAGGTTTTCTACATGAATGACGAGGACCCGCGCATGTATTATCTGTCTCTCGGGCACCTCGGTGTAGGAACCGATATCGTGCAGATTGACTTCGATCCCGTATTCGAACTCTTCGTTCCCCTGGGAGGCACCCTTCAGGAGGCGATAGCCAAGATGGAAGAGATCAAAACGTGGTTCAAGGAAGACAGACTCACCGAAAAGGAACTCACTGGATACTTCAGCCTTGCATATCCGAGTGGAGACCCTGTCACCATCAAGGTCACGAGCAGAAGGCTCCTCGCCTCCAAGATCCTGGAATTCAGCCTTCCTACCGGAGCCGAGGGCATAGTGCGCGCAACCCACATCAGCAAGACCGAATTCGGCAGTCTTCTTTCAAGTGTAAAGATCTACAAGAAGATCCATCCCAAGCAGCAGTAAGTGGAAAAAACCGTTACTTTCGGGGAGATCCTCCAGCGGTGGTCGCCGCCGGGGGTGAACCGCATAGGACAGACAGGCAGGTGGGAGGGCCAGTTCGGTGGCTCCGAGGCCAACGTGGCAGTATCCCTCGCCACCCTCGGCAATGAGGTAGGATATGTGTCCCGCATCCCACAGAACGTGGTAGGAGATGCCTGCATGCGCACGCTGAGGTACTACGGCATCGACGTTTCGGACGTGGTGCGCGGGGGTGGACGCCTGGGCACCTACTACTTCGAAAAGGCCGCCGACATGCGCAAGGCCCTGGTCGTCTATGACCGCGAAGGGTCATCCTTCTGGTCTTCCGCGCCAGGCATGTTCCCCTGGAAAGACATCTTCAGCCGCACCGGCACATTTCACTGCTCGGGCATCACCTGCGCCGTGTCCCAGTCTGCCGCCGACGCCACCTTCGAGGCGGTTCGCACGGCACGCGAGATGGGCCTGCGCATCACCTGCGACATCAACTACCGCCGCAACCTATGGAAATACGAGGGGGCGGATGCCCACAACACGCTAAACGCCCTGATGCAGTTCAGCGACTACATCTTCGGCGACCAGGACGAGTGGGAGGTGGCCACAGGCGTGCCCAAGATTCCGGAAGACAGGATGTTCGAGGATACGCAACTGGACATGGAAGCCTACGGCCGGTATTTCGATGAGATGCACCGCCAGTTCCCCCTCTGCGGGGAGATGATGCTTGGCCTCCGCAACCAGATATCCACCAGCCACCATACCCTCTCCGCCCTGCTTTGGTACAAGGGCACCATCTATCAGACCAAGATATTCGATATCAACGATATAATAGACTCTGTGGGCGTGGGGGACGCCTTTGTGGCAGCCTACATCCACGCCTCACAGAAATGGCCGGGACAGCCCCAGCGCTGTCTTAACTTCAGCACCACCGCCGCCATGATGAAGAATTCCATCGTCGGAGACTTCAACCTGGTGACGGAAGACGAAATTATCGCGCGGATGCCTTGACCCTCTTCTCCCCCAGCACGCACCAGCGGACTACGGGGATACGCCTGATGACTTCGTAGATCAGCGGGGACAGTGTGAACACTGCCACCGTGAGTATGGCGTACATCGCCGCCGGCGGCAGCTGGGTATAGGTCTTCATCATATAGCCAAAGCAGGCAACCACCAGATAGTGAACTATATAGAGGCCGAAGCTGGAGCGGGTCATGTAGCCTGCGAAGGCTCCGGTGCGGTCGAACCTGGCCTTGAACCAAGCCATCATGGCAAGGCATGCCATCCAGCCGTAGAGGCAGTTCAGCGGACTTCCAAGATATGCCGGGGAGGTGTTGTCCTGACCAAAGGTCGTGCCGATCAGCACTCCGCCAGCCGCCACGGCGCAGCCGAGAAGCGGGGCCCATGCGCGGCCGAGAGTCTCATGCACGCTGTCGTTGGCAAAGATGAAGTAGCCCATCAGGAATGGTATGAAGTAGAACAGGGGCTTGTAGAGATTGTACAGCCCATCCGCACTTTCCGGTCTGGGATTTTTGATGATTAGCTGCTCGCCGGCCCAGAAAAGGATGCCCAGAAGGATGATCCAGACTATGCCGGCCTTTCCGCCGAAAACCTTTCCGCACCAGTCGTAGAAGCGGTTTTTCCTGTCCAGGGGACGGATGATAAGGAGAGCCAGAGAGAAGAGCCAGAGGTCCTGAATGAACCAGAGCGGGCCCGTTCCGCTGATGGCCAACATGATCAGACGGGCGAATCCCGTCACGCCGTCCAGAGCTCCGTTTGCGGCCACGGCGGTATTGAAATAACCCACCATCCATTGGAAGACAAACAGGCCTATCGTGCTGGGTACCAGCAGCTTGCGCGTGCGGGCACCGAACCATTCTTTGCCGGAGTGCTTCTCAAGGGCATAGCGTGCGCTGATGCCCGCCAGTATGAAGAGCAGGGGCATGAACCAGGGATAGAGAATGTACATTACCACATCCTGATACTGATGCCATTCCGGCCAGGGGCCGAATCCGCCTATTCCACCGAATACGCCCTTATTATTATAGAAATAGATTACGTGGTAGAACAGTACAAGCAGCACCGTTACCCAACGCAGATTGTCCAACCAATTCTTTCTCATTTGGAAAGGCCCTCCATGGCCTGGTTTATTACTGATTGAAATATTTCCGTCTTGATCAAGGCCATGCCTTTCTGGTCCCCCAGGACCATCAGGGCATCGCCCGGCTTGATGTCGTAGATCTTGCGGGCATCGCGCGGGATCACGATCTGCCCCTTGTCTCCCACCTTCACTACACCGAAGATGTATTTGCCGTCGCTTTCAGTCATAAAAGTTATACTTGTTAGAAATTTCCCACAAATATAACGTTTTATTCCGAATCTTCAACAGTATTTCTACACTTTGTGTAATCCGCCTTTTTTTGCTAATTTTGCGAATAAGCAAACTCCGTTCACATGCTATACTACGCCAGAGGTTCAAAAAGCGACTGCATCAGCCCGGAAGAGGTGCGCGCAGCGCTGAAACAGGTGTTCGACAAGATGGGCGCCCGCAAGCGGGTGCTCGCCATCCCGCCGGATTTTACGAGGTTCAATTCCTACGCGGGGCCCATCACCGAGATGGTCTACGACTACTTCGGGGATGCGCTGACCGACGTGCTGCCCGCCCTGGGCACGCACTCCCCCATGACTCCGGAGCAGATAAAGACCATGTTCGGGCATGTGCCCGCGGACCGCTTCCGCGTGCACGACTGGCGCAACGACGTGGTGACAGTGGGCACCGTACCGGCATCCTATGTGGAAGAAGTCTCCGAAGGCAAGGTGCATTACGACTGGCCTGCGCAGGTGAACAAACTCCTGCTGGATCCGTCCTTCGACCTCATCCTTTCCATAGGCCAGGTGGTGCCCCACGAGGTCATAGGCATGGCCAACTACACCAAGAACATCTTCGTGGGCGCAGGCGGAAGCGAGGGCATCAACAAGAGCCACTTCGTGGGCGCATCCTACGGCATGGAGCGCATCATGGGGCGCGCCGGGGGTCCGGTGCGAGCCATCCTGGAATACGCACGGCAGCATTTCATCAGCCAACTGCCTATAGTCTACGTACTTACGGTGCTCGCCAAGAACGAATCCACCGGAAAGATGGACCTCAAGGGCCTCTTCATCGGGGACGATTTCGAGTGCTTCCAGAAGGCGGCGGACCTCTCGCTGGAGACAAATTTCATCATGGTGGACCATCCCATCAAGAAATGCGTGGTCTACCTCGATCCGGAGGAGTTCAAGAGCACCTGGCTGGGCAACAAGGCAGTCTACCGCACCCGCATGGCGCTTGCCGACGGGGCGGAACTGATCATCCTCGCGCCGGCGCTGAAGGAGTTCGGCGAAGACAAGGCCATCGACGGCCTCATCCGCAAATACGGATACAAGGGCACTCCGCACACGCTGAAGTGCACCGAGGAGAACGCCGACCTGCAGGAGAACCTGGGGGCATCCGCCCATCTCATCCACGGCTCGTCCGAGGGCCGCTTCTCCATCACCTACTGCCCAGGCCCGGGCATGACCCGCGAGGAGATAGAGGGGGTGGGATTTGGCTACTGCAGCTACGACGAGATGGTTGCCCGCTACCCCATCGCCAGCCTCAAGGACGGCTGGAACACGATGCCGGACGGCGAAGAGATCTATTACATTTCCAACCCCGCCCTGGGCCTCTGGGCGCATCCTGACAGATTCAAGGACTGATGAAGATCGTTTGTGATAATAAAATACCGTTTTTGCGCGGGGCCCTGGAGCCCTACGCGGACGTGGTCTATCTCCCCGGAAAGGAGACGACGGCGGAGGTGGTGAAGGATGCCGACGCACTGATTACCCGCACCCGCACGGCCTGCAACGAGGGGCTGCTGGCAGGATCTTCGGTGAAGGTAATCGCCACTGCCACAATAGGTTTCGACCACATCGACACCGCCTGGTGCGAGACCAACGGCATCATCTGGAAGAACGCCCCGGGCTGCAACAGCTGGAGCGTGAAGCAGTACATCACCGCCCTGCTGGTGACTCTCGCCCGGAACCGGGGGCTCCGGCTTTCGGACCTGACGCTGGGCGTAGTGGGTGTCGGAAACGTGGGCAGCAAGGTGGCCGAGGCAGCTTCAATCCTGGGGATGAAGGTGCTGCTGAACGATCCGCCCCGCGAACGCGAATGGCTTGCCTGTCATTCCGAAGACACCGCCTGTCATTCCGAGGAGGCCGAAGGCGGACGAAGGAATCCATTCGTCAGCCTGGACGAAATCATCCGCCGAAGCGACATAATCACCCTCCACGTACCCCTGCAGAAAGACGGGCCGGACGCCACCTGGCACCTCTTCGACGAGGCCCTCCTGGCCACGATGCGCCCTTCGCAGATACTTGTCAATTCTTCCCGCGGCCCGGTGGTGGACAACAAGGCGCTGAAGGCCGCGCTGGCCGACGGACGCATTGCAGGCGCATGCCTGGACGTGTGGGAAGGAGAACCGGAGCTGGATCCGGAACTGGTGAAGTTGCTGGACCTGAGCACCCCGCACATCGCGGGTTACTCCGCCGACGGCAAGGCCAACGGCACCACCGCTGCAGTGCGCACCGTTGCCTCTTTGCTTGGACTGCCTTTAACAGACTGGAAGGCTACGGGCATTCCCGATCCGCCGCAAAAACTTGATTTCGAGATAGATGCGACCGGCAAGACGGTGCAGGAAGTGCTTACCGAAGCCGTGCTGCACACCTATGATATCAGCACCGATTCCGATGCGCTGCGCGCAGATTTGAGTGCGTTCGAAAAACTTCGCGGGGACTATGCCGTGCGCCGCGAGTTCACCTCATTCACCGTGCGTCTTCTTGGCGGCACTCCCGAAATGGCCGACCGCCTGGCCAGACTTGGCTTCAAGCTTTGTTTGTAGTTTTTTGTTTACAAAAACAGGGCTGTAGTGGCGATTTCTGTAAAAAAACCGGCAAAAATTACCGGTTTTTTTACAATACAATGCATTTCAGAGGCCTTTATGTAAAAACGTTTCTAAACGTTTATCGGGAACAGCCTTTTCGCCAACAAAAAGCGAAGCTAGTAGATTATGGTGAAACTCTGGTGTAATAATACTCTTCCAAATGAACTACCACACTTTCAGAGCCATGGGTCTCAGGGTCAAAGTGCTCTTCGTATACTCTGTACTCTAAAACTAACTGTTTCTTATTCGGTGTTTTCACATATAGTTCAATTTCATCCTTGCCGTTTTTAAGTGTAAGATAGGACTTTTTTAAAGCCCACCTGCCAACAATGGTGCCTTGATCTGAATTATATATGTAAGTTCCATCACTGTTAAAAGTGAGTGACGCATGTCTGTCATTTTGAACCTCAGGTTCCTTGAAATTATCTTGTGTCCGGTACATGCGGACTTCATACAAAGACCATGTACCCTCTAAAGACAGAGGCTCTTTGGAACACCCTATCATGGTCAGGATGCTTATAGCAATTAGAAAAAGACGCCTCATAATGAGTAATGTGGTTGAATGATTATCATGCAATTATTGCGCCATGAAGGCATTAAATAAATTTGCATTCCTCTTGGCTTTCGCTTAACTTTGTATGCTATGTTGATCGTACTCGAAGGCCTGGATGGGGCCGGAAAATCCACCCAGGTGCGAAAACTCCGCGAATACCTCGGGCAGAAGTGCCCGAAGCTCGAATACATCCACTTTCCCCGCTATGAAGCACCCGTTTACGGGGGGCTGATCAGCCGTTTCCTGCGCGGGGAATTCGGGCCCATAGACCAGGTGCATCCGCAACTGGTGGCCCTTCTCTTTGCGGAAGACCGCCATGGCGCCGCCCCGCAGATACGCGAGGCGTTGAAGGGAGGCTCTACCGTGCTGCTGGACCGCTACGTCTATTCCAACATCGCCTATCAGTGCGCGAAACTGCCAAATGCGAATGAGGCGGAGGCTCTGCGCGAGTGGATAATCAATACGGAGTTCGGAGAATTCGATGAACCGCGTCCGGACCTCAACATCTTCCTCAACGTGCCCATAGGCTTCGTGGAGAAGAATATACAATCTGAGCGCAAGGGCGCCGACCGGGCCTACCTGCACCACGCACAGGACATACATGAAGCGGACATCGAGTTCCAGAAGCGCGTGCGGGCCATGTACCTGCGCCAGGCTGAGGTAGACAAGAGCCTGCAGGTGGTGGACTGCTCTGACGCCGAAGGCGGTATGCTCCCTCCGGATGATATCTTTGCAAAGATCAAAGCTTTGGTAGACAGTAGATTATGAACGGATTCAAGAGAATATGCGCGGTTATCATAGGGATGGTGCTGCTGGTCGCGGGCATACTCAAGATGATGGACCCTGTGGGTTCCGGCCTGGTGATGGACGAGTATCTCAAGTTTTTCCATCTGGGTTTCCTGAAGGGAGGTTCCCGCTTTATCGCATGCGCGCTTGCGCTGGCGGAGAGCCTGCTCGGCGCCGCCCTCATCGCGGGCGTCTGGCGTAAGGTGATCGCTCTCGCGAGCGGCGGCCTGCTGGCGCTGTTCACCATCCTCACCATCATCCTCTATCTCGCCAAGCCCAACATGGACTGCGGATGCTTCGGGGAAATCATCCATCTGAACCACGCGCAGACGCTCCTGAAAAACCTAATCCTGGATGCTCTCTGGTGCCTGGCCTTCATCCCCATGGGCAAGCTGGGCCTGCCTCAGCGCATCAAGTACGTAAGTTTCTCGCTTGCAGCAGTTTCGCTGGTGCTCTTCCTGCTGTTCAGCGCCCTCTCCATCCCCCTGCGGGACTACACGGACTATAAGCCTGGTGTAGAACTGGATGAGCAGCCGCTCTTCTTCTACGATGCCAACTACGTGTATGCGGATTCGCTGGCGATGGAAGGGAATGTACTGGTGGTATCCGCCTACGACGCTCTGGAGAAGACCCAGGCTGACCGCGTTGCGGAGTTTGCCCGCATGGCAGCGGATAACGGCTATACGGTGTTGCTGCTGATGGCATCCACGCCTGAAGAGATTTCTGAGCAGGGAATGAATCCGGTGCTTCTGGCCAGCACATATTTCGCAGACCGTAAGCAACTTCTGACGCTAAACCGCTCCAACGGAGGCGTCACCTACATCGCCGACGGGCAGATAATCCGAAAGTGGGCCTTCCGCAGCCTGCCGGATGCCGAGGAACTCGCAGCAATCAAAGAGAAGGCCCCGATGGATGTGCTGCTTGCGCGGCAGAATCGCACCAGGGCCCTGTTCCAGGGATTCACCCTCTATGTGTTCGCAGTGTTGATGCTGCTCTAGTAAACCACTACCTGATAAGGCATACGCGCCACGACCTGAGGCTCTGCGAGCTTCTGGAAGGCCTTCACGTAGTCGTGCTCGGTGGTCTGTCCGAATGCAGCCATCAGGCTCTCCATGGTAGTGAGGGGTTTCGGGTATTCAAGGACACAGACATCTTCTGCACCGATGGCGGAGGCGGCATAGTTGATGGCATCTTCCAGGGTGCCGATCTCATCTACCAGGCCGATCTGAAGGGCATCGGTTCCGGCCCAGACGCGGCCCTGGCCGATTTCATCTACACGCTTCTTCTCAATGCCGCGGCCTTCGGAAACGATGCCGGTGAACTTGTCGTAGATAGCTTCGATGCTGCGGAGCATATAGTTATATTCAGCCTGGTCGAAGGGACGGGTGAGGCGGGTCATGTCTGCATGTTTGTGGGTTTTTGCTGAATAGATGCCCACGTGAGCAACGTTCTTCAGGGTCTTGCTCGCCTCGGGGATCAGTCCGAAAACGCCGATGGAGCCGGTAAGAGTGGTGGGATCGGAGAAAATCTTGTCGCAGTTGTTGGAAATCCAGTATCCGCCGGATGCGGCAAGTTCGCCATAGGAAGCAATTACGGGAACCTCCAGGAGGTCGAGTTCGTGCTTGATCTTTTCTGATGCCATCACACTGCCGCCAGGGGAATTCACGCGGAGGACCACAGCCTTGATACCCTTGTCGGCGCGGATCTGGTCGATGACCTTGGTGAAGCGGTCGCCGGCCACGTTGTTCACGTCCTTGCCGTCGATGATCTCACCATTCGTGTAGAGAACGGCTATCTTGTCCTTTGCGCGGAAGTTGGGAAGCACTTTTGCATTGGCATAGTCGGCGAAGGGGATGAACTTCACATCCTTGAAGTCGCTCTCTACCGCCAGTGCGGCCAGGCGCTGTTTGAGGGAATCGCGGGAGAAGACTCCATCCACCAGTCCGGCAGTCAGGAAATCCTCGGGGAGGCAAAGCTCAAGGTTATTGACCATCCTGTCCAGAGCTTCAACGGAGATGCCGCGGCTCTCGGCGATGGTGGTGCCAATGGTCTCCCACATGGCGTTCACCATGCGGTCGTACTGCTCCTTATTCTCTTCGCTGGGAGAGTTGCGCACATACATTTCGCCGGCTGATTTATACTTACCGTGACGGATGAGCTGCATGTTGAGTCCGGCCTTGTCCAGCAGATCCTTAAGATAGAAAGACTGCGCGCAAAGGCCTACCATGGAGACATTACCTCCCTGATAATCAGACATATAAATCTTATCTGCCACGGAGCTCAGATAGAATCCTCCAATGCCGGGGGCCTCGGTCCAGGCGATGACGGCCTTTCCACTGCGACGGAAGTTTTCCAGGGCCTTGCGGAGTTCTCCGGCAGTGGAGATGCCTGTCATGCTGCCGTCAGTTTTCAGATAAATGAACTTGACACCGGGGTCTTTTGCAGCGATGTTGATGGCCTGGACAGCTTTGTATATGCCAAGCGTAGTCTGCATTTTCCCCTGTGCCATCGCCATGGGGTCCGCAGGCACCTCCTGCTCGGTGATGGTCACTTCGGAAAGGTCGATGGCCAGCACTCCGGTTCTGGGAAGAACGGTGCTCCCCTTCGCACCTGAAGATGCAGATCCGATTATCCCTGCGAACAGGAAGAAAATGAGCAGGTTGACGATAAGCAGGCCACAGATGACGGCCAGAAGCATTTTGAAAAACTGTTTCATCTTATTTTTTTTCTTTGATGCAAAGATACTATTTTTTATATTTGCAAAGAGACAATAACTAATCATTCAATATTATGGCAAACAAATACGCTGGAACCCAGACCGAGAAGAACCTCCAGGCAGCATTCGCCGGAGAATCCCAGGCACGCAACAAGTACACCTATTTCGCATCCACTGCAAAGAAGGAGGGATACGAGCAGATCGCAGCCCTTTTCCTGGAGACTGCAGACAATGAAAAAGAGCACGCCAAGATGTGGTTCAAGGAGCTCGATGGCATAGGCGATACCGCTGCCAACCTCGCAGCCGCCGCAGAGGGCGAGAACTATGAATGGACCGATATGTACGAGGGCTTTGCAAAGACCGCCGAGGCCGAAGGCTTCAAGCCCCTTGCAGCCAAGTTCCGCATGGTGGCCGCCATCGAAAAGAGGCATGAGGAGCGCTATCGCGCACTTCTGAAGAATGTCGAGACCGCACAGGTGTTCGAGAAGTCCGAGGTTAAGGTATGGGAATGCCGTAACTGCGGCCACATCGTGGTGGGCACCAAGGCTCCTGCAATGTGCCCCGTGTGCGCACATCCCCAGTCCTATTTCGAAGTTCACAAAGAGAACTATTAATGGCAACTGTTGCAAGCAAAAAAGCGCTCGGCATCGGGTTGACCGATGCCGTCGCTTTATTATTCGTGCTGGTGGTTCCGGCGCTTTCGCACCTGACCGCTGTGCCTTTCTATCTGCTGGATCCCATGCGTCTGGCAGTGCTTGGCGCACTTCTGGCAAGCCGAAGCCGCGTTAACGGCTTGGTGCTGGCCGTGGCTTTGCCTCTGGTTTCTTTTGCCATTTCCGGGCATCCCGTCTTTCCTAAATGCCTTGTGATTGCCGCCGAGTTGAGTGTCAACGTGTTGCTGTTCTGGTGGCTGGCGTCTGTGGTCAAGCCCACTTCCGGTGCGGGCAAAGAGGCCTCGTCTGTGCGTATTGGATTGGCGACGTTCCTTTCGATTCTGTTGAGCAAGGCCTTCTACTACAGCCTCAAGGCCCTCGTCCTCGGCGCCGGCCTGATGCAGATGAAACTGGTTTCCACCGCCCTTTGGGTTCAGTTGGTGGTGGCGGTGCTTATTTCCGCCGGCTTCGTCCTTTTTTGGCGGAGTGACCGTTCCCGGTAACTTGCTAGCCTTCAAGTAGTTACGTATAATGGGATGCTTGATTTTCAGTATCCCATTATACGTAAATAACTGACTAGTAAAGACTTGCCGGGAACGGACACCTATTCCCAAAAGAATTCATTACCTTTGTATTATGATTTTGATGGGAGTTGTCAATCTGACGCCGGATTCGTTCCGGGAAGAGACGCGGGCGATGACGCCAGCGGCCATCAAACGTCGCGTGAAGGCGCTCATGGATCGCGGCTGCAGCATCATCGACTTCGGCGCCGTCTCCACCCGCCCCGGCGCAGCCGACGTCCCCGTCGAAGAGGAGTGGGCCCGGCTGGAACCGACACTGGCTCTGGTTGAAACGGCAGGTGTACCCTCACCGACCGCTTCGCTTCGCTTCGCCCCAATAGGTGTGTCAGATTCCGGGGTCCCCGAAAATCTCCCGATTTTTGGGGTGGCTTGCCGAGGGTGGCGTAGGTCCTGTGAGGGTACACCTGCCGTTTCAGTAGATACTACCAGCGCAGAGATTGTCCGGCGGACATACGGGCGGATAGGGCGCTTCATAGTCAACGACATCTCCGCAGGGGAAGATGACCCCGAGATGCTCCCCACCGTCGCCGAACTCGGACTCCCCTACATCGCCATGCACAAGCGCGGCAATCCCCGCTCCATGGACGCCCTCACAGAATACCCCCAGGGCGTGGTGCAGGCCGTAAACGACTACTTCGAACAATTCGCGGAAAAGGCTGAAAAACTGGGCATAAAAGAATGGATCCTGGATCCCGGCTTCGGCTTTGCAAAGACAGCCGAGCAGAACTGGGAGCTGCTGGAGAAGTTGCCGACCCTCAGGCACTTCGGCCGCCCCATCCTGGTTGGCGTCGCCGACAAACGCTTCACGCATACGCCCAACCCCTTCGCTCCCGGGCAGGTTCCCAGCTCACAATACGCAGAACGCCTCGCCGAGGAGCGAGGCGCCGATATCCTGCGAATCCACTGATTAGTCTTCGAATGCCGAGGGCAGCACTTCAAAGGCGCCCTTGCGGCCTTCCAGAGGAATCTTGGCGAAAGCTTTAATCACCAGCACGAGCAGCAGCACGGCGGCGGCGAAGCAGTACCAGTAGCCGGGGCCGAGCACATCCATCCAGCTTTCAGCATTCTCCAACGAATCCACATGTCCCATTATCAGGGCGAAAGTATTGTTGGTGAAGTGCATCAGCATGGTGAGCTTCAGCGAGCCGGTCTTATAGTAGACATATCCGAACAGGCATCCCAGCAGGAAGGCGGGGATCGCCTGCCAGGGGTTCAGGTGGATGACTGCGAAGAACAGTGCCGAGAGCACGATGGCCCAGACGGGCTTGACGCCACGCCCGAGAAGCCCACGCTCCACCATTCCGCGGCAGAGCCACTCCTCGAAGAACGGGGCGAACAGGCTCACGCAGATGAAGTTGATCCAGATGTTGCCGGTCGTAAGACCCTTCAGAGCCTCCTCAAGCCATGCGGGCATAGGCGGCAGCCATGATGTAGACAGGTCTCCAACTATCCCGGCGGCAAGAGTGGCCGCCATAACCATCAGCACACAGAGGAGCCAGCCGTGAGGAGCCACGTTGCCATTGTCCAGGGCCAGGCCCTTGTACTCCATGCGGTTGCGGCGGCTCTGCCCGGCAGCCCACATCATCGGAGGGATGAACATGATGGGATAGGAAATGAGGGTTCCATACTCGGCCGCGAACGTATCGGCACTCCCGCCCATGAAAAGGGCCACGATGAAAACCACTCCGGTGCCGATCAGCGCACCCAGAAGGAACATCAGGACAAGGATGACTATATCCCCTCCTGAAGGGATGCACCAGGCGTACTTGCTCAGCACATCAAAGTTTCCGCGGCGTGCCATATCAATAGAGAGGTGAAGGGTAAACTCCATCGGCAACCAGCTGCGCGAACTTCGCGACTACGCCGGGACGGTCTTCCTTGTAAGTTACGCCGAACCAGCTGGAAGGGGTGGAGAGCACCGAGGTGGATGCGCTGCCGTCCTTGATCATGCAGTCGATGGCGTAAGGGATGTAGAACTCCTTCTTCAACTCGGTGATGTTAGCCTTCAGGAAGTCGTTGAAGATGGCTTCGCTCTTGGCAAAATAATCGGGGGTGAAGCCCCACATGTTCATGGAGCAGAGGGCTTTGCCGTCCAGCACGATATGGGTGTCGCCGTTCACGGAATTGTCTCCGTATATCTTGCCGTCAGCCTCCTTGGCGATGTTCAGGTGCTCCTCAACGCTGGTGAGCACGCCTTTGGCATCGTAATGGCAGATGCCGCGGGACACGCTGCCGCTCTCGGATAGGGTCTTGTCCAGCTCGAAGCCGATGATGGCATACTGTCCGGTGGTGTTCTCATGCGCACGGCACCATTCGGCTGCCACCTTGAAGGAGTCCTTTCCGTAGTAGTCGTCGCCGTTGATGATGATGAAGGGTTCTTTGATCACATCCTTCGCCATCAGCACGGCATGGGCGGTACCCCAGGGCTTTACTCGCTCGGGATTGAGGGTGAAGCCGGCGGGAATCTTGTCCAGTTCCTGGGTTACGAAAACGAACTCCAGGGGTGTGCCGTCCACGCACTTGACGTGGGAATATTTCTTGGCCACAAGGGCCTTCATGTCTTCGAGGAAGTATTCACGGACTATGTAGACCACCTTTCCGAATCCTGCCTTCACGGCATCGTAGATGGAATAATCGATAATGGTCTCTCCGGAAGGCCCCAGGCCGTCCATCTGCTTGAGTCCGCCATAACGGCTGCCCATTCCGGCAGCAAGAACTAACAATGTAGGTTTCATTTTATTTTGATATTAATTGTTCATTGCAACTACGAACATGCTCTAAATACTGGTCATATAGGTCATCCGAAATGCCAAAGGATTTCGCTGACTCCCGCGAGATTGACAGATAGAACTTCCCGTTTGCAAAATTAACATAATTCTGCATGAACACCTCTTTGCTGGTTTGAAACTTATACACAAGTTTCAGCGAATCTTCTTTTGACAGGGGTTCTCCTATGGAAGATTTGACTCTTGGCGTCCCACTTACAGTCTGGGATGTCATTAATTCCTGCTCGGACATTACCGAACAACAAGAAAGGGCAAATACTAAAAGAAGTATAGAAAAAGGTTTCATAACTAAAGAAATGGAAATCTGCCAATTCTGTATGACATTGTCTGCAACAGTTGGTCAGAACTATTATATACTTGAATAACTATTGAATCTGAAAGTCTTATTGCTCGGAGAACATTGTTGACTAACCAAAAGTGATCAAAACTATCACTCTGATACGTGTAAAAACAGTCAACAATATAATATCCCGTTTCGGTAGGATGCGGTTGAACCGGAAAATCAAATCCGGCAACCGTGGCATATGACGGGATAAGATTTGTTATGTTGTCTAGGGCCGCGCCCGGTATCGGTTTAAGTATCAGCATCGGATCCCCCTCGCTCATATAAAAAGGAATCTCTCCAAAAGGATAAAAGATAAAACAAACTACATCATTGTTTACATTTATCCGAAATAGATTAACGTAGAAAACGTCAGGTCTTTGAAGAATAATAGGATTAAGGCTTATGGAATGAGATCCATAGATCACGTCCAAGGCAATTGAAGAATAGTCATACCCCGTCCCGATTGTAAAAGTAACAGTGTCTGTATGCTGTGTGAGTATGGTTGGGCAATGTAATGTATCTCCGGCATTCCATGTATCCAACTTCCAGTTTAAAACCAGCAGTGAATCCAACCCCAAACGATTAACAAAATCCTTTTGCTGAGCATTGTGTATTCTGGCAATAGCAGTATAGTTACTGCCCAGATTAGAAGTGGTTATCGTCATAGGGGGGATTCCCACCATGACTGTCTTGCGTTTGGTAATTATCTGCCCATAATAATCATACGTGGCTATAATATCTACCAGACCTCCCTCCGCGACTGTCAACACCCCAGTGTTTTCATTTATAGTTGCAATCTGACTGTTGCTTGTAGACCATTTGAACCCCGAAACAACTGACGTTGAATCCATTACATGAAAAGTATCTCCGGAAAACGCCATGTCAGGGCCATCGATATAAGTATTTGTTACCTTCTCCAACCAGCTGGAGACAGTGCTCCAAAAATCAATATGATCACTCGCGTTGTTCTTTATGATATAGCTCGTAAAAGGTGTGTCGACACCAGGTGTCGGGTTATTCGAATACAAATCGGTTTCAAAATCATCGGGCATAGACATGGCACTTGCAGTTGGTATGAATGCCATATGGTCCGTCAATTGAATATCATAATACAACTCGGCGACCCAAGGGCTTCCAAGCGTGTCCGGTTCTACTTCTAAACTGTATTTCGAACTCGGAAAAGTATCGTATAAATCGCCCGATGATGGTCCATAATGGTTATTTACAGGGATTGAAACATTCATCATATCCAACCATAACAGTTTTTTCTTATAAGACGCTGTTGTTCGGGAGACACAATCACCATGGTTGAGGCATGGATAAACAGTATGAGATAATGAAAGAGTTGTCTTCCCGAGACGCCATAACGAACCCATAGGCGATTTGCAGAATAGCATCATTATCAACTCCACCAAAGTTCCGCTGTTTAAATCAATCTCTGCTTGAAGGATAGTATCACCGGCACTGTACAAAGATTTTGTTCCTGATGGCGACTTCCCGCCGTTTATTATTGCGACATTCTGTATAGGATGGCCACGATCTCCCTTTGGGAAACCAATCGATTTAAAACTCTGCTGAAGATTTTCATAAAAAACAGAATTGTATGTAAGGGAAGAATTCATATACATGGGTAGCATTTGTTTTACCGATGTATAATTACCCACTTCCCTTAATGCCGGATAAATATCTTTTGTTATATTTAGATTACTAAACACTACGTCTGCCACGTAATTATCTGTTATATTATACAAATCCCAATATGTATAGAGTAAACCAGGGGAAATGTTCGCCCCTAAATATGGGACATCGTGAGAAATAAATAGGCTTGTTTGATGTTCTTCCTCGTTATCAAGCTCCATAGTGGAAAGGGCATAACGCGCAATAAGACCACCCATACTCTGTCCCATTACTATATTTGATGTCTCCGATGTCTTTTGTCCGTTCACCCATCTTATTACTTCCTTCAGCACCTCGGCATTATCTCGGATATTCGCTCCACAGTCATACCAATCAACATAAAACACATCGTAACCATCAAAAAAGGGCAAGTGCCTTTCTCCGTTCTGTTTAATAATATCTAAGATATCCGTAAAACCCGAGTACTTATGCGGATCCTTAGGATCATATTTATGAAACTTCCATGGATCAAACCCTTCTGAAACAATCAATGGTTTATCAAATCGAAACGGCGACTTTCCCGTAACCATCGCCTTATAGGCTATCCCGTCAATATTAACGGATACAGTATGGGTATCGATGGACTCCGTCATAGAATTGGGCGCAATTAATGGAAATTGAACCTCTACCAATCCATGACTGACATACGTCCGGTTATTGTAACCAACCCGTAACTTGGTCTCATAAAAACCTTCCATAGAATATGATGCCACTACCGTACCCCCGGAAGCAACGCTCCTATAGCCCTGTCCATCTCCCGGATCGAACTCAATACTCTGAAAAGATAATGTTGAAAGACTATCAATATTAATAACTGTGAAAGAGACTAAAGGATCGACTATTCCATCATTACCCAGAGCAAAACCGAACAAAACATCTTCTCCGTATGGGTTCTGCCAAACACCATTGACGTATGTGTCACTGACCACTCCATTCGAATAATCAATCAGATGATCGGACAGAGCATTCGAAACGATATAATTATATGGCTTGAACAGGAAGCCGACCATCTGGTTGTCCGATGTGGAAATACTCTTTATTCTCGACAACACCGACTGGACACAAATCGTGTCTGCCCCAACCGAAGCCGTATTTATGCTATAAAGCATATCCACCATCAACGGTAGTGTAACTAAATTACTATCAGTGAGCGCACTGCCGTTATATGCTTCGCCATCTACAAGGTTAACCGCCGCGTCCCATAAATATCCTGTAGGAACCTTGGACTTGTCCAGGCCTGCAAACATAGCGGACAACTGACTTTTTATACTGTTTAGATTCTGACCGTACGCACTTATATTACCCACCATCAATATGGACAGAATCAATACTATAACTCTATAATTAACGATTCTCTCCATACTTACAATATCCATCAGTTATTCTTAAAAATTCACCGTCTTCACTTTCTGCCATGAATTCAAAGAAAACATTACTAAACCATAAAACCTGATTCTCCATATTACCATCATCGCTGTACCACGTACATAGATTATAGTATTGTATCCATCCGTAAGTTATATAATAAACAATATCTTTATCATAGTTATAAAGATACCCTACCCATATTGGCGAATCAACGGTCGTATTCTTCTTATATAGGGAATAAACTTCATCCTCTGTTTCCATCGAACGATTATCAAACAAAAACTGCGTCCCATTTTGCTGGAACAAAGTGCTATCAGCATATATACCAATGTGAAAAACATATCGATCTTGTTTATTATCTCTCGGCCCCAAATCCTCTATGCCACCGGAAACCAGTACATACTTAGATTGCGGTTTGCTAATAAACCTAAAACCACACTTTGGTATAGGCTCACCCCATCCATGAAAAGATTTGGAGATTTCATGATACTCAACACCATTGATATACATCCCTATCAGGTAATTCCCATATTTACCTTTATCTCTAACTTCCTCATGACAAGATGATAATAAGATAACAGGCGCCATGGCCAAGATAATGAGTACAATATATTTATTCATCTGTAGGTCTTTTCTACAAATTTAGTTATTTTTGCGATAATGTCGAAGGTCAGCAAAGATATATGGAACAGGGAGAAGGACGGGAACAACCACGAGAAGCGTTCCTTCCTCCGCTATTTCATTATTTCCACCGCAATCTGCATTGTTTTTCTGTTCGTTAAGAAAGACAGTGTGGTGCGCTTGATAGGCACCGGATTCACCATCCACAGGCAGAACAAGGAGATGCGCTACTATCAGAAACAGATTAACGACCTGGACCGCCAGATCCGCGTGCTCAGCAACGACCGCGACACCCTCGAAACCCTCGCCCGCGAACAGTATTTATTCGCCGAGCCGGGGGATGATGTCTATCTGACACACTAGCGCGCGGCGCGGCGCTTGTACTGCTCGTATTTGGAGAGGACGTTCTCGACGTAGGCTATCGTTTCGGTGCCTTTGAACTTGCCGAATTTAATGGTATCGATTTCGAGAATGGCATCGTCGTTCATTTCGGGAATCAACGCAACTATATTGTCCCAGCTGGATGGATCCACTCCGCGGATTGCGGCAAATTTTATGCAGTCCTGGATGCGGCCGACCCCGGCATTGTAAGCGGCCAGGGCGAATTTCATCCTTTCCACAGGATCGTCGGTGTGGTTCCTGTAGGCATTGTGGATGCGTTTCAGATAAATGGTTCCAATACGCACTCCCTCGATCGGGTCTGAAATATCGCCTGCGCCCAGCCATTCTGCGGTGGAAGGCATCATCTGCATAAGGCCTGTCGCACCCCTGCGCGAACGGACGTCGTTGTCGAAGCCGGATTCGTGATAGATGACCGCGGCGACCAGCCTCCAGTCCAGCCCGACGGAATCGGAATAGACTTTAATCAGAGAGTCGTAGGGGCTGATGACATAGTTGGCGCACATTCCACGCGGGAGAGTATCGGTTACCACCGGCTCCACCCGCGACAGTCTCAGCTTCCGGGCATAGCCATCCGCCAGAATCGAGCCTGCTATCAAAGCAAGCACGAAGAGAATCATCACAAAGCTATGTGGTTCCTTAATCCTGCCGTTCATCATTCTTCCCCTCCAAGACTCCTTCCTCCGGGAAGCGACCGTCCTTCTCCCTGCGAGCTGCTTGAACCGCCTCCCTTTCCGGGCTGGGTGTAGAACGGCCAGAACAGGCCGAATTTAATCACGCGCTGGGTGTTGATATAATGATGCGCAGAGAAGTAATCCGCGCTGTCGAACCAGCGCATGGCCGCATTCTCTATCTTTATGAATATGCACGCGCGTTTCCACTGCGCGTTCACGAAGAGATCGATGATCGGGCCGTTTTCGTAACGGACCTGGTTCTGATTGTGGAACACGCCCAGGGCCGGATTCCATGCGGGCGAATACCACGGTGTGTTGTAGAGCAGGTTCGCGCCGATCTGCATTTCCAGCACCTTCTGCCTGAGGGCGTCGCGCTGCACAATGAACTGGATGAAGTACTTGCCGTTCAGCGCCAGGCGCGGAAGCGGCAGCACATCCTCGTTGGAAGAAACCTGGAACAGCACTTGATTGTCAAGATGCAGGAAATTGGCGATAACTATATCTTTCCGGAGGGTAGCGGAAAGCACACTCATCGCGCTGGCATTCTGCCTGGCGATGCTGAGGGTGTCGTAGTAGACATTATTCGCCAGCAGGCCGTAATTGAGGCTGGCGGAAAGCTTCCAGTAAGGGATGTCTATGTTCCCTCCAATCTTGGTGATCGAAGTCTTGCCGAAGTCGTTGTTCCACTTGTAGTGGTTGGAATACACGTTCTGCTGGTAGTAGTCCGGATCCCGCAGCGAGGTGCTGAAGGTGGCTCCGAAGGCCACAGGGCTGGTGCGAGCCTTGCGGAAAGGATAGAAGCGGTAATCCGCGTTGGCCCGTATGTTAAAATCTCCCGCGTGGTAGCCTGCGAAATAGAGCTGGCCTCGCGCGTTCCACGTCATGTTCCGGAACAGGCGTCCGTTCGCTCCAGCGTAGGCATATACCGAATTCCCCCGGAACCGGTTGCCGGTGGCGGAACTGTCGGCATAAGTCTGGATCTTGTCCCCTATACCCACATCCAGCTTGGCCACCGCGGCCTCTGCCGACCATGGCTGCAGGCGGAGGAAGATCTTGTTGTCCAGTTCCGTGAGCCCCAGCGAATCGTCGGAAGCGGTGGGATTATAGTTGAACACGTTGTTGTAGAGGCTGCGCCCCACGGCATCGGAAGCGTTGATATTGTCTGTGTAGTGCCTGCCGTAGCGGCTCCATTCGGTGCTGTGCCCGATGAAGGCTGTGGTGATGTCTTCCGTGGTATCAGGCACGAAGGTGGAGTCCCTGCGGGCCCTCCAGGTGTTGATGAAGGTGAAGGGAATGCGGTACTGCTGGTTCAGGAAGAAGGTTTTCTTCTTTATCTCGGAAGAAGCCTTGCCCAGCGCCACCTTCATCTCGCGGGCGTCGATGGTGGTATCCCTCACGTCCGCTATGTCCACCAGGCCGCCGTTCTCGTTCTGGATTATGTTGTTGGAGATGAATCCTGCATGCATGAGGTAGCGCTCGCCGAGGAAGTTGGTGCCCAGCGCCAGGGTCTTGTTCTTCACCGTCTCGTTGTTCAGCATTCCTCCCCCGCCCCAACGCTCGTAGAGTATGGAATAGTTCCAGGCAGGGAGGATGTTGTTGGTGGTAAAGATGTGCAGGTTGTCGGATTCCTTGGCATCTCCAGCCATCAGGGTTCCCCAGTAGGCCAGTTCCGTGTAGGGAGTCTTAGTGTTGTACATCCGCATGTTCCTCGCGCTCTGGCTCCAAGGCTCGTACCAGGAGTAGAACTCCGGGCTGTCTCCTTCCTGACGCTTGAAATAGTTGTAGGGCTGAACGGCTGATCCCGACACACCCAGCCAGGTGGAGTTCACGTCTTCGCGGCGGAAGGCGTAGTCGTAGAAGTAGTGGTTGTAGGTGGTGTCCGGCACGCGCGCCTTCACGTCGTGGAACTCGCGGTCCACGTTCCAGGTAATCAGGCGCTTGTATTTCAGGGAGTCCGGTATGGCAAAGGTCAGCAGCACCCTCGGGGTGTTTTCCCGTATGCTGTCCCGCACGGCCTGCTTTTCCTCCTTTATCTTACCAAGGGAATCGGCGACGGCCATCTTGCGCTTCACCTTCTGCTCGTAGTCGTATTTCTTGCGCTCCTCCTTGCTGAGACCGTTGTACCACGCCAGGAAGGCCTCGCGGGCGCGGATGGTGGAATCCCGGTAGTAGAGGGAGTCCAGCATGTAGCGGTCGGCCGAGTCCAGACGGGCCTGCAGGGTATCTGCGGCCACCATCAGGCTGTCGTACGATTTCCGGAGGGAATCGCTCACTATGCGGTGCGTGAGCGAGTCTATCAGCGCGACGTAATACTTATAACGGAAGGGATCGATTTCCCGGAGGGAATCCGGCACAACCATGGTATCCCGCGCGAAGATGCGCGGCAGAGTGTCTTCTTCTTCGAAACTCAGTGTTATGCCAAGGGCCTTGAGCACGCTGTCCGGCAGGCTCTCGGCCGTAAAGTTGCCTCTGCGGCGGAGTTTGTAGGCCCCGAGGCGGTATTTGACGGTGTCCTGGAGGGGGGAGATTCCTTCGCTGCGCTCGGAATGACAGGAGGCCTCGGGATGACAAACTACATATGTACTTTCCACGGGGTCGGTGGTTGCGACGGTGGTCGCGATGGCGAGAGTCACCACCGCTGTCGGGAACCACATTCTGGAGAGCATGGACATAACCTGCAAATTTAACAATTATTTCACACGTACCGTATCCGCGGGATCCACGCGCGCAATGAACAGCGACGGAATGAGCAGCAGAAGCATGATTGCAGCGAATGCGATAGCGTCCACCGCAAGCACGCTCCACCAGTTCACGCTCACCGGCACGAACGACACGAAGTAATTGTCCGGATTGAGGCGGATGAAGTGCGTGAGATGCTGCACCAGGCAGAACAACAGCGCCACCGCATTGCCTATCAGCATACCCTTCAGCACCGTGCGGGCGGATACTCTCAGGAAGACGCCTGCGATGCCCCTGTCGCCCATCCCCAGGGCTTTCAGGGTGCCTATCGTGGAGATATTGCGGAAGAGCATTATCAGAAGCCCGGAAATCATGTTGAAACCGGCCACCAGCACCATCAGGATGAGGATGACCAGCACGTTGAAGTCGATGAGGTCCAGCCAGTCGAAGAGATTGTAGTATTTATCGGCGGAGGCTACGGCAAGCGTGGGGTCATCATCTTCCGAAGCCCTTCCATAGGCAAATCCCGCTATCTCCACGGCCTTGGTTTTCTGCGCGCGGCGGTCCCGGAAGCGTTCCGAGAGGGTTATCTCCAGGGCGGATGCCTTCCCCTCGTCCCAGCCGTTCACACGGCGGATGTCTTCGTAGGACGCCAGCACCATCGGACTGCCGGAATTGTCCGATAGGCCCTCGTAGATGCTGCTCACGGTGAACTTTCTCACCTGCACGCGCTCCCCGATGAAGTATCCTCGCACCACATCCCCTTCTTTCAAGCGAAGCGTCTTCGCGAGGCTGCGCGGGATGCTTATCTGCAGGGGGAGGCTGTCGCGCGAGGGTACTGCCTTGAAGAGCACGCCCTGCAGGTCTTCCCCGTTCTGGATGATGCCTGCACGGTAGATGGCGGGTGTGACCGCCTCGACGCCCCTGCGGGCGAGGAGATCCTCTATGAAGGATGAATCAGCGTTTACGCAAACCTCACTGTTATAGATGTTTGCGGACGGGGAGGTAAGCTGGATATCCCCCGTAAGGGATGCCACTCCCCCGCGTATCTCCCTGCGGAAACCGGCCGAAATGGCCAGTGAAAGTATGATTACGAGGAAGCTGACAGCGATGGAAATCACTGCCAGCCTCCCCTTGAAACGGAGTCCGGAAGCTATGAACCTACCAGATGTGGACACGCTCTTCTTCCGGGCGGAACATAGGATCTCCTTCCTTGATGCCGAAGGCCTCGAAGAAGCTGTCGAAGTTGCGGATAGAAACGTTCACGCGGTTTTCTGCCAGCGAATGGACGTCCAGGTTGGTCAGGCGTGCCTTCTCTTCGTCGGTAATGTTTTGTGCCCAGACGGTGGCATAGCCGATATAGAAACGCTGCTCGGGAGTGAAGCCGTCGATAAGGCCGATATTCTTACCCTTGATGGCATTCTGCATGGCGGTGAAAGCGATGCTGAGTCCGCCGTGGTCGCCTATGTTCTCACCGAGGGTAAACTGGCCGTTGGCGTGTACGCCGGGCAGGATTTCGATCTCATCGAACTGCTCGACGAGTTTCTGCGCCTTTGCGCGGAACTTGGCATCATCCTCATCGGTCCACCAATTGACCATGTTGCCGTCCTTGTCGAAGAGGCGTCCCTGGTCGTCGAAGCCGTGGCTCATCTCGTGGCCGATCACCACGCCGATGGCACCGTAGTTGACTGCATCGTCGGCATCCGGGTTGAAGAACGGAGGCTGGAGGATGGCTGCAGGGAAGCATATCTCGTTGGTGGTGGGGTTGTAGTAGGCGTTCACGGTCTGGGGAGTCATGCCCCATTCGGTCTTGTCCGTGGGCTTGCCAAGCTTGGAGAGGTTATCCGCCACATACCAGCGGCTGGCGGCACGGAGATTCTCGTAGTAGCTCTTTTCGGGATCCACCTCGAGGGTGCTGTAGTCTTTCCACTTGTCGGGATAGCCGATCTTGACGGTGAAGTTGTCCAGCTTCTCGTGGGCCTTGGCCTTGGTCTCGTCGCCCATCCAGTCGAGGGAGTCGATGTGCTCACCGAGTGCAATCTGAAGGTTCTTGACAAGCTTGAGCATCTGCTTCTTGGAAGATTCGGGGAAGTAGCGCTCCACATACATCTTGCCCACCGCTTCGCCGAGCACGCCGTTGGGAACCGCCATGGCCCTCTTCCAGCGGGGCTTGTGCTCCTGGATACCGGCCATCTGACGGGAATAGAACTCGAAGTTGGCAGCATAGAAGTCATCGCTGAGCGCACCGCAGCCACCGCTCACGAGGTGAGAGACGAGATAGTCTTTGAGAACCTCGATGTCGGTAGCTTCGACATAGTTGCTGAACGCCTTGAAGAAAGAAGGCTCGGCCACTATGATCTTTTCCTGTGCGGGGATGCCGCCTGTCTCGAAATAGCCTGCGAAATCGAATCCGGGATAGGCTGCCACGATCTGCTCCGTGCTCATGGGGTTGTAGAGCTTGGGAATATCGCGTTCCTGCTCGCGGGTCCAGGAATTCTGCGCAAGATATTCTTCTACGGCAACGGTGTTGTCGGCCACTTTCTGGGCATTTTCTACACCTGCGAGGGTGAGGACCTTATTGAGGAACACCCTGTATCCTTCCTTGATGGCTGCGTTCTCGGGCTTGACATAGTAGTCCCTGTCGCCTATTCCGAGGCCGCCCTGGCCGATGTAGAGGATCTGGTTGTTGCTGTCCATGAGGTCGGCTTCAACATAGGCGCCGAAGAATCCGCCTTCGCCCTCCAGCTGCATCTTGGCGAGCATCTGCGCGAGTTCTTTCTTGTCCTTGATTGCCTGTATCTCAGCGATATACTTCTGCAGAGGAGCCGCACCTTCGGCATTCAGGCGGGTGGAGTCGAGACCCTGCTTGTAGAGGTCCACTATCTTCTGCTCGATGCTGCCGGGTTTGGTATTCATGGTGGCCATGGATGCGAACAGGTCGTTCAGGCGGGTGACGTTGTTCTCGCGGAGCTGGTCGAACGAGCCGAAACGGCTGTACTCGGCGCCGAGAGGGTTCTTCTCCTGCCAGCCATGGGTGGCATATTTATAGAAATCTTCACCGGGAGCAACGGAAGTATCCAGGTTGCCTAGGTCTATTGCAGGGACCTTCTCCCCTTTGTTCTGGCAGGCTGCCAGGGTAATAAGTGCGATCATACACAATGCGATCTTTTTCATACTATTTCTTTTTGGATTTGTTTTTCTCTATAATCTTCATGTTCGCGGTGGCCGTCTCATCGCCAGGGGCGAGTTTCAGCACCTTCTTGTAATACTTGGCGGCCTTTTTGTCATCGCGCCTGGCGACCTGCCAGTATGCGCCGAGGTTGTTCAGGAACAGCGTGCTTTTAGGATTTTCCTTGAGCATGCGTTCGGAGAGGATGCGGAAGGATTCATAGGAATTGGGGCTGCCGGTCCTGTAGAACATGTAGCAGTATTCCTGCACGGCTGCCTCGAAATCCTCCCTGCTGACAGGTTCTCCATTGAACATCCAGGCGGGATGCTTTGCAGCATCGTAATCAATCAGGTCCAGCATGGCGGTGGCGGCCATGTCCGGGCTGTCTTTTTCGTAAACTGCCAGGGCCCCTATCTTGTCGAAACGGTACACAAGGGCATTGGGGGCCAGTTCAATGGCCTTGTCTATGCTTTTCTGGCTGATGCGGAAGAGGGAGTCGTTGAACACGGGCACGGTGAAATAGTTCACCTTCTTTCCGAGGGTGTCCTTGAGGCTGAGCACAGGTTTCTGGCCGAGATACTTTTCGGCATCAACTTTCTGCACTTCTTCAGAGCGGGATTTGGCCAGGTAATAGTTGAAGCGACCTTCGAGCATGTCGGTGTCTTCCGGATAGGCCGATGCCCATTTGTCCAGGATATATTCTACACCAACCCCGGCCGCTCCGACGCTGCGGACCTGCCGGTCGAACTTCTCCTTGAACTGAGCTGAGGTCTGGGCCGTTGCGCCCAGACTGACCGCTGCCAGTATTATCGCCACAAGTCTTTTCATACGTCCATCTGTATTCTGCGGCTCTTGGGATACAGATTGTTGCATCTCGAGCCTAGATTCTTCACAAAGCCAAGGGGATGCGAGCGGTAGCAGACCACAAGCATTCCCAAAGGTGCATCCGGCAGGAACAGCGTGTCCCTGTGCAGATACTTTAATGCTTGCTGCAAATCCAGTTCCACTCTGGGCTCTCCGCCATCAAAATTTTGCATTCTGCTCTCCAGGGGCCTCAGGTCGGCTATCTTGCACCTTGCCGAGGGGGCTTCCGCCGTCTTTATGAGGGCTCCGGCCCACTGGCCTTCCCCGGGCACATCCCCGGCTTTCAGCAGGTTGCCGTGGCGGGTAAGGCGCACGCCGTACTGCCCGAATTCATCTTCCGGAGGAATGATATCGCCCCCTAGTTCGCGGGCGGCCCACTCGAGGTTATCGTCGTTTTCGCAGTCTTCGTAGGTGCAGGTGGAGTAGATGAGGAGGCCTCCTTCCCTGAGGGCGGGCCAGGCGTCTGCGAGGATACGTTTCTGGCGTGCGGCGCAGATACCCGGGAGCTGTGGGCTCCATTCGGCCACTGCGCGGGGGTCCTTGCGGAACATTCCTTCTCCGCTGCAGGGCACGTCGGCCACGATTACGTCGTAGTGGCCTTTCATGGTGCGCCCGATGACGGCTGGATCCACGCTGGTGACGGTGACGTTGGGGTCTCCCCAGACGGCGACGTTGTCGGCCAGGACGGAGGCGCGGGCCTTCATGACTTCGTTGGCGGTGAGTTCGAAGGCGTTGCCCAAGGCTTCGCGGCAGGAGGCGGCGATGTCGGTGGTCTTGCCGCCGGGTGCGGCGCACAGATCCAGGATTTTTACATGAGATTCCTTCGCTGCGCTCGGAATGACATCGAGATATTTGCGGAACAAGTGGCCGACAAACATAGCCGACGAGTCCTGCACGTAGTAACAGCCGGCGTGGAAGAGGGGATCGAGGGTGAAGTTGGGGCGGGTGGAGAGGATGCGGCCATAACGGTTCCACGGCACCGGAGCGCCGTCCGGACCGTCGCATCCCTTGAAGGGATTCAGCCTAAGCGATGTTACCGCAGAGTCCATCCACAACCTTGTCGAGAGCCTCCTGGAGGCGCTTGCCTATCATCATCTTCATCATCACGTTCAGATCCGCGAGAAGGTCGATGTGGAAATCGGTCTTGCCGGGATCGTCGGCCGGGTCGAAATGAAGGGAGACCATGAAATGGAAGGGGGCGCCGTTGTCCTGGAGCTCTATATAGTTATAAGGTTCGCGACGCGTGACCTTCACTCCTATGGTGAAGCCCTGGACGGTGGCGGTAATGGTGTCGAAATCGGCTGTCACACCCTCTTTCTTATCTTCCGGGAGCATGGCCAGGAAGGACCTCATGTCCGTGAATGCCATATAGAGCTCGGCCTGGGGACGGGGGACTATGCCGTGTTTGCTGCTGTATTGTGCGCTCATAAGAGTAAATTTGCTAAATTTGCAATCCAGCGCAAAGATAGCAATTATTTATATGCACAGGATATACTTCGAAAAACGATGCATCATCATCTGCGAGCCTGAGGACCAGGCCCTTGCCGATCCGAACGCTGTGGAATTCCACCTGGGAGAGAAGATAGACATCCATACACTCGTGCTGATGTTCGAAAGCAGCGCTGAACTGAGCCGAATCTACATCCCTGCTTCCAACACCGACAAGGTCTATCACCGTCTTTGCGCCGAGTTCAAGGAGGTGAACGCCGCCGGAGGGCTTGTGAGCAACCGGCGCGGAGACTATCTGCTAATCAAGCGGAACGGCCTCTGGGACCTCCCCAAGGGGCATCAGGAAGATGGTGAAGACATCAAGGTGACAGCCCTGCGCGAAGTGCAGGAGGAGACCGGAGTGGATAAACTGGAACTCCGGGATCTCATCTGCGTGACCGACCACTGCTACCTCCGGGACGGCATCTGGCACCTCAAGCACACCTGGTGGTACGACATGCTGTACACAGATCCCGTGAACCTCACTCCCCAGCGCGAAGAAGATATCACAAAGGCCAGCTGGGTGGCAAAATCGAGCCTTCCGACCTTCCTTGCAGACACTTATCCTTCCATCCTGGAAGTATTCCGCGAGGCCAGGGTATAAAAAGTGCTGCAAGACTGAAACTTTTACCTACGTTCAGACGTATAATAAAAGCTATTATCTTCTGAACAATGAAATTATCGCAATTCAAATTCGACCTCCCCAAGGACAGGATTGCAACCGAACCTACCCGCTGGAGGGATGAGTGCAAATTGATGGTTCTCCACAGGAAAACGGGAGAAATCGAGCACAGGATTTTCAAGGACATCATAGATTATTTCGGAAAAGGAGACCTTTTCGTGCTGAACAACACCAAGGTTTTCCCCGCCAAGCTTCTCGGCAAGAAGGAGAAGACCGGTGCCGACATCATGGTTTTCCTGCTCCGCGAGCTCAACAAGGAGCAGAAACTCTGGGATGTTATCGTGGAGCCGGCCCGCAAGATACGCATAGGCAACAAGCTGTACTTCGGCGAAGACGAGAGCATGGTGGCCGAGGTTATCGACAACACCACCTCCCGCGGACGTACGCTGCGTTTCCTCTATGACGGACCGTACGATGAGTTCAAGGCGAATCTCTTCGCTCTTGGCAAGACCCCCGTTCCCGAATGGGTGAAGGAGGATCCCACCCCCGAGGATGTGGAGAATTTCCAGACCATTTTCGCAGAGCACGAGGGTGCGGTTTCCGCCCCCGCGGCAGGCCTGCACTTCAGCCGCGAGCTCTTTAACCGCATGATTCTCAAGGATATAGAGAAGACGTTCATAACCGTTCACATGGGCATAGGGCACTTCCGCAAAGTGGATGTGGAAGACCTTTCCAAGCACCGCATGGACGGGGAGCGCATGATAATCTCGGAAGAGGCTGCGGAAAAGATCAACTCCACCAAGAAGGCCGGTCACAAGATCCTGGCGGTCGGCGTCACCGTGGCCCGCGCGCTGGAGACTTACGTCACCACCACCAACGAGGTCAAGGCGAACGATATATGGACCAACAAGTTCATCTTCCCTCCCTACTCCTACTCCATCCCTGATGCATTCGTTTCCAATTTCCACCGCCCTGAGTCGACTATGCTGATGTGCGTAGCCGCTTTCGGAGGTTACAAAAACGTAATGAACGCATACGATGTGGCCCTCAAGGAAGGCTATCGCTTCGGTCCGTACGGAGATGCCTTATTGATAGTGGATTAGCTATAGGCAAACGTAAATTTGAGATTTTACCCCCGGTTTTACCCCCGGGGGTTTCTTTTTTTATGCCTACATTGCAGGCATGGAAGACATTGTGAAAGAAAGGATAAGCGCCGCCGCGCTGGGAAAGATTTTCGGGTACGAACCCCTCTATGTATCCGGCCTCATCTCCAAACTGGGCTCCGCCTCGGCCGTGTTCGACCTCTCCCCCGGAGAGGCTGACGAAGTACTTGGGCCGCACAGCAAATACAGGGGCAGGATAAACCGTGCCGCGTTCGAAGAAGCCGCCGGGGAACTGCAGAGGCTGGAGGGAATGGGATGCCGTTTCATCGCCTGCACCGAAAAAGAGTTCACGGGCCCCCTGAAAGAATGCCCCGACTGCCCGGCAGGGCTGTATTATAAAAGCTCATCTGCTCCCGTAGAGATCTTTGCCGACAGGCCACTGGTAGCGGTTGTGGGCACCAGGGACATCTCCCCCTACGGACGCGAGTGGACACGCAAGATAGTGGACGCCTGTGCGCAGGCTCCCGCAAAACCAGTCATAGTCAGCGGACTGGCGTTCGGGGTGGATATAACCGCCCATCTGACAGCGCTGGACTGCGGCCTGGGCACCATCGCCGTGCTGCCCTGCGGCATCGACGACCTCTACCCGGCCGCGCACAGGAAGGCCGCCGAACGCATCGTTTCTTCTCCCGGCAGCGCCCTGGTGACCGATTATCCGCCGGGCACATCCCCCGTGGCATTCACCTTCGTGCGGCGGAACCGCATCATCGCGGGGCTGGCCGGATGCACCGTGCTGGTGGAGTCGAAGGCGAATGGTGGAGGGCTCATAACCTGCAGGCTTGCAGATAGTTACGGGCGCGATGTCTTCGCCCTACCCGGGCGTGTGGACGACCCCCGTTCCGCCGGATGCAACGCCCTCATCCGTGCCGGCACCGCAGAGGCCATAACCGGCCTTCCGGGGCTCGGGGAGCAGCTCGGGCTCGGGCGCTACAACATCCGGAAAAAGAAGGATTTCTGCAGCATGGTGAGCGAGTTCTACGGCACCCTCGCGGACGCCGCCGAACTCAAAGGCATACGCGAAATCGCAGGCATGATAGCCGACAGGCGGGGCATCGACCTTGAGGAGCTTTGCTACATCAGCAACAAGCCCTACAATGAGGTTGCACGCATCGCGGTGAGGTTGGAATCGGACGGCTTCATATGCACGGACCTGGCCGGACGGTGTACTATCAATGCAAGAAAATCGTAACTTTGCAGAAATGGTCTTCATCGACACGCATACCCATTGCACCGACGAAGCTTTTCCGGGCGCTGAACAGGACCTTTTCGTGGAAAGGGCCCTCGCCGCCGGGGTTTCGAAGATGCTGCTCGCAGACATCGACACCCGCGAGCGGGATGCCATGTATGCGGCCGTGGCGAGGCATCCGGGCGTGCTCTACCCCATGCTGGGGCTGTATCCTGGTTCGGTAGACAAAGACTGGAAGCGCGAGATCGACGCCCTGGAAGCCTGGAAGGGCCGCGGCGCCGTCGCAATCGGCGAAATCGGCCTGGACTACCACTACGGGGCGGAGTTCAAGGAGGAGCAGAAGGAGGCGCTGCGGGTGCAGTTCGAACTGGCCGCGGCATGGAACCTGCCCGTAAACATCCATCTCCGGGATGCCACGGAAGACTTTTTCAAGGTGCTGGACGACTGCCGGCACCTGGGCCTCAGGGGCAACCTGCATGCTTTCAGCGGCAGCATCGAGACCTTCCGCCGAATACAACGCTACGGCGACTGGTCCGTGGGGATAGGCGGAGTGATCACCTTCAAGAAGGCCTCCCTGCCGGAGACGGTGCGCCAGATTCCTCTGGACCGCATCCTGCTTGAAACCGACTCTCCCTACATGGCGCCCACTCCCCTGCGCGGCACGCGCAACGAGAGCGCGAACATCCCCATCATCGCCGCCAAGGTTGCGGAGGTGAAGGGTGTAGATATAGAAACGGTGGCCGCCGTCACCACTGCAAACGCCGAAAAACTGTTCTCGATATGAGCAAGAAAGATAAATCCGCCATCCTCCTGATCTACACCGGAGGCACCATAGGAATGAAGGAAAGCGGGCACGGGCTCGTGCCCTTCGACTTCTCCCAGATACTGAGCGAAGTGCCTGAGCTGCAGAAGTTTACCTTCAAGATAGATTCCTACACCTTCGATCCGCTGATTGACTCTTCGGACGTGGAGCCCTCCATGTGGAAGGAGCTGGCGACACTGATGAAAGACAGGTACGATGCCTACGACGGATTCGTGGTGCTGCACGGCACCGACACCATGGCATACTCCGCCTCTGCGCTGAGTTTCATGCTGGACGGACTTGCGAAACCCGTCATCTTCACCGGGAGCCAGCTGCCGGTGGGAAGCCTCCGCACGGACGGTAAGGAGAACCTGGTTTCCGCCATAGAGGTGGCTTCCGCCAAGGATGCCCGCGGGCGGGCGATGGTGCCGGAGGTGGCCATCTACTTCAACTCCCAGCTGATCCGCGGCAACAGGGCCACAAAGGTCAATGCTACCTCCTTCGATGCGTTCCGCTCCCCCAACTGCCCTCCGCTCGCGGAGGCGGGTATACGCATACGCTACAACAAGGCTCTGATACGCTACCCTTCCGCAGATACTTCGCTGTCCATCCATACGGATCTCGACACCCGCGTCGCAATCCTCAAAGTGCACCCCGGAATCACCGAGCAGGTGGCGCGTAACGTGCTGCTGGGCAATGGGATACGTGCTGTCATCATAGAGACCTACGGCTCCGGCAACGCCATCTCCAAGCCCTGGTTCACCGACATCATCCGCGAGAGCGCCGCGAGCGGGAAGATACTCCTCAACATCACCCAGTGCCTGGCCGGGGACGTGAACATGAACCTCTATGCCACGGGCAAGGCCCTGAAGGAGGCGGGAGTGGTGTCCGGGAGCGATATCACCACCGAAGGTGGACTTGCGAAACTATTTGTTTTGATGGGCGAACATGCTGATAATGAAAAAGTAAAGCGTCTTCTGGAGAAAAACCTCAAAGGGGAAATATCAAAATAAGTATTGGCATATGAAATATTTTTGCTAAATTGCGTTGATTTTATGTAGTTGAGAATAATATCAATCAAATAAAACATTATCAATTAAATCACTAAGAACAAGTTATGAAAAAGTTTTTCATGATTCTCGCAGCAATGGCCCTTATGGCTTTCACTGCTAGCATTGCTTCCGCACAGGATGCCGCCGCTCCCGAGCAGGCCGCAACTGAAGAAGTAGCACAGGCTCCCGCCAACGATCTGGCAGCCCTTACCGCCGGTGCTCCCGAGGTTCCGCTCACCCAGGCTCTCAAGACCAAGTTCATCGAAGGTGGTGCAGGCTTCATGTCCCTCATCATCATCTGCCTTGTCATCGGTCTCGCCCTCTCTATCGAGCGCATCCTCTATCTCTCGTTCTCCAAGACCAACACCAAGAAGCTCATCGCCGATGTCGAGAAGGCTCTTGAGGAAGGTGGTATCGAGAAAGCAAAGGAAGTCTGCCGCAATACCCGTGGCCCCGTGGCAAGCATTTACTATCAGGGTCTCCTGCACTACGATCAGGGAATCGATGTCGTAGAGAAGAACATCGTCTCCTACGGCTCCGTGCAGAGCAGCGAGCTTGAGAGCGGTCTGAGCTGGATCAGCCTCTTCATCGCAATCGCCCCTTCACTCGGATTCCTCGGAACCGTTATCGGTATGATCCAGGCATTCGACGCCATCCAGGCAGCCGGCGATATCAGCCCGAACGTCGTGGCAGGCGGTATGAAGGTCGCCCTTATCACCACTGTGGCAGGTCTCATCGTTGCTATGATCCTCCAGGTGTTCTACAACTACATCCTTGCTAAGATCGAGAGCATCACCATCGACATGGAAGACAGCTCCATCAGCCTCATCGATGTACTCACCAAATACGGAAAGAAGTAATGAAAAATCTTAACAAAATATTTAAATGGGCGATGGTGCTCCTTCTCGTCGTCAGCGTGGTCCTGCTTGTAGTGGGATTCGTCGGCGGCTGGAAAGAGGGCAACGTTGACGTCCTGCTCGGCTGGACCTACATCATGGTAGGTCTCGCTATTGCAGCAGTGGTCATCGTGGGCCTCATCATTGGCGCCATCAACAACCCCAAGAGCCTGGTCAAACTCGGACTCGGGCTCGTGGCGGTGGCAATCGTATGCTTCATTGCATACCTGATTGCTCCCGGAGACCCTGCGCTCAACCTGACCACGATGGATCAGCCCAGCGCACCCATGCTCAAACTCACCGATACGATTCTCTACCTGACATATTTCGCCGGCATCGTGGCAGTTCTTTCCATTGTTGTTGGTGAAATCCGTCTTGCAATCACGAACAAAAAAGGTTAACGGACTATGGCAAAGAAAACACCCGCGATCAATTCGAGTTCAACGGCCGACATCGCTTTCCTCCTGCTCTGCTACTTCCTCATGACAACTACCATGGGCACGCAGACTGGTCTGAGCCGTCGTCTGCCTCCTATGCCCGACCCCAACCAGAAGGTAGAGGACCAGAAAGTTAATCGCCGCAACATCATCATTGTGAAGATTAACTCCGCCGACAGAATTTTGGCCGGTAGTGAACCCATAGACGTTAGCCAGCTCAAGGACAAGATTAAGATCTTCCTTACCAACCCCACCGACGATCCCAACCTTCCCGTCATGGAAGCCACCGAGATCGCAGGCCTCGGTAACCGCAAGGTTTCGAAGGGCGTCATATCCCTCCAGAACGACCGTGGCACCAGTTATCAGGCATACATCGCCGTTCAGAACGAGCTTGTGAAAGCCGTGAACGAACTCCGCGACGAAGCCTCGATGAGGGAATTCGGCAAGAAGTTCCTCGCCCTTGACGAAGATGGTCAGAAAATCATCAAGGAACTCGTTCCTCAGCAGATCTCCGAGGCCGAGCCCAAGGATGTTGGTAAAAGAAGAAGATAGGAGGATATAGTTATGTCAATGTTTAAGAAAGGCGAAAAGAAAGAAATGCCGGGAATCGCTTCCGGCTCGCTCTCCGATATCGTTTTCATGCTCTTGTTCTTCTTCATGGTGACGACCCAGATGAGGGAAACCGAAAACAAGGTCGTCGTCAAGATCCCCCAGGCTTCTGAATCGGTGAAGCTCGATCGCAAAGACCTCGCTTCCTATATCAACATCGGAACTCCTATCCGCAGCCTCCAGGCTCAGTACGGAACCGATGCACGTATCCAGCTCAACGACTCTTTCAAGACCGTGGACGATATCCGCGACTTCGTTGCAGCAGAGCGTGACTCCAAGAGCGAGAACGACCGTGCTTTCATGCAGATTTGCATCAGGGCGGACCAGGATGTACGTATGGGTATCATTACCGATGTTAAGCAGGAGTTGCGACGCTGCTCTGCGCTTAAGATCATGTACTCAGCAAGGAAGGGCGAGTAAAACCGCCCCGCTTCTATAGAGCAGCCCCCTTTATGAGGGCTGCTTTTTAAAATGCAATAAAAGGAATGTCTAAGGAATTACTGCGTACGAAGGTCAAGGACCTTCTTGCAAAGGCACCCGGAGAAGAGGTTCTCGCGAAGGGCTGGGTGCGCACAAAGCGAGGAAACAAGGAAATCGCGTTCATCGCACTGAACGACGGTTCCACCATAAATAATATTCAGATCGTAGTCGACAAGACCGCGACGGATGCAGACCTGCTGGCGAAAGTCACCACAGGTGCCTGCATAGCCGTCCGTGGCAAGCTGGTGGAGTCTATAGGAAGCGGCCAGGCGGTCGAGATCCAGGCTTCGGAAATCGAAGTCTACGGAGAATGCGACCCTGTGCGTTATCCTCTTCAGAAGAAAGATACCAGTTTCGAGTATCTTCGCACTGTCGCCCACATGCGTCCCCGCACCAATACCTTCGGCGCTGTGCTGCGCCTACGCAGCCAGATGGCCTTCGCCATCCACGAGTATTTCCATTCGAAGGGATTCGTCTATCTGCACACCCCGCTCATCACTGCGGCTGACGCCGAGGGTGCCGGTAACATGTTCCAGGTGACAACCCTGGACCTCAACGCCCCTCTCCCCCGCGACAAGAAGGGTGGCATAGACTACAGTAAGGATTTCTTCGGGCGCAGGACCTCCCTGACCGTCAGCGGTCAGCTTGAAGGCGAGCTCGGAGCCACCGCGCTCGGCGAGATCTACACCTTCGGCCCCACCTTCCGCGCAGAGAATTCAAACACTCCCCGCCACCTGGCGGAGTTCTGGATGATAGAGCCGGAGATGGCATTCTACGACATCAAGGATAACATGGCCCTCGCCGAAGACTTCATCAAGAGCCTGGTCAAGTACGCCCTCGACAACTGCTACGACGACCTCAAGTTCCTGAACGACCGCTACGACAGCGAGCTAATCGAGCGCCTGCAGGGCGTAGTGAACACCGAGTTCAAGATCCTCACCTACACCGAGGGCATCGAGATCCTCGAGAAGGCGGTTGCGGACGGGCACAAGTTCGAGTATCCCGTGGCCTGGGGCGTGGACCTGCAGAGCGAGCACGAGAGGTATCTGGTGGAGCAGCACTTCGGCCGCCCCGTCATCCTCACCGACTATCCCAAGGACATCAAGGCCTTCTACATGAAGCAGAACGAGGATGGACGCACCGTGCGCGCCATGGACGTTCTCTTCCCGAAGATCGGCGAGATCATCGGCGGAAGCGAGCGCGAGGCCAGCTTCGAGAAGCTGAACGCACGCATCGACGAACTGGGCATGAGCCACCGCACCCTGGAGTGGTATCTGGATACCCGCCGCTTCGGCAGCTGCCCTCACAGTGGCTTCGGCCTCGGATTCGAGAGGCTGCTGCTCTTCGTGACCGGCATGCAGAACATCCGCGATGTCATCCCCTTCCCGAGAACCCCTAAAAACGCAGAATTCTAGAATATGTTGGTAATAGGTATCGCCGGCGGTTCCGGCTCAGGAAAAACCACAGTGGTGAAGGCGATCAAGGACCGCCTCAAGGAAGATGTGGTGGTCATCCCCCAGGATGCCTACTACAAAGACTCCAGCAACCTCTCGGACGAGCAGAAGCGCAATCAGAACTTCGACCATCCGGACGCCATCGACTGGGAACTTCTCTGCAAGCAGCTCAGCGAACTGAAAGAGGGTAAGACTGTGCACCAGCCTGTGTATTCCTACATCAGCTGCTCGCGTTCCAAGACAGAGACCGTGACGGTGGAGCCCGCCGACGTGATTATCATCGAGGGCATCCTCATCTTCACCTGCAAGAAACTGCGGGACCAGCTGGATATCAAGCTGTTCGTGGATGCGGACGATGACGACCGCCTGATGCGCGTGATGGCCCGCGACATCCGCGAACGCGGGAAGAACGTGGAATGGGTAATCGAGCGCTACAGCCGCACCGTGAAGCCGATGTACCTTCAGTTCATCGAACCCAGCAAGCGCTACGCCGACATAATCATCCCCCAGGGCGGCCACAACAAGGTTGCCATCAACATGATAATGAACACGGTGGAGAAGGCCCTCCGGAAGAACAAGGCAAACGTGTAAACGAAGGCTATGCGCATCTCCAGAGACGACCGGGCCGGATTATACATCACAGTGATCGTGCACCTCGTGGTGCTGATCGTGCTGATGGCCATCCAGCTCGGTGCGACTTTGAAAAAGGAGACGTCCTTCGTGCTGGACTTCACCAAGATGGAGCAGATAGAGAAGCTCCAGAAAGAACTTGAGCTGAAGCAGGCGATCAACGACCGCCTCAACGAGATGCTCGCCGGAGGTTACGAGCCCATACGCAACATCGCGGTGGACCGCTCCGAACTCCGGGACGACCGCCATTCGGCGGAAGATGCGCGGGAGCTTTACGAAGAGGCCGAGAAACTGAAGCAGGACCTCCAGCGCCCTGCGGAGGAAGTTCAGGTGGAGCATGAGATTATTGCAGCTCCGACTCCTGCCAAGAAAGAAGAAGCGCGGAAAGAGGTCAAATACAGCGGCCCGTCCGTGTTGGAATACGAGCTGGAAGGCCGCAAGGCCAGCCGCCTGCCCATCCCGGCATACCGCTGCATCGGCGCCGGCGAGGTTCGCATCAACATCACCGTGGACAAGCAGGGAACGGTGGTTGGCGCCAAGGTGGACGAGAGCTCGTCATCTTCCGACGGATGCCTGCGTTCCTTTGCCGTCCGGGCAGCCAGGATGTCGAAGTTCTCGATGAGTACCACGGCGCCCGACCGCCAGCAAGGATATATAATTTACCAATTTGTAGCACAATAACACTGAAACTGAAATGAAAAAGTCTATTTTAAAGCCCTTGATGGCAATTTTGCTCGCTGCGCCCCTGCTATCGGGATGTCTGGCCGGCAAGTTCATGTGCAATTACGCCCTGAAACCTACCCCTCACGGTGTAGATGATATTGAGCGCACCCGCCATAAAGCCGATTCGCTGTGCCCCGGGGTTATTGCCTGGTACGATAACCTGCATAATGCGGGAGTATTCCAAGACACTACGATTGTCGGAGAGGGCGGATTCAAGGTGCACGCAGTCTACGCTCCCGCAAAGAATCCCGCCAAGGCAGAAGGCACTGCGGTGGTAGTGCACGGCTATACCGACAACCACCTCGTCTTCCTGTATCTGGTAAAGATGTACCGGGATGAGTTCAACTACAATGTGATGGTGCCGGATCTGCAGTATCACGGCTATTCCGAAGGCCGCGCCGCCGGAATGGGATGGCTCGACCGCCTCGATGTGGAGCGCTGGGCCGCCCTGGCCCATGAGCTCTGGCCCAACGACTTCATGGTCGTTCACGGTGTGTCGATGGGTGCAGCCACCGTCATGATGATGAGCGGTGACGAATTGCCTTCGTATGTGCGCGCATTCGTGGAGGATTGCGGTTATTCTTCGGTTTGGGACCAGTTCGCCCACAACCTGAAGGATTCCTTCCATCTTCCCACCTTCCCTGTGCTCAATTCTGCATCCATTGTCTGCAAGAACCGCTACGGCTGGGGCTTCAAGGAAGCATCTTCCGTCAAGCAGCTTGCCAAGTGCGACCGTCCCATGCTCTTCATCCATGGCGATGCCGACGACTTCGTGCCCTTCAGCCACCTGCAGAAGAACTACGATGCCAAAACCCATGGCTACAAGGAAATGTGGGTCGGCAAGGGAGCAGTCCATGCCAACTCCTATGCCAAGCACCCCGAGGAGTACACCGAGCACGTCCGTGACTTCCTCGCCAAGGTGAAAAGGATGTAATTATTTGGGATTGCAGATTAATTGCTATATTTGCAGTCCCTTTTACCGGGTGAGATGTCCGAGTGGTTGAAGGAGCCTGCCTCGAAAACAGGTGTACGGCAACGTACCGGGGGTTCGAATCCCTCTCTCACCGCGCAATGCAATCAGAATCAGGCGCCGCACAACAGTGCGGCGTTTTTGCGTGATGGTGTGGCCGTTGAAAGCTTGCTTTCATAAGGGCACGGCAGCGCGCAAAAAGCGCGGCGCAGCCACGCACCTGTATTCTGATTGCTCTCGGTGACCAAGGGATAGCGCGACCGAAGGGAGCGGAATCCCTCCACCTCCCTCCTCCTTACCCAGAAACCCCCGCTCCCCCTCCTCGCGCTAGCACTTTCAAATCTATTTACAAAAACTGCCTTCGGAGGCCGATTCTTGTAAAAAAACCGCCTAATAATGCCGTTTTTTTTACACAACCATGCATTACAGGCGGGTTTGCGTAAATACGTTTATAAACGTTTAATACTAAATGTCCATTTTAAATCCTGAGGCGCTCATCTGCTTTGCTCACGGTGTTCGAGGGATGTGCAAAGGGGCGCAGCGACTGCGCAAATCCCTCCCCATCCTCTCCCATCCCTCCCTCCGCTTTCATGCGTGGAGCCAACATATTGATTTGCTGGAGATTACGTGTTTTGTCTTCCCCTGATTAAAGGAAGGTAAAGTACCTATAGTATTGATTATTAGGCATTTGCCTCCACGACCCTTATATTTCATCAGTCGTAACTGATGAATTTGTGTCAAAAGACTTCCATTGCTCATAAATAGTCCGCATATTCCTTAAGTTGCGTGGCGAGAATCCTTTGAGCCTCGGCATCTCTGCAGAGGGTTGCTGGGATTATGTTCCCACAAAAATCACTATCTTTACAACAACAAACCACTGCCACCCATGAAACGCCTGCTGACAACCATCCTGCCAATAACCATACTGTTCCTCCTGTTTGCCTGCTCTCCTCAGCCCGAACCGGAGCCCAAGACCGAAGAACCACAAACAGAAGAGCCGCAGGAACCGGAAGAAGAAAAAGCATCTCTCACCGTCAGCCCGGAAAGCATCTCCCTTCCCGGAACCAAAGCCCTGCTTTCCATTACCGTCACCTCCAACGTGGCATGGACGGTCTCTTCTACGGCAGACTGGCTCGGCACTACGCCGTCAAGCGGCCAGGGGAACGCCATGGTCGTGGTAGTAGCGAAAGACTATCGGGGAAAAGAGGAACCTCGCAACGCCGCCTTGCGCTTCAGCTACGAAGATCAATCCCTGGATGTCCCCGTTTCACAGACGGCTGAGCAGGAATTCAAGGGCACCGGGACCAAGGAAGACCCCTATCTCATATCCACGGAAGCAGACCTTAGAAACCTGAGCACCCTTACAAATGATTCATCCTCTGCAAACATTTACTGTGCAGCGCATTACAAACAGACGGCAGATATTTCCCTCTCGGACAAATTCACCCCGATTGCCCAGGGAGGCGTTTCATTCACCGGCAGCTACGATGGAGGCGGGCATACTATTGACGGCCTCAAGATCCTCTCGACAACTGTGAAGAAAGCTACCGGATTCATCGCAGTCGCATCCAATGCCGAAATACGCTCTATTCGCTTCACTAATGCGAATATCGATGCCGGGTATGTCTATAGCGGCACCGTCGTAGGCAAGGCCGATAAAACGACAGTCTATGATTGCGACGTCACAGGATTATTCCGTCAGTACACTGCCAGCCTCAACGTAGTTAATGAGGCTAACGAAGGGTTCTCCGGAGGCCTGGCCGGATGGGTGACGGACTGCACCATAGAGAAATGCGATCTCGATGCCGACGTGACCATCTACGGCAAATACAGCGGTGGCCTGATTGGCGTGGTGCAGAATTCCACGGTGGAAGACTGCCACCTGGCCAAGGAACGCACCGTCAATATCTACTACCATTGGAACGGAGGCCTGGTGGGCGTCATGCGCGGCGCAAAGGCGGCGATCCGCAACTGCTCCTTCGAAGGCAACCTTACCTCGGTGGGTTACATCCAGGGGGGCATCGTGGGCCAGGTGGAGGGAGGTAGGATCGAATACTGTGTACTAGGCAGTTACGGTTCCATCGGCAGCGACAAGTACTTCGTGGGCGGCATCGCGGGAGCGCTCGTGCCGGTAGATGAAATAACGGTGGACCACTGCGCCTGCTATGGCACCGTAAAAGGCCAGTATGCCGTTGGCGGCATCGCGGGCTACAGCGGGTTCCTGATCTCCAGCCTGAAAATATCTTCCGCCACCAAGCCGGTTACAATCTCCAACTGCGCGACCATCGGCTCGGAAATCACCGCGACCGGCAACAACGGCAACTCGAATCTCTATTCCATAGCTTCCGGCATCCTGGGCTGGTCCCACGGCAGCAATAACCTTACTCTCAAAGGATGCTTCAGCCGTCCGGCCCTCATCCAGACCATCTCCGGCGGCAACAGGGGCGCCCTCGCCGGCATCCTCGCATATCAGAACTCCACCGGCAGCAACTGCAAGGTCTCGAACTGCTACTCCACCCTCACTCCCTCCTCCCTGCTCTCCTGCAACGACCTGGTGACCACTCTCGCTGGATATGACTTCTACGGAGCCATCTACTGCCGGGCCGTTCAGCCTACAAGCGTTTCCAACTGTTTCTGCGATGCTTCGCTGAAGACCGGCACGGGCGATGCCACGGAAAGCGGGCTGGAAGCCCTTCAGACCGCACAATTCGGAGACGGCACGCTGCTCGGCAAACTGCAGGCATCCGCGGAAGGCACTGCCTGGATCGCAGGAGGAGACAATCTCCCGACCATCGAGGGCCTGCCGGCGGATCCCAACGTGAAACCCAAGGCTGCCAAGCGCGTGAGCGTCATCGGGGACTCCATCTCCACCTTCAGGGGATGGATTCCGGGAGGATACAGTGCGCACTACCCCGCCGCTGACGGTACCCTGACACTGGTGAACGAGACCTACTGGTACCGCCTGATCCACGACTATATGAAGAGTGCCGAACTCGACCAGAACATCGCTTTCTCGGCAACTACCGTAACAAATACAACAGACGAGAACTACGAAGCGCGATACGGCACCGCCACCAACAACTGGTTCAAGCACGACTTCGTCACCCGCTTCATAGAACACGGTGGATGCGGACAACCGGACATCATCATCCTCCATGGAGGCACCAACGACTGGTCCCATAACGCCGATCCGCTGGCTCCCGGCGTAGCCATCCGCAACGATGCCAGCAACATCTACGGCGGCGAAGCGCCGTCCAAGGACATCATGGATGCGATTTTCGCCAAGGCCGATGCCGCCACCACGCGGAGCGACGTCAACGCCCTGCCCGACGGCACTTTCTGCGAAGCCTATGCGAAACTGCTTTGCCTGATCCGCGAGCGCTACCCCAAGTGCAAGGTCGTGTGCATTATCGGGGATTACGTCAGCATTTCCATAGAGCAGTCGATTCTGCAGATTGCAGACCACTACGGTGCCAAAACCGTAAACCTCCTCCGCGTGAACGGTTTCAACGACCTTGGAGGATACTCCCTCTCCACGTTCAAGAATCAGGGAAGCCAGCCAAACATGCCCAAGCACGATTACTCCGGCAACGTGAACGGCTGCCATCCTAATTCGGCTTGCATGAAATTCATCGCAGAAAAGATTTATACTGAACTGGGCAGTTGGCTCGAAGAATAGAATACCATGAACACCCTTCTGATATCCATCCTTTGCTTCGGCATAATCGCCGGGCGGAACGCCACCACCGACGGATACGTCTATCTCGGCCACAATGAAGACGAGTGGGGCGAGCAGATGCTCAACATCTACAACGTGCCCGCCACCAAGGACCGCGTGGCGTACCTATGGTTCGAGTTTCCCGGGGAGGCCTGCGGAGACTGCTATGCCAACGAATACGGCGTATGCATCGCATCCGACCAGTGCAAATCCCGCGAAGACCGGGCGCAGGGCAGCGTCCTCTACGAAGTGCGCACCACGGCCATACAGAAGGCCCGCACGGCGAGGGAGGCTGTTCACATAATCGGCTCTCTGATAAACAGATACGGCTATGCGGATTCCGGGCGCTCATACCTGGTGGCCGACCAGAAGGAAGGCTGGGTAGTGGCGGTTGTAAAGGGCCGTCATTGGGTGGCCCAGCGCGTGCCGGACGACGAGATCGCCACCATCCCCAACTACTACACCATCGGAGAAATCAACCTGAAGGACACCGTCAACTTCCTGGGCAGCAAGGATATTATAAAGTACGCGCGCAAGCGCGGATGGTATAAGCCCAGGCGCGACGGGGCCTTCAGCTTCCGCAAGGCCTACGCCGATCCGAAGACTCTGACCGACAGCCACAATATCAAGCGGCATACGCTCGCGCAGAACACCTTCTTCGGGGACTTCCAAGCCGATGTCTTCTCCCGCAAGCCTATGCACAAGTTCCACCGCAGGCATTTATCACAGCTGCTCACCGAGCCACCCATCTGCAACAAGAACACGGTCCTGACCACCGTATTCACCATGAATCCGGCCTTCCCTCCGAAGAGCGGGACGGTAATCTGGGTGGGGTATCCGAACCAGGATGCCGCCAGCCAGAGCCAGTGGACGGTGCTCACGAAGGCGCCTGAATCCTGCCACCGCTACGCCACGGCCGACGAAGCGCTGGAAAAACATTTTACCGACACCGGCAACTACCGCCAGCGCTGGCCGAATCACTTCTACTGGCATTATCTCTTCCCGGAGACCAACATCGACGTCATCCCCCACGACTTCACGGTATACGTTCCTAAGCAGCCCAGGAGAGAGTCCGAACGGGATATCACCAGGACCGGGGATACATTCAACGACCATTTCCATGTGTTGCAGGATGATTCCCGCGGCCTGCTCTACGCCTTCTGGACTCAAGGGTCCTTCGAGGCGGCGAACGACGAGCACGTGGTCTTTGCGCGTAGCGCGGATGGCGGCCGCACCTGGACGGATCCCGTCATCATCGCCGGCTCCGCCACCCTCGCGGACCCCAAACCCGTAGCCGCGTGGCAGCAACCTATGCTTAGCAAGAGCGGGCGCCTCTACTGCCTCTGGAACCAGGAGACCACCCTCAAGAAACACCTCTGTGGCAGCCTGTGCGGCCGATATTCCGATGACTGCGGGCAGACCTGGTCCGCCCCGGAGACCATCCCCTTCCCTATCCGTTTCAAGGAAGATCCGGCCGATCCCAACATTCCGCCGGTGTGGTGCATGTGGCAGAGGCCGCTTCGCCTGGGGCAGGATGGGAAGTATCTGGCAGGATGCTCGCGCTACGACCGCAGTGATGTCAGCCGGGTGGAGTTCTGGCAGTACGAGAACATAGACGAGGACCCCGAAATCCGGGATATCCGTATATCCTTCTTCAACACCGGGGATGAGGCTTTCGACGGCTCGAAGGTGGAAAATGACGTGGCCTACGTGGCCCGGGAGCCGCATTCGATAGAGGAAGCCTGCATCGTGGGCCTGCCGGACGGGCGCCTGTTCGCGGTGATGCGTTCCTCGCTCGGGCATCCTGTATGGGCCGTGAGCGATGATGCCGGCCGGCACTGGAGCCGCCCGGAGATATTGCGCATGCGCGACGGCGGTCCAGCCATCCTGCATCCACGCTCCCCCTGCCCCATCTACGACTACGCCGGGCCCGAAGCACGGAGCGGACGCTACTTCCTGATGGTGCATAACAGCTTCGATTTCAACGGGATGACCTCGTATCAGATGCGCGGGCCCATGTATCGCCTGGACGGGACCTTCGTGCCGGGGGCACACCAGCCCGTGTGGTTTGCGGAGGGCGTGCTGTTCTCGCCGAGGGATACGGGAAACTCCTTCTACACCAGCTACACTGCGCTTAGCGGAGAAGGAGTCCTGTGGTTCGGCGACCAGAAATTCTATCTGTTCGGGAAGCGGATGCTATAGTTTTTCCATCAGCATCCAGGCATTGATGACGGCGCGTTCGGTGCCGTCCGAAGGCTTGTTCCGTATCTGGAACTTATCTGTGAAAGGATCGCGGACAAGGAGCTGCGTGGAGCCGCCACCGTCGAGGTTTACGGCACGGTCGCAGCCGAGAGCCTCGAATATGCACCCCATTTCGTCGTAGGTCATGCCTTCAGACACTCCCTCGTTCCTGCCATCCACGACGAAGAAATACACAAAATTATCTTTTGTATAGCCTATTGCAGTGCGTGGATGCCTGTCGTCCGCAGGCCAGGATGAATTGTCTACCTGTTTTCCGTCCCATGTGAGCATGAGGCCTGATCCCGTCACGTTGGGGAAGAGGGTTGCATCGGCAGAATAGAAGGAACTGTAGTCTATGTTTATCTTGTTATCTGAAGAACAACTGACGAAAGATATGCCCTGCTTGTTGCCGGAGGGCTCGAAAGTGGAACTGATTACATAGCCGTTGCTATGGACGGGGCCTCTGGGAACGAATGTTTTCGTGTTCCAAAAGTCTGCATTGATCATGGCTATTACGAGTCCACCCTTCAGATCCAGGTTATAAGCCATGGTGGTAAGGGTGCGCCTGGGCCATTCGCCGGCAGGTTTTTCCATGGAAGGGAGCGCAACGCGCGCAAATATGCTGTCCCTGTCGAGATCGGCGGAAATGATGAAGATGTTCTCCTTCATGCCGTTTGTGAGCGTGACCGTGAGATCGGCCTCCAGGACACCTCCGGTGAGGGTTGTGGTGCTGGAGGAGGCGATTTCCTTGATTACGGAGGCTTTCTTCACCAGATTCAGAACGTCGGGCATTTCCCGGTATTGTACCGGTTCTTCTTCCGGCGGAAGCTCATTACCGTTTTCCGGCTTGTTGCATCCATAAAATAAAAGGCCGGAAAGCAGAATCAGGAAGATAATTGGCGTCTTTTTCATACATTTGCAAAGATATGAAAAAAGTGCTGATACTGGTAGTCGTGGCGTATGCTTTGTGTTCCTGCGCGGCAAAGCGGGATTCCGGCGCACTCGAGATGCGCGGCGTAGTTCTTTCAACTAAGGAACTCGCTGAGGTAGACTGGGTTACGCTTGCTGCAAACAGCGGCCTGAACACAATAGGAACTCATATAACGCCGTCCGAAGTGGTGGCTTTCCTGCCGACTCCGGAGGGCGCGCAGTTCCGGAAAGACTGCAAACGGAATGGAATAGCGGTAGAGCACCAACTGCACGCTATGGGTGAATTGCTCCCGAGGGATTTGTTCGAAGAAGATCCTTCCATGTTCCGGATGGATTCCACCGGGCAGAGGACTCCGGACTGCAACTGCTGCGCGCATTCGGAAAAAGCGCTTGATATAATAGCGGAGAATGCCGCTAAACTGGCTGCGATCCTTAAACCGGACAACCACCGCTACTATTTCTGGCTGGACGATAACGTCCCCACATGCTATTGCGAACGGTGCAGGAAGTATTCACCGAGCGAACAGGCGCTTATCATAGAAAACAGGATGCTCCGCGAGATACGTAAGGTGGACAGTAAGGCAAAACTGGCGCATTTGGCCTACTCTTTCTATATGGATCCTCCAGCAAAGGTTAAGCCGGAAGAAGGTATATTCCTGGAATTCGCACCGATATACAGATCGTGGGATGTGCCGCTGACGGAAACTGAAGCGCTTTGCCCCCGTGGATACCCAGTCAGCAACGGCGACAATCTGCGCTGGCTGGAGGAGAACCTGAAAGTATTCCCTGCAGAAGATGCAGTCGTGCTGGAATACTGGCTGGACGTTTCGCTGTTCAGCAGATGGAAGCGTCCGGCTGTGGAACTGCCCTGGCATGGCGATGTATGCGCGAGCGACCTGGCGACTTATGCGTCGTATGGCATAAAGAACGTAACGTCCTTTGCCGTTTACATGGACTCCGACTACTTCGAGCGCTTCCCGTCGACCATCCGGGCGATCGAAGAATACGGACAGATGTTGGGCAGCCTCAAGACTTTCACCGGCCTTACCGACTGGTGGAACAATGTTACAGATTCTACAATTGTTACAATTTCTAAAGACACCGGAAGGCTTCACATTTCATTCGAAGTCAAGGATGACACCCCGGTTTTCAACGATAGCGACGACGAACGTTCCGTAGATTTCTCGGACAGAGTGGAAGTTTTCCTCAGCTGTGATCCTGATATGAAATACTACTACGGATTTGAAATAGATCCTCGTGGCAAGGTGATGGATTACAAGAATTCCTACTATCGCCAATTCGACTATGGATGGAATTCAGGGCTGGTAGCAAGCGGAAAGCCGCACGAAGGCGGCTACAGGGTGGATGTAAGCTTCACTGTGGACTTTCTTAAAGAAGCAGGAGTGCTCCAGGAGGACGGATCGTTCATCATTGGATTATACCGCGCCGAAGCAGTTACTCCGGACGATATACGCTGGTATTCGCTGATAAATCCGCACACGCCGGAACCCGACTTCCACGTCCCGGCATCGCTGTTCAGATACTAAAGCTGGCTGTCCTTCAGGCTGAAGGTATCTCCCTGGGAGATGTCTCCCGTATCCATACCCTTCTTCAGCCAGCGGTTACGCTGGGCTGCAGTGCCATGGGTGAAGGATTCCTCCACGACATAGCCCTGGGAGCGCTTCTGGATGTAGTCGTCGCCGATTACGGATGCGCAGTTCAGGGCTTCTTCCAGGTCGCCCTTCTCTATGGAACTGAACATCTGCTTCTCGTAATGGGCCCACACGCCAGCGAAGAAATCCGCCTGGAGTTCGAGCCGGACGCTGAGTCTGTTGGCGTCGGTCTTGCTTGCACGGGACCTTTGCTGGTTCACCTGGCCAAGTATTCCAAGAAGGTTCTGCACATGATGCCCGACTTCATGGGCGATAACGTAGGCATAGGCGAAGTCGCCATCGGCACCAAGCTGTTTCTTCATGGAAGTGAAGAAACTCAGGTCTATGTAGACTGTCTGGTCTGCGGAGCAGTAGAAGGGGCCCATGGCAGCCTGGCCGGTGCCGCAGCCTGTGGCTGTCGCATTGGTGTAAAGCACCAGTTTCGGTGCGCGGTATGCACCGAGTTTTGCAGACTTGAAATAAGCCGTCCACACATCTTCCGTGCTGGCCAGTATCTGGCTGGAAAACTTGGCGAGGGCCTGTTCTTCGGCAGTGAATTCACGGGTAACTTCTGTTGTCTGAGTGCCAAGGCCTCCGGAATTGGAAACATTCTGAATCACGTCTCCGAGGTCCCCGCCCATAAGGAGGGTGATAAGGCCTACAATCAAAACTCCGCCGAGCCCCAGCCCGGTTGCAGCGCCGCCGCTCATTCTTCTGCGGTCTTCTACATTGCCGCTTTCGCGGCGTCCGTCCATTTTCATATAATTATATGGTTAGTCAGTCACTCCCTGGGCGGCAACTGCTGCCGCATAAACATTGTCTATTGCAAGATAGATATGGTAGAAAGCATCGTCGCCGAGCTTCGAGTACCGGCCTACAAGGGCCCGCACCGCAGTCATCATGTATTCCCTTTCCGATGCCCATTCGGCCGCGGATTTGGGGCGAAGGCCGTCCCTGGATGCCGCGAAAGCGAGGAATCTGCCTTCCAAGCCGACTGAAGCGAGGTAGCGCTCCAGTTTCTTGTAATCGTCTATCTTCTGTAACTCGGCCTTGTGGGAATCGAAATACGCTGAGGCGAAGCGCATCGCAGTCGCCTTCTTGTTGCAGGCCAGATAGAAGTCGGAGGCTCGCGTGGTGTCAATGGGCACGAACACGTCCGGCACTATTCCGCCCCCGCCGTAGACAGTGCGCCCGCCGACAGTGTGGTACTCCTCACTCTTATCCACCTTCACGCTGTCCGCACTGAGCATCTCGCCGTCGCGGTAGCGGTAGTAAAGGTCGTAGGCGTAGTCTTCGCTGCTGGAATAGGGCTTCTGAATGCAGCGGCCGGAAGGGGTATGGTAACGTGCGACCGTGATACGCAGGCCGCTGCCATCGTTGAAATAGAGCGGTTCCTGCACCAGGCCCTTGCCGAATGAACGGCGGCCTACTATGATGCCACGGTCATTGTCCTGGATCGCACCTGCGAATATCTCGCTGGAAGATGCCGAGTTCTCGTTTATCAGCACTACCAGGTCCACATCCTGCAGTTTACCTTTCCCGGTGGCGTTGAAATCCTGACGCGGCTGTGCGCGGCCTTCGAGATAAACTATGCCTGCGCCCTTGGGAAGGAACATGTCCGCAAGGAGGAAAGACTGGTCGAAGAATCCGCCGCCGTTGTCGCGAAGGTCGAAGATCAGCCTCTTCATTCCCTGTTTAACCAGCTTTTCACTCGCCTGGAGGACTTCTTCATGGGTGGTTCTGGCAAACTTGCTCAAGCGAAGGTAACCGGTAGTGTCATTCACCATGAAAGCTGCGTCGAGGCTGTTCACGGGAATCTTGCCGCGGGTGATTTCGAACGGCACGGTTTCGCCATCGCGGAGCACGGTGATGGTTACCTTGGAACCGGACGGGCCGCGCATCTTGCGAACCATGCTGTCCTGAGGGAACTTCACGCCGGCGATATTCTTCTCATCCACCTTGAGTATGCGGTCACCCGGCTGGAGACCTATCTTTTCGGATGGCCCTCCGGGAATAACCTCCAGCACTATGGCCGTGTCGTTGGGGACGTTGAACTGTATGCCTATGCCGTCGAAATTGCCGGCAAGCTCGGTCTCGGATTCCTCCAGGACAGCCGGAGGCATGTAAACGGAATGCGGATCCAGGGCGCCCAGGGCGGCAGTGATTGCAGCATCGGTGACCGACTTGCGGTCTACCGTATCTACATAGTGCTCATCCAACGACTGCAGCACGAGGTTGAGTTTGCGCCAGTCCCTGTACTCAGTGCGCAGAAGGCGCTTGTTCTCCTGGGCCTTCTGGAACGTGAGCACCGCGAGGGCGCCTACAAGCACCCCCAGCAACGCTACCAGCACCGATGAATACTTTCTCATTCTACGTCAACTTTTTCGACCTCGATCCCGGCACGGCGGAGCAGTTTGATGCCGTCGTCCAGTCTATAATCCTCACTGTATACCACGCGAGTGATACCCGACTGGATTATCAGTTTGGAGCACTCTATGCAGGGAGAAGCCGTCACATAAAGCGTGGCCCCGGCGGACGAATTGCCGGATTTGGCAACCTTAGTGATAGCATTCGCTTCCGCATGAAGGACATAAGGTTTTGTAACATTTCCATCCTCACATTCGTTTTCGAAGCCAGAGGGAGTGCCGTTATAGCCGTCGGAAATGATCATTTTGTCCTTCACCAGAAGCGCACCAACCTGGCGACGCTTGCAGTAGGAATTGGTAGCCCATATCTTGGCCATCCTTATATACTTGTCGTCGAACTTGTTCATTTGTTTCTCTGATAAAGGTAACGTTTGATACTCTTCTTGGGGGTGCGCTCGAAGTCTTCGGGCATCACTTCTATCTTCTTGAGCTGTGCATAGGCGGGCAGGAGCTTGTTGAACTCCGGCAGGCTTTCCACAAGGCGATGTTCCAGCTGTTCGCGGTCCATGCCGTCGTTCTGCCCCTGCTGATAGTCCGGATAGATAAGTGCGGTGAGACCTCCGGCATCCTCGACCACCAGCGAATCTACTACATAGGATGCGTTGTTGATAACCGCCTCCAGCTCCTCGGGATACACGTTCTGACCATTCGCGCCAAGGATCATGCACTTGGAACGGCCGCGCAGATATAGATAACCTTCAGAATCCATGATTCCCATATCTCCCGTCTTGAACCAGCCGTCGTTGGTGAAGCACTTGCGGGTTTCTTCCCTGTTCTTATAGTAGCCCAGGAACACGTTTCCGCCCTTGATCTGCACTTCTCCGGGAATCTTGTGCGGATTGGCGGAATCGATGCGGATTTCGCACCCAGGGATGGCCTTGCCGCAGGAATAGCGGCGCGTGCGGAACCATTTTTCGTAGGTGATGATAGGGCCGCATTCGGTCATGCCGTAGCCTACCGTGAAGGGGAAATGGATCCTGCGCAGGAAGTCCTCGACCTCCGGATTGAACGCCGCTCCGCCGAGGATGACCTCCTCGAAACGGCCGCCGAAGGCGCTGATGAGCCCGTCGCGTATCTTTTTCTGAATAGACTGCCCCAGCAGCGGCACATACATCATGGTCCTTGTGCGGTCGGCGATTGGCTTGAGCTGGGTTTTATAGACCTTCTCCATGATCAGCGGCACAGCGATGATGATATCCGGATGTATCTCCTGGAAGGCCTTCATTATGATCTTGGGGCTGGGCAGGCGTGTGAGGAAGTGCACATGGGCGCCAATGACCATCTCGTAGAGCAGTTCGAACATCAGGCCGTACATGTGGGCGGAAGGCAGCATGGCCACCACTTCCGAAGCACAGCTCATCTGCGGCTCGGCGGTAAATGCCAGGTTGAGATTGGTGTAGAGCGACCTGTATGGCAGCATCACGCCCTTCGAGAATCCGGAAGTGCCGGATGTGTAGTTGATGAGCGCGAGTTCTTCGGGGCTGTCTTCGTAATAACTGATATCCTCCGGCTTGAAGCCATCCGGGTACTTTTCGTTGAAAGTCCTGGTAATATTATCGCGAACCGCCGACAGGGATTCGTTCCTGGCATAGAGGAAATTGAAGTTATTCATCAGCACCACCACCGACAATCCGGGCATCTCGGCCTCGGAAAGCCCTTCCCACTCGGTCTCACCCACAAACAGAACCTTGGATTCGGAGTGGTTCACAAGGTAATGCACATTTGCGGACTTGAATTCATGAAGGATGGGTACCGGCACCGCACCGTATGTGAGCGCAGCAAGGAAGCAGACTCCCCAGTTGGCCTGGTTGCGCGAGCAGAGGGCGACCTTGTCTCCCCTCTGCAAACCGCACTGCTCGAAGCAAATATGCAGCATGGCGATACGCTCGGCAAGCTCGCGGTATGTGACCGTCCGGCCCTGATAGTTGGACAGGGCTTCCCTTTCCCAATGCTCCTTGAAACTCTTTTCAAAGAGCTTGTTTACGGACTTGTATTCCAATTCAGTTGACATCCATCGATATGTTTTTGCCATCCGCAGCCATGCAGACGGCGTTGTTTTTCATGTAAAACTTTGCGCTCCGGGGCATACCCTTCAGCGCTCCGGTGCGCACGGCATCGCCCCAGGCGGCTATATCGTCGGCAGAGCCGAACAGCGTCCAGCCATCGCGAACAGCCGTGCAGGAATCATCCGCGATGCGGAAGGCTTCTCCGAATATGGCGGGGATAAAGCCCGGATAAGGGTTTTCCGCCACGTCGCCCTTGCGTTTGTGGCCACTGCGAAGAAGCAGCACTTCGTGGGATTCCCAGCGCACCAGGGCGATTTCGCGGGGGGCCATCTCCGCCAGCCAGGCGTCGGGGCTCTTGCCGAAGCGCTTCTTAAGCCCCGCGAGGCGGCCTTTGTACTTCGACAGTTCCGCCCGGGCATCCAGGCAATCCTTCCAGGCCTCGCTATACTGCTTCCAGTCTTTCAGGGGCAGGTCCACTATGTAATGTGCCGTATCCGGCACCGCCAAGGCGAGTTTGCTCTCCCCCGCCGGCAGCCCGCCGAACATCTCAGCAAGGTACTTGCGCTTGCCTCCGGTGAAGCATTGTACAGTAATACCCCGACGGCTCAAGTCCCTGAAACTCAGCACAGTCCACTGGGAGGCACCGCTCACGAACTTTACCATCTCCCGGCGTTCCACCTGACCCTTCAGCATCTTTGCCGGCAGCCAGCGTCCTGCGCTCTTGTTTTTGAGGATGATGTTGCCGGCCGTGCCGTCGGCAAGTGCGGACGCTCCCGCGAAATCCGCCGCATCCAGCACGGACGCCCCGGATTCGATGTGCATCAGGGCCTCGTCGATGGCGGCCCTGGACGGGCTGAGCAGCACTGCCGCCCGTTTGGGAAGCAGGTCGGCGGTGTAGAGGGGATTCAGTTTCAGCTCCTCCGCCTGTTGCAGCACCTTGCGCACTGCGGCAGACGTGTCAGCGCCCGCGCGGCCCGCATCCACCGCCAGGAGGGGAATCAGCCCTGCACTGTAATCGTAGGAGAGGATCATCTCCTCATCCCCCAGACGGCCATAATCCAACTGCCTGAATACCGATGTGGAGTCCAGGAGGAACTCCAGCGCCGGCTCACACCTGTTGAAATGCATCACCGCAACCGCCCTGGAAGGGACGGTGCGCAGCAAAGCAGACTCCTCAGGCGCCTGAACGCGGGCACAGGAGACCAGAAGTACGGCGGCGATTATAGGTGCAGTTTTCATATAACTTACAAATATACGAAGTATTTTTTCTAAATTTGTATGTTAAATCATTAACACTATTTCATGAAAAGGATTATCACTATCATTCTTCTCTGCGCGGCAGCGTTTTCTGCATCTGCACAGGGAGAAGTCGCCAAAACCGGTCTGAACTTCGGCCCCCTCCCCGCAATAGGCTATTCTTCAGACCTCGGATGGCACTATGGCGCGCTGTCCGACATCTATTGGTATGGTGACGGCTCGACATATCCCGAATACGTGTGGAAGGCCAATGTGGAGATTTCCAAGTATTCAAAGGGCAACACCGTTCTGCATAGCTTCTTCGACAGCAAGTATCTGGTGCCCGGTATCCGCATCTCCGGAGCCATCTCCTGGTTCGGAAACAAAACCACGAGTTTCTACGGTTTCAACGGAGCCAATTCGGTTTATGTGCCGGCGCTCGACAGGATCACCGCCGACAGCAAGGATTTCGGATATTTCCCCGAAGGACAGGGCTTCTACCTCATGCGCCGCGATATTTTCCGCATCCAGACCTGCTTGCAGGGCGAGATCGGCGGCAACTGGGGCTGGGCCGGAGGCATCACCTACTGGAACATCAAGACCGGACATGCCGAGAACAAGGGCCTGAGCGGAGATATATTCGATGTCTCGCTATACGACCTCTATGTCAAGAACGGCATCATTCCCGAAGCCGAGAAGAATGGCGGGCAGCACCTCGAATTCAAGGCCGGCGTAGTCTATGACACCCGCGACCACGAGAACAATCCTACGCGCGGCACCAACCTCGAGGTCTACATGTTCGGCTCTCCCGACATCATCTCGAAGCATAACAATTCCTACCTCAAGCTGGCCGTCCACTTCAAGCAGTTCTTCCCTGTCATCCAGGATAAACTCACCTTCGGCGCCCACCTGGCATTCCAGGGGCTGATTGCAGGAAATGCTCCTTACTACATGCTCCAGACCATCCAGAGCATCAACATGAAGCAGATCAACACCGAAGGCCTGGGATCCACCTGCACCCTCCGAGGCACCATCAACAACCGCCTGCAGGGCAACAGCTACGCATGGGCGAACACGGAGTTCCGCTGGAGCTTTGCAAAGTTCCGCTGGATCAACCAGAACTGGACTCTTGCCACCAACCCGTTCTTCGACATGGGTATGATCGTGAAGCCTTATAATGCCGACGCCATGAAGAAACTCGCCACGGACATCTCTTCCGTGAGCATCGTGACCGACAAGGGCAACAACACTACCACCAACTACCTGGCAAAAGACTTCTACAACGATGTTGAGCAGAAACTCCACTTCAGCGCCGGTATCGGCCTGCATGTGATCATGAACCAGAACTTCAACATCAACTTCGAATTCGGTAAGTGCCTGGACCCCAACGACGGCACCGGACTTGGTATCAACATCGGCCTCAACTACATCTTCTAATATGAAAAGACTAGCTCTCCTGCTGATCGCCCTTTGCTGCATCAGCGCCCTGGACTCCGACGCGGCCCGCAAGAAGGCCAAGCATGTTGTGATGATCGGCATAGACGGATGGGCCGCCGAAGGCATACGCCAGGCGGACATGTCCGAACTGCCCAACATCAAGTTTCTCATGGACAACGGCAGCTGGACCCTCACCAAGCGTTCGGCCATGCCTTCCGCATCCGCTATCAACTGGGCCACCATGTTCATGGGCATACCCACCGAGATGCACGGATTCGACAAGTGGAATTCCACCCACGGCACCATCCCCTCCACTTCGGACAACGGCCACGGCATTCCTCCCACCATCTACACCATCCTCCGCGAGCAGTTCCCGAATGCAGAGATGGGAATAGTGTACGACTGGAACGGCGTGGGCGCGGTATGCGACACCAATGCGGTGAACTACAACTACTACATCGGCACATACGGCAGCAACAACATCCCCGTGGAAGAGTACACCAAACTGGCAGTGAACTACATTAAGGAGAAGAAGCCTTTCTTCTTCACCTTCTACTACGGCATACTGGACCATGTGGGCCACTCCAAAGGCTGGTACAGCCCCGAATACATGGAATGCCAGAGGACTCTGGACAAGGGCGTCGGCATGATCATACAGGCCATCAAGGATGCCGGTATCATGGACGACACGGTGATCATCATGTCTGCCGACCATGGCGGAAAGGGCAAGGGCCACGGCAAGTTCACCCTGCTGGAGCTCGAAACCCCCTTCATCGTCTATGGCAAGAAGATCAAGGCCGGTTACGAAGTGACCGCACCCATGATGCAGTACGACACCGCGGCCATCATTGCAGACATCCTCGGAGCAAAGATCCCCGAAGACTGGCGCGGCAAGGCTTTCAAGCAGATTTACAAGTAGTTATTTACCATACGCGGCAGGAGCGACTCCAAAGTACTCCTTGAATGCGCTGGAAAAATAGGAGGCTGAAGAAAAGCCGCATCTGGAAGCGATCTCGCTGATGCTTGCAGATCCCTCCTTCAGCATTCCGGCAGCAAGATCCATCCTCATCTTTTTGATAATATCAGATGGGGATGGACTGTTTTCTGCCTTAAGCTTGCGGTTCAGATGCACGCGGCTCATGCCGAGGGCGGCAGCCACATCTTCCACTCCGAAGTCCGGATTTGTGAAGTTTGCCTTTATGATTTCCAGCACTTTGGCGGCAAACTCACCGTCGCTTACGCGCGGGCGGGATTCCTCCGGCTTTTCTGCCGGCGCGGTTGTTTTGGCAAGACGCGGGCTGATTTCAGCCGGTTTTTCTGCCGGCGCGGCTGATTTGGCTGGAACAACGGGGTCCGGAAGAGGCGAGGTAACAGCTTTGTCAGCAATTGGCTGCGTTGCGGGAACGGCAGGTGATTTTGTAACATTGCGCCTGTTCCTGAGAAATTGCCAGATGAACAAAGCAAAGAACAGAATCGCAAGTGCCGGCATCCACCACGAGCCATACCAAGGGCGCTGGAGCGGCTCCAGAGCAGGCTTCTCCACAACGGTTTCTTCTTTTGTAACAGGTGCAGACAGGGCATCAGCCACACTTTGAGGCAGCCCGGTCTGCTTTACAAAACCGGAAAAAGAGGTGTAAGAATAAACGGCGCCTTCTGCGTCTTTTATCCATAGAACACCCTCATTATCAAAGGATAGGGCAACAACATTGTTGCATGCAAAGTCCCCCTTTTCGACTGAGTAATTGAAAGCTTTGCCATTCTTCCCCACCCGCACGAGCCCGCGGGCGGAAGTTGCAATCCACATTGAGCTGTCTGCAGGGCTGACAGTTGTGGCATTTACTGATTGCGTTTCTGTTACCATGTTACAAAAATAAATTATTATTTTCAAAAACGCAAGATGCCGGGCAAATCATTACCCATCCCACAGAGCGCCAGCAATACGACTGGTTTTGTGGTTTAGATAATAATTGCTACCTTTGTGACGAGATAATAAAACGTGGTACGGATGAGGTAATTCGCTAAGTGCAAAGTCCCCGCCTCGAGCCTCACCGAAAGGTAAACATCCACCACGTAGTCTTGGGGCAAAATTAACAGGAGATCATTTGGCCTCCTGCTTTTTTAGAAACTCCTCCTTGACATCTTTCGAAAATGTATCTGGCCCTGCGGCGCCACCACGAAACATGAAGGCCACATGGTCGTTATAAGGAATCAGGTGATAGTCGGACAGTGCTTCCTGACGTTGTTCGTCATTCATCGGGGATAAATAAACCCTATATAAATACATCCCCATCCCAACACGCTTGTATCCAATATTGCAATACTCAGGGAAATGTGTTTCAATCCGTATGCATCCTATGTCCTTAAGTTTTTTCTTTATAGATTGAAGCTCTTCTTCATCCAGGCCCACCTCACTCATTAACACTGTTTTAAGTGAATCAGAAACGTTCCAACCACCATTTTTAGCCGTGTGGAATGACGTCACTTTGCCATGCCCAAATTCGAGCAACATAGTCTGCCCTTCATTTAAAGCGGCTTGGGTAAAAGCCACCAATTCTTCTATTCCCGCTCCTTGTTTTTCATAATGCCTGGCCATTTTATCCGGATTGCATTTCTTGGCAGGTACCGTGAGAAGCAGAAACCCCAGAATAGCAACTACAATAACACCGGTATAAATAGAAATCGCTGTTTTATGGGATCCTCCTATCACCACCAGACTACGGAGAATGGCGACTATGGCCCAAATAACCATTGCCACTACAAACCACCGCAATAACAGTAGCAACCACATGCCCGCATATGGTTGCAGATACAGGAGCAGCAGAAATATGGCCAATACTGATAACGGAATATAATGCCACCAGTAATGATCGATCTTCATAACAGGATTATTTCTTTGGTTTCCAAACAAAGATACTACTTTTTCCCAGAAAACGATGCGAATGCTGGTCCGCGCCGGGTAAGGTCCAATTTCATGCCGGGGACCTTACCGGCATTTCGGCCTCCCAGGCACTTCCAGCGGGTAAGGCAACGCATTTCATCCACAAAATAGCCCCCAAAATGTGGATGAAAGGCCAAAAACCATCACTTCATCCACAAATAACGGCCTAAAACGTGGCTGAAGAGCGGCCCGAGAGGAGATGCAGGGCTCTCTGAGCCGTCAGGCGAACCGCCGAAGGCACGCCTCAGCGTGCCCGGCGATGCGGGTATTTTGCCAGGGCAAAATACGGGAGCAAGGAGCCGCGGGGGTTTTGGGGGCAGGGCCCCCACAGAAGGACATTAGGGGCAGAGCCCCTAATAGGACAATCGGGCGGCACAGCCGCCCAGATTCCTGTAGAGGCGTTAAACGAAAATGCCAGCCGCTTGGCTGGCAATTTTCGTAGCCTCTACAGGAATCGAACCTGTATTTAAGGTTTAGGAAACCTCCGTTCTATCCGTTGAACTAAGAGGCCCCAAGATCTTACTGAGCGTCCTTGACGATAATCTGACGTCCGCGGTAGTAACCGCACTCAGGACATACCCTGTGATACATTACGGTTGCGCCGCAGTTAGGGCAGGTAGCAAGGGTGGGAACAGGAGCGAAATCGTGAGTACGACGCTTGTCCCTGCGCTGCTTTGAAAGTTTGTGTTTCGGATGTGCCATTGTACTATATTTTATTATTTGTTATTTCAAAATGTCCTTCAGCGCTGCAAACGGGCTCCCGGCTGCGGGTGCCGCGTCTGCAGTTTCCTCCGAACTCAGATACCGCAGGGCGTCCGGATTGCACTCCCCTTCGGGATGAACCCTTCTCATCGGCAGCGAAATGCAGGTATAGTCGTAGACGAACTGCGCGAGGTCCAGCTCCGAAGAGCCATCGGGAATCATTACGATTTCCCTGTCGCCCGCGTCGGCCGTCTCTGCATTCTCGCCGAATTTGACGCTCAGTTTGAATCCCGTATCCACGGGGAGTTCCAGCTCTTCGAGACATCTGTCGCAAAGCACTTTCACCCAGCCCGTTACAGCGGCGTCCACGCCGAAAAAGCGCGAAGCTCTTTCCACATGCACATCCACCTCGAGATCCGCATCGATAATCTCCGAGTTGCCGGAATTGCCAAAGAACTTTCCGTCGGCACGCCAGTTAAACTGTGTACCGCCTTGTGCCAATCCTATTAAGGGTATAACAAAGGGTTGCAAAGGTACAAATTTTTTTTCTATTATCAATCAGCGATATCACTATTTCTTTTGCGCGCCAAAGGGTCGAGCAAAATCTTGCGGATACGCATATAATGCGGCGTCACCTCCACGAGTTCATCCTCCTGGATATACTCCAGGGCCTCTTCCAGCGAGAACTTGATGGCCGGAGGCAGAAGTATCTTCTCGTCCGAGCCGGCGGCGCGCACGTTGGTGAGCTGCTTGGCCTTGCATATATTTATATTAAGGTCGCGCTCGCGCGTGTGTTCGCCTACTACCTGTCCGGCATAGATCTCCTCGCCGGGCTCCACGAAGAAGCGGCCGCGGTCCAGCAGCTTGTTCATGGAATAAGCCTTCGCCTCCCCCGTCTCCAGCGACACCAGCGAACCGTTGTTCCGGTGCTCGATCTCGCCCTTGTAGGGCTGATAATCCTTGAAGCGGTAGGCCACGATGGCTTCGCCCTGGGTAGCGGTGAGAAGGTTGCTGCGCAGGCCCATCAGGCCGCGGGTAGGAATCTCGAACTCGAGCAGGGTCCTGTCCCCGCGGGGCTCCATGCGCAGGAGCGCGCCCTTGCGGCGGGTAGATATCTCGATAGCGGCGCCCACAAACTCCTCGGGCACCTCGATGCTCATCTCTTCGATAGGCTCGCAGCGCTGGCCGCCTATGGTCTTGTCCAGCACCTTCGGCTGGCCTACCTGGAGTTCGAAGCCCTCACGGCGCATGGTCTCGATCAGCACCGAAAGGTGCAGCACGCCGCGGCCGTAGACAACGAAGGAATCCGCGCCCAGGCCGGGTTTGACGCGAAGCGCAAGGTTCTTCTCCAGCTCCTTCTCGAGGCGGTCCTTGATGTGACGGGAGGTCACGTACTTGCCGTCCTTGCCGAAGAAGGGAGAGTTGTTGATGGTGAAGAGCATGCTCATGGTAGGCTCGTCCACGGCGATGGGCGGCAGAGCCTCAGGATTCTCCAGGTCCGCGATGGTATCCCCGATCTCGAAGCCTTCGATTCCGACCACTGCGCAGATATCGCCGCATCCGACCTCGTCCACATTAGCCTTGCCCAGGCCCTCGAAGGTCATCAGCTGCTTGATCTTGTGCTTCTGCACCACATCGTAACGCTTGCAGAGGCTGATCTGCTGGCCGGTGCGGAGCGACCCGCGGGTGATCTTCCCGACTGCAATACGCCCCACGTAGGGGGAATACTCCAGGGAGGATATAAGCATCTGCGGAGTACCCTCCACCACTGCGGGCGCGGGCACCTCCTCCAGGATCACATCCAGAAGAGGAGTGATGTCGTGGGTAGGCTTGTGCCAGTCCAGTGACATCCAGCCCTGCTTGGCGGATCCGTAAACGGTCTTGAAATCCAGCTGCTCCTCGGTGGCGTCCAGGTTGAACATGAGGTCGAAGACCTCTTCCTGAACCTCGTCCGGACGGCAGTTGGGCTTGTCTACCTTATTGATTACAACTATGGCCTTCTTGCCCATCTGGAGGGCCTTCTGCAGAACGAAACGCGTCTGGGGCATGCAGCCCTCGAAGGCATCCACCAGCAGCAGCACTCCGTCCGCCATATTGAGCACGCGCTCGACCTCACCGCCGAAATCGCTGTGCCCGGGCGTGTCGATGATGTTTATCTTCACGTCCTTATATGTGACCGAAACGTTCTTGGCGAGGATGGTGATGCCACGCTCGCGCTCAAGATCATTACTGTCCAGAATGAGTTGCCCAAGGTTTTCCGGCTGACGTACAAGATTGGCCTGATAGATCATGCGGTCTACCAGTGTGGTCTTGCCATGGTCTACATGGGCAATGATAGCTATATTTCTGATTTGCTGCATATTTTACCTAAAAAAAGCCAGCCCGGGGGCTGGCTTTTTTCATCTGACCGTTAATATTACTGCTTCTCAATGATGACAGCACGGTTGAGCTCAGGAGTAGCAAACCTCTCGGTGCCATCCCACTCGACCACGGTGATGTTCTCGCGGCTTACGCCGAGTTCGTCAACGAGGTTGTAGACGGTCTGTGCACGCTGCTTGGAGAGCTGCTTGTTGCGAGCCTTGGAACCGGTTCCGGTATCAGCGCTACCGTTGAGGGTGAACTTAACGTTCTCGCCACGGGCGATGATGTTCTTGATAGCATATTCGGCGTGTGCCTTCTCAGCCTTGGAGAGAGTGCTCTGGCCAATCTGGAAGTAAACCACGACGGGCTCGTCGAAGAGACCATCGATGTTGCTGCCGGCAGCCTTCTTAGCTTCGTCAACCAGCTGCTTTGCCTCATCCTGTGCATTCTTTGCAGCAGCCTGAGCCTCATCAGCAGTCTTCTGAGCGCCGGCGACCTTTGCCTCAGCAGCATCCTGAGCGGCCTTTGCAGCAGCAATAGCAGCAGCAGCGGCAGCAGCGGTGGTGGCAGTGCGGGTCCAGTTGGTCTTGCCAAAGCTCTTGGCGATACCGAGTTCGAGTTTCCAGTAGTTGTAGGTGTCACCAGCGTGGCCAAGGAGATTGCCATCGGACAGGATTCCACCAAGGTCTGCGAAGAGAGCCCACTCAGTTCCAAGGGCGAAGTCTGCAAAAATACCTGCACCTGCGCCGGCACCGAGGGTCTTGCCAGCCCTCATGAAAGGCGCGAGGGAGAAGTAAGGGGAAACTTCGAATTTCCTTCCTTCCTTGTAGCCCCACCATGCATTGCAGATATTCCAGAGAATGTCTACGTGTGCATAGTTGAGATTCTTCTTAACATCCTCTTCGGGAGCGACGGTCTGCATGCCAGTCCAGCCGAAACGGACACCATAGCAAGGATCGATCCACTTAAGGGCGAAAAGCTCGACACCACCGGGGAACATCTCGGTGAAGTTACCTATCTGGCCGAGAGTCTTGGGGATGTAGAGGGGAGTAGTGGTGGTGGTAGGAAGATTCCAACCCAAACCAACGACCCAGTTGTCCCAGAAACCGTTGGTTTCATAGCCACCGAACTTGAGATTACCGTTCTCATCGCGGTTGGTTTCCTGTGCGAAGGAAGCAACGCTGATCAGAATAGCGGCAGCAATTGCGAAAAACTTTTTCATACTTTTTTTTATTTAGTTAACTAAAAAATTTAACTACAAACTAAACTGTCAATTTCCCGGTAGAGGGCATATTGCGCTGCAAATATAGAAAGAATTCCTCAATAAACAAACATTATCAACAATTTATCCACATTAAATAATGCTGATTCCATCCTTTTTCAGCCAGCCCTCACGCCCGTCGGAAAGCTTCACGTTGCACCAGTCCCCAACACTGTCCAAAACCTCAACACAGGTACCCTCGTGCAGGATGAACAAATCTTTGGTGTCCGCTCCCGAGGGCGCACTCTTCACCGGCACCACCGGACGCATCACCACAGCATCGTCCGCACGGACGTAATCCCGCTTCTGCCAAGCGGCAAAAATCAAAGCGAAAACCATCAGCACCAGGACTGCCAGCCCGCCGAAAAATCCCCAGCGGCGTGCCGCGGAAACACGTCCGAGCAGGAACAGCAGCGCCAGGGCCAGAACCGCCGCCAGCAGCGCCAGCGAAATCCACGCCCAGGCGTCCGAAGGCAGCATCCAGCAAAGCTTCCGCATCCACGACCGCAGGAAGAACTCGGGCACGGAATCAATCCTGTCCTGAGTGAGCGAACGCGCGAATTCCAGATTGTAGCGTGCATCGGCAAAGGATGGATCCAGCTTCAGGGCACGGGAATAATACAGGATGGCGTCCGCCAGCATGCTCTGCCGGAAGTACGCATCTCCGAGGTTGCAGTAGAGTTCGGGAGATGCCATCCCCACATTCTCGATGGCAGCCCAGGCCTGGGATGCATCCTGCCAGCGGCCGTCGGTATAGGCTGCGACGCCGGCATTCCAGAGCGAATCCAGATAAGCATCCGCCGCATGGCCGCCGAAAGGTACGAACATCAGCAGCAGCGCAAGCACGGCAGCGCCACCGGAAGTCTTTTTCTTTTTCATGGAAGAATCTATCGCAGAAATCACCGAGACTGCACTCTCGTAATGGCTGTTCATGGCATCATGCCCGGCGTCTGGCGCATAGCGGGCATACTCGCAGGCATCCAGCAGGGCGGAGAAATCCGCCGCCAGGCCCTCGGAAACGCCCTCCGAACAGAGGCGGGCGGAGATATTCTCCTTGCTCATGTCGGTGGCGTCCATGTTGAGCTTATCGGAAATGAAGCCCAGCAGGGTCTTGTGCAACTCCTCGTAGAAAGCGGTGTAGAGGTTCTTCTGGAGGAATTCACCTGCCTGTGCCAGGCGCTTGCGGGCCATCTTGGTGGCAGCGCGGTTGCGGCTGCCGGCCACATCGGCACGGAGTGCAGCGCGCCTGCGGAGTATGAACCAGACCGCGGCGGCGGCCAGGAGCAGGAACGCTGCCAGACCCCAGAACAAGGGCGACCACACAAAGAAGCGGCCGGTGCTGGAGAGAGAGGGCAACTTGCTGGAAATGAAGCGGATATCGCTGCCGAGATCCTTCACATCCCTCCTGGTCTGCACGAGCTGTCCGCCGGCAGGCACGGCACTTTCCAGCTCCGCCCCGCGTGCTACCGTGAGCATCAGAGGGCCGGAAGTCAGAGTCACGTATCTGCCGGAAGAAATATCGTAGTAGCTGTACTCCACCGGCCCGATCTCAAACTCCCCATGGCTGCGGGGGATGAAAGGATATTCGAACACGCGGCTGCGGCCGGAGTCGGTGGATTTCATGTCGTAGACCTCGAAATCCGGAGGGAAGGATACCTTGGGCGCCGTCAGCAGCGCCAGGTTGCCGGTGCCGGAGATCGTCACCTTCAGCGAGGCGGCATCGTGCGTCTTCAGCGAATCCCTGGTGAGTTCCGCCTTCATGTCGAACTTGCCGACCCCACCTCCGAACGAGGCCGGAGCGCCGGCGGGAAGGGCGGAAATGTGCAGGGTTACCGGCTGCGTCGTAACACGCTTACGCACAGTGCGATAGTTATCCTGGAAGAAGCTGTCGAAGATGCTTCCGGAAGATGATGTGGCCGCCCGTACGTTCACCAGGCACACCAGCTCGGCCGGCTCGATGGTAACATCTCCCGCCTTCTGCGGGATGAGGTTCCAGCTGCGCAGGACGGCGGTGTTGAAGATCTCCCCGCCCACGTTCTCACGCTTGAACTCTATGCTGGACGGCGCCTGCAGTTCCTGGCTCCAGAAGCCGTTGAACGAGGGGAAGCGGGCATCCTCGAAGCCCTGCACGTTAACCCTCTGGTAGAGTTTGAGGGTGGCGGAGATGCCTTCTCCCACCACCGCACGCGTCTTATTGACTATCAGGCGCATGTAGATGTCGTCCGAGGATATGTTGCCTGTGGCCTGCTGCTGCCGGGCGGCGGAGTTCCCGGAAGATGCCGCCGCGCCGGAGTTGTTCCTGGAAGCGTTGCCGGCCACGACCTCGATGGAGAAACTGCGGCTGCTGACCTTCTTTCCCTGGATGGTCGCTGTCGCCCCCGGAAGGGTGAAGGTGCCGGTGCGCGAGGGCATCAGCACATAGGTATAGGAGTTGGTGACGCTCTTGGAGCGCTTGCCGTTGACTATGCTGATGGATGTGGATGTGCCCTTCTGCGGACCCCAGACCAGACGGAATCCGTCCCCGGGTTCCCACTCGAACTCGCTGGGTGCATGCTCGCCTTCCACCGAGAAACTCACGTTGAACTGTTCATCCGCCCCCACGAGGTTCGGCGCCTCCACCTTAATGCTCTGCGCATGGAGGCTCGCCGCCACGAGGATGGACACCAATATAATAGAGAGTCTTTTCATACTACCAATTCTTTTCTTTCTGCCGGGACTGCAGCACCGCCGCCTTCTGCTTGTTCACCTTGTCCTGGGTCTCCTTCTCCTTTGCCTGCACGGCCTGAAGCATCTGCTGGGCCTGCTGGGGAGAAATCTGCGGCTGCTGATCCTGGTCCTGTTGCTGCTGGTCTTGATCCTGCTGGTCGGGCTGGTTTTGCTGTTGCTGCTGATCCTGCTGTTGATCCTGATTCTGCTGGTCCTGGTTTTGGTCCTGATTCTGATCCTGCTTGCCTTCACCGCCGCCCTGCTGGTTTTTCAGCATCTTCTTGGCATAGATGTAGTTTTCCTTGGCGTCCAGGTCTCCCGGATTCCGGAGCAGCGACTCGCGGAAGGCATTCACGGCTGCACCGTAATCCTTCTTCTGCAGGGCCACGTCGCCCAGATTATAGTAATAGTCGGCCGCGTGGGCGTCCGCAGCGGCAACGTCCTTGACGGTTTCCAGGGCCTTGCCGGCCTCGTCGTAATTCTCTTGACGGTAGAGGGTGGATGCCAGATTGTACTCCCCCGCCACCGAAAGCGAATCCTTCACCACGGCACGGCGGTAATCTATCTCAGAGTTCTTGAAATCCCCCTTGTTGAACTTGCGGTTGCCGGCACGGACCTCCTTCCTGTCTACCTGGGCGGACAGAGGCAGCGCACTGAGTATCAGCAATATGCATAGTATCCTTCTCATCAGAACATCCTCCTTTTCCAACGCCTTTCGCCAATCAGCATCTCTATCACCAGCAGCGCCAGCGCCACGGCAAAGAAATACATGTATTGTTCATCGAACTCCTCGAACACCATGGAGTTGAAAGTTTCATCTTCCAGGCGCTTGAGGTCATTGATGATGGGATTCAGGCCGAATTCCTCGTTGCCGGCGTGCACATATGCACCGTTTCCGGCGGCAGCTATCTTCTGGAGCGTTTCCTCATCCAGATGCGTGACCACGATGTTCCCATCCTTATCCTTCATCAGGTCGCCGTCCAGGGGAATGGGTTCCCCACGCAGCGAACCTACGCCTATTGTATATATCCTTATACCGAGCTCAGCGGCCTGCTTTGCGGCCTCGACCGGGTCATCTTCGTGGTTCTCGCCGTCGGTAATCACTATTATCGCCCGGCTCTTCTCGCTCTGGGCGCTGAAACTGCGCGCGGCGGTGAGGATGGCGTCGCCGATGGCCGTTCCCTGCACGGGCACGGATTCGGTGCTGATGCTGTTCAGGAACATCTTGGCCGACACGTAGTCGTTGGTGATGGGCAGCTGAACGAAGGAACTGCCCGCAAAGATTATGAGGCCTATGCGGTCGTCCTGCAACTTGTCGGTGATGCGGGAAATGGCCAGTTTGGCGCGCTCCAGACGGTTCGGGGAGTAGTCCTTCGCCAGCATGGAGTTGGATACGTCCAGGCATATCATGATCTCCGCACTCTTGGTCTCACGCTCCTGCAGTTTGGCGCCTATCTGCGGCCTGGCGAGGCCGATTATGAAGAATGCGAAAGCCAGATCGAACAGCACCAGCCTCACCCAGCCCTTGGAACCGGACCAGGAAGGCATTAACTGCTTCACCAGGGCTTCGTCCCCAAAGCGGCGGATGCGCTCCTTGCGCAGCCGGCGCATCAGCCCGTAGAGCAGGGGCATCAGCGGCACCAGCAGCAACAAGAACAGATATTGATGATTGGCAAATATCAGCATTACGGCATCCTCCTAATAAACAGGCGCAACGCAAGTTCGAGCAGCAGGCAGACCAGCGCCCAAACAGCATATTTGCCGAACAATTCTTTATAAACCGGGAAACTGTCCACGGTGGTGCGAACCTTCTCCATCTGGTTGATTTCGGAATAGATTTCCGCCAGCTTGGTGTTGTCGGTGGCGCGGAAATACCGCCCTCCGGTGGACTCTGCGATATTTTTCAGCAGGTCCTCATCTATCTCCACAGGCATCTTGCGGAGCTCCACCCCCCAGGCCGTCATCACCGGATAAGGGGCCTCACCGCGAGTGCCTATACCTATGGTGTAGACGCGGATGCCGTAGGTCTTGGCTATCTCGGCGGCCGTGGCGGGAGCTATCTCTCCTGTGTTGTTCACACCGTCGGTCAGCAGGATTATCACCCGGCTCTTGGCATCCGAATCCTTCATGCGCGCCACCGCGGTCGCCAGGCCGTTGCCAATGGCGGTACCATCCTCAATGAGGTCCGTCTGCACATCCTTCATGAGGTTGATGAGCGTGGGCCGGTCGGTAGTCAGGGGGCACTGGGTGTAGCTCTCCCCTGCGAACACCACTATTCCCATGCGGTCCGAAGGCCGCTGGGCGATGAACTCGATGGCTATGTCCTTGGCTGCGCTGATGCGGTCGGGCTCGAAGTCCCGGGCCAGCATAGAAGTCGAAACGTCCATCGCCAGCACGATGTCAATCCCCTCTGTATCAATCTTTTCGGTTTCGGTAGATGAGCGTGGCCGGGCCAGCGCCACTATTATCAGGCAAATCGCCGCGATGCGGAGGATGAAGGGGAGATGCCTGATCCACGCCAGGACGCTGCCGCCTCCGGCCAGCCAGGGGGCCGATGCCGACACCCGCATGTGCGGGCGCCTGCCGCTCAGTTCCTGCCACAGATAGTGGGCGATGAGCAGCACCGGCACGGCCAGCAGCCAGAGGAGTTTGGGATACTCAAAGAACATCTTCCTTCGGCTCCTCCTCAAGCGCGGTCTGGTAGGTATCGGTCACGAAGCGCACCGCCACAGGCACTACCTTCGCATTATAATCGTCCGGGGCGGAATGCTTGGCGAACTTCACGAAGTCGGCGATTTCGAAGAGTTCCTTGGTGTCGCCGTAATCCTCCGGGGTGATGTCTTTTTCAGATTTCAGGGCATCGAACAGCTCGGCCGTGGTCATCTCCGGGGCATCCACCCCGAACCGGGCCTCCATGTAGGTCTTGAGCGTGTCGGTGACGCCGGAATAGAAACCTTTCTGCTTGTCGGGAGCCCAGAACTTGTTGCCGCGGAACTTGTCCAGATTCCGCAGAGCCGTGATGTGTGCGGGCTCGCGGCGTTTCTCTTCCTCCTTTTCCCTATGGCGCCTGCGGAGCCACCACACCAGTGCCGCAACCGCTCCTGCCAGCAGGAGGCCGCCCCCTATCCACGGCAGCAGCTCGCTGAAAGTCAGCGGGTAACGTATCTGGGCCTTGATGTCGTGGGGCACGAAGGTGGAGGTGTCGACGGGCATGGATTTCACTTCCATCTGCACTCCTTCGAACACCAGGGTATCCACCTGGGTACCCGCAGCCCGCAGGATATGCAGGTCCGGCAGATTGTATGTCCCTTCCTCGAAGGGCGCAAGGATGATGCTGCCCTTCAGGGTAAATGTCATATTGCGGAGCGAAATGTTGGTGGTATCCAGCTGCCATCCGCGCACGATGGGGATGGCTTCGTTGTCGGCGTCCTTGAACTCCGGCATCTTGAAAACGGTGAACGCATGCACGGTGTCCAGCACGAAGCCGTACTCCACCTGGTCCGCCACAAGTATGGAATCCCTTTTCTGCAGCTGGTTCAGGAAGGCGGGGCCTTTGGGAACCAGTTCCAGCAAAGCTATCAATATGATACTCAGTATCTTCATCTCTTGGCAAACAGGGCCATGAGGCCCTTCACATAATCGGAGTCGGTGGCAATATCCACGTGATCCACTTTATATCTGTTGAACAGCTGCTCCTCGCTCCGGGCAAGGTCCGAGAACCAGCGGGAGTACCGGCTGCGCACGGTGGAGCTGTCGGTATTCACCCAGGCGGAACGCCCTGTCTCACTGTCTTTTATGTTTATCAGTCCTACCGGCGCCAGCGTGCGTTCGCGGGGGTCGAAGACCTTGATTACGGAGAGATCGTGCCTGCCCGCCGCCACCTTCAGGGCATCCTCGTAGCGGGGATGACCGGCGGCATCCGCATCCAGCATGTCGCTGAGCAGGAAGGCGGTGCACTTCTTCTTGATGGCACCGGTGAGGAACTGGAGGGCCGCGCCGATGTCGGTGCCGTCCGACTGCGGCTCAAGCTCCAGCATCTCCCTTATTATATGGAGGAGATGGCTGCGCCCCTTTTTCGGAGGGATGAACTTCTCTACGCGGTCGCTGAAGAAGAGGGCGCCGACCTTGTCGTTATTGAGGATGGCGCTGAAGCTCAGCACTGCCGCGATCTCCGCGAGCAGCTCGCGCTTGGTGCGGGTCTGCGTGCCGAACAGGCCGGAACGGCTCACGTCCACCAGCAGCACCACCGTCATCTCGCGCTCCTCCTCGAATACCTTTATATAGGGTGCGCGCATGCGGGCGGTAACATTCCAGTCCATGTTGCGCACATCGTCCCCGTACTGGTATTCGCGCACCTCGCTGAAGGCCATGCCGCGCCCCTTGAATGCGGAGTGGTACTCCCCCGCGAATATCTGGTGCGAGAGAGCCTTGGTGCGGATTTCTATCTTCCGGACCTTCTTCAGGAGTTCTGTTGCGTCCCTGGCCATTACGGCACTACCACTGCATTGATTACCTGGGAGATTATCTCTTCGGTGGTCACATTCTCCGCCTCCGCCTCATAGGTGAGGCCGATGCGGTGACGCAGCACCTCGGGGCAGACCGCGCGCACATCTTCCGGAATCACGTAGCCCCTGCGCTTGATGAACGCGTAGGCCTTCGCGGCGGCGCTCAGGCTGATGCTGGCGCGGGGGGATCCTCCGTAGGAAATGAGGTCCTTGAGGCCCTTCAGGCCGTATTCTTCGGGGGTGCGGGTGGCGTAGACGATGTCCACGATGTAACGCTCTATCTTTTCGTCCATGTAGACCTCGCGAACCACTTCGCGGGCACGGACGATGTCGTCGGGGTTCACCACGGGGCTGGGCTGGGGGAACTCGCCGCAGTTGTTCATGCGGATGATGAGCTTCTCCTCCTCCTTCTTCGGATAATCCACCACCACCTTCAGCATGAATCGGTCCACCTGGGCCTCGGGCAGAGGATAGGTTCCCTCCTGCTCGATAGGGTTCTGGGTGGCCATCACGAGGAAGGGTTCCGGCAGCTTATAGGTGCTGTCGCCGATGGTTACCTGCCTTTCCTGCATGGCTTCCAGCAGAGCGGACTGCACTTTCGCGGGGGCGCGGTTGATTTCATCTGCCAGCACGAAGTTGGCGAAGACGGGGCCCTTGCGCACCTCGAAACTCTCCTTCTTCTGCGAGTAGATGAGGGTGCCCACCACGTCGGCAGGGAGGAGGTCCGGAGTGAACTGGATGCGGTTGAACTTGGCGTTCACCGCCTTGCTGAGGGTGCTGATCGCCAGGGTTTTTGCGAGGCCGGGCACGCCTTCGAGAAGGATGTGTCCGTTGGCGAGGAGGGCTATCATCAGGTTTTCCACCAGGTGCTTCTGGCCCACGATGACCTTGCCCATCTCGAGAGAAAGGATATCCACGAAGCCGCTTTCTTTCTGGATGCGGTCGTTGAGTTCCTTGATATTTACACTTTCCATATATTTTAATAAATTTGCATCATATGCGTTATTCCATCGTACTTTCATACGCCGGTGCCGGCTTCTGCGGCTGGCAGCGCCAACCCTCCGACCCGAGCGTGCAGGAGTGCCTCGAAGATGCCCTTGGAAAGCTTCTTGGAGGCGAGGTTCCCGTGATCGGGGCGGGGCGTACGGACACAGGCGTGAACGCTATTGGTTACGTTGCGTGTTTCGACGGCCCCGAGGGCCTTGCGGCAGATGATTTTCGCTACAAATTAAATGCCATCCTGCCCCGCTCCGTGGTGGTTTCTTGCGTGGCTCCGGCCGGGGCGGATTTCCATCCGCGCTTCGATGCCGTGAGGCGGGAATACACGTATTTCCTGCATAGGTGCAAGGATCCGTTCGTGGAGGCTTTTTCGTGGCAGTGCGGGTATCCCGGGCTGGATTTCGAGGCGATGAATTCCGCCGCCGGGTTGTTGGTCGGGACGCATGATTTTTCCTGTTTCGAGAAGGTCGGGGCGGATAACAAGACTTCTGTCTGTACGGTGTTCGAGGCCTATTGGAAGCCGTATGTGCCGGGGTTTCGCACTGTCATTCCGAGCGAAGCGAAGGAATCCAGGTACTGGTATTTCCGCATATCTGCCGACAGGTTTCTGCGGAATATGGTGCGGGCCATAGTGGGAACGCTGATCGAAGTCGGCCGCGGCAAACGCTCGATTGACGACTTCGCCGGATTGATTCTGCCGGCCGACAACCCATCCGCGAAAAGCAAAGGGCCCAACCGTTCCTTGGCCGGCGAATCCGTCCCCGGCCACGCCCTCTTCTTGTCGAAAGTGGAATACTAAACGATTAGAAACGTTTTTACAAAAATCCCCCTAAAATGCATTGTTTCGTAAAAAAACCGCGCTTTTTAGGGACTTTTTTTACACAAATATGCCATACAGGCCCCTGAGAGGCATATTCATGTAAACGATTTTTTTCAGTATCTTTGTAAATATGAAACGAATCCTGATTCTGGCGTTGGCGGTGCTGATGGCGGCGTCCTGCGCAAACAAGAAATCTGAAATGAAAGCACTTGTACTTTACTATTCCCAGAACGGCACCACGAAGGCCGTGGCAGAAGAGATTGCCGGCAAACTCGGCGCGGACATCGAGGCTATCGTGCCCGTAACCCCCTACGACGGGGATTTCATGGCAACCATCGAGCGCGGCAAGAAGGAGCTGGACGGGGGCATCCTCCCGGAAATCCAGCCCATCAAGGCGGATATCCAATCCTACGACGTCATCTTCCTGGGCTTCCCCATCTGGTTCGGAGTGTATGCCACGCCCGTGTTCACCGTGCTGGAAAACGTTGATTTCAGCGGCAAGAAGATAGTGCCCTTCTGCACCTTCGGCAGCGGCGGCATCGACTCCGCCAGCCGTGCCCTAGCAGAGAAGCTCACCTCGGCGGAAATCCTCCCCGGCTACGGCGTGAGGACCGCGCGCATCGATGCGGCACCGGCCGAGCTCGACCGCTTCCTGAAAGAGAACGGATTCCTGGAGGGAGACATCACCCCTCTCGAGCCTTTTCCGGCACTCCACTCGGCCAGCGAGGAGGAAGCCGCCATTTTCGATGCAGCGGTGGACGGATATCCGATGCTGAATGCCAAGGCGGAGGAGGTTGCGGCCCGCAGCGTCCCCGGCGGCACAGAGTACATCTTCACGGCCAAGGACCAGCCCCGTCAGAAGGCGGATGCACCCCTTCCCCCGGCAGGCACGCTCAAGATTTATGTGCTCGCCGAAGACGGCAAGGCCCCTGTTTTCACCCAGGTCATACGCTAAAACCCACATGACATGGCAACTCCCTACGACTGCAATCCTTATGTGCTGAAGGCACTTGAATTCATGAAGGCCAACGACCTCTCCAAGATGCCCGTCGGCACCCATGTCATCGATGGCAAGAATCTTTGGGTGAATATCGTGGACGCGGATCTCAAGACCCCGTCCGCCGCCCGTCTGGAGGCCCACGAAAGCTATATCGACGTGCAGGTGCCCCTCTCCGGCCCGGAAACCTTCGGCATCAAGCCGGTGTCCGCCTGCCTCAAGCCCGTCGGCTGCATGGACAGGGAAAAGGATATCCTCTTTTACGATGATCCGGTGGAAGAAACCATAACCCTCAAAGCTGGAGAGATGGTCGTTTTCGGCCCGGATACCGCCCATGCCCCGCTTATCGGCGAGGGCCGCATCCACAAGGCGATTTTCAAGGCCCGGGTGCCCTACAAGTACCGCGAAGCCTCCGGGCGCAGGTTCATCCTCAGCATCGACAATCATCAGGAAATCACCGCCTCGCTGGCCGCCTTCTGCGCCGAAAAGGGTATACGCTCCGGCAGCGTCAGCGGGCTCGCGGCCATCAAAGAAGCCACGTTCCGCTTCCTCAACCCCGCCACCAAGCAGTACGTGGACAAGACTTTCGCCGAGCAGATGGAGGTCTGTTCGCTGACCGGGAACATCTCCGAGAAGGATGGAAAGGTGTATCTGCACCTGCACATGACCGCCAGCCGCAGCGACTATTCCTGCATCGGCGGGCATCTCCTCACCGCCACAGTCAACGGCGCCTGCGAACTCTTCCTGGAAGACTACGGCCTCACCGGCATCGGCCGCCGTTTCGATCAGGAAACCGGCCTGAATCTGTACGACTTTTAAACCATTGGCATCCAAGGTCTAAAAAAGGGCCGGACCAAGGCTTTTTCAACCGATTTTTTGATTATATTTGCATGATATATTATAACTAATGGGAATTATGCTCTTTACTTTACTCCAGGCCGATACGCTGAATGCCGTGCAGGCCGCTCCGGTTCCGCAGGAGATGTCTTACTCTCTCATCGATATGGCGATGAAGGGCGGATGGCTGATGATAGTCCTCCTCCTGCTCTCCGTAATTGCAATCTACATCTTCGGAAAGAAACTCGTGCAGATCAGCCGCGCTTCCAAGGTCGACCGTAACTTCATCGACGACATCCGCGACTACATCCACGACGGCAAGACCAAGTCCGCCATCACTCTCTGCGGCAAGTACGACAATCCTACCGCACGTCTGGTGGAGAAGGGCCTCGAGCGCATAGGCAGGCCGCTGAGCGACATCCAGACCGCGGTCGAGAACACAGGCAACCTCGAGGTTGCACGCCTGGAGAAGGGTCTTCCCATCCTCGCGGCAATCGCGGGCGGCGCCCCGATGATCGGATTCCTCGGAACCGTGCTCGGTATGGTGAGGGCATTCTTCAACATGGCCAACGCCGGTAACAACATCGACATCACCCTCCTCTCCGGAGGTATCTACGAGGCCATGATCACCACCGTAGGCGGTCTGATCGTGGGTATCCTCGCATATTTCGGATACAACTACCTCACCTCCAAGATCTCCGACGTGGTCTTCACCATGGAGAACGCCACCATCGGCTTCATGGACGTGCTCAACGATCCCGAATCCGCAGCCACAGTTAAAATAGAAGAATAATGGCAATCAAGAGAACAACCAGGGCGGACGCTTCGTTCTCGATGTCGAGCATGACCGACATCGTGTTCCTGCTGCTCATATTCTTCCTGGTGACGTCCACCCTCATCAACCCCAACGCCCTCAAGCTCCTGCTTCCCAAGAGCACCGGCCAGGTGAGCGCAAAGCCCACCGTGAGCGTGAGCATCAAAGACTGGGGCACCGGCAACTACACCTACCACATCAACGGCAACGAGCTGGCGGAGAACAACCTCGCCCAGGTCGAAGACGATCTGGTGGGCCTCCTCCAGAACGAAGAGGATCCTACTTTCAGCATCTATTCCGATGAGAGCGTTCCCATCGGCGAGATAGTGCAGGTGATGAACATCGCCAAGCGCAACCACTACAAGGTCATACTCGCAACACAACCGGAATAGCATATGAAAGAGTATCTCCGCGAAAGGAAACGCACAGAAGACAAGTCGAAGGTGACCGGCATCGTGCTCACGGTGCTGCTGCACGCCGCGGCTCTGTGCGTAGTGTCTTTCTCGGGGCTGAAATACATCTATCCCCCGCCGGAGGAGAGCTCCTTCCTCGTGGACTACACCGAAGACCAGGAATTCGAGATGAAGACCTACTACGGGCGCGAGCCCGTGGGCGAGGATGTCGACCTGGAGAAGGATGTGGAGTTCGTGCAGAAGAGCGAATCCCCCAACGAGAGCCTGGCGGAGAACCTCACCCCCGCCGCAAAGCCGGATAACTTCGGCGACGTGGAAACACCTGAACCCCCGAGGCAGGAGGAGCCCAAGCTGGATCCCCGGGCAGCATTCCCCGGCATGGCCAAGAAGGATACCTCCATCACCTCCCCTCACACCGCCCGAGAGGCATCCTCCGACTTCCGCGCCGGCCAGGCCACCGGAAACGCCGAGGGCGCCAAGACCGAAGGCGTGGCCAACGCCCATCTGGAAGGCCGCAAGGTCAACAAGTCCACCCTCATCAAGCCCAGCAACGATTTCCAGGAGAGCGGCAGGATAGTGATGAAGATCTGGGTAGACAACTACGGCAACGTGAAGAAGGCCATAGTGGACGACGGCACCACCATTTCCAGCACCAAGCTGATCGCCGAGGCGCGAGCCGCCGCGATGAAAGCGCATTTCGATCAGAAGATAGATGCCCCTGCCATGCAGGAGGGCACTATTACATACATTTATACATTACAATAGTCAACCGCACAAATCCGCGACGTGAGTCGTGGGTGTGCAAACATTCAAAGACAATGACAGATTTCAGCAAAGATGGTCGCAAGCTCAGGCCGAGAAGGTCGGCTTCGGCACAGGGAAGGCCCGCGTACAGCACGTCGGACCGCCGCGAACGTTCCGATCGCCCCGAAAACGGTGAACGCCGCCAGTACGGTGAACGCAAGTCCTATGGCGAACATAAGTCTTATGGCGAACACAAGGCATACGGAGACCGCGGTACACGCAACAACTATGGAGAACACAAGTCCTACGGCGAGCACAAGCCGTACGGAGAACGCCGCCAGGGCGAAGGACGCCAGTATGGAGAGCGCAAGAGCTACAGCGAACGCAAGAGCTATGGCGAGCGCAAGACCTACGGGCAGAAGCCCGCATACGGCGCCAGGCGCAACACCGCCGGCAGCTTCAACAAAGCATCCAACGAGGGCATCAACCGCATGATCGCGGCCAGCCCTAAGGCCCAGATAAGCGATTTCGATTCCGCACCCAGCCAGGTTAAGGAAGAGATCCGCCTCAACAAGTTCATCGCCAATTCGGGAGTATGCTCCCGCCGCGAGGCCGACACCATGATCCAGGCCGGCGTGGTTACAGTGAACGGAGAGGTGGTAACCGAACTCGGCACCAAGGTCAACATCCTCAAGGACGTGGTCAAGTTCAATGGAGAGACGCTCCGTGGAGAGGCCAAGGTCTACATCGTGATGAACAAGCCGAAGGGCTTCGTCACCACCGCCTCCGACCCCCATGCGGACAAGACCGTCATGGATCTCCTCAAGAACTGCCCCAACAGGGTGTATCCCGTCGGCCGGCTCGACAAGGCCACCACGGGCGTGCTGATGTTCACCAACGACGGTGAGATATCCGAACGCCTCACCCATCCTTCCTACGACAAGAAGAAGATCTATCAGGTGGTGCTGAACAAGCCCCTCACCGAGGAAGATCGCCTGAAGATACTCGCGGGCGTGGAACTCAGCGACGGTCCCATCGCCGCCGACGCCCTGGAGTTCATCGACCCGGAAGACAAGCGCAAGCTCGGCATCGAGATCCACTCCGGCAAAAACCGCGTGGTGCGCCGCATATTCGAGGCTGTGGGCTGCGAGGTCCGCACCCTGGACCGCGTCTACTTCGCCGGCCTCACCAAGAAGGGCCTGAAGAAAGGCGAATGGCGCTATCTCACAGAAGGAGAGATCAACATCCTTAAAATGGGAGCATACGTGTAATGGCGCACAAATCCGGTTTCGTTAACATAATAGGCAACCCCAACGTCGGCAAGAGCACGCTGATGAACCGTGTGGTGGGCGAAAAGCTGTGCATAGTCACCGCCAAGGCCCAGACCACGCGCCACCGCATCATGGGCATTGTGAACGGCGAGGATTTCCAGATAGTTTATTCCGACACTCCCGGCATCCTCAAGCCCGTCTACCGCCTGCAGCAGAACATGATGAACTTCGTGGACACCGCCATCGGCGACGCGGACGTCATCCTCTACGTGACCGACACGGTGGAGAAGCCGGACAAGAACACCGAGTACGTGGAGAAGCTCTCCAAACTGCAGTGCCCGGTGATCATCGTCATCAACAAGATAGACATCAGCAGCCAGGAGAAGGTGCAGGAGCTGATGGCCTGGTGGCAGGAGAGAGTGCCCGCCGCCACAGTCATCCCCGCATCCGCGCAGGAGGGCTTCAACATGGAGGCCATCATGGACGCGGTGATAGAGCGCCTGCCGGAATCCCCCGCCTGGTACGACAAGGACACTTTCACCGACAGGAACCTCCGCTTCTTCGCCTCCGAGATCATCCGGGAGAAGATCCTCCTCAACTACAAGGATGAGATCCCCTACTGCTGCCAGGTGGAGATAGAGAGTTTCAAGGAGGGCGAGGAGCGCTACGACATCGGCGCCATCATCTATGTGATGCGGGATTCCCAGAAGGGCATCCTGATAGGCAAGGGCGGAGCGGCCCTCAAGAAGACAGGCACAGCCGCCCGCATCGAGATGGAGGATTTCTTCCAGAAGAAGGTGTTCCTGCAGCTGCTGGTGAAGGTGGATCCCGACTGGCGCGAGAGCCGGAAGGAACTCCGGAAATTTGGATACGAAGATTAATGTCATTCCGAGCGAAGCGAAGGAATCTAATTAAACGGTTATGAGCGAAGACTACGAAGATATACAGAACGAGGAACTCGAAGAACAGGAAATTGAAGAAGCAGAACTGACCGAGGAAGAAGACGGCCAGGGCGGCGGCAAATTCAACCGACTCCTCGAGAGCGACAGCCGGAAATACAAGCTCTCGGGCATGTTCAAAGACTGGTTCCTCGACTATTCTTCCTACGTGATCCTGGAGCGTGCCGTCCCCCACATCGTGGACGGCCTGAAGCCCGTGCAGAGGCGCGTGCTCCATGCAATGTACCGCATGGACGACGGAAACTACACCAAGGTCGCGAACATCGTGGGACAGGCCATGCAGTATCATCCGCACGGCGACCAGTCCATCCTCGGAGCCCTCGTGCAGCTCGGGCAGAAGAACCTGACCGTAGACTGTCAGGGTAACTGGGGCAACATCCTCACCGGCGACTCCAACGCCGCTCCCCGATACATCGAGGCACGCCTCTCGAAGTTCGCCAAGGAGGTCGTCTTCGACCCGGACATCACCAACTGGATGAACTCCTACGACGGGCGCAACAAGGAGCCGATGGAACTCCCCGTCCGCTTCCCTCTCCTGCTGGCGCAGGGCACCGAGGGCATCGCCGTGGGTATGGCCTCCAAGATCCTCCCCCACAACTTCAACGAGCTCCTGGACGCCTCCGTGCGCATCCTCGAAGGCAAGCCCTACGAACTCTATCCCGACTTTCCCACAGGCGGCTTTGCCGACTGCAGCAAGTATAACCAGGGCAGGCGCGGCGGCACCGTCAAAGTGCGCGCCCGCATTGAAAAGCTCGACAAGAACACCGTGGCCATCACCGAAATCCCTTACGGCAAGACCACGCACATGCTCATAGACTCCATCCTGAAGGCCAAGGACAAGGGCAAGATCAAGATCAAGAAGATCGAGGACATGACCACCGACAAGGTGAACATCATCATCCATCTGCCCAACGACGTGTCGCCGGACAAGACCATCGACGCACTCTACGCCTTCACCGACTGCGAGGCCAACATCAATCCGAACGCCTGCGTGATCGTGGAGAACAAGCCCCAGTTCCTCTCCGTGCACGACATCCTCGAGTACGACACCTTCCACACCCGCGACCTGCTGGAGCAGCAGCTCCGCATCCGTCTGGCTGGCCTGGAAGACGACTGGCACTGGAGCAGCCTCGAGCGCATCTTCTTCCAGGAGGGCGTGTACCATCTGCTCGAAGACAAGAGCTTCCCCAGCTGGGAGGCACAGAAGGAAGCCATCCTCGCCAGGATGCAGGAGTACCGCGCGCAGTTGCGCAGGGACATCGTCATGGAAGATATCGACCGCCTGGTCGAGAAGCCCGTGCGCAAGATTTCCCGCTTCGACGTGAAGGCCATCGAGGAGAAGATCGCAGGGCTCGAAGAGCAGATGGCAGCCGTGCAGGCCGACATCGACAACATCACCGGCTACACCATCGAATGGTTCAAGGGCCTCAAGAAGAAGTACGGCAAGGCGTTCCCGCGCCTCACCGAACTCACCGGATTCGAGACCATCGCCGCCACCAAGGTCATCAACAACAACGCCAAGCTTTACGCCAACCTGGCGGAGGGCTTCGTGGGAATCGGCCTCAAGCGCGACGACAACGGCACCTACATCTGCGACTGCTCCGACCTTTCCGAGATAATAGTCATAGGCAAGGACGGCAAGTACCGCATCACGAAGGTGGAAGACAAGGCCTTCTTCGGCAAGGACCTGCTCTATGTGGGTATCTTCAACCGCGGGGACGACCGCACCATCTACAACGTGATCTACCGCGAGGGCAAGACCAGCGTCTATTATGCCAAGCGCTTCGCGATAACCTCCATCACCCGCGACAAGGAATACGACATCACCACCGGCGCCGCCGGGTCGCAGATAATGTGGTTCACCGCGAACCATAACGGCGAGGCGGAGACGGTGCGGATAGCTTTAAGGCCGAAACCGAAACTCAAGAAGACTTCGCTGGAGTACGATTTCGCCCAGCTTGCCATCAAGAGCAAGACCGCACGCGGCAACCTGGTGAGCAAGAATTCAATTGCCCGCATTACGCTGAAGAGCAAGGGCGTTTCTACGATTGCCGGAAAGGATATATGGTATGATGCCGACATCCAGAAGCTTAACGAGGATGGCCGCGGGCAGTATCTCGGCCAGTTCGAGGGCGACGACAAAGTGCTCGCCATCTTCAAGAACGGCACGTTCTACACCACTTCCTTCGATCTTGTGAACAAGTATCAGGGGGATGTGCTGCAGATTCGGAAGCTGGATACGGGCCTCACCTTCACCTGCCTCTATTACGACGGGGCGGCGAAGACCTTCTACGTGAAGCGTTTCTCCTTCGTGGAGAGCGACAATTCTCCTATGCTGTTCATCTCCGATGCGCCGAAGTCGTACCTGGTGGCGCTCTCGGACGACAAGCATCCCCAGTACAAGTGCACCTTCGGCGGCAAGTCCGCGCACAAGGAGCCAGAGTGTATCGATGCAGAGGAGTGGATTGGCAAGAAGGGCATCGCGGCGAAGGGCAAGAAGTGCCACGACCGCGAGACAGTGAAGAAGGTGGAGTTCATCGAGCCTTTGGTGAAGCCGGAGGATTCTATCCCCGAGGCGCCGACGGATCTGTCTGCGGAGCCCATCGAGGTTATCCTGCCTGAGGAAGATGAGCTGGCGCTCCCTACCGGGGAGATTGTGCTGCCCCCTGCCGGGGAGGATATTCCGGAGCTGATTATCGAGGAGCCGACGTTGTTCTGATGGCGGTCTGGGCTCTCATAGGATTCATGGGTTGTGGCAAGTCGTCGATCGGGCGGCTTGTCGCTTCTTTTTGTGGGCTTGGTGGTTCCCCCCTTCGGGAGTTCCCTGCTGCTGCGAAGGCTGCGGGCAGGAAAATGGCCGAAAACCTGCCCGGGGCCATGGCATTTATAGATCTGGATACGGAAATCGAGGTGAGGGAGGGGCGTTCGATTCCGGAGATTTTTGCAGCGGCCGGCGAAGCGGGGTTCCGCGCCATCGAACGGGAAACTCTGGCCTCCTTATTGGCGGCTGGGATCCCCCCTTCGGGAGTTCGCTTCGCTCACCCCACCACCCCCTTGGGGCGGTCCCCCCGCTAACTAACCGCGGTTTTTACGTCCCTCTGCGGGGGAACCCAGCCGCCAAT